>NZ_KB911581.1:725252-1450505 GCF_000383595.1 Streptomyces bottropensis ATCC 25435 | reverse complement strand
CCACCGCGAAAGCCAAGAAACCCCGAGGACCCGGTAAGAGCAGCCTCCACCCAGTAAGAGCGGGTTCGGCAATCACCCTCCCCTTGGTCAAGGGCACCGGCAACGCATTGACCCCGGCCGCGGGCGAGTTGAAGGGTCACGTCATGGGGACCTCGCCCGCATCCACGACGGCCACGCCCTTCGAGGCGCCGCCCACCACCCCGCCCCGCCCCGCCGGAGGCCACGGCACCAGCTCACCCGGCCGCATCGCCTGGCGCCGCTTCCGCAGGGACCGCGCCGGCACCGTATCGGCGTACATCGTGCTGCTGTTCTTCACCGCCGCGATCGCCGCCCCCCTGACAGCGAAGCTCTACGGCAGGAACCCGTACACGACGTACGGCCAGAACCAGCCCGGCCTGCTGAACCAGTTCGGTTTCCCGGTCGCACCGAACGGCGGGGTCAGCGGCGACTTCTGGTTCGGCATCGAGCCTCAGCTCGGCCGGGACGTCTTCACCCTCCTCCTCTACGGCATCCGCAACTCGCTGCTGATCGCCACGGTGACGACCCTGCTGGTCACCGGCCTCGGCATCGTGGTCGGCGTGACGGCCGGCTATCTCGGCGGCCGGGTCGACAGCCTCGTGGGCCGGATCGTCGACATCCTGCTGGCCTTCCCCTCCACCCTCTTCTTCATCGCCATGTGGCCGGTGCTGATCTCGATCCTGGTGCCGCCCGACGAGAACACCCCGACCTGGCTGACGGTCGTGAGCCTGATCTCGGTGATGACCGCGTTCGGCTGGGCACCCATCGCGCGGCTGCTGCGCGGCGAGGTACTGGCCCTGCGCGAGCGGGAGTTCGTGGAGGCAGCCAAGGTCACCGGCGCCTCCGCCGCCCGGATCGTCTTCCGGGAACTGCTCCCCAACCTGTGGACCCCGGTCCTCATCCAGGCGACCCTCGCGCTGCCCATGTACGTCACCACGGAGGCGGCCCTCGCCTTCCTCGGCGTCGGCCTCAGCGACCCCACCCCCGACTGGGGCGTGATGATCCAGCGCGGCGCGCAGGTCTACCAGAACGACATCACGTACATGCTCTTCCCCGGCCTCTCGATGGTCATCTTCGTGATCGCCTTCAACCTCCTCGGCGACTCGGTCCGCGACGCGCTCGACCCGAAGAGCAGACGTTGACCCCCTCCTCGGAGGCCCGCCCCACCCCCCTCCCCCTTCTCAAGAAACCCCCTCTCCCTGATTCAGGCAGGACACCCATGTCGATCTCCCGCAGGAACTTCGTCATCGCAAGCTCGGTCGCGACGGCCGGCGGCGCGCTCGTCCTCAGCGCGTGCAGCAGCGGCGGCGGGGGCGGTACGGCGGGCGGCGGCGCGGCCTCCGGCGCCACGTACGCCAAGGTCACCGTGGGCACCGCGGCGGACTCCACCGGCCCCGCGCCGAAGGTCCCGGGTGCGCGCAGGGGCGGCACGATCCGCCCGATCGGCCCGGACGACTTCTCGCACCTGGACCCGCAGCGCATCTACTTCGCCTGGAACTCCACGGTCGCGAACCTCTACGTCCGCTGCCTCACCGGCTACAAGATCGCCGCCGACGGCTCGATGAGGCTCGTCGGTGACCTCGCCACCGACACCGGCACCATGACGGACGGCGGCAGGACCTGGACGTTCACCCTCAAGGACGGCCTGAAGTGGGAGGACGGCAGCGAGCTGACCGTCGACGACGTACGCCACGGCATCGAGCGCGGCTTCGCGAGCTTCACCACCGAGGGCGCCACCTACGTCCAGACCTGGCTCACCGGCTCGAACGACTTCCGGTCGGTCTACAAGGGCCCGTACGGCGGCAAGCACCTCTCCTCCGTCGTCACGGACACCGCGAAGAAGACCGTCACCTTCCACCTGAGGACGGCCCGCCCCGACCTCAACTGGGCACTGGCGATGCACTCCTACGGTGCCGTGCCGGTCGCGCACGACAGCAAGGAGAAGTACGACAAGGACCCCGTCTCCTGCGGCCCGTACCGGATCAGGCAGCACTCCGTCGACAAGTCCCTGACGCTGGTGCGCAACACCCACTGGGACCCGGCGACCGACCCGATCCGCAACGCCTACCCGGACTCCGTCGTCTTCGAGTTCGGCCCCGAGGCCCTGCCGGCCACCGACCGGCTGATCGCCGACTCGGGGACGGACCGGTACGCGGTCATGGCGTACAGCGGGGTGCCGGCCGAGCGTATCCAGAAGGTGATCGGCGACTCCGCCCTGGAGTCCCGCACCATCGACGGCCTGCTGACCGGCCTGTACTACTACGCCGTCAACTGCCGCCGCATCAAGGACGTCCGGGTCCGCCAGGCCCTCAACTACGCCTGGCCGCTGGAGCAGATCCGTTCCATCTACGGCGGCCCGTCGGCCGGCGACTACGCGACCACCATCCTCAGCCCGGACATCGCGGGCCGGGTGAAGTTCGACGCCTACGGCAAGCTGAAGAACCCGCGCGGCGACACGGCGAAGGCGAAGTCCCTGCTGAAGGAGGCCGGCAAGCTCGGCCAGAAGATCGTCTACACCTATCCGCAGGGCGGCAACGACGCCTACGAGAAGACCAAGGTCGTCATCGCCAACGCCCTGAAGGAGGCGGGCTTCGATCCGGTGATCAAGCCCGTGGAGTCGACGAGCTACTACGACCAGGTCGGCCAGATCGACAACCAGTTCGACGTGATGTGGTACGGCTGGTCACCGGACTGGCCCGCCGCCTACACCCTCCTCCAGCCGCTCTTCGACGGCACCACGATCGCGGACAACGCCCCCAACGTCTCCCAGCTGAACGTGGGCTGGGTCAACGCGGCGATCAAGAAGGACGCGGCCATCACCGACACCGCGAAGGAGAACGCGGCCTGGGCCGCGCTGGACAAGTCGATCATGGCGAAGGAGGCTCCGATCATCCCGGAGACCTACCAGCGGCGGTACTACCTGTACGGGTCCAAGGTGGGCGGCGCCCAGTTCGACCCCCTGTTCTCGGCGTTCCTCGTCCACAAGCTGTACGCCAAGGCCTGAACCGGACCGGGCCCCGAACCGCCATGCTCCGCTTCGTCGCCCGCAGGACGCTGAGCGCGCTGCTGATCCTGCTGATCATCAGCGCCATCACCTTCCTCCTCTTCTACGTCGCCCCACGCGACCCCGCCCGCTCCGCCTGCGGCAAGCTGTGCACCCCGCAGACGCTCGCGCTGGTCCGGCACAACCTCGGCATCGCCGACCCGCTGCCCGTCCAGTACGGGCACTGGCTGGCAGGAGTGTTCACCGGCCGGGACTACGCCGGCCTCGGCCACTGCCCGGCCCCCTGTCTCGGCTACTCCTTCACCAACCACGAGCCGGTACTCGGACTGATCACCGACCGCTTCCCCACCACGCTGTCGCTCGCGCTCGGCAGCACGGTCGTCTTCGTCGTCTTCGGCGTGGGCACCGGCATGGTCGCGGCGGTGGCACAGGGCCGCGCCCTGGACAAGATCGCGTCCTCGGCGTCCCTGGTGGGCTCCTCGCTCCAGATCTACATCGTCGGGGTCGTGGCGATGTACTACCTCTCCGACCAGTGGGGCCTGCTGCCCCGCCCCTCGGACGCCGTCGGCTTCACCCAGGACCCGCCGGCCTGGTTCAAGGGGCTCCTCCTCCCCTGGCTGGTCCTCGCGATCATCTTCACCGCCAACTACACCCGGATGACCCGCTCCCAGCTGGTGGAGACCCTCGCCGAGGACTACGTCCGCACGGCCCGCGCCAAGGGCATGTCCCGGTCCACGGTCTTCTTCCGCTACGCCTGGCGCGGCGCGATGGGCCCCATCGTCACCATCCTCGGCCTCGACATCGGCTACCTCCTCGGCGGCGCCATCATCACCGAGGAGACCTTCGGGCTCCACGGCATCGGCGCCCTGTCCATCAAGGCCGTCCGCGACAACGACCTCCCCCTGCTCCTCGGAGTGGTCCTGGTCGCCGCCGCCGCGATCGTGGTCGCGAACATCGTGGTGGACGCGGTGTACGCGCTGATCGATCCGCGGGTGCGGTTGGCCTAGGTGTACTCGGCGGGCGGGCCGGCTGCCGCTGGGCGACCTGCGGCAGCCCGGCCCGGCCCGGCACGCCCGTCGTCAGCCCAGCTCGCCCCGCTCCACACAGAACTCGTTGCCCTCGGGGTCGGCCATGAGCACCCAGCCGCCGCCGTCGGGACGGGTGTGGTCGGCGATCACCCGGGCGCCGAGCGCGACCGCCCGCTCGACCTCCTCGGCGCGGGTGCGGCCGTGCGGCTTGAGGTCGAAGTGGACCCGGTTCTTCGCCGACTTGCCCTCGGGCACCCGCACGAACAGCAGCCGCGGCCCACCCGCCGGGTCCGCGATCAGCGCCTCCGGGTCGCCGGGCTTGTCGTCGTCGGCCAGCGGACGGCCGAGCAACTCGCTCCAGAAGAGGGCGACGTCGTAGGGGTCGCCGGTGCAGTCGAAGGTGACGCTGTGGATGGCGGGGTGCGTGGGGCTCAACAGGGGCTCCGTCGTGAGTCGGTGGGTGAGGCGCTCGGCAGGGGCCGAGATCAACAGCCCAGGTTGCCGCCCGCGGTCACGGGCCGCCACCGATTTCGCTGCGGGCCCCGCTCTCGCCCCACGGTCCCGTCAGCCGCCGGGTCACCACGCCAGGCGACCGTCGGGCGGCCGTCGGGCGACACCTCGCCCTCACGCACGCCCTCGGCGCAGACGCGGCCCCACCGGCGCCCCCCCCCAGCCCCGTACGGCCTCCCCTGGGCGGCGGTCGGAGGGTTCTGGGGCGGTGAAGGCGACGACGACGCAGGAGACACGCCTCGACGCCACGCCACCCACCGGACGCCCCCCACGACCCACGCGGGCCGCCCGCACGGCCGCCCGGCTCCCACCGTCACCGGCGGCCCACCGCACACGACAAGGCCCGTCGTACGGCGGTGACGGCCCCGGCGAGCGGGAACGTCACCGTCGTACGACGGGCCCATGACGACTCGGTCAGGTCAGCCCTTGGCGATCTTCGCCCCGGATGCCTCCGGCGCGCTGTCCTCCAGCGCCTTGAGCGCCGGGTCCAGCACGACGTCCTCGGCGCGGGCCTCGGTCGTCGGGTCCTCCGGGAAGTGGCAGGCCGTCAGGTGGCCGGCCAGGTTGCCGGAGAGCTGGATGAGCGGCGGCTCCTCCGAGGCGCACTTGTCCTGCGCCTTCCAGCAGCGGGTACGGAAGCGGCAGCCGGACGGCGGCGAGATCGGCGAGGGCACGTCGCCGGCGAGCCGGATCCGCTCCTTCGTCTCGGTCTCGTCGTCGATCGCGACCTCGGGCACCGCCGAGAGGAGGGCGTGGGTGTACGGGTGGCGGGGCCGGTTGTACAGCGAGTCACGGTCGGCGACCTCGACGATCTTGCCGAGGTACATCACCGCGACACGCTTCGAGAAGTGCCGGACGATCGCGAGGTCGTGGGCGATGAACAGGAACGCGATGCCCAGCTCGTCCTGGACCTTCTGGAGCAGGTTGACGACCTGCGCCTGGATCGACACGTCCAGCGCCGAGACCGGCTCGTCCGCGACGATCAGCTTCGGGTTCAGGGCGAGCGCGCGGGCGACCCCGATGCGCTGGCGCTGACCGCCGGAGAACTCGTGCGGGAAGCGGTTGTAGTGCTCGGGGTTGAGACCGACCAGCTCCAACAGCTCGCGGACCTTGTGCTCCCGGCCGCCCTCGGGGTTGATCCCGTTGACCTCCATCGGCGACTTGATGATCGTGCCGACCGTCTGCCGCGGGTTCAGCGAGGAGTAGGGGTCCTGGAAGATCATCTGGATCTCGGACCGCACCGGCGCCAGCTGCTTGCGCGAGGCGTGGGTGATGTCCTGGTCCTTGTAGGTGATCTTCCCGCCGGTGGGCTCCATCAGCTTGGTGATCAGCCGGCCCGTGGTCGACTTGCCGCAGCCCGACTCGCCGACGAGGCCGACGCTCTCGCCGACGCCGACGGACAGGTCGATGCCGTCCACCGCCTGGACGGCCCCGACCTTGCGCTTGATCGGGAAGCCGCCGTAGATGGGGAAGTGTTTCGCCAGGCCCTCGACCTTGAGGAGGGTCTCGGCCGGGGTGTCCTTGGAGCCCTGCTGCGCGGGGAGGGTGAGGTTGTCGCTCATGTCTCGGTTCTCCCTAGCGCAGCCGAGGCTGGATCTTGTCGATGAAGATGGTCTGCTTCTGCTCCGCCGTCAGATGGCAGGCGGAGTCGCGCCCCTGGCCGAGCGGCGGCCGCTCGGTGCTGCAGCGGTTGCCGCCGACCTCGCCGGTGAACGAGCAACGCGGGTGGAACGGGCAGCCGGTGGGCGGGTTGAGCAGGCTGGGCGGGGAGCCGGGGATCGGCGTGAGTGCCTGGCTGGTGTCACCGCCGAGACGGGGCATCGAGCTGAGCAGACCCCAGGTGTAGGGGTGCGTGGGGTTGCGCAGCACCTCGCGGACGCTGCCGCGCTCCACGGCCCGGCCGGAGTACATCACCAGCAGGTCGTCGGCCATGTCGGAGATGACGCCGAGGTCGTGCGTGATGAAGATGATCGCGGAGCCGAACTCCTGCTGGAGATCCTTGAGCAGGTCGAGGATCTGCGCCTGGACGGTCACGTCCAGGGCGGTGGTCGGCTCGTCCGCGATCAGCAGGTCCGGGTCGCAGACCAGCGCCATGGCGATCATGGCGCGCTGGCGCATACCGCCGGAGAACTGGTGCGGGTAGTCGTCCACGCGCGTCTGCGGGTGCGGGATGCCGACCTTGGCCAGCATCTCGATCGCGCGGCGCCGGGCCTCCTTCTTGGAGGCGCCGGTGTGCTTCATGAACGGCTCGGCGATCTGCCGGCCCACCGTGTAGTACGGCGAGAGCGCCGTCAGCGGGTCCTGGAAGATCATCGCCACCTTGTTGCCGCGGAGCTGCTCCAGCTCCCTCTCCTTGGCGGTGACGAGTTCCTTGCCGTCGAGGATGATCTCGCCCTCGACGGTGGTGGTCTTGGGGTTGTGCAGACCGAGGACGGTCAGGTTGGTCACGGACTTGCCGGAGCCCGACTCACCCACGATGCCCAGCGTCTTGCCGCGCTCGACGTCGAAGGAGAGCCCGTCGACGGCCTTGACTATGCCGTCCTCGGTGGAGAACCGCACCCGCAGGTCGCGGACCGAGAGGAAGGCCTCCGGCCCGGTCGGGGCCTTCTCACCTTCGGTCTTGGTCAGAGTGGTCACGGTATTTCTCCTAGCTGAGGCGCACGCGCGGGTCGATGTAGGCGTAGGCGATGTCCACGACGATGTTCAGAAGCAGGATGAAGAAGGCCCCGAACAGCATCACGCCCATGGTCAGCGGGATGTCCTTGTCGGTCGAGGACTCGACCGCCAGACGCCCGATGCCGGCCAGGTCGAACGTGAACTCAGTGACCACCGCGCCCGACAGCAGTGCGCTCAGGTCCATGCCGATGATGGTGACGATCGGAATGAGTGAACCACGCCAGGCATAACGGAAGAATACGTACCGCTGCTTCATGCCCTTCGCCCGGGCCGTGCGGACGTGCTCCTCCGACAGCTGCTCGATCATGGTCGAGCGGGCCATACGGGTGTACTGGGCGGTGAAGATCGTGGCCATGACGGCCCAGGGGATCAGCATGCCCAGGGCCCAGCCGACCGGGTCCTCGGTGAACGGGACGTACTTCGGGCTCTCCATCCAGCCGGTGCTGAAGACGAGGATGCCGAGGACGATCGGACCCAGGAAGTAGATCTGGAACGAGCTGAGCACCATCGAGGCGCCACTGACGATCTTGTCGACGATGGTGCCGCGCTTCCAGGCGGCGAGCAGGCCGGAGCCGAGGCCCAGCACCAGGAAGATCACCAGGCCGCCGATGGTCAGCGACAGCGTGAGCGGGAAGCGGTCGATGATGGAGTCCCAGACGAACTCACCGCTCTGGAAGGACATGCCCAGGCACGGCGCGGGGCAGTGACCCACCGCGAAGTCCCGGCCGACGACGATGCCGGACATGAAGTCCCAGAACTGCGTGGTGATGGGCTTGTCGAGGCCGAGGTTCTCTCTGATGACCGCGATGTTCTCGGGGGAGCAGTTCTTGCCGCAGGACAGCTGCGCGAAGTCTTGGGGGATCGTATAGAACAGGAAGAACGTGAAGGCGCCGATCAGGAACATGATGACGACAGCGCCGATCAGCCTGCGGATGAGGAACTGAAGCATGGCGGGTGGATGCTCTCTTCGAAAACGCGGCGGTCGGAGGGGGTGGAACCGACCGCGGGGGTGCGCTCCGCCTGGCGCACACCCCCGCGGATCAGCCGGTTTGACCGGACTGGCCGGACTGACGGATTACGGCTGCTTCACGAACAGGTCGTTGATGTCGATGTAGCTCGACTCCGTGCTGTACCGGGCACCACCGATGTTCGATCCGAAGAGCTGGATCTGCTTCGAGTAGTAGACCGGGGCGGCCGGGTTGATCTCCTCCACGATGCGGTGGTGAGCCTCTTCCCACGTCTTGGCCGCGGCCTCGGGCTCCTCGGTCAGCGCCTTCTTGATCAGCGCGTCGACCTTGGCGTCCTTGATGTGCGAGTAGTTCGACGCACCGTCGGCGACCAGGGTGCCGTCGTAGACCGGGGTGATGACCGTGGACGGGGAGGACCAGTCCTGGCCCCAGCCGGTCATGTAGAGGTCGAACGGGTTGTCCAGCTTGCCGATCTGCTCGTAGAAGCTGGCCCGGTCGATCTCCTTGGCCTGGACGTCGAAGCCGATCTTCTTCAGCGTGTCCTTGATGATGACCATCTGGGCCTGGCCACGCGGGGTGTTGGAGTAGGCGTAGGTCAGCTTGGTGCCGTCCTTGACACCCGCCTCCTTCAGCAGCTCCTTGGCCTTCTCCAGGTCACCGTTGGGCTTCTTCAGCTTGCCGAACGGGTCGTACGACTTGTCGTAGCCCGGCAGGGTCGGGGCCATCAGACCACCGGCGATCTCACCGCCGTAGCGGCCACCGTCGGCCTGGACCATGGCCTGCGACGGGAGCGCGTAGGTGATCGCGTCGCGGACCTTCTTGTCCTTCATGTTGGCGCTGTCGAGGTTGAAGGTCATCTGCCACACGTAGGGCTGGTAGCCCTGGATGGTGCGCTTCTTGGCACCGGCGTTGCCGATGACCGTCGACAGCTGGGCCGGGTCCACCGAGTCCGTGAACTGGATGGCGTTCTTGGCCTCGCCCTGGTCGGCGATCAGACGCTTGGTCTGGCTGGCCTGGTCGATGGTGGTGGTGAAGTTGTAGCCGTCGACGTACTGGTGGCGCACCGAGTCCGTCTTCGGGTCCCACTGGTCGTTCTTGACCAGGGTCAGCGACTTGCCGGCCTTGTACTCGGAGACCTTGTACGGGCCGAGGGCCGCGGGGGCCTTGTCGTACTTCTCCTTCGTGTCCTGCTTCTCGGGCACGATGGCGTAACCGGCCATGGCGAGGGCCTGCGGGAGGTCCGGGCGCGGCTGGTCGAAGTGGAAGACGACCGTCTTGGCGTCCGGGGTCTCCAGGACGGAGTCCGGCAGGTGCTTGCCCTTGTAGGGGCCGTCCGGCAGCGCCTTGCGGTAGTCGGAGCCCGACAGCCAGCTCTGGATGTACGTCGGGCCGTCGAAGATGACCTTGGAGTACTGGCGCTCGATGGTGTGGCGGACGTCGGCCGAGGTGATGGCGTTGCCGTCCTCGTCCTTGATGTCGTCCTTGAGCTTGTACGTCCAGGTCTTGCCGCCGTCGGAGGACGTGCCGGAGTCGGTGGCGATGTCACCGACGACCGTCAGGTTGCCCTTGTCGTCCTCCTGGTAGTTCGTCAGACCCCGGTGGAGCAGGTTGGCGAGCTGACCGGCGTCGGAGACGTAGATCTGACCCGGGTCCATGTGGGTCATGTCCGACTGCGCGTACACGTTGATGACACCGCCGGGCTTGGCGCCCTTGACCTCTTCGGCGGGGCCGGTGGAGGCGGCGGCGTCACCGTAGGTGACAGGCTTCGACTGCTCGGCGGCGTCGTCCTGGGACTTGGAAGTGTCCTTCGCGTCCGTCTTGCCGTTGTCCGAGCACCCGGTGAGCGCCAGTGAGCCGGCCACGATGGCGACGGCCACGGCGCGCGTGGTGCGGGTTCTGATGGGCTTCATGATGCCTATGCACCTACCTGTCGATTGTTGTCCACTAGTACTGCCTGACGGCCCGGGCCGAACCCGGATCGGGGGTGGCAGTCCCCCCACCCACCAATGGACGATTAGCGTCCGGTCTTGGGGTCGAATGCGTCCCGGACGGAGTCGCCGAGAAGGTTGAAGCAGAGAACGAAGACCACCATCGCCACGCCCGGGAAGATCATGAACATCGGGTCCTGCTCATAGATGTCGGAGCCGATGGCGAACATGCGGCCCCAGTCGGGGGTGGGCTCGACGAAGCCGACACCGACGAAGGAGAGGAAGGCGATGGAGAGGATCGTGCTGGGGAGGATGTACGTGCCCTGCACGAGGATCGGGGTGACGATGTTCGGCAGGATCTCCTTGCGCACGATGCGCCAGGGCGAGGCCCCGGAGACCTTCGCCGCCTCCACGAACTCACGCTCACGGAGCGAGAGCACGGAGCTGCGGACCAGGCGGGCCAGGCCCATCCAGCCGAGGAACCACATCACCAGGATGATGGCCAGGGCGCGCAGATACGTCGGCGTCTCGTCCTTCGGGTCGACGAACAGCGCGGTGACCACGGGCATGAAGGCGATGAAGAAGAGCTGCTGCGGGAAGCCCAGGAAGAAGTCGGTGATCCGACCCACCCAGTAGTCCACGCGACCGCCGAAGTAGCCCCCGACCATGCCGATGAGCACGCCGGTGACCACGCTGACCACAGTGATGAGCACCGCCATGTACAGCGAGGTCCGCATGCCGTACAGCAGCATCGTGAAGACGTCACGGCCGAGCTTCGGCTCGACGCCGAACCAGAAGTCACCCGACATGCCACCGAAGGAACCGGTGGGCATCGCGAAGTCGTCGAGCAGGAAGGGGTAGTCCGGCTCCTGCGCGTACAGCGTGTAGGGGTTCTTGCCGTACAGGCTCGCGATGACCGGCGCGAGGGCGGAGATCACGAAGAAGAAAATCACTACGCACGCGGAGATGACTCCCGTACGGTCCCGCTTGAACCGTTGCCACATCAACTGGCCGGGGGAACGACCCTCAAGCTTCTGCTCACCCTTGGCGGCCTCGGCGGCCGTCTCGAGCTCGGGGTCCAAGGCGACCGCGGACCCGGAGCCCTCGGCCTTGGTTGGACTGGTCATGTCTGTTCTTCCCCCGGGGGGTTGGAGAGTTGAGCGCAGCACAGATACCGGCAGGTTCTGTGGTTTGGGGGAACTTTCGCCAAACGGGTCAACGCGCGTCAAGGGCGGAAGGCATAGGGATCTCCCTACCGTCCATATTTTGAGCAAAAATTGCAAAGATTGACACCTGGTCGCGCTTGACAAGCCACAACAGGAACCGGCGAATCGGACATTCCCGCTACGATTTTTGTTTACATGTCCGAAACTTGATCGCTGCAACACCGATATCCGAACAGCGGTTCACAGCCCGGAGACAGCCAATCGGACAGTCGGCGACGGAAGGCCGGCCTCCCCCGCAGGCCCTTCACACATCACCCGGAAGCCCCAGTATCCCCACGAGACCTCCCCGTCGGGCGAGCAGGCCGGAAGCCCGGTCCTCCGAGCGCGGAGAACCGGGGTTTCGCAGAAGGCAATTGACGGAACGTCAGCCGTGCTTGGCGCGGCTCGCGGCGCGGGCGCGCTCGCGGGCGTCCAGGTTGACCTTGCGGATGCGCACGGCCTCCGGGGTCACCTCGACGCACTCGTCGTCGCGGCAGAACTCCAGGGACTGCTCCAGGGAGAGCTTGCGCGGCGGGACGATCGCCTCGAACGAGTCGGCCGAGGAGGACCGCATGTTCGTGAGCTTCTTCTCCTTGGTGATGTTCACGTCCATGTCGTCGGAGCGCGAGTTCTCACCGACGATCATGCCCTCGTAGACCTCGGTGCCGGGGTCGGTGAACAGCACACCGCGCTCCTGGAGGTTCGTCATCGCGAACGCGGTGACGGCGCCGGAGCGGTCGGCGACGAGCGAACCGTTGTTACGGGTCGTCAGCGTGCCGAACCACGGCTCGTGGCCCTCGTGGATGGAGTGGGCGATGCCCGTGCCGCGCGTGCCGGTCAGGAACTCCGTACGGAAGCCGATCAGGCCGCGGGAGGGGACGACGAACTCCATGCGGACCCAGCCGGAGCCGTGGTTCGACATGTTGTCCATCCGGCCCTTGCGGACGCCCATGAGCTGCGTGACCGCGCCCATGTGCTCCTCGGGGACGTCGATCGTCATGCGCTCGACCGGCTCGTAGGTCTTGCCGTCGACCTCCTTGGTGACGACCTGCGGCTTGCCGATGGTCAGCTCGAAGCCCTCACGGCGCATCTGCTCGACCAGGATGGCCAGCGCCAGCTCACCACGCCCCTGGACCTCCCAGGCGTCGGGACGCTCGGTGTCGAGGACACGGAGGCTGACGTTACCGACCAGCTCGCGGTCGAGGCGGTCCTTGACCTGGCGGGCGGTGACCTTGCGGTCCTTGACCGCGGCCTTGTTCTCCGCGCCCTTACCGGTGCCACCGCGGCCGACCAGCGGCGAGGTGTTCGTGCCGATGGTCATCGAGATCGCCGGCTCGTCGACCGTGATCAGCGGCAGCGCGATCGGGTTCTCGGTGTCGGCGAGGGTCTCGCCGATCATGATGTCCGGGATACCGGCGACGGCACAGATGTCACCGGGGCCGGCCACCTCGGCGGGCTTGCGGGTGAGCGCCTCGGTCATCATCAGCTCGGTGATGCGGACGTTGGCCATCGTGCCGTCACGCTTGATCCACGTGACCGTCTGCCCCTTGCGCAGCTCGCCCTGCTCGACGCGGAGCAGCGCGATACGGCCGAGGAAGTTGTCGGCGTCCAGGTTGGTGACGTGCGCCTGGAGCGGGGCCTCCTCGTCGTACGACGGGGCCGGGACGTGCGACAGGATCGTGGAGAAGAACGGCTCCAGGCTGTTGCTGTCGGCCGGGACGGTGCCGTCCTCCGGCTTGGTCAGCGAGGCGACACCGTCACGCGCACACGCGTAGACGATGGGGAACTCGATCTGGTCCTCGTCGGCGTCGAGGTCGAGGAAGAGGTCGTAGGTCTCGTTGACGACCTCGTCGATGCGCGAATCCGCGCGGTCCGTCTTGTTGATGCACAGGATGACCGGCAGGCGCTGCTGAAGCGCCTTGCGGAGCACGAAGCGGGTCTGCGGCAGCGGGCCCTCGGAGGCGTCGACGAGCAGGACCACCGCGTCGACCATCGACAGGCCGCGCTCGACCTCGCCACCGAAGTCGGCGTGACCGGGGGTGTCGATGATGTTGATGGTGATGACGTCGCCGCCATCCTTCGGGTGGTACTTCACCGCCGTGTTCTTGGCGAGGATCGTGATGCCCTTCTCACGCTCCAGGTCGTTCGAGTCCATCATGCGGTCGTCGAGCGACTCGGCGGCGTGCGCGGCGAAGGCACCGGCCTGCTTGAGCATGGCGTCGACCAGAGTGGTCTTGCCGTGGTCGACGTGGGCGACGATGGCGACGTTGCGGATGTCGTGGCGCGTGGCCATATTGAGGCGCTTCTCCCGGAGTGTGAGGACGGCCTGCGCTGACATCTGTGTCGCGCGGACCCTGCCGGGCTGGACATGCCACGGCCTCACCCCATGGTACGGGGCCGCGGGCACCGAGGCTCCCCGGGCCGTTCCGGCCCAGCTCAGCCCGGCTCAGCCCCAGCTCAGGACCGTTTCTCGGCGACTCGGGCCGCCTCGGCCGCCCTCGAACCCCGGCCGCCGCCCCCGTTTCGTCACGGGGGCGGCGGCGGGGTTCGAGGGAGCGTGATCGCCTACGTGTGCGAGGGCCGCGCCGGTCCCTTCGCGCCCTTCTTCAGGAAGCCCATGTCCTCGTAGACCGGGGTCTGGAAGCCGAAGGCGCCCGCGTTCGCGAGGGTGGTGCGGGCGGCGACGAGCTGGGGCCGCTGGTACAGGGGGATGGACCCGGCGGCGGCCCAGATGCGGGCGTCCGCCTTGCGGATCAGCGAGCGGGTCTTCGACTCGTCGAGGGTGGAGACGGCCTGGTCGAACAGCTGGTCGACGCGGTCCGTGCCGACACGCGTGTAGTTCTGCTCGACGTTCAGCGAGCCGTCGGCCGCCGGGACCGGCTTGGCATAGATCGGCCGGGCGTCGGTGGCGGGGTACGCGGAGGTCGGCCAGGAGTACAGCGCGAGGTCGTACTGTCCGTTCGCGATGTGGTCCTTGAAGTAGCTCTCGTCCGGGACCTTGGTGATCTCCGTGCGGATCCCGACGCGCTCCAGCATCACCGCGATCCGCTCGCCGACGGCCCGCAGCGACTCCGTCCCCGGTCCCGACGGCAGCACGAACCGCAGCGTCAGCAGCTTGCCGTTCTTGGCGAGCGGCCCCCGCGCGGCCTCGGCGGGCGCCCGTGTCCCCTGCGGGGCGTACGCGCCGGGCGCGCCGCCCGGCTTGAACTGCTTGCCGTCCTGGGCGAGGTTCTCGTCGGCGTCGTAGGGCTTGTCGTCCCCGCCGACGACGTACGTGCTGTCGTCCGCGGAGGAGCCGGACTTCTCGGAGCGGGGCTCGTCGGAACCGGGCTTCTCGGAACCGGACTTCTCGGAGCGGGGCTCGTCGGAACCGGGCTTCTCGGAACCGGACTTCTCGGAACCGGGCATGTCGGAACCGGAGCCGTTCTTCGTGCCGTGCTTCTCCCCCTCCGCGCCGGCCGCCTTCTTGCTCTCCGCCGCGGGCTCGCGGGGTTCGAGGGGGCCGCCCTGTTCCCAGCCGGCATCGGCCAGGAGGGCCCGCGCCTCGTCGGCGTCCTGGCCGCCGAGGGCGCCGCTGTTGTCCGCGTAGGCGGCCTGACCGGCGAGGGCGAGGTGGCTGCCGACGGGCTCGGCGGGCAGTCCGAGGGGTTCGAGGACGAGGGCGGCGAGCTTCTCGCGGTCGATCGCGCGGGCCACGGCGCGGCGGACGCGCTCGTCGGCGAGGGGACCGTCGGAGCCGTTCAGCGCGAGCTGGGTGAAGGCGGGTTCCAGGGACCGGCGGACGGCGAAGCCGCGCAGGGCGGACTGCTGCGAGAGGTACTCGGCGAGCGCCGCGCGCCGCCTCTCACGGGCGCGGGCCTCGCCGTCGGCGGCCTTCTCGTCCGAGCCGTGCGCGAGGGCCCAGGACCGCAGCGACTTCGCGGGGGTCAAGGCGGACTCGGGGCCGTGCGCGCCGCCCTCCCGGCCGGGCGGGCCGCTCTGCGAGAGCGGCGGGCCGGCGCCCTGCGCCTTCTTGTCACGGGAGGCGAGCATGATCCGCTCGGCCTGCACGGAGTCGATCTCGGCGATGTCGATCTTGTCCTCGGCCAGCGCCTCGGCCCGCTCGGCGCGCGGTACGGCGCGCAGGACCAGCTCGGAGAGCTTGGCGGTCCGTCCCCACCAGCGGGGGTTGCGGGCCAGCGTGACCTCGCCGGCCTTGCGGTCGACCTCCTTCAGCGCGAACGGCCCGGCGGTGATCTTGAGCTTCTTGCGGGCGCCGTCGTTGAAGGAGTCGGGGGTGCCCATCACCTGCTTCGGGTACAGCGGCGAGAACAGTGACTTCCAGTCGGCGTACGGGCGGGCGAAGGTGACCCGGACCTCCAGGTCGTTGTCACCGCGTTCGATCTTCTCGATGCGTTCGTAGCCGGAGTTCCTGGCGGTCCAGTACGCGGCGTCCTTGCCGGACAGGGCCCGCCACTGCGCGGCGAAGTCGGCGGCGCCGATCTCGCGGCCGTCGCTCCACACCGCCTGCTGGTTGAGCTTGTAGAGGACGACCTGCCGGGGCTCGCGTTCGACGACCTTCGCGGACTCCAGGAAGTCGGCGTTGAGCTGGGGGCGTCCGCCGGCGTCGAGGCGGTACATCGACGGCAGGACGGCACCGGCGATGCGTGCCGTGGTCGGGTCGGCGTCCGACTGGAAGGTGTTCAGCGTCTCCGGTACGGCGTCCACGGCCCAGCGCAGGGTGCCGCCGTCGGCGACGCGGTCGCGTGCGGCGGGCGCGATGTCCTGTCCGGCCAGGGGTCTGCCCGCCGGATCCTCCTCGCTGCAGCCGCTCAGGCCGGGCACGGTGAGCACGCCTGCGGCCAGGAACGCCAGGGTGCGGCGCCGGGCGCGCGGTCGAACGCGGTCGTGGGGAATCGGCATCACTGCGACCTCCTCGCTCCGCGGTGGGAGAACGGGGACGGGGGTGGCTCTGATCACGTTCGGCGGTATATGGAGCTGATCAGACGGATGCGGCCCACTGAAGAGGACGGGGTTCTCGTGGGGACGGCGACACGACGAGGGGGCTGCGGAACCCACCCGTTTGGGCGCCATGAAGTCGGATGGGGCGCCTCGGGACCCGGTGGGTTCTGTTGTTCGGCGGGTGCCCCGTCCGGTGGGACGTCTCGCGCGGGGAACTGCGCGAGAGGCCCCAGCGGACCGCACCCGGCAACGCACCCGCACCCCCCACCCCTCCCCCGGCGCAAAAGAACACCGCACACGACTTCCCACCGACACGTGTGACGCGCGACACTCGCAGGCGCATGAACATTGCCGCCTTGGGGTCACCAACCCCCTGAAAGCGAGGGCAAGTCATGTCCGTGCACGACGACTTGACGGCAGTCCGGCGCTGCCTGGACGAACTGACCCGTTCCGTACGCCGCCTGGAGCAACAACTCGGCGGCAGCGGCCTGGAGATACGCCGCGTCCGAACCGACGCCGACCACCTGCGCGAAAGCGTCGCCCTGCTCGGCGAGGCCGCGCCCGCCCTGGCGAAGCCACGCCGCCCGGACCTGGTCCCGATCCCCGACACCCCGTACGACAGCTCACTGTGGACGGACTCGGACGACGAGGGCCTCGGCGCCCGCGACCGCCGCGCCCCCTGACCGCCGTAACCGACCACCCCCGCGACCCCGAAAGCCCAGCCCCAGCCCTCGTCCCCGACACGCCAAGAACCCGACCGGGAGTCCCCCGTTGGCCACTGGTACGGAACCACCGGCAACAGAACCCCATCCCCGGCGCGGCGGCGTACGGACCCGTACGCGCGCCGCGATCTCCGCCCCGCACCTGCGCACCGACCGCTGGTGGCTGGCCCCCGCCGCGACAGCCGCCGGCCTGCTGGCCTTCATCGTGTACTCGACGTGGCGGGCCTTCGCCGACGCGCACTACTACGCGGCCCCGTACGTCTCGCCGTTCTACTCGCCCTGTCTGGCGGAACGCTGCGAGCCCATGCGCGGGGGCCCCAACTGGGAGATCTTCGGCGGCTGGTGGGGCATCTCACCGGCGATCATCATCCTGATCTTCCCACTCGGCTTCCGCCTGACCTGCTACTACTACCGCAAGGCCTACTACCGCGGCTTCTGGGCCTCCCCGCCCGCCTGCGCGGTCGCCGAGCCGCACCAGAAGTACTCCGGCGAGACCCGGTTCCCGCTGATCCTGCAGAACCTGCACCGGTACTTCTTCTACGCGGCCCTGCTCGTCGCCTGCATCCTCACCTACGACACGGTCCTGGCCTTCCGCGACGAGAACTACGCATGGGGCCACATGGGCCTCGGCACCCTCGTGTTCCTCGTGAACATCGTGCTGATCTGGGCGTACACCCTCTCCTGCCACTCGTGCCGGCACATCGTGGGCGGCAAACTCAAGCACTTCTCCAAGCATCCCGTGCGCTACCGGATGTGGAGTTGGGTCGGGAAGCTCAACGCCCGCCACATGCAGCTGGCCTGGGCGTCGTTGGTGAGCGTGGCGCTCGCCGACTTCTACGTGTACCTGGTCGCGTCCGGCGTCTTCGACGATCCGGCCCTCTTCTAACAGACAAAAGGTGCTTCTGATGTCCGTGGTCGAACGACAGGAGTGGGACGTCGTCGTGATCGGCGCCGGCGGCGCCGGGCTCCGCGCCGCGATCGAGGCCCGTGAGCGGGGCGCCCGTACGGCCGTGATCTGCAAGTCCCTGTTCGGCAAGGCGCACACGGTGATGGCGGAGGGCGGCATCGCGGCCGCCATGGGCAACGTCAACTCCGGCGACAACTGGCAGGTCCACTTCCGCGACACCATGCGCGGCGGCAAGTTCCTCAACCAGTGGCGGATGGCCGAGCTGCACGCGCGCGAGGCCCCCGACCGGGTGTGGGAGCTGGAGACCTGGGGCGCCCTCTTCGACCGTACGAAGGACGGCCGGATCTCGCAGCGCAACTTCGGCGGCCACGAGTACCCGCGCCTGGCACACGTCGGCGACCGTACGGGCCTGGAGCTGATCCGCACGCTCCAGCAGAAGATCGTCGCGCTCCAGCAGGAGGACCACAAGGAGACCGGCGACTACGAGTCCCGGCTGAAGGTCTTCCAGGAGTGCACGGTCACCCGGGTGCTGAAGGACGGCGGCCGCGTCTGCGGCGTCTTCGGTTACGAGCGCGAATCCGGGCGCTTCTTCGTCCTCGAAGCTCCGGCCGTGGTCATCGCCACCGGCGGGATCGGCAAGTCGTTCAAGGTGACGTCGAACTCGTGGGAGTACACGGGCGACGGCCACGCACTGGCACTGCTCGCGGGGGCGCCGCTGCTGAACATGGAGTTCGTGCAGTTCCATCCGACGGGCATGGTCTGGCCGCCCTCGGTCAAGGGCATCCTCGTCACGGAGTCGGTGCGCGGGGACGGCGGCGTCCTGCGCAACTCCGAGGGCGAGCGGTTCATGTTCGACTACGTCCCGGACGTCTTCAAGGAGAAGTACGCGGAGTCCGAGGAGGAGGGCGACCGCTGGTACGAGGACCCGGACCACAACCGCCGCCCGCCCGAACTGCTGCCGCGCGACGAGGTGGCGCGGGCCATCAACTCCGAGGTGAAGGCGGGCCGGGGCTCGCCGCACGGCGGGGTCTTCCTGGACGTGTCCACGCGGATGCCCGCGGAGACCATCCGGCGCCGGCTGCCGTCGATGTATCACCAGTTCAAGGAGCTGGCGGACGTCGACATCACGGCGGAGGCGATGGAGGTCGGGCCCACCTGCCACTACGTGATGGGCGGGATCGCGGTCGAGTCGGACACGGCGGCGGCGCGCGGGGTGCCGGGCCTGTTCGCGGCCGGTGAGGTGGCCGGCGGGATGCACGGCTCCAACCGGCTGGGCGGCAACTCCCTGTCCGACCTCCTCGTGTTCGGCCGCCGGGCGGGGCAGCACGCGGCCGCGTACACGGCGGGCCTGAGCGGGGCCCGGCCCCCGGTGGACGACATCGAGGTGGACACGGCCGCCGCTGAGGCGCTGCGGCCGTTCTCCGCCGAGGGTCCGGAGCCGGGTCTGGAGGCCGGCCGGCCACCGGAGAACCCGTACACCCTCCACCAGGAACTGCAGCAGGCCATGAACGACCTGGTCGGCATCATCCGCCGCGAGGGCGAGATGGAGCAGGCGCTGGAGAAGCTATCCGACCTGCGGGTGCGGGCGCGGCGGGCGGGTGTGGAGGGGCACCGGCAGTTCAATCCGGGCTGGCACCTCGCCCTCGACCTGCGGAACATGCTGCTGGTCAGCGAGTGTGTGGCCCGGGCCGCGCTGGAGCGCACCGAGTCGCGTGGCGGCCACACCCGCGAGGACCATCCGACGATGGACCGCGACTGGCGCCGGATCAACCTGTTGTGCCGGCTCTCCGATCCGACGGGCGGGCCGGAGACCTGGGACCCCGTCGTCGGCCAGATCGCCCTCACCCGGGAGACCACCGAAGCCATCCGTCCCGACCTGCTCGCCCTGTTCGACAAGGAGGAGCTGGTCAAGTACCTCGCCGAAGAGGAGCTGTACGAGTGAGCGGCTACGACAGCCACGAGGAGGCGCGGTCATGAGCGGCTACGAGGCGCGCTTCAGGGTGTGGCGGGGCGATGTGCGAGGCGGCGCCCTGGAGGACTTCGAGGTCGAGGTGAACGAGGGCGAGGTGGTGCTCGACATCATCCACCGGCTCCAGGCGACCCGGACACCCGACCTCGCCGTCCGCTGGAACTGCAAGGCGGGCAAGTGCGGTTCGTGTTCCGCCGAGATCAACGGCCGTCCCCGGCTGATGTGCATGACCCGGATGTCGGTGTTCGAGCGGGACGAGACGATCACCGTCACGCCGCTGCGGGCCTTCCCCGTCGTGCGTGACCTGGTCACGGACGTGGGGTTCAACTACACCAAGGCGCGCGAGGTCCCGGCCTTCGTGCCGCCGGAGAAGCTCGGTCCCGGCGAGTACCGCATGATGCAGGAGGACGTGGACCGTCCGCAGGAGTTCCGCAAGTGCATCGAGTGCTTCCTGTGCCAGGACACCTGCCACGTCGTCCGCGACCACGAGGAGAACAAGCCGGCCTTCGCGGGCCCGCGCTTCCTCATGCGCGTCGCGGAGCTGGACATGCACCCGCTGGACGCGGCGGAGGACACCGGCCTGGACCGCAAGAAGACGGCCCAGGACGAACACGGTCTCGGCTACTGCAACATCACCAAGTGCTGCACCGAGGTCTGCCCCGAAGGCATCAAGATCACGGACAACGCGCTGATCCCGTTGAAGGAGCGTGCCGTGGACCGCAAGTACGACCCGCTGGTGTGGCTGGGGTCGAAGATCAGGAGGCGGTCCTCGGCGGGGTGAGGGCCGGCCCTCGGGGGTGGTGCGGGTCGTCATCCGGGCATCGCGGTCGCCGCGCGTCACCGCCCGCGCGTCACCGGGTGGCGACGCGGCCGGGGCGGCTCGCGGGGTACGACAGCACCGAGCAGGCGACGATCAGGACCACCCTCGCGGGGGAAGCGGTTCTGCCTGGCCTTCGCCGTCGGTGCCGACCCTCGTCCTCCCCACTCCGCCGTCCCCCGCTCGCGACCGCGCGAGTCCGGCCATACGCTCCCAAATGTGACGTCGCGTCTGAGAAGGAGCCGAGCGCGGGGCGCCACGTCGCACATAGCCGTGCGCCTGGCCCACACCGCCTTCGGGGTGCTCGCAGCCTTGGCCTGGCTCCTGCTCCCCACGACCACGCAACCGGCCGAAGGGCGATCCACGGACCGCCCCGCCGACACACGCCACGCGGGCGACACGGCCCCGGGTTCGCCCCGGGTGGTGCCCGCGGACGGCGGCGAGCCGACCGAGGCGCCGCCGGACGCGGGAAGGACGGCCGTCGGACCGGCTGCCGAGAGACAATCCGCCCCACCCCACGACGACAAGCCGTCCCGGACGCAGGACACGGGCACAGGCACGGGCACGGGCACGGGCACGGGCACGACAACCGTCGGCCCCGCCGCCGACCGACGACCCGGCACTGCGGACAGCGACGGCTCCCCCGGGGTGACAGACCGTACGAGAAGCCGCCCCGCACATCCGGTCGATCCCGCATGGTCCACGTTCCCGGCCATCGGCGGGTGGCCCTTGGAAGCAGGTGCCGGCACCGCACCCGGTGGCCCCGCCGCCGTGCCACTCGCGCCCCCGGCCACCGGCGCACGGCCGGTGGCGCCCGGCGTCGGTGCGGCGGCGCCGGTCGGTGACGAGGCGTCCGGGGCGGATCTGATCCTGCCGGTGGCCGCCGCGGGCGCGGCCGTCGCCGTGGCCGCGTACTCGCTCGTACGACGCCGACGCCGCGCCCGGCTGCGCACGACGCCGACCGGCACCTACGCACCGCCGACCAGCCCCCTGTCCGACCTCCATCTCCGGGCCCAGCGGCTGCTCGTCGAGACCGACGACAGTGTCCGTACCAGCGCCGAGGAACTCCGCTTCGCGGCGGCCCGCCCGGGCCACGTTGCCGCCGGGCCGCCCCCGGACCGGCCCACGGACCACGACGACACCGAGCCCTCCGCGAAAGCCCCGGCCGGCCCCGCCGAAGACGCCGAGCCCGATCCGCAGCCGGAAGCCGAGCCGCAGCCGCAGCCGCACGGAGAAACTCCGGCGGTCTCCGACGCCGCCCCACCCGAGGAACAAGGCCCGCCCGACCCCACCCCGCCCGATCCCGCCGCCGCCCCACCCACACCCCACGCGGCGCAACCGACCGGCCCCACCGACGCGGACGCCGGACCCCCCACAGTCGACTCGGCCGAGCCCCGCTCGGAGGCCGCGATCCCCCTCGACCCGGCCATGCCCTTCGCCGAGACCCCTGCGGGCCGGGACGCGGTACAGCCGTTCGTGGAGGCGTTGGCGGACGCGCGGCGGGAGCTGGCGGGGGCCTGCCGGGCGGATCTGCGGCTGGACGAGGAGCGCGGCGCCCTGTCGCCCGACGAGGAACGCGCGCTGCTGGAAGAGATCCTCACCCGGTGCACGACCGCACAGCGGCGACTCGACACGGCGACGCCCGCCTTCGACCAACTCCGAGCCCTGGAGCGGGACATCACCCCCGCCCTGGAGTGCGCGGAGACCCGCTTCCGCGAGCTGGCCGGCCGTACGGCGACAGCGGCCGCCACCCTCACCACCCTGCGCGAGGACTACGCCCCGGCCGTCTCGCTCCCCGTCGCCGGCCATGTCGAACAGGCCAAGGACCGCCTTGTCTTCGCCACCACCGAGCTGAACCGGGCCCGCCAGGCCGCCTATCCGGGCGACCTGCACACCGCGGCCGCGCACCTGCGGGCCGCCGAGGGCGCCATCGACCAGGCGGACCTGTTCGTGACCGGGGTGGAACGGCTCGCCGCCGAGCTGGCGCACGCCACGGTGACCGCCGGGCAGGCTGCCCGTTCCACCGGCACGCACGACGACCCCTTCGACGTCCTGCGCCGTCAGGACCGCTGGTTCCTCCCGGCCCACAGCGCGGTCGCCACCGCGGCGGACTTCGTCACCACGCACCGGGGAGCGGTGGGCGCGCCTGCCAGGACCCGGCTGTGGGAGGCGGAACGGCATCTGACGCAGGCGATGCCGACGGACTCCGCCGGGCAGGACGAGAACGTGGAAAAGGCGGCGGACACCCGGCGGGCCCACGCCCTGGCCCAGGAGGCCCGGCACCTCGCCGAGCAGGACGTCCGGGCGTACGGCAATCCGTACGGCGGCCCCGTCGGCGACGGCCTGGCCGGTGCCCTGCTGGGCGGCATCGTCCTCGGCGAGCCCCCCGGTGGCGACGGCCGGGCCGACCTGCGGGGCCCCGCCTGCTACGGCGGAACGGCGACCCGCGCCCGCAGAACGGCGGGCGGCCAGTTCTGACAGGGCGAGTCCCGGCCCCCGGCACTCCGCCCTAGAACAGGCTCAGCAACGCCTCGGCCGGATCCGTCAGCCCGTGCTCCCCGCCCGGCAGCGGCAGTTCGAACCACACGGTCTTGCCGCGAGGCGTCCGGCGGGACCCCCACGCGGCGGACAGCAGGCCGACGAGCTGGAGCCCTCGCCCGCCCTCGTCCGTGTCACGCGCCCGGCGCCGGCGGGGCTGCACGAGACCCGCGTCCCACACCTCGCAGACAAGCGTTCTGTCGAGCAGGAGTCGCAGCCGTATCTCGCCCTCGCCGTACCGCAGCGCGTTGGTGACCAGCTCGCTGACCAGCAGTTCCGCGGTGTCGATGAGGGGTTCCAGGTCCCAGGCCTGCAACCGGCCGCGGGCGTGCTCGCGGGCGCGGCCCACACTGCGCGGCTCACGCGGCAGGGTCCAGTCGCCGACGGAGTCCTCCGGCAGCCCCTGGACACGGGCCATCAGCAGCGCGATGTCGTCCTCGCCGTGGTGGGTGTCGAGGGTGTTGAGGACGTGGTCGCAGACGTCCTCCAGCGACCGGGGTGCGTCGCCGCGCGGCGCGGTCGGCGGCTGTGCGGGGTCCGTGAGCGCGCCGACGAACGCCTGGAGGCCCTCGTCGAGGGGATGGTCGCGGGATTCGACCAGTCCATCCGTGTAGAGCGCCAACAGTGCGCCTTCGGGTAGTTCGACCTCCACCTCCTCGAAGGGCTCGCCGCCGACGCCGAGCGGCATGCCGGGCGGCACGTCGAGCATCAGCGCGCTCTCGCCGGGCTCGACCAGTACCGGCGGCAGATGGCCCGCGTTGGCGAAGGTGCAGCGGCGGGTCACCGAGTCGTAGACGGCGTAGACGCAGGTGGCGAGGTAGACCTCGGAGAGATCCTTGTCGCGGGGGCGGCTGGCTGAGGTGCGGGAGGCCGACTGGCCGCCGCCGGGGGTGCCGAGGCCGCGGGCGATCTCGTCGAGTGCCGAGAGGACCTCGGCGGGTTCGAGGTCCAGCAGGGCCAACGTGCGCACAGCCGTGCGCAGTTCGCCCATCGCCACCGCCGCCCGCAGTCCGCGGCCCATCACGTCGCCGACGACGAGTGCCGTGCGGTGGCCGGGGAGTTCGATGACGTCGAACCAGTCGCCGCCGACCTCGGTGGCCGCGTTGCCCGGCAGATAGCGGCAGGCGATGTCGAGCCCGGAGGCCTCGGGGTCGCCCGGCGGCAGCAGGGAGCGCTGCAGGATGAGGGCGCGCTCGTGCTCGCGGCGGTAGAGGCGCGCGTTGTCGATACAGACGGCGGCGCGGGCGGCCAGCTCGACGGCCAGGCCCCCGTCGCGTTCGCCGAACGGCTCGCTGCCCTTCGTGCGGGAGAACTGCACGAGTCCGACGACGGTGTCGTGCGCGACCATCGGCACGGCGAGCGTCGACTGGATGAGGTTGCCCTCCTCCGGCACCTCCTGGGGGCGGGCGGTGCGCAGGGCGTCCGCGCAAGGAGAGTTGAACGGGTAGTGGTGGACCGCGCCGACCCGCACGGGGGCCGGTCCGCCGACGAAGGGCGCGTCGGAGACGGCGCTGGCGAAGGCGACGCGGCGCAGTTCGGCGCTGCCGTCGGCGAGTCCGGGCGGGGTCTCGTCGCCCATCAGGAGGCCCTGGTAGAGGTCGACGGTGGCCAGGTCACAGAAGCCCGGGACGACGACGTCGAGCAGTTCGCGGGCGGTCGTCTCCAGGTCGAGGGAGTTGCCGATGCGTGAGCCGGCCTCGTTGAGGAGGGCGAGGTTGCGGCGGGCGGCGGCGGCCTCGCGGGCGGCGGAGCGACGGGCCGTGATGTCGATGCCGAGCCAGGCGATGCCGATGGGGCGGCCGGTGCCGCTGTGCACGCGGTAGAGGTTGATGGACCAGTGGCGGCGTTCCTCGGAGCCGGGCACGAAGCCCGTGATGTGCATGTCGGTGATCGAGTCGCCGGTCTCCAGGACGCGGCGCAGGGTGGCCTCGACCCGCTCGGCCTCCGGGGACTGCAGATAGTCGTGGACGCCCCGGCCGCGGTGGTCGTCGACCTCGCCGCCGTAGATGGAGGCGAAGCGCTGGTTGGCGCGCCGCACGTGAAGATCGGTGTCTATCAGAAGGAAACCGAACGGGGATTGGCCGAAAATCGCCTGCGAAGCGGCAAGATCGGTCTCGATCCGGCGCAGGGTGCGGACGTCCACGACGATGCACACCGCGGCCCGTTCACCGCCCTCCACGGTGGTGGGCATCACATAGACCTCGGCCAGCCCCTCCATCCCTTCGGGACCCGGCACACGGAAGGGGACCACACCGGTCCACTCCCGGCCGTCGAGGACCTCGGCCATTTTCCGCTGGCCCTCTTCACGCCGGTCGGGGTCGATGAACACCTCGATGGGGTCCATCCCCACGGCCCGCTCGGCGGAAATGCCGAACAACTGCTCGGCGCGCAGGCTCCACTGGTCGACGAGCCCGTCGGCACCGATCGAGAACGAGGCGACCTTGATGTAGTCGTAGATGGATCCGGGCGCGCTGGTCTGCCACATCGAGTCCCCGGTGCCGTGACCACCCATGACACTCGCGCCACCCTCGGCACCGCTGGAACCGTCGGCAGCACCGGCGCGCGCGTCGGACGGTCGCCCCTCGGGCGTTCGCTCCCCGGACGGCCGCCCCTGCGGCCCTCGGTTCCCGGACCCGCGACCCGGGCGGCCGTCGCCCGCTTCGCCGCGTGCGGCCCCGCTGTCGCGCGTGGCTCCGCCCAGGCCGGAATCTTCTGCGGCCTCGGGCCTCGCGCGGTCCGACGGGTTCCGGGAACCCGTGGACTCCGTGGCCTTCGCTGGTATCTCGCTCACGCGAACCGTCCCCTCCAGCTCACCGCGTCCGGCTTCGGTCACCAGGGGCGGCTGCCCGCAGTATCCAGCACTACGGCGCCGCGCAACACGGTGTTCACGATCACAGCACGGTCCCGATCATTTTTGGACCGGCCGGAACATAGTCCCAAGTCTTCTAACCAGGCGGTGCCCTCTCGAATCAAAGACTCCAGCCAGCCCTACTGGCTTGAACCAGTCGGTCGCACGCGCGCCCCGGGGAGCCGCCCCCGCTCGAACCGTACGCCGTGGACTCCCGCCGTGCACCGGGTTCTTCGTCCCGTACGCCGACACGCCCGCTCAGCCGGGAACCGCGAGTTCGAACCACACGGTCTTGCCCGCTTCGCCGGGGCGGGTACCCCAGGCCCGTGAGGAACAGGCCACCAACTGCAGGCCCCGGCCGCTCTCGTCGTCGACATCGGCCGCGCGTTCGCGGGGCGGATCGGGCAGTGGATCGGAAACCTCGACCAGGAGTGCGCCTGAGGGGCCGGAGGGACGCACGAGCCGCACCCCGATGGGTCCGGTGGCGTGCCGCAGCGCATTGGTCACCAACTCGCTCACCAACAGGGCGGTGATGTCCCCGAGCACATCGAGGCCCCACTCGCGCAGTTGCCGTCGCACGACGGCACGCGCGTCCCGCACCGCCCCCGGCTCCGCCGGAAAGGTCCACTCGGCGCAGTCGTCTCCGCTGTCGATCACGCCGATCACTTCCCAGTCCAGAAGCAGGCCCTGTCCGGTTTCATGGGGTTAATGGGCACATACCCGATATCCCTGCCGAAGTACCGCGCACGAGGTCGCACTGTGGCACGAACGGCGTAGGGAGCGCACCCAGGACGGGCCCGCAGGGGGCGCGGAGAACCGCGCGATCGGCCGCACTCGACCCGCAGCCACGATACTCACCGCCGTGGCGTCCCGGGGGCGAAGTGGCGGCACTCCCGGGCGACACTCCCGGACCGGGCCGGTGGCGCGGGTGTCCCCGGTGGCTCGCGCGGGACGTCCGCGGGGGCCGAGGGGACACACCCCCGCACCGGGGCCGGCACCGAATCCCGACGGGCCATGACACCCGGCGATCGACCGCTCAGCCGACGTCGCCCCAGGCCACCCGCGCCGCCTCCATCACGGCCGGCACGTCCTGGTCCAGCCAGTCGACGTCCCACACCTCGTCCACGGTCAGCCACCGCAGCTCGTCGTGGTCCTCCAGCGGCCGCGGCTCACCGGACAGCAGACGCGCGATCCAGACCTGGAGCACGTACCCCGGCCGCACCGGCCACTCGCCGGGCACGCGCCCCGCGGACTTCGCCTCGACGCCCAACTCCTCGCGCAACTCACGTACAAGCGCCTGTTCGGGCGACTCGTCGGGCTCCACCTTGCCGCCGGGCAGTTCCCAGCGTCCGGCCAGCTCAGGCGGTGCGCTGCGGCGTGCGGCGAGCAGGCGCCCGCCGCTCAGCAGAGCGGCTCCCACCACCACGATCGGTTCGGTCATGCGCGGGAGCCTACGGGAGCGGACACGGACGCCGGGCGGGGTGGATCAGTTACTCCCACCGTGGCCGTTCTGGCCGTTCTGGACGTTCTGGCTGCTGTGCCCGTTCTGTCCGATGCGTTCGACCCAGTAGAGCTGCTTGTGGCCGCGACTGTCGAGGCTGTCCGCGATCTGCTGCGCCTCGGCGCGCGTCGCGTACCGGCCCACCCGGTAGCGATTGCCGTTGTCGTCCTGCCGCACCACGAGCCAGGGAAGAGTGATCGTGCCGTCGTTCATCGACCCCCACCGCTCCTTCCCGCCCCGGCCCGCCCAGGTCCCGCCCCCGGATGCCGCCGCGCCCCGTCACCTAAGGAAACCGCAATCCGCATATGCCCGAGCGTACGCCTAACCTTCACGCAGCGAATCTGTCTTTTCACAAAGAGGTACGCAACCAGCCAAGACGAGGGGGGCGCACCCCGTCGCACGCGCCGCCGATCACCACCCGCGCGCCCCCCAGCGCTCCGACGAGCAGCGATCCCGCGCCCGTCGCACGAAACGGGCAGCTACCGGACGTCCTCGCGCCCCGGCGCCAAGAACGACCGAATTCGAACTACGTTCGGATGCACCCCCGTAGCCCCGACAGGTCCAACTTCCCTCCGGCAAAGGCCACTTGACCCATGTCGGCGCCACCGCCCCCTACACCCGCGGTGAGCCTGATTTCCGAACGCGCAGCGGCACGACCTCACTTCACCGGCAGGTGATACGCCACCTGGTAGCGGTCCGCCGGGACCACCACGTCCGCCGTCTCGACCGGCCGGCCGGAGGCGAAGTACGTGCGCTGGACGACCAGGACGACATGCCCGGGGACGCCGCCGAGGGCGAGCAGCTCCTCGGCGAGGCCGGGGCGGGCGCCGACCTCCTCGGTGACGTTGTCGACGACGATGTCGATCGCCGCCATGCGCTCGACGACGCCCATACCCCCGAGGGGGCCCTCCTCGGGAAGCATCACGGGTGTGCGGCCCGTGACGGCGAGGGGCTCCCAGGAGGTGGAGAGCATCATGATCTCCCCCGCGTCCCGGAAGGTGTACCGGGTGCACATCACACGGTCGCCGATCTGGATCGCGAGCCGCTCAGCGACCGTCCGGCCCGCCTCGACCTGCTCGCTGCGCGAGTCCCAGCTGCCGCGCGCCGCGATGTCGGCCTGCTCCTGGCGGAAGGGTGTGGCGCCACCGGCGGGCCGGAACCCGGAGCGGGCGACCCGGCGCGGCACCGGCCGCTCTCGCACATACGTCCCCGAACCGGAGCGGCCTTCCACCAGCCCCTCGGCCATGAGCACCTTGCGGGCCTCCAGCGCGACCGTGTCCGAAACGCCGTACTCCTGGCGGATACGGGCCTGCGAGGGAAGGCGGGTGTGCGGCGGCAGCGATCCGTTCACGATCTTCCTGCGGAGATCACCCGCGACACGCAAGTACGCCGGCTGCTCACCGAAAGTCACTGGCCGCTCCCATCAGGATGTACAGACAGCAACAGCGTGGCAACCGTGGGTTCGACCATGCAAGCAAAGGCCAGAGAATCACTCGATGTGATGACATGTGTCCGCGGAGGGCTTTACGCAGGCACTTTCTCCCCACTATGGGTGCCGTCACACCTCCGCTTCGGTCTCGCCGTCGTCTCCGCCCCTGCCGGTGCCCTCGTCGTCGCCCGTCGGCGACTCGGTGGCCAGCCCCAGAGCCTCGCGTGCGGTGACCGCCTTCGGGCCGTCGGTCAGCCGGTGCGCCCTGTCCCAGTGGTCGGTGAAGTCCCCGGCGTCGTCGGCCTCGTGCGCCGCCCGCCACTCCTCGCGTGCGCCGTCCAGTGCCTCGGCGTAGTCGGTGACCGCCTGCTCGGCGCCCGGCTCCCAGTCGTGCGTGCGCAACGCCCTCGTCTGCCGTTCCAGTGCCGCGGCCACCTGCGACGCCCACGCCTTGTGCCCGGCCAGATCGTCCTCGACGTACTCCGTGTCGGGCATCCCGTCGAAGGCGTCGTCCAGGATCGCGTCGGCCTTCAGGAAGGCGAGCTGGTCGTCGTCGAGGGTGGTCTCGTCCTGCCGCAGCGAGCCGGTCAGGCCGCCCTCGGGGTCCGTGTTGCCGAACATGCAGGTGATCTCGCGGTCGCCGTACCGCCAGCTCTCCCGGGTCGGCGTGAAGTAGTAGACGTCGACGTCGGCCGGGAGACCCCAGGGGTCCATCACGTAGGACGCCGAGCGCGCGTAGCACCGGTCGTCGGCGGCCTCGGTCACCGCGTCGTCGCCCGGGTAGGGGCCGTCCGGCAGCGAGAAGCCGGCGAACACCTCGGCGTCGTGCTCGCCGTCGCACGGCACGACGTCGACGTCGTCCGTGTACCCCTCCAAGGAGCCGCTCGGCGTGTCGAAGCACTCGCCCGTGGCCACCGAGAAGGTGCCGCCCGCACCGTTCGCCGCGTCACGCAGGCCCTCCCACGCGCCGCGCGCGCCACCCGTGGTGAACGCGAGCGTCGTCAGCAGCGCGCCGACCGTCGAGAGCACGATTCCGGCCACCGCCATGCCCTTGCCGCGCTCCCCCTTCTTCCGGATCTGCGCCAGCGCGAGGATCCCCAGGAGCAGCCCGACGCCCGGCAGGAAGCACAGCACCCCGAGCACGAGCGCGGCGATCGCGAGCCCGTTGACGGGCGGCGCGGGCCTCGGCAACGGGTACGCCCGCCCCCAGGCCTGTCCCCACGCCTGACCCGGGAGCTGACCCCGGACCTGGTGCGGCGCCTGGTACGGGTACGGCTGCCCCGGGGGCGGGAACGGGCCACCGCCCTGAGGTGGCTGGGGCCCGAGGGGCGGTGGTGTGGCCACGGATACAGCTGCTCCTTGCGCCGAGTGGGTGGGAACTGGCGTACGACTTGGCGCATCGTAAGCGGACGACGAAGGCGGGCGATACGCAGAAAGGACGGCCCGGGGAAGAAAGCGGGGGCCGCGTCACCGTGCCCTGCCCGGCGTCCGGATCACCGGCTGCGGACGCGCCACCGGCCACCGCGGCGTCATGACGCACCGTCACCGACCGTCCCGGACAACCGGACCGACCCCACTACCCTTCGCCCATGACCCCTCTGCCGGATCGCTTCTGCCCGAAGGACGGCACGCGCGTCCCCACTACCTCCCTCGCCTGGTGCTGCCCGGCCTGCCGGGGCCCCCTCGATCTGGACTTCGCGCCCACACCGGCGCCGCTCAAATCCCTGACCGGCCGGGTGAACTCGCTCTGGCGCTACGCGGAATGCCTCCCCCTGGCCTCGCCCACCGTCTCCCTCGGCGAGGGCCGGACGCCGCTCGTCGAGCTGAAGGACGGCATCCGGGCCAAGCTCGACTTCCTCATGCCGACGCTCTCCTTCAAGGACCGGGGCGCGGTGCTCCTCGCCGAGCTGGCGCTGCGACTGGGGCCCAGGCAGGTGATCGCCGACAGCAGCGGCAACGCGGGCACGGCCCTCGCCGCGTACTGCGCCCGGGCCGCGCTGCCCTGCACGGTGTACGCCCCGCTCGGCACCTCGGACAAGAAGCTGGAGCAGATCGGGGCCCACGGCGCTCAGCTCCACCTCGTCGACGGCGGCCGCGAGGCGACGGCCCGCGCGGCCCGGGAGGCGGCGGACGCGGACGGCGTCTTCTACGCCTCGCACGTCTACAACCCGTACTTCCTGCACGGCACCAAGACCTACGTCCACGAACTGTGGGAGGACCTCGGCGGCAGGCTCCCCGAGGTGCTCGTCGTCCCCGTCGGCAACGGCACGCTGCTGCTGGGCGCGGCCCTCGCCGTCGCCGAACTGCACGCGGCGGGCCTCATCGACCGCCGCCCGGCCCTCTGTGCCGTCCAGTCGGCCGCCGTGGCACCGCTGGCCCACGCCTGGACCGAGGGCGCCGACGACCTCGTCGGGGACACCACCACGGCCCCCACCCTGGCCGAGGGCATCGCCATCCCCCGCCCGCCCCGGGCCCGCCAGATCCTCCGCGCGGTCCGCGACTCCGGCGGCACCTTCCTCACCGTCACGGAGGACCAACTCCGCCACGCGCAACGCGACCTGGCCTCCCGGGGCCTGTACGTCGAGTCCACGGGCGTGGCCTGCTGGGCGGCCGTACGGGAGGGGGCGCTGGGGGCGCGCTCGGCGGTGGTGCCGTTGTGCGGCGCGGGGGTGAAGACAGGAGTGGCGGGGAGCTGAGGGGCCGGGGACTTCGCCCGAGCCGGGCCGGTCCGGAACCGGGGCCCGGCATAGACATAGGCATCCGCACCCGCATCCGCATCCGCATCGGTCAGTACGCCGCGTACAGCATCAGCGCCAGGAAGCCCGCGCCGATCGCCGTCAGCAGCATGTTGCTCCGCTTGTGACCGACCCACAGCAGGAGTGCCCCGGCGGCGACCGCCAGCACCCGGAACTCACCGTTGAACACCACGAGCACGCCGAGTATCGCCAGTGCCACCCACATGGGATTCCCCTCCCAGCCCGATGCGGACCACCTGCTGAAGGACTGCCCGCGCCGGGAGATCGACATCCCCGGACGTCCGTGCGGTCACCGCTCACGCACATCCGCCGGCCGCCGTCGAAAGCAGGGCCCCCGCTCTCACCCGCATGACTGCCGGAGCGGCGACGCAGTGGTGCCACCCGCTCGGACGTTGAAGTGCCCACGCCTGCGACGACATCCCCGTCGCCCCCACCTCGTATCGACCGTACCGACCTGCGCCCGACTCACTCGGCCGGCATGAGCCTCTCGTCCGTCATACCCAGACGAGCCTGTTCCTCCTCGACGATCCGGCGTGCCAGCTCGGTGTCCGACACGTCGACCGCGTCCGCGGTGGCTTCGGCCACGGCGCTGCGACGGGCGTAGGCATCGAACAGGCGCGTCTTGGCCTCCAGCATCTTCACCAGGCGTTCGTCCACGCCCCCGGTGGCGAGGAGACGGTGCACGCGAACCGGTCTGACCTGGCCCATACGGTGGGCCCGGGCCACCGCCTGATGTTCGATGGTCGGCTTGATCTGGGGTTCGCAGATGACGACCACCGAGGCGGCCTGCATGTTGAGGCCGACACCCGCTGCCTGGATCTGCCCCAGGAGCACCGCGGGGCCCTGGACACCGGCGAAGTCGTCGACGATCTCCTGGCGACGCCCGGCCGGGACGCCACCGGTCAGCGGACCGAACACCGGAACGGCCCCGCTGGTTCCGGCCGCGAGAGCCTCCTGCACCACACCCAGTACGTCCTTGAAATTGGAGAAGACCACCGTCTTCTGCCCGTTCTCGCACGCCTCCTGAACGATCTCCCGGAGCCGGCCCAGCTTGGCCGACTTCTCGGGACGCGTGTACGCGGCCCTGCGCATGGCCATGAAGTTGCCCGCGCGCACGGCTTCGCGGTACGCCTCCTCGTCCGACGCGCTCAACTCCTCCCACTCGTCGGTCTGCTGGAGACTCGGAAGTTCCGTCAGCACGTCCTCCTGGTTGCGCCGCAGGTAGACCGGGGCCACGGCCTTGCGGAAGGCGACCGATCCGGCCAACGCGTCACGTTCGCCGAGCGAGTCCGCGACGTCGCCGTCGAGCATCCGGACCAGGTTGCGGAACTCCACGACCCTGTTCTCCATCGGGGTTCCGGTCATGAAAAGCGCGCGCCCGCAGCGCTCCGCCCACAGGGCGACCGCTCGGGACCGCTTGGCCTGCGGGTTCTTCACCGAGTGCGCTTCGTCCACCACGAGCAGTCCGACCTCCCCGCCGCCCGGGGCGGGAAAGCCGCGCAGCGCGTCGAACGTGGTCACCCCGACGCCGCCCCGCCCCTTCCAGTCGGCGAACGCGTAGTGCCGGTCGGGGCCGTGGAGCACCGTGACGCGCAGGGCGCTGCGGGCCTCGATCTCCCGTGTCCAGTTCACGAGGACGCTCGCGGGGCAGACGACCATGAACCGGCTCTGCCCCTCGGCTGCCAGGTGGGCGAGGACCGCGATCGCCTGGATGGTCTTCCCGAGGCCCATCTCGTCGCCGAGCAGCACCTTGCGCTGCGCGAGCGCGAACCGTGCGCCGAACGCCTGGTAACCGCGCAAGGAGACGCGCCGGTGCGTGTCGTCGAGGTGCTGGGCCCGTACCCGCTCCGCGACCTCGTCCGGCAGGAAGCCCTCGGCGGCGGCCGCGTCCGGCAGCCGCCCCGAGATCTCGGCGAGCAAGCTGTAGTACTCGGCGGAACGGAGTTCGAAGTCCACCCAGGCCGCGACGTCGGACGAGAGCCCCCGGAGCAGGTCCACCGACGCCTGGGCGAGCAGCTCGGGCAGGCCCGCCCGGTCCGCCTCGTCCACCAGCGACCGGATCTCGGCGACCGCCGCCCGCGCGCGGGCCTTCTTCTCCTGGCCGGCCAGAAGCATCCGGACCCTGCCGGCGGCGGGCCTCGCGTCGGCCAGCAACGGACCGAGCCGTTCCGTCAGGAGGGTGGCCTTGTCGACCGCACGCCGTGCGTCCGGGCCGGCCTCCACCAGGACGTGCAGGGCCATGACGAGCGCTGTGGTGCGCGGTTCCGGCCGGTCCACGTCGATGTGGACGGCCACGGTCTCGTGCACGGCCTCGGAGAGCCGACGGGCGGCGGCGAGCATGTGGTCGACGGTGCGCTGCCCGACACCGGGAATCTGCCGCAACCGGTAGGGGCCCGCTTCGAGAACGCTGCCCAGGGTGCGCAGTCCGCTCTTCTCGACGCTCCCCAGGCGCAGCCGACCTTCGGTGACGTCCTGCAGCCGGGCGACGGGAATGGCGTCGAGCTCCCGCTTCACCGCCTCGTCGTGGATCGGCTTCAGTGCCGCCCGTACCGCCTCCACCGCCCTTGCGTGGTCACCGACCACGGACCGCGCAGCCTCGTGGAGTCGTGCTCCCCTCGCGATGGTGTCCCGCTCGCCACGCCCCACCCGTCCCGCCCCTCTCCGGCCCTCCCCGCATCCTGCCACCGCCCGCACCGGGCCTCGACGGGCGTTCGCGGCCCACGTCATGAGGGAGACGCCGGCCGATCCGGCGTCAGAACATCCAGCGCCCCTCCGGCACGGTGACCACGAAGGGGCCGGCCCCGGGAGGAGACGACCCCTTCTGACCTGCACGCTCGACGAATCTCTGGACGCACAGCGACAGCACGACTACACGTTGAAGCGGAACTCCACCACGTCCCCGTCCTGCATCACGTACTCCTTGCCCTCCATGCGGGCCTTGCCCTTGGCGCGGGCCTCCGCGACGGAGCCTGTTGCGACGAGGTCGGCGAAGGAGATGACCTCGGCCTTGATGAAGCCCTTCTGGAAGTCGGTGTGGATCACGCCGGCCGCCTCGGGGGCCGTGGCGCCCTTCTTGATGGTCCAGGCGCGGGATTCCTTGGGGCCGGCCGTGAGGTAGGTCTGCAGGCCCAGGGTGTCGAAGCCGACCCGGGCGAGGGTGGCCAGGCCCGGCTCCTCGGCGCCGACCGACTCCAGCAGCTCCATCGCGTCCGCCTCGTCCAGCTCGGCGAGGTCCTGCTCCAGCTTGGCGTTGAGGAAGATCGCCTCGGCGGGGGCCACCAGCGCGCGCTGCTCGTTCTTGAAGTCCTCGTCGGTCAGCTCGTCCTCGTCGACGTTGAAGACGTAGAGGAACGGCTTGGTGGTGAGCAGGTGCAGGTCGTGAAGGAGTTCCTCGTTGCCGGAGCCCTGCACGATGCCCTGGGAGAAGAGGGTGTCGCCCTTCTCCAGGATCTCCTTGGCGGCCTCGACGGCGGCGACCTTCGGGACGATGTCCTTCTTGATGCGCGACTCCTTCTGGAGACGCGGCAGAACCTTCTCGATGGTCTGCAGGTCGGCGAGGATCAGCTCGGTGTTGATCGTCTCGATGTCGTCCTTCGGCGAGACCTTGCCGTCGACGTGCACGACGTTCTCGTCCTGGAAGGCACGGATGACCTGGCAGATCGCGTCCGACTCGCGGATGTTCGCGAGGAACTTGTTGCCGAGGCCCTCACCCTCGCTGGCGCCGCGCACGATGCCCGCGATGTCGACGAAGTCGACGGTCGCCGGGAGGACGCGCTGCGAGCTGAAGATCTCGGCCAGCTTGGTCAGGCGCTCGTCCGGGACGCCCACCACGCCGACGTTCGGCTCGATCGTGGCGAACGGGTAGTTGGCCGCCAGCACGTCGTTCTTGGTCAGGGCGTTGAACAGGGTCGACTTGCCGACGTTGGGCAGACCGACGATTCCGATCGTGAGCGACACGTTTGCGACTTCCCGTATGTAGGAGGGCCAGGCGGCCGGGGGGCTGGAGCGGCAGGGCCTGAGGCCAGTCCGGCGGATCGTGCCCCAGCGGCCGGAGGACCGGCCGATCCCCCAGTTTACGGCGTGCCGACACTCGGTCCGGCGAACTGTCGAACGCTTGGCCAAGGTCCGCTCGACGGCGTGTCTCTGAACCCATTCGGCACATTAACCGACCTAAGTTGGACGAGTGGAGCAGCAACAGAGGACGCATCCCCCTCGGACCGGGCCGCCGCGCGGCACACCGCCTCTTCCCCCGCAGGCCGGCAGAGGGGGCCGGGCACCCGGCGCGAGCGTGCCGCCTCGTGCTCCGGTCGCGCGCGGGCCCGTACCCCCGCCGGTCCGAGCCGTGCGGAGCGTCGCGCGGGCCGTGCGCCGGATGCCGAATCCACGCCTCACCGACCTGGGCTGCGGGTTGTTCTGCGGGGCGGCGATGTTCGTGCTCGCCTGCCTCGACCGGCTGCTGTTCGGCGCGTCCCCGGCCGTCTACGGGGTGCTGTTCCTGCTGGTCAGCGCGTTGACTGCGGTGTGGGTGCGGCGCGGCGACCTGGCGAGCGCCCCCGTCGTCGTCCCGATCGCCTTCGCGGCCGGACTGCCGCTGCTGGCCGAGGGGGAGGGCGGCCTCGGCGGGCATCTCATGGCTCTTGTCACCGCCCTCGCCATGCAGGCGGGCTGGTTGTACGGCGGCACGCTCGTCGCCGGTGTCATCGTGACCGTGCGCAAGCTCCGGCTGATGGCCCACCGGGCTGCCGAGCGGGAGCGGTACGTCCGGGAGGGCCGGGCGCGGGTCGGGGGGCAGGGCAGGCAGCGCCGGGTCCCGGAAGCGGATGTTCCGGGGCGGGCGGCCCGTGTCCGGCCCCGGACCCCGGACGGCCACCGGCCGGGCGGGCCGCGTACCCCGAGGCCCCCGGCCCAGCCGCGCGACACCGTCCCCCGGGGGCGCTAGGGGGCGTTGCGGGCTCCCGCCCGCGCCCCGCCCCGGTGCGCCGCCCGCTCCTAGCCGGCCTTCGCCGCCCGCATCGCCGCGCCCACGATGCCCGCGTTGTTCTGCAGCTGGGCCGGGACGATCTCCGCCCTGATCCCCTCAAGCAGGTGCAGGAACTTCGCCGACTTGCGGCTGACGCCGCCGCCGATGATGAACAGCTCGGGCGAGAAGAGCATCTCGACGTGGGCAAGGTACTTGGTGACGCGCCTGGCCCAGTGCTCATAGGTCAGGTCGTGGTCTTCCTTGGCCTTGGTGGAGGCGCGGGTCTCGGCGTCGTGGCCGTCCAGCTCCAGGTGGCCCAGCTCCGTGTTGGGGACGAGGACGCCGTCGGAGAAGACGGCGCTGCCGATGCCCGTGCCGAAGGTGAGCAGGATGACCGTGCCCTGACGGTCGCGCCCGGCTCCGAACTGCATCTCGGCGACGCCCGCCGCGTCCGCGTCGTTCACCACGGTCACCGGCAGGCCGCCGATGCGCTCGCTCAGCAGGGCGCGCGCGTCGACGTCGATCCAGCTCTTGTCGACGTTGGCCGCCGTACGGATCGTGGCGCCGCCCGTGACCACGCCGGGGAAGGTGATGCCGACCGGGCCGGTCCACCCGAAGTGGTCGACGACCTCCTTGACCCCGTCGGCCACCGAGTCGGGCGTCGCCGGGTGCGGCGTCAGCACCTTGTGTCGCTCGTCCGCCAGGTCGCCCAGGTCCAGGTCCACGGGTGCGCCCTTGATCCCGGAACCACCGATGTCCACGCCGAAGATGTGCATGGCCCTACGTTACGTCGTACGACTGACAGTCACGCCGGCGAGGTGCCCGGCCGCCGCCGGGCGCCCGGATTCTCACGCCGTGGGACGCGTACGGCCCCGGAACCTTCACGTTCCGGGGCCGTACGGCGGATGCGGGGAGGGTCAGGCGCCCTGTCCGGTGCGCTCGGCGACCAGGGAGGCGGCCTCCTCGCGCAGGTCGCGGCGGAGTTCCTTGGGCAGGGAGAAGGTGATCGACTCCTCGGCGGCCTTGACCAGTTCGACATCTCCGTAACCGCGCTGGGAGAGCCATTCGAGGACCTCCTCGACGAGGACCTCCGGCACGGAGGCGCCCGAGGTGACGCCGACGGTCTCCACGCCCTCCAGCCAGGCCTCGTCGATCTCGCTCGCGAAGTCCACGAGGTAGGCCTCGCGCGAGCCGGCGAGCTTGGCGACCTCGACGAGCCGGACCGAGTTGGAGGAGTTGCGGGAGCCGACCACGATGACCAGTTCCGCCTCGGCGCCCATCTGCTTCACGGCGAGCTGGCGGTTCTGCGTGGCGTAGCAGATGTCGTCGCTGGGCGGCGAGACGAGCAGCGGGAACTTCTGCTTGAGCGCGCCGACCGTCTCCATCGTCTCGTCGACGGAGAGGGTGGTCTGGGAGAGCCAGACGATCTTCGACGGGTCGCGGACCTCGACCTTGGCGACGTCCTCGGGGCCGTCGACGAGCTGGATGTGGTCCGGCGCCTCGCCCGAGGTGCCGATGACCTCCTCGTGCCCCTCGTGCCCGATCAGGAGGATGTCGAAGTCGTCCTGGGCGTACCGGATGGCTTCCTTGTGGACCTTGGTGACCAGCGGGCAGGTCGCGTCGATGGTGGCGAGCTTGCCGCGGGCGGCCTCGTCGTGGACGGTCGGGGCGACGCCGTGCGCCGAGAACATGACGATGTTCCCCTCGGGGACCTCCTCCGTCTGCTCGACGAAGATGGCGCCCTTCCGCTCCAGCGTCTGCACGACGTATTTGTTGTGGACGATCTCGTGGCGGACGTAGATCGGGGCCCCGTACTGCTCCAGGGCCTTCTCGACGGCGATCACCGCGCGGTCGACACCCGCGCAGTAGCCGCGCGGGGCGGCGAGGAGGACACGGCGGCGGCCAGGCGAAGCGGTCATGCCTTCCATCGTAGGGGGTTCCCCGGCGGGTGCTCCGCCAGGGAAGCGGGGGGAGGGGCGGGGGGTTCGTTCGTTTGAGGTGCTGGTCCGGTGGGGCTTCTCGCGCAGTTCCCCGCGCCCCTGAGAAGCAGGGGCTGCGCCCCGCGCTTTTCAGGCCCGCGGCGCCGTGGCCTTCCAGGGACGCAGGGCCCGACTTCTTTCAGGCCCGCGGGGGCCTGGGCTTTCAGGGGCGCGGGGAACTGCGCGAGCGACCACGACGGACCCGCACCCGAAAACGCACCGCACCACCGCACCACACCCCCGAACTCGCGACAGGGCCCTGTCCGTACCCCCCGCTACCCTCGGCGCATGGCACTCAACACGTCCGCCGAATCCCCCCTCCCCGTCGGCGAGGTCTCCCGCCTCATCGGCGGCTGGATCGACCGGCTCGGCGCGGTGTGGGTCGAGGGGCAGATCACCCAGCTGTCGCGGCGTCCGGGCGCGGGCGTCGTGTTCCTCACGCTGCGGGACCCGTCGCACGACATCTCCGTGGGCGTGACCTGCTACCGGCAGGTGTTCGACGCGGTGGCCGACGTGGTCAGCGAGGGCGCCCGGGTCGTCGTCCTCGCGAAACCGGAGTGGTACGCGCCGCGCGGCCAGCTGTCGCTGCGGGCCACGGAGATAAAGCCGGTCGGAGTCGGTGAACTGCTGGCCCGGCTGGAACAGTTGAAGAAGTCGCTGGCCGCGGAGGGGCTGTTCGCGCCGGAGCGGAAGAAGGCGCTGCCCTTCCTGCCGCAGCTGATCGGGCTGGTGTGCGGCCGGGCCTCGGCGGCCGAGCGGGACGTGCTGGAGAACGCCCGGCACCGCTGGCCGGCCGTCCGCTTCGAGGTGCGCAACGTCGCCGTGCAGGGGGTGCACGCGGTGCCCCAGGTCGTGCAGGCGGTGAAGGAGCTGGACGCGATGGCCGACGTGGACGTCATCGTCGTGGCGCGCGGCGGAGGCAGCGTCGAGGACCTGCTGCCGTTCTCCGACGAACAGCTCGTCCGGGCCGTCGCGTCCTGTCGTACGCCGGTCGTGTCGGCGATCGGGCACGAGCCGGACACCCCGCTGCTGGACTACGTGGCGGACCTGCGCGCGTCCACGCCGACCGACGCGGCCAAGAAGGTCGTGCCGGACGTGGGCGAGGAGTACGAGCGGGTGCGGTGGCTGCGCGACCGGGCGCGCCGGTGCGTGGAGGCGTTCGTGGAGCGCGAGGAGCGGGGGCTCGCGCATGCCCTCGCGCGCCCCTCGATGGAGGATCCGCACCGCATGATCGACGAGCGCGCCGACCACGTGGGCTCGCTGCTGGACCGGGGCCGCCGCTGCCTGGGGCACCATCTGGACCGCGCGGTCTCGGAGTTGACGCACACGCACGCGCGCGTGGTGGCCCTCTCCCCCGCGGCGACGCTCCAGCGGGGGTACGCGGTGCTGCAGAAGTCCGACGGCCATGTGGTCCGCGCGCCGGACGAGGTCGAAGCCGGGGAGCCGCTGCGGGCACGGGTGGCCGAGGGCGAGTTCGCCGTCCGGGCCGACGGCGCGGGGACCGGGGACTCCCCGGGGGCGCTCGGCGCACCCGGGACTGTCGGCGCACCCGGGACTGTCGGAGGGGACGCATAAGGTGGGCCGCATGACCAGCAACGTGAGCGAGGCCGACGGGACGACCGAGGCGGCCGGGGCCTCCGAGACCGACCGCGCCCTGGGGTACGAGCAGGCGCGGGACGAGCTGATCGACGTCGTGCGTCGCCTGGAGGCGGGCGGTACGACGTTGGAGGAGTCCCTCGCCCTCTGGGAGCGCGGCGAGGAGCTGGCCAAGGTCTGCCGCCGCTGGCTGGACGGGGCGCGGGCGCGGCTGGACGCGGCACTGGCGGAGGACGACGAGGGCGACGCGGAGGCGGCGGGCCGGGGCAGGTGACTCCGGCGGCCCGTCGCGAGGGGGCCCCGAACACCGAGGCGCTGTGAAGCAGATCACCACGATCAGGCTTTGGTTGAACTTTGAACTTCCTTCGCGTACGGTCGAGGACGTACACCTCCTCTCGCACGAAAGTTGCCTCATGTCCCTCGTTCTTGACCCCGCCGCCCAGGACCTGCTGTTCCGCGAGGCCCACACCGCGAACACGTTCACCGACGAGCCGGTGACCGAGGAGCAGGTGCAGGCGATCTACGACCTGGTCAAGTACGGCCCGACCGCGTTCAACCAGACCCCGCTGCGCATCGTCCTGGTCCGCTCCGCCGAGGCCCGTGAGCGTCTGGTGCCGCACATGGCCGAGGGCAACCAGGCCAAGACCGCCACCGCTCCCCTGGTCGCGATCCTCGCCGCGGACAACGAGTTCCACGAGGAGCTGCCGGCCCTGTTCCCGGCGTTCCCGCAGGCCAAGGACCTCTTCTTCGCCGAGCGCGCCGCCCGTGAGTCCGCCGCCGGCATGAACGCCGCCCTGCAGGCCGCCTACTTCATCATCGGCGTCCGCGCCGCCGGCCTGGCCGCGGGCCCGATGACCGGCTTCGACTTCGCCGGGGTCCAGAAGGAGTTCCTGGACGACGACCACACCCCGCTGATGGTGGTCAACATCGGCCGTCCCGGCGAGGGCGCGTCCTACCCGCGCTCCCCGCGGCTCGACTTCGACCACGTCGTCACCACGGTCTGAGTCCCACCGCCGCGACGCACCACCCGCAGCGACGCACCACCCGCAGTCGCACACCACGAAGGGCCCCGGCGTTCTCGCCGGGGCCCTTCGTCACGTTCGCGGCGGGTTCACCACCCGCGCCCGTCACCCGGTCCTGAGCGCCTCGGCCATCTTCGTCAGCCGGTCGAACGACGCGGAGCCCGTGACCACGGTCGTGGAGCCCTCGCCGCTCAGGACGAGGGCGTCGTAGCGGTCGCCCTCGTAGCGGGTCCAGGTCTCGTCGCCGATCTCCTGCGTCGTACCGGTCTTCCGCGCGTCCTGGGTGGCGTCCGCGACGAACCGGGACGGCTTCTCCGCGGACTGCTCGACCGCCACGTACTGGCCGTCGGGGTCGTGGAAGCCGAGGTGCCAGTGGTCCGACTCGTCGCCCCGGAAGCGGACGGAGGTCGCCTTCCAGGTCTTGGGCAGCCCCTCGGGCGCGACCACCGGGTAGGAGGCCGCGCGACGCGCCGTCAGCAGTTCGACGCGGTAGTCGACGCGCTTCGGCTCCTGCTCGGTCTCGTCGTGCGGGATGAAGAGATAGATGACCCATGCCGCCAGCACAATGATCCCCAGGGAGAGGACCATGTCGCGAACGGTCTGCTTGCCTTTCGTACCTGCCACGTCCTCATCGTCGCAGGTGCACCGGCCCGCTCATCCGTGGGGGCCCCTGCTCATTTAGTCGGACTGACGATAGAGTCGGGCGGAACCCTCATCCGGCCGTCGTCGTATCAGAAAGGTGCGCTCCGATGACCGAGAATCATCAGCTGCCGTCCGAACTGGAAGTGCCCTCCGAGGCCCCCGACCGCAACCTCGCCCTGGAACTCGTCCGGGTGACCGAGGCCGCCGCGATGGCTGCGGGCCGCTGGGTCGGGCGCGGCGACAAGAACGGGGCGGACGGCGCCGCCGTGCGCGCCATGCGGACCCTCGTCTCCACCGTGTCCATGAACGGCGTCGTCGTGATCGGGGAGGGCGAGAAGGACGAGGCCCCGATGCTCTTCAACGGCGAGCGCGTCGGTGACGGCACCGGCCCGGAGTGCGACATCGCCGTCGACCCGATCGACGGCACGACGCTCACGGCCAAGGGCATGACCAACGCGATCGCCGTGCTCGCGGCCGCCGACCGGGGCACGATGTTCGACCCCTCGGCCGTCTTCTACATGGACAAGCTGGTCACCGGGCCCGAGGCGGCCGACTTCGTCGACATCGACGCGCCGATCTCCGTGAACATCCGTCGCGTGGCCAAGGCCAAGCGGTCCGCGCCGGACGACGTGACCGTGGTCATCCTCGACCGGCCCCGGCACGAAGGGATCATCAAGGAGATCCGCGAGGCCGGAGCACGGATCAAGCTGATCTCCGACGGGGATGTCGCCGGCTCGATCCTGGCGCTGCGGGAGGGCACCGGTGTCGATCTGCTGCTCGGGGTCGGCGGCACGCCCGAGGGCATCATCTCGGCCTGCGCGGTGAAGTGCCTCGGCGGCACCATCCAGGGCAAGCTGTGGCCGAAGGACGACGCGGAGCGGCAGCGGGCGATCGACGCGGGCCACGACCTCGACCGGGTCCTGACGACCGACGACCTGGTGTCCGGGGAGAACGTGTTCTTCGTGGCGACCGGCATCACGGACGGGGAGCTGCTGCGGGGTGTGCGCTACCGCTCGGAGACCGCGACGACCGACTCGATCGTGATGCGGTCGAAGTCGGGAACGGTGCGACGGATCGATTCGACGCACCGGCTGAGCAAGCTGCGGGCCTACAGCTCGATCGACTTCGAGAAGGCCAAGTAGCTCCGCCGGTCGCGCCCACGCGGCGCGGCCGTACATGGCGAGGGCGCCCTCTTGTGCGGAGAGGGCGCCCTCGCCATGTCCGAACCGGCGTCAACCGGCCGCGGCTATCGCCCCGTTCGTGCGTGCCGCCTTGTTCAGTTCCAGGTCGCGGCGGCGCCTGCGGGCCAGGACGACCCGGCGTTCGGCCGCTGTCAGGCCGCCCCAGACTCCGTAGGGCTCTGGTTGCAGGAGTGCGTGTTCCCGGCACTCGACCATGACGGGGCAGCGGGCACAGACGCGCTTGGCGGCTTCCTCGCGGGAGAGCCGGGACGCGGTGGGCTCCTTGGAGGGGGCGAAGAACAGCCCGGCCTCGTCGCGCCGGCACACGGCCTCCGTGTGCCACGGGGCGTCCTGATCCCGGTCTCGCACTGGCACCCGCTGGGGCGGAACAGCAGCGACCTGCAGAGACGAATGCGGCGGATGCAGCACGGTCTACTCCTGACGACGGCTTCGCGAGCGAGAGACGATGCAGCAAGGCCTACCCGCTGTGCGCGGGCCTATGCACTGAGTCCCGATCCGCTGGAATTCGCCGCCCGCACCGCGCGAGCACAACCGGACCGGACCCCTCGGGTCATGTCCGGACGTGGTCGAATTCACACCCGTCAACGGTCCTGGTGTTTGCGCAAATGATCGTCCACCTTGCGGGCGACATGGTCGGAGACCCGGCCGAGGAGGTCGGCGATGACCTTCCCCCGCTTCGGCCTCGCCTCGATGTTCCCGAGGACGGCGAGGCCGTCCACATAGACCACCGGGGCGTCGGTCTCGCCCGAATCGAGCGCGTGCACCTCGAAGTTGCCGAGGATGCCGCCGCCGCTGCCGCGCAGCGAGACGTTCTCCGGGACGCGGACCTCGACGCTGCCGAAGACCGAGATGGCTTTGATCATCACCTGCCGGTGCTCGAATATCGCCTCGCTGAGGTCTATCTCGACGCTGCCGAATATCGCGTACGCGTGGATGCGCCGGCCCGCCCGGAAGCGGCCCTTGCGCATCGAGGCACTGAAGACGGCCATCAGACGGTCGTCGGGGTCGAGCGGGATGGCGCCGGGCGTCGGACGGTTGGGCACGGAGGAGACCGGCGGCACATACGCCGGTGCCGCCCTGCGGGCCGCCTGACCGGCCGGCAGGTCCCGCACGAAGACGTCCAGCTCACCCACCGTCCTGGCGGCGAGCACGCCCTCGACCCGCTCCGAGTGCTCCTCGGCGGTGAGGCGGCCCTCGGCGAGGGCGTCGCGCAGGAGGTCGGCGATCCGGTCGCGGTCGGCGTCGGAGGCGCGCAGCTCGGCAGACGGCAACGGCGGTTCCTGGGTGGGGCGCTTCTGAAGGTCCACGACAGCAGATTACCCACTCGCGATAGATCGCGACCAGGGTTGTGGACAACTCCGGGCCGGCGAACTGAGCCTTACCTCACAAGCCCGGCCTCAGCGCCAGGTTCTACGCTGGTGAGCGCTGCCGATGGAGGCCAGCCGCGCCGTCTTGTCGAGCGCCGAGAGCCGAGTGCCGAGTGCCGAGTGAGGAATGGGCGACATGCCTGAGTTCGAGTACACCGATCTGCTCCCCATGGGAGAGGACACCACCCCGTACCGGCTGGTGACCTCCGAGGGTGTCTCCACCTTCGAGGCCGACGGGCGCACGTTCCTCAAGGTGGAGCCGGAGGCGCTGCGCAAGCTGGCCGCCGAGGCCATCCACGACATCCAGCACTATCTGCGGCCGGCGCACCTCGCGCAGCTCCGCCGGATCATCGACGACCCCGAGGCGTCGGGCAACGACAAGTTCGTCGCCCTGGACCTGCTGAAGAACGCGAACATCGCGGCCGCGGGCGTCCTTCCCATGTGCCAGGACACCGGTACGGCGATCGTCATGGGCAAGCGCGGGCAGAACGTGCTCACCGAGGGCGGGGACGAGAAGGCCCTGTCCCAGGGCATCTACGACGCCTATCTGAACCTGAACCTGCGCTACTCGCAGATGGCTCCGCTCACCATGTGGGAGGAGAAGAACACCGGGTCGAACCTGCCGGCGCAGATCGAGCTGTACGCCACGGACGGCGGCGCCTACAAGTTCCTGTTCATGGCCAAGGGCGGCGGGTCGGCCAACAAGTCGTTCCTGTACCAGGAGACGAAGGCCGTCCTGAACGAGGCCTCCATGATGAAGTTCCTGGAGCAGAAGATCCGTTCGCTGGGCACGGCCGCGTGCCCGCCGTACCACCTCGCGATCGTGGTCGGCGGTACGAGCGCCGAGTACGCGCTGAAGACCGCGAAGTACGCCTCCGCGCACTACCTGGACGAGATCCCGGCCGAGGGCTCGCCGCTCGGGCACGGCTTCCGGGACAAGGAGCTGGAGGAGAAGGTCTTCGAGCTGACGCAGAAGATCGGGATCGGCGCGCAGTTCGGCGGCAAGTACTTCTGCCACGACGTGCGGGTCGTCCGGCTGCCGCGGCACGGCGCCTCGTGCCCCGTCGCGATCGCCGTGTCCTGCTCGGCCGACCGGCAGGCCGTCGCGAAGATCACCGCCGAGGGTGTCTTCCTGGAGCAGCTGGAGACGGACCCGGCGCGGTTCCTGCCGGAGACCACGGACGAGCACCTGGACGAGTCGTCGGACGTCGTGCGGATCGACCTCAACCAGCCGATGGACGACATCCTCGCCGAGCTGACCAAGTACCCGGTGAAGACGCGGCTGTCGCTCTCCGGACCGCTGGTGGTGGCGCGGGACATCGCGCACGCCAAGATCAAGGAACGCCTCGACGCCGGCGAGGGGATGCCGCAGTACCTGAAGGACCACCCGGTGTACTACGCCGGCCCCGCGAAGACCCCGGAGGGCTACGCGTCCGGTTCCTTCGGCCCGACCACGGCCGGCCGCATGGACTCCTACGTCGAGCAGTTCCAGGCGGCGGGCGGCTCCAAGGTGATGCTGGCCAAGGGCAACCGCAGCAAGCAGGTCACGGACGCGTGCGACACGCACGGCGGCTTCTACCTCGGCTCCATCGGCGGTCCCGCCGCCCGTCTCGCCCAGGACTGCATCAAGAAGGTCGAGGTCGTCGAGTACGAGGAGCTCGGCATGGAGGCCGTCTGGAAGATCGAGGTCGAGGACTTCCCGGCGTTCGTCGTCGTCGACGACAAGGGCAACGACTTCTTCCAGGACCCGGCACCGGCGCCGACGTTCACGACCATTCCGGTGCGGGGGCCGGGGCTGGCGTAGCGGATGCGGGAGGGTGGGGGCGCTTTTCCTCGCCCCCGCCGCCCCCCCATCCGTCCCCTCCCAGGGGCGCCGCCTCTTCGACCCCGCCGGGGGTGCCGCCCCCCGCACCCCCATTCGGCCCTGAACGGGCCCGTCCTCAAGCGCCGGACGGGCTGGAGGGTCCCTCTGGGCTCCTCCCCGGACGCCGGACGGGCCGGGGCGGCGGTGCGCGGGCCTCGTCGAACGGTTACGCCAGCTTCTTCACCTGCGCGTCCACGACCTCCGCCGGGAACTCGAAGTCCTTGCCGGACGCGGCCGAGGCCAGGTTCAGGGCGGTGACGTAGCCGACGGTGCCGCCCTCGCGGAAGACGACGACCTTCATGGGGATCTTCGTGCCCTCGGCCTCGCTGAGGTAGGTGAGGGCGATCGCCTCGTCGGCCCCCTCGGGCGCGGGGTCCGTGGTGACCTCGGTGACCTGCTGGGAGGTGCCGTCGGCCGTGACCTCGAAGCCGTCCGCGCAGTTCTTGGCCGAGGCGGCGAGGGACTTCATCACCTTCTGGGCGGCCGAGCCGTCGTAGGAGGTCAGGCGGAGCAGGGTGCGGGTGGCGTCGAGGCCCGAGACGTCACCGCTCTTGGCGGCCTCGGCGGGGTCGATCTTCTTCTGCGTCTCGCGCTGCACGATCGCGGCCGGCTCGTCGACCACGGAGCCGAGCATGGCGTACGCGACGGGCGCGCACGCGTCGGTGCCCGGCTCGATGTCCTTCCGGTCCACCGAGCCGGTGGGCTCGGTGACCTTGTGGCCCTTCACGTCCCCGTCCTTCAGGACCACCTTCTCCAGGTCCGCGGCGGAGAGGGCCTTGCCGCCCGAGTCGCCCTCTCCCCCGCTCCCGCCGGAGTCCGAGCACGCGGCGAGCAGGGTCAGGGACAGGGCGGCGACACCGGCCACGCAGGACCGGCGTATGACAGCGCTTCTCAATGCACGTTCCTTCTTCGACACTTCATTCGATATCTCATTCGACATCAGGTTCGACGATCGGCTCACCGCGGTGACCGTACTGCACGTCACCGACATCGGCGTGCGGAATTTCGCGCTCACCCTCACGGGGTACGGCCGGGAACACAGGGCCCGGTCCGGACGCTGTACCGGGCATGAGTGACTACCGCGTCGAACACGACTCCATGGGTGAGGTCCGCGTGCCGGCGGACGCCAAGTGGCGGGCCCAGACACAGCGGGCGGTCGAGAACTTCCCGATCTCGGGGCAGCACATCGAGCGCGCCCACATCGAGGCCCTGGCCCGGATCAAGGGCGCCGCCGCGGCGGTCAACGCCGAACTGGGCGTGCTCGACAAGGACATCGCCGAGGCCGTCCGCGACGCGGCGGAGGAGGTCGCCGAGGGCCGCTGGGACGCGCACTTCCCGGTGGACGTGTTCCAGACCGGTTCCGGCACCTCGTCGAACATGAACACCAACGAGGTCATCGCCACACTGGCGAGCGAGCGGCTCGGCCGGGACGTGCACCCGAACGACCATGTGAACGCCTCGCAGTCGTCCAACGACGTCTTCCCCTCCTCGATCCACATCGCCGCCACCGCCGCCGTCACCCGGGATCTGATCCCGGCCCTGGAGCATCTGGCCGCCGCTCTGGAGCGCAAGTCGGCGGAATTCTCCGACGTGGTGAAGTCCGGTCGTACACACCTCATGGACGCGACACCGGTGACTCTCGGCCAGGAGTTCGGCGGGTACGCGGCCCAGGTGCGGTACGGCGTCGAGCGGCTCACGGCCTCGCTCCCCCGGCTCGCCGAACTCCCGCTGGGCGGCACGGCCGTGGGGACCGGCATCAACACGCCCCCCGGCTTCTCCGCCGCCGTCATCGCGGAGGTCGCGCGGGTCACCGGGCTGCCGCTCACCGAGGCGCGGGACCACTTCGAGGCGCAGGGGGCGCGGGACGGGCTCGTCGAGACGTCCGGACAGCTCCGTACGATCGCCGTGTCCCTCACCAAGATCGCCAATGATCTGCGGTGGATGGCGTCGGGGCCGAGGACCGGTCTCGCGGAGATCTCCCTGCCGGACCTCCAGCCCGGGTCCTCGATCATGCCCGGCAAGGTCAACCCGGTGATCCCGGAGGCCGTGCTCATGGTCGCCGCGCAGGTCACGGGCAACGACGTCACGGTCACCACGGCGGGCGCGTCCGGCAACTTCGAGCTGAACGTCATGCTGCCCGTCATCGCCAAGAACGTCCTGGAGTCCGTCCGGCTGCTGGCCAACGTCTCGCGGCTGCTCGCCGACCGGACGGTGGACGGGATCGTCGCCCACCGGGAACGGGCCCGCGAGTACGCGGAGTCCTCGCCGTCGGTGGTCACCCCGCTCAACAAGTACATCGGGTACGAGGAGGCCGCGAAGGTCGCCAAGAAGGCGCTGGCCGAGCGGCGGACCATCCGGGAGGTCGTCCTGCGGAGCGGGTACGTGGAGCGCGGCGACCTCACCCTCGAACAGCTCGACGAGGCGCTGGATGTCCTGCGGATGACACGGCCGTGACCGTACGGCGAGTTCCGGCCGTCGTGGGTGTCGCGCGGGTAACCGATTCCCGCCGAGGCGTGAACCGTGAGCGGTACCGCAGCGTCATATGCGCATGACACCTAATATCTGCGCATGGGAGACGACGGAGTGGTGAGACGAGTGGAAGCGGGCGGGTCGGCGGCGTTCTGGGAGCCGGGGAGCCAGATCCTGTGGCGTTACCGGGAGAACGGTGGCGAACGCTTCCATATCGCGCGCCCCGTCACGGTCGTACACGACGACGCCGAGTTGCTGGCCGTGTGGCTGGCGCCGGGCACCGAGTGTGTACGGCCCGTGCTGGCCGACGGCACCTCGCTGAACTCCGAGCCGCTCGCGTCGCGTTACAAGAAGCCGCGCGGCGTGCGGCACGGCCGCTGGTCCGGCACCGGGGTGCTGAAGCTCGCGCGGCCGGGCGAGCCGTGGTCGGTGTGGCTTTTCTGGGAGCAGGGTTGGCGTTTCAAGAACTGGTACGTCAACCTGGAGGCACCAATGGCCCGTTGGGGCGGCGGTGTGGACTCCGAGGACCACTTCCTGGACATCTGCGTCTACCCTGACCGGTCCTGGACCTGGCTCGACGAGGACGAGTTCGCGCAGGCCCAGCAGGACGGCCTGATGGACGCGTCGGCGGCCGAGCGGGTGCGGGAGGCGGGCCGGTCCGCGGTGGAGGCGATCCGCGCGTGGGGCCCGCCGTTCGCGGACGGCTGGCAGCACTGGCGCCCGAATCCGGCATGGGGAGTACCGTCTCTCCCGGACGACTGGGACCGTACGCCCGCGCACTTGTCCTCATGAGACCCTTGATGCGCCCCGGGTCCGCAACCGTAGGATCGTCCTCCGCAAGAGTTCACAGGGGCAACTCCCGCAGTTCGGGCAGGGCTTGACCGTACGTCACCGAGGGGCGGCAAGACGTGATCAAGGGGTACGAGGGTTACACCGGGACGAGCCGGAGACGGCAAGGCGGACGGGCTGTACTGTCGTTCGCCGTGCCCGCCGGTACCGTGTGTGGCACAGGAACTGCCTCTGACCACGCGGGAATTCCGTTCCCAGGACACGTAATCCGGGTATCGGCCTTTCTGCGGGACGAAGTATCGGGTTTGCGGGACGCACTGCGCACACAACGCGCAGTCCCGGACGGATGGATTCGACACGCGTGACGGAGCACCCCACCTCCCATGAGCGCCCTCAGGGCGGCGCCGGCCCCACGGATGCCCGCGGGGCGCTCCTGCGTACGCAGGAGTCGATGCGCACCACGCCCGCCGCGGCTTTACCCGCTCAGGCACGCATGGGTGACGCGTCGGCCGAGCCCGGCACCGCGACGCCCTGCGCGAAGGGCGGACAGGCCCCCTCGGAGCACGCCCAGCCGGCGGTCTCCGAGCACTCCCAGCCCGCGACCGCCGAACCCGACCCCCCGCACCGCCCGCGCCCCGCGCCGGAGACGATCCCGGCGCAGCCCGACGGTGAGCCGGAACGGTCCGGCGGGAGCGTCGGCGCTCTGGAGCGGCGCAGCGGGCAGGGAGTGGCGCCGGGCGCCCCCATGCCCATGCGGCGCGACGGCGACCGGCTGCGGTTCGTCGGCGCCGCGACCCGGCGGATCGCACGGGGCATAGACCTGGACGAGATCGTGATGGGTCTGTGCCGGGCCACCGTGCCGACGTTCTCGGACGCGATCCTCGTGTATCTGCGCGAGCCGCTGCCGGTCGGGGACGAGCGGCCGACCGGGCCCATGGTGCTGCGCCTGCGCCGCACGGACCGGATCCCCGAGGAGCGGGACACCGAGGGCGGGTTCATGCCGTCCGCGCTCCAGCCGGAGCAGCCGGTGGATCTGGCGGTCGTCACGGCCGAGCAGTGCGAGGTACGGCCCGGCGGGGCGCTCGCCGAGGTGCTGCGGGGGGTGCGTCCGGTCTTCGCGGACGCGCCGGCCGCGCACGACGCGCTGCCCGAACTGCTGGGCCCGGACGCGGAGCTGACGGTGCCGACCGGCCAGCGGGCGATCCTCGCCCCGCTGCGCGGCCGGCGGCGGGTGATCGGCGCGGCGGTCTTCCTGCGCCGTCCGGAGCGGATGGCGTTCGAGCAGGACGACCTGCTGGTCGCCGCCCAGCTCGCCACGCACAGCGCGCTCGGCATCGACAAGGCCGTGCTGTACGGCCGCGAGGCGTACATCGCCGACGAGCTGCAGCGCACGATGCTCCCGGAGGCGCTGCCGCGCTGCACCGGCGTACGGCTCGCGCACCGGTATCTGCCGGCCGCCGAGACGGCGCGGGTCGGCGGTGACTGGTACGACGCGATTCCCCTGCCGGGGAGCCGGGTCGCGCTGGTCGTGGGTGACGTGATGGGTCATTCGATGACCTCTGCCGCGATCATGGGCCAGCTGCGGACCACCGCGCAGACGCTGGCCGGGCTGGATCTGCCGCCGCAGGAGGTGCTGCACCACCTCGACGAGCAGGCCCAGCGGCTCGGTACGGATCGCATGGCGACCTGTCTGTACGCCGTGTACGACCCGGTCTCGCACAGGATCACCATCGCCAACGCGGGGCATCCGCCGCCGGTGCTGCTGCATCTGGGCGGGCGTGCCGAGGTGTTGCGGGTGCCGCCGGGTGCGCCGATCGGTGTGGGCGGCGTGGACTTCGAGGCGGTGGAGCTGGACGCGCCGGCCGGTGGCACGCTGCTGCTGTACACCGACGGGCTCGTGGAGTCCCGGCTCCGGGACGTGTGGACCGGTATAGAGCAGTTGCGGGAGAAGCTGGCCGCGACCGCGCAGCTGACCGGGCCGGACCATCCGCCGCCGTTGGAAGCGCTGTGCGACGAGGTGCTCGACATGCTCGGTCCGGGTGACCGGGACGGCGACATCGCGCTGCTCGCCGCGCGGTTCGATGGGATCGCTCCCAGCGATGTCGCGTACTGGTTCCTGGAGCCGGAGGAGATGGCTCCGGGGCGCGCGCGCCGGCTGGCCCGGCACGCGTTGTCCCGTTGGGGCCTGGAGGAGTTGACCGACTCGGTCGAGCTGTTGATCAGCGAGGTCGTGACGAACGCGGTGCGGTACGCGACGCGGCCGGTCACCCTGCGGTTGCTGCGCACCGACGTGCTGCGGTGCGAGGTGACCGACGACGTGCCGCAGCTGCCCCGGTTGCGGCAGGCCCGGGCGACGGACGAGGGGGGCCGTGGGCTCTACCTGGTCAATCGGCTGGCGAAGCGGTGGGGGGCCACGCGGCTGAGTGCGGGGAAGGTCGTGTGGTTCGAGCTGAACCACGCGTGAGCGCTCCACGGCCGCGCAGGCCGCGGCCCCGCGCCCCGCGCCTCTTGAAGGCACACACGAGCCTCGTGAGGGCACACACGAAAGGGCGCCCGGTGATTTTCACCGGGCGCCCTTTCGCCTGTCATGTGCGCTAGTCGTCCACCTGTGGATCCTTGGGATCCGGCGGGAACTCGATGCCGCCGTCGTCGGACGGGGTCTCCTCCGGCGTCGTCGACGGCGTCTCCTCCGGGGTCGTCTCCGGGGTCGTCTCCGGGGTCTCCTCCGGGGTCGTAGGAGGCTCGGACGTCGAAGGCTCGCTGGAGGGCGTCTCGGACGGGGTCTCGCTCGGGGTCTGCGAGGGGGTCGGCGAAGCGGTGGGCGCGACCGCGGCACCTTGCTTGGTGTCCAGGTCGAACTTGGCGGGCTTGCCCATGACACCGAAGGTGTACGTGGCCCAGATCTGGGCGGGGAAGCCACCGCCGTTGACCCGGGGGACGCCGACGGCGTTGTACATCGAGACGTGCTTGCCGTTCTTGCTCATGTCCTCGCCGAAGAGGCCGACGGAGGTCACGAGGTTCGGGGTGTAGCCGGTGAACCAGGCGGAGCGGTTCTCGTCGGAGGTACCCGTCTTGCCGGCGACCTGCTGGCCGTTGCGGGACGGGTTGTCGCGGACGGAGGTCTTGGCCGTGCCGTCGTCGACCACGCCGGTGAGGACCGAGGTGACCGTGTCGGCGGCCTGCTTGCTGATGACCTGGTCGCCGATCGGACTGGGGAATTCGACCTCGCCGTCCCGGTGCGTGGCCGAGGCGATGATGGTCGGGGTGACCTTCTTGCCGTGGTTGTCGAGCGTGGCGTAGATGCCGGCCATCTCCAGGGGGCTGGCGCCCATGGAACCCAGGGTCTGGGCGGGGACCGCCTCCATGCCCTCGGTGTCCATGCCGAGCTTCCCGGCGACCTCCATGACCTTCTCCATGCCCACGTCGACGCCCATCTGCGCGAAGACGGAGTTGATGGACTTGTTCATGGCGGTCTGGACGGTGACGTCGCCGTAGTCGACGTTGTCCTCGTTCGGCGGGTTGAAGCCGACCGCGGTGCCGTCGTCCATCACCTTGTGCCTGCTGTCACCGTCGTAGACCGTGCTGGCGGTGATCGGGTCGCCGTCCTGCGTCTCGGCGTCCTCGTCGACGGCCGCGGCGAGGATGACCGGCTTGAAGGTGGAGGCGGGCTGGTAGTCCCGGCGCATGGCGTTGTTCGTGAAGTGCTTCACGTAGTCGACGCCGCCGTACATGGCGACGACCTTGCCCGTCTTCGGGTCGACCGAGACGGCGCCGGCCTGGATGTACTTGTCGACCTTGCGCTTCTTCGGGTCGAGCTTGCTGGTGAGGCGCTGCTTGACGGCCTTCTCCAGCGCGGCCTGCTTCTTGGCGTTGATGTTCAGCGTGACGGTCCAGCCACCCGCCTCGATCTTCGTCTTGGCGTCCTCGAAGTCCTCCACCGTGCCGTCGGCCACGAGCTGCCTGGCCAGCTGGTTGTTGGCGGCCTCGACGAGGTAGCCGTTCTGGCCCGCCATGTCGGGGGCTGCCTGGGGCGGCTTCGGCTTGGGGAGCTTCATGCCCTTGCGCTCCGAGGCGGTCAACTTGGTCAGGTCCCGCATCTCGACCATGTTGTCCAGCACGTAGTTCCAGCGGTTCGTGACCAGCTTCCGACCCGTGGGGGTGGCGGTGGCCAGGTCGTACTGGCTGGGGGCCTGGAGCAGCGCGGCGAGGTAGGCGCCCTCTTCGACGTCGAGGTCCTTGGCGTCCTTGCGGTAGTACGCCTGGGCGGCGGCCTGGATGCCCCAGGCGCCCCGGCCGTAGTAGCTGGTGTTGATGTAGCCCGCGAGGATGTAGTCCTTGGACTCGTCACGCTCCAGCTTCAGCGAGATGACCAGCTCGTTGAGCTTACGGGTCACCGTCTGGTCGGACGTCAGGTAGTAGTTCTTGACGTACTGCTGGGTGATCGTGGAGCCACCCTGCTTGCCCTTGCCGGAGAGGGTGTTGATCACACCACGCGCCATGCCCTTGAAGTCGACGCCGGGGTCGTCGTAGAAAGTCTTGTTCTCGGCTGCGACGAAGGCCAGCTGGACCTGCCTGGGAATGTCCTTGAGTTCGACGATCTCGCGGTTGGTGTTGCCGGTGCGGGCGAAGACCTTGCCGTTGGAACCGGAGAACTTGTAGACGTTGCTCTCCTGGGTCGCCTGCGGGTTCCCCTTCGGAATGTCGATCGACATGTAGAGCACGACGAAGGCACCCATGCCGAGCAGGCAGACGCCGAAGAACGTGCCGAGGATCTTCTTCCAGGTGAAGAGGCGGCGCAGGAAGCTCTTCTGCTGCTTCTTCTTGCCGCCGCCCTTGGCCGCCGCTCTGGCGGCCGCCCGGCCGCCGCCCTCGGGCGGGGCTATGACGGCCGTCGCCCCCGCTTCGCTCCCGGACGAGCGCTGGGGCGCCGCGCGGCGACCGCCGCGCTGCCGCGCTCGTCTTTCTTCCGCTCGTCCCATGGCTCCGGTCCGCTCCGACTTCTTCTCGGTCTCATACGTCACTCAGGTGTTGTCAGCTCAGCAAGCTAACACCGAGGACTGTGGCAAGAGGGAGTCGGTCCGCTCAGAGGCGGCGTGACAATGCGCACGCGGCCACGCGTGTCGCAGACCTCATCCCACCGGAACGGACGTTCCAACAGGCCGGATGGTTGCCCCACCAGACGCATGAGTTGGCGACGATCCCGGTGACAGAACCGTGACAATCGGCCCTGACCTGGGCCCCTCCACGCCCGGTGGCGACCTATACACGGCAGGTATACGTGCGGTGTATACCCACTGTGTACAGTCGTGCTCATGTCCATCGGTCACACTCTCCTGGGACTCCTGGAGTCCGGGCCCCGACACGGTTACGACCTGAAGCGGGCCTTCGACGAGAAGTTCGGTCACGACCGGCCGCTGCACTACGGCCAGGTCTACTCGACGATGTCGCGCCTGCTGAAGAACGGCCTCGTCGAGGTCGACGGCATCGAACCCGGCGGCGGACCCGAGCGCAAGCGGTACGCCATCACCGAGGCGGGCATCACGGATGTCCAGCGGTGGCTCGCGACGCCCGAGAAGCCCGAGCCGTATCTGCAGTCGACCCTCTACACGAAGGTCGTCCTCGCCCTGCTCACCGACCGGAACGCGGCCGACATCCTCGACACCCAGCGTTCCGAGCACCTGCGCATGATGCGCATCCTCACCGACCGCAAGCGCAAGGGCGACCTGGCCGATCAACTGATCTGCGACCACGCCCTGTTCCACCTGGAGGCCGATCTGCGATGGCTGGAGCTGACCGCCGCCCGACTGGGCAGACTGGCCGAGGCGGTGGTCCGCCGATGACCCCCGCCGGCTCCCTGCTCGTCGCGACCGATCTGCGCAAGGCGTACGGGCCGACCAACGCCCTGGACGGCGCCGGGTTCTCCATCCACCCCGGCGAGGTCGTCGCGGTGATGGGCCCCTCCGGCTCCGGCAAGTCGACGCTGCTGCACTGCCTCGCCGGGATCGTGCCGCCCGACTCGGGCTCGATCACGTACAACGGCCGCGAGATGGCCACCATGAACGACACCGAACGCAGCGCGCTGCGGCGCAGCGAGTTCGGATTCGTCTTCCAGTTCGGCCAGCTCGTTCCGGAACTGACATGCGTGGAGAACGTGGCGCTCCCGCTGCGGCTGAACGGCGGCTCCCGCAAGGAGTCCGAGCGGACCGCCCTCGGCTGGATGGAGCGCCTGGAGGTCGACGACCTCGCCCGCAAGCGTCCCGGTGAGGTCTCCGGCGGTCAGGGCCAGCGGGTCGCCGTGGCGCGTGCGCTGGTCACCAATCCCCGGCTGCTGTTCGCGGACGAGCCCACCGGCGCGCTCGACTCGCTCAACGGCGAGCGCGTGATGGAACTGCTCACCGAGGCCGCCCGGTCGACCAACGCCGCCGTCGTCCTCGTCACGCACGAGGCGCGGGTGGCCGCGTACTCGGACCGCGAGATCGTCGTACGGGACGGGAAGTCACGGGACATGGAGCGCGTCGTATGAGCGCCACCGTGCGCCAGTGGTACCGGGACCTGGCCATGGGGGCCCGGTTCGCCTTCACCGGGGGCCGCGAGGGCTGGGTGCGTGCCCTGCTCACGGCAGCCGGCGTCGGACTCGGGGTGGCGCTGCTGCTGCTCACCACGGCGATACCGAACGCCCTGGAGACCCGGGGAGCCCGTGAGGACGCCCGGCAGGACCGGGGCATCGGCTATCTGGAGGACAACGCCCACTCCGAGCCGACCGACAGGACCCTGCTCGTCGGCGACACCGACACCGAGTACCAGCACCAGGAGATCCGGGGACGGCTCCTCGAACAGGAGGGCGCGGACGCGCAGCCGCCGCCGGGACTGGCGAAGTTCCCCGCACCGGGCGAGATGGTCGTCTCCCCGGCCCTCGCCGACCTGTTGACGTCGGACGCCGGGGAACTCCTGCGCGACCGGCTGCGCTACCGGACGGTGGGCACCATCGGCGAGAGCGGGCTGATCGGCCCGGGTGAACTCGCCTACTACGCCGGAGCCGACGGACTCGCGCAGCGGCTCGACGGCTCTTTGGTCGCACGGATCGACCGGTTCGGTACGACCGATCAGCCGCAGGAGGAGATGGACCCGATCCTTCTGCTGCTCACGCTGGTCGTCTTCGTGGTGCTGCTGATGCCGGTCGCCGTCTTCATCGCCACGGCCGTACGGTTCGGTGGCGAGCGGCGCGACCGCAGGCTGGCGGCGCTGCGGCTGGTCGGCTCCGACGGGCGGATGACGCGGAGGATCGCGGCGGGCGAGGCGCTCTCGGGTGCCGTGCTGGGGCTGGTCTTCGGTACCTGCTTCTTCCTGCTCGGCCGTCAGGTCATCGGCTCCATAGAAGTGTTCGACGTCAGTGTGTTCCCGAGCTACCTCGACCCCTCCCCCGCGCTCGCCCTGCTGGTGGCGTTCACGGTGCCGGCGGCGGCCGTCCTCGTCACCCTGTTCGCGCTGCGCGGTGTCGTCATCGAACCGCTCGGTGTGGTCCGCACGGCCAGGCCCGCGCGCCGCAGGCTCTGGTGGCGGCTGCTGCCGCCGCTCGGCGGTCTCGCCCTGCTCTACCCGATGATCGGCCAGGGCTCGGGGAACGGGGAGTTCAACGAGTACATGGTGACCGGCGGTGTCGTCCTGCTGCTGTTCGGCATCACCGCGCTGCTGCCGTGGATCGTCGAGGCGTTCGTCGCCCGGCTGGGCTCCGGCGGCGTCTCCTGGCAACTGGCCGTCCGCAGGCTCCAGCTGAGCAGCGGATCGGCGGCCCGCATGGTCAACGGCATCGCGGTGGCGGTGGCCGGCGCGATCGCCCTGCAGATGCTGTTCGCCGGCGTCGAGGGCAGGTACACCGAGTCGACCGGCCAGGACGTCACCCGTACCCAGATGGAGCTGGCGCTGCCGGACGACCTGCCTGTGAGCGTCGCCGCCCAGGAGCTGAAGCGGGCCAAGGGGGCCGAGGCCATCGCCGCGCTCTCCACCGCGGAGATCTCCGCCACGGCCAAGGACCCCGAGGCATGGATGGGGGTGACCGTCGGCAACTGCGCCGCGCTGCGCGAACTCGCCACGATCTCCTCGTGCCGGGACGGTGACGTCTTCGTACTGAAGACTCCCGAAAGGCTCAGGGACGCCGACGTGGCGCAGTTCGGTGTCGCGGGAAAGACGCTGTACTTCGACCCGTCCTTCAGCGGGGAGGAGCCGGGAGCAGAGACCGCCTGGAAGCTGCCGGCCGACGTGAAGCAGGTGTCCCAGCGGTCGGACCCGCTGCGGAGCGGCGCGGAGGGGCTGCTGGCCACCCCCGGTGCCCTGCCCGCGAAGGCCGCGGACGGACTCTCCAGCACCGTCTACGTCCGCACCGACCCCAAGGTCCCGAACGCACTCGACGAGGTGCGCAACGCCGCCGTCGCGGTCGATCCGCTGATCCGGACCTGGGAGTGGGCCTCGACCCGGCGGGTGGACCAGTTCGCGGACATCCGCACCGGTCTGCTCGTCGGCGCGTCCGCCGTGCTCGTCCTCATCGGCGCGAGCCTCCTCGTCTCCCAGCTGGAGCAGCTGCGCGAACGCAGGAAGCTGCTGTCGGCCCTGGTCGCCTTCGGCACCCGGCGCCGCACGCTCGGTCTGTCCGTGCTGTGGCAGACGGCGATCCCGATCACACTGGGCCTCGTCCTGGCCTCGTCGGTCGGACTGGCCCTGGGAGCGGTACTGCTGAAGATGACGGGCTTCCCGGTGGCCGTCGACTGGTCGGGGGTGCTGTCGATGACGGGCATCGGCGCGGGCGTCGTCCTGCTGGTCACGGCCCTGAGCATGCCGCCGCTGGTGCGGCTCATGCGGCCGGAGGGGCTGCGTACGGAGTAGGCCGGTGCCGCGCCGGCCCCGCGGCACCGCCACACTGGACCCCGTCAGCCGCCCGCCCGGGAGTGAGGACGCCATGTCGCTCGACACCTTGAGGTCCGCGATTCCGGAGTACGCGAAGGATCTGCGGCGGAACCTGGATGCCGTCCTCGGCGACTCCGAGCTGTCGGAGCAGCGGCTGTGGGGGACCGCGCTGGCCACGGCGATCGCCTCGCGCTCGGCGCGGGTGCTGCGCGAGCTGGCGCCGGAGGCGAGGGCGCGGCTGTCGCCCGAGGCGTACACGGCGGCGAAGTCGGCCGCCGCGACGATGGCGTTGAGCAACGTCTTCTTCCGGACCCGGCATCTGCTCTCCGACCACGCGTACGGCGATCTGCGGACGGGGCTGCGGATGAAGGTCATCGGCGATCTGGGGGTGGACCGGGTCGACTACGAGTTGTGGGCGCTCGCCGTGTCCGCGGTCAACGCGTGCGGGGCGTGTCTGGACTCGCACGAGCAGGCGCTCCGCCGGGCGGGGGTCGGGCGGGAGACGGTGCAGGAGGCGTTCCGGATCGCGGCGGTGATCGAGGCGGTCGGGGTCACGTTGGAGGCGGAGGCGGTGCTCTCCGAGTAGGTGCGGGTCGAAGTGGCCCGAGGCCGCCTACGGAATGCGGGGGTTCGGTGATCGGGCGGCCGCGGGTCGGTCGTGGCTGGTCGCGCGGTTCCCCGCGCGCCTGAGGGGCAGGGGCCGCGCCCTCCGCCCCTCAGGCGCCGAAAATCGGTCGCGGCCCCTGCTCCCCCTCGGCACAATCCATCCCCATGGCCTCCCTGTCCCCCCACTCCTCCCACTCCCCCCTCTCCGCCCGCGCCTTCGACGACCTCGTCGCCGAAGGCGATGCCGTGCCCACCGACGGATGGGACTTCTCGTGGTTCGAGGGGCGGGCCACGGAGGCCCGGCCGTCGTGGGGGTATGCGCGGGCGATGGGTGAGCGGCTGGGGCGGGCCTCGGCGGCGCTGGACATCGACACCGGGGGCGGTGAGGTGCTCGCCTCCGCTCCCCGGTTCCCGGCGGTGACCGTGGCCACGGAGGGGTGGCCGGCGAACGTCGCCAAGGCCACCGCGCTGCTGCGTCCCCGGGGCGCGGTGGTGGTGGCCGTGGAGCAGGGCGCGCCGCTGCCGTTCGCGGACGGGGCGTTCGACCTGGTCACCAGCAGGCATCCGGTACGCCCGCCCTGGTCGGAGATCGCCCGGGTCCTCGAACCCGGTGGCACGTACTTCGCGCAGCACGTGGGGCCGAGCAGTGTCTTCGAGCTGGTCGAGCACTTCACCGGGCCGCTGACCGAGGAGACCCGGCGCGGCCGCCACCCGGACGACGAGCGCGCCGACGCCGAGGCGGCCGGGCTGGAGATCGTGGACCTGCGGGCCGAGCGGCTCCGGATGGAGTTCCATGACATCGGCGCGGTCGTGCACTTCCTGAAGAAGGTCGTCTGGATGGTGCCCGGCTTCACCGTCGAGGCGTACCTCCCGCAACTGCGCTCCCTGCACGAGCGGATCGAGCGTGAGGGTCCCTTCGTCGCGCACAGCGCCCGCCACCTCGTCGAGGCCCGCAAGCCGGCCGGGTGAGGCGCCCGCTCAGGCGTGCGGTCCGACCGTGACCTTCCCGATCGTCAACTCGGCCCGTGCCTGCAGCACTTCGCCCACCCGCTCGACCCGCTCCCCCAACTCCCGCTCCTGCCGCGCGTCCAGCCGCCCGAGCGGCTCCACCGTCACCGTCGTACGCCGTCCCTGGCGCCGCTGGTGCCAGACGCCCGCGACCACGCCGTCCACCAGCAGCAGCGGGTAGTTGCCCGCCTGTCCGCGCGCGAGGGCCCGTTCGTACGCCGCCCCGGGGAACAGCCGCTCGCGGGGCTGCGCGGCGATGCCGTACGCGTCGAAATAGGGCAGCAGCCGTACGCCCCGCAGGACAGCGGCGGGGTCCTCGGGGAAGCCGGTGTCGCCCGCCGCCACCCAGGCGGGCTCGCCCTCGAAGTCGACCGGCTCGATCTCGCCGGAGGCGGCCAGCGAGGCGAAGAGGCGGTCGGACCAGGCGCCGGGGGCCGCCGCCCATCGCGCGAAGTGGCGAGGGGAGGCGGGGCCGTAGGCGCGCAGACAGTGCCGTACGAGCGTGGGCAGGCCGTCCTTTGGGGAGGGCAGGGAGGCGAAGTGCGGGGGCCGGGTGTAGGTCGCCCGGCGGTCGCGGTCGGGGGCGAAGCACAGGGCGCCGGACTGGCCCGCGCGGTGCAGGACCTGGCGCCAGCGGGGCCACAGTCCCTGGAAGGCGGGCATGACGAGGTCCCCGGCCCAGGGTCCGGTGCGCGCGACGACCTCCTCGCCCAGCTCCTCGACGGTCAACGTGGTCCCGTCGAGGGCGGCGCCGATCGCGGCCACGACCTGCGCGGCCCGCTCCTCGCCGAGCCGTACGTCCGGGGCGAACGGGCTCGTTCCGGCCGGGATCGCGGTGAGCGCGGCCGTCCACAGGGGCAGCTCGGCGGTGGGCAGCAGATGCACGGTGCCGCGCGGCCCGAACGTCTTCACCAGCGTCCGGTCCTCCCACAGCGCGGCCCGTACGTCCGCCCGTGTGCTCTCCGCCGTGCGCAGCCCGAGCGACAGCTCGGCCGCCGACAGCACCTGTGCGTGGGCGCCCAGCATCGCCCCCGCCACCTCGGCGACCGGCGTACCGGCCGGCGCGGGCGCCCTCAGGAACAGCCGCTCCGTCCGCCGCGCACTCGCCTGCTCCCAGGTGACCGACCTGACCGGCGTGACCTGCTCGTTCTTCGAGGTCCGTGTGGCCTTCATACGGGGGCACCCCCAGCGCTCGTCGCCGTCATGGGACCGAGGCCAGGCCCGATGGCGGTCAGATCCTGACCTAGATTGCGGCGTCGATCGGGTGTCCACATCGTTATCGCCCACGGCTTGGATTCTCCCGCCCCGCTCACGTAGGTTCAGACCAAGGGAATTCGCGTGAGCAAAGCTGCGCGGTACGGCGTCGCGCAGTGGAGGGGGCTGCGCGAAGCCGTGCACCCCAGGATTTCACCGTCAAGCGCGCGTTCCGCTCGCGCTTCACCCGTACGGGGGCGCCGGGCCGTTTCTCCCCGGAAGCCGCACAACACCGCGCAAGCCTCACATTCCCGCAGGGATTTCGCCTTTCCTCCTTCGAATCCGCCGGAATTCGGCCATGATCACCCCTCGATCACACCCTGAATGAACGCTTCCGCATTCACCGTCGCGCTGTCGTCCAGCTCCGGAGAGTAGTTGTGGAGCGCCGATGCACGCAGCATCACTCACGAAGGGTTATGGTGGAAACCCCCCCTCGGGCCGGTCCGTCTCCCCCCCACGGACCGGCCCGTTTTTTCTGCCCGCACGACCGCTCCCCCGGGACGGCGAGCGGGAGGCCGGCGCCCCCGCACACCGCAGCGGGCCGCCCCCCAAGCCCCCCGCCCCCGGACCTCCCAAGGCCTCCGGCACCGGTAGGCTTCGGCTCTCCAAGGGGACCGTCACCGCACCGGAGGGGCTGGAACACGTGAACCTGCGCGACACACTGCGCGGCCTGTTGGTCAAGGTCTACGCACGCAGGGTCGAGGGTCACCTCGACCACGCCCAGGTGCCCGAGCACATCGGCGTGATCGTGGACGGCAGCCGGCGCTGGGCGAAGGCGGCGGGCTCCACCACGATGCAGGGCCACCAGGCCGGCGCCCACAAGATCGAGGAATTCCTCGGCTGGTGCACCGAGACGGACGTCAAGGTCGTCACCCTCTGGCTGCTCTCCACCGACAATTTCAACCGCCCGAAGGAAGAGCTGGTCCCGCTCCTCGGCATCATCGAGGACACCGTCCGCTCCCTCGCAGCCGACGGCCGCTGGCGGGTGCACCACGTGGGGGCGCTGGATCTGCTGTCCCCCGGGATGCAGAGCGCGCTCAAGGAGGCCGAGGAGTCCACCTCGGACGTCGACGGGATACTGGTCAACGTCGCGATCGGGTACGGCGGCCGCCAGGAGATCGCCGACGCGGTGCGCTCGATGCTCCTGGAGGCCCAGGACAAGGGCACCTCGATAGAGGAGCTCGCCGAGTCCGTCGACATCGACATGATCGGCAGGCACCTCTACACCGTCGACCAGCCCGACCCGGACCTGGTGATCCGTACGAGCGGCGAACAGCGGCTGTCCGGATTCATGCTCTGGCAGACCGCGCACTCGGAGTACTACTTCTGCGACGTCTTCTGGCCGGCCTTCCGGAAGGTCGACTTCCTGCGGGCCCTGCGCGACTACGCCGTGCGCGGGCGCCGTTTCGGAGGCTGAAACTCCGTATTGCGGATGAGGTGCGCATCAGCGCGTCCGGGACAGAAGTAACGAGGAGTTCACCGCGACGCCGTCGTACCGCTTGGCATGGCGGCGCATGTTCGAGGGCATAAGCCAGTCAGGTCGACACCCGAACCACGGGTGTCGGATCTCAGCGGGCGGCTCGGGGCCGTCCGCCCGGGAGGCCCTTTGCACCAGCCCGATCGTGCGGTCACAGCACGGACGAAGCAGCGGAGGGCCGGTTTTCGGCCCGTGCAACGGCGCCGTCGACCGGCCCAGTTCGAACCCGTCGCTCCCCGACCTCATCCGAGGGGGTACGTCCTTCCGTGGTGACCAGCACAAAGCGCCGTATGCCAGACCGGCGCACCTACGTCCTCGACACCAGCGTCCTGCTGGCCGACCCGAACGCCCTGAGCCGCTTCGACGAGCACGAAGTCGTGCTGCCGATCGTCGTGGTGACGGAGCTGGAGGCCAAGAGGCACCATCCCGAACTCGGCTACTTCGCCCGGCAGGCCCTGCGCCTGCTCGACGAGTTCCGGGTCCGGCACGGCCGCCTCGACGCCCCCTTCCCGATCGGGGATCTCGGCGGCACCGTCAGGGTCGAGCTCAACCACTCGGATCCCAGTGTGCTGCCGAGCGGCTACCGCCTGGGGGACAACGACTCCCGGATCCTCGCGGTCGCCCGCAATCTGCAGGCCGAGGGCTTCGACGTCACCGTGGTGTCGAAAGACCTGCCGCTCAGGATCAAGGCATCGTCCGTGGGTCTCCTCGCCGAGGAGTACCGCGCGGAGCTGGCCATCACGGACGCCTCCGGGTGGACCGGGATGTCCGAGCTGACCCTGGCCGGCGAACAGGTCGACATCCTCTTCGAGGAAGGATCGATCTACGTCCCCGAGGCGAGCACCCTGCCCGTGCACACCGGCCTGACGATCCAGTCGGAGCGCGGCAAGGCACTGGGCCGGGTGACGCCCGACGGCAACATCCGCCTCGTGCGGGGCGATCGGGAGGCGTTCGGCATCAAGGGCCGCAGCGCGGAGCAGCGCATCGCGCTGGATCTGCTGCTCGACCCGGACGTCGGCATCCTGTCGATGGGCGGGCGAGCCGGCACCGGCAAGTCGGCGCTCGCCCTGTGCGCCGGTCTGGAGGCCGTGCTGGAGCGGCGGCAGCACAAGAAGGTGATGGTCTTCCGGCCGCTGTACGCGGTGGGCGGGCAGGAACTGGGCTATCTGCCCGGCTCCGAGTCCGAGAAGATGAGCCCCTGGGCGCAGGCGGTCTTCGACACGCTCTCCGCGGTCACCAGCCGCGAGGTCATCGAGGAGATCACGGCACGCGGGATGCTGGAGGTCCTGCCGCTCACGCACATCCGCGGCCGTTCCCTGCACGACGCGTTCGTGATCGTGGACGAGGCACAGTCGCTGGAGCGGAACGTCCTGCTGACCGTGCTGTCCCGGATCGGCGCGAACTCCCGTGTCGTCCTGACCCATGACGTGGCCCAGCGCGACAACCTGCGCGTCGGCCGCTACGACGGTGTCGTCGCCGTGGTCGAGAAGCTGAAGGGCCACCCGCTCTTCGCCCACGTCACGTTGACGAGGTCCGAACGGTCCCAGATCGCGGCCCTTGTGACCGAAATGCTGGAGGACGGGCAGATTTAACCCCGACCTCCCGGAATCAGCCCCAACCCCAGGGCGCCGCCCGGCAAAAGGCTCAGCAGCCTAGCCGGGCGGCGCCTTGGTGCGTGCGGCTTTCCGTGAATCTCCGGCGTCAAACGAGGTGTGAGCTTTCACACTCACCACTGAATTGCCTCGGGGTGTCGGGTTACGGCAGAGTCTCATTCCTGTCAGGCCCCGCATACGACACACCTGTACCCCCAGCGGTACGGCACCACAGATGCACCAGGTCAACTCCATAGCCTTCGTCGTATGCCGCCCGAGCACCTCGCGGCGCTCCTCGCAAGGGAGTTGCCCACCGGGCCCGCGCCTCCGTGACCCCGCAGTTGGAGGCCAGCGAACAGGGGCACGATTGCGTCCGCCAGGGTCACCGAGGCGGGCGATGCTGGAAGGAAACCGTGTGAGCCGGATTTCGGTCCGGGGATTCGCAGTGGCCTCGGCCACCGCGGTCACCGCAGTCGGCAGTGTCGTCGGAGTTGCCTCGGGCAGCACCGCCCAGACGACGACTGACGACGCCGAGGCGGTCGCGAACGACACCATGTTGCTCGCCGACATCCCTGTGGGCGAGCAGGCCCAGGTGCAGACCGCGTCCCTGACAGCTCAGGCCGACGCCCAGGCCGTCGCCGCCGACGCGAGCGCCCGCAAGGACGCCGAGGAGACCGCCCGTAAGAAGGCGGCCCAGGACGCGATCGACAAGCAGCAGGCGGCGGAGAAGGCCGAGCAGGAGCGCAAGGCGAAGGAAGCGGCGGCGGCCGACGTCAAGGCCAAGTCCGCAGCCGCCGGTTCGCTCGGTGACATCCCCACGCAGAGTTCGTACACCGTCGCCGAGATCCAGGCGATGGCGAAGGCCGTCGTGGCCAGCGACCAGTGGACGTGCTTCAGCAACATCGTGAACCACGAGTCCACCTGGAACTACAAGGCCGTCAACCCCTCCTCGGGTGCGTACGGACTCTTCCAGGCGCTGCCCGGCTCCAAGATGTCGTCCGTCGGTTCCGACTGGCAGACCAATCCGGCCACGCAGATCAAGTGGGGCCTGAACTACATGGAATCCCGCTACGGCAGCCCGTGCGAAGCCTGGACGTTTTGGCAGGCGAACAACTGGTACTAGGCCTCCAGGCCGTCGAGGGCTTGACCGCCCGCCGCTCAACCTTGCGAAGCCCTCCACCGTCCTTTGGTGGAGGGCTTCGGCCATGTACGGTCGGTTCGCCGAGCGGGATCGCGGCCTCCGGGAGGAGTGGTGACCAGCAGAGATGACGGGGGAAGAGGGCGGATGATGTCGCGGGTGCCCGGGTGGCTCGGCCGGGTCGGCACCGGGTTGCACCGGTGGGCCGACAGGCTGGAGCGGCGCCGGGCGGAGATCGAGTCGGAGACCGAGGACCCGGACGGCGGCAGGGACGCCCCGGCCGGGCGGCGACGCGACAGCGGGGCGGACGGAGGGGGCGACAGCGGCCTCGGCTCCGGTACGGGGCCTGCCTCTGACGCGGGGTCAGGGGCCGGGTCCGGATCCGGCTCCGGCTCGGGCTCCGGTCGTTCCGAGGGTGTCGCGGGTGTCCGGACCACGAAGGAGTCCGGGAGCGGGGTCGAGGACGCCACGGGCGAGGCGGGCGGGTCGGCGGGCTCCCCCGGTGGCGCTCCGGGTTGGACGGCCGTCCCGGTCCTCCCCACCCGGCCCGATCCCGCGACGGCGGTGCCCTGGGGCATGCGGGTGGCGGCCGAGGCCGGCTGGCGGCTGCTCGTGCTCGCGGGCACCGTCTGGGTGTTGATGCGCATCATCAGCTCCGTCCAGCTGCTGGTGATGTCGTTCACCGCCGCGCTGCTCATCACCGCCATGCTCCAGCCGGCCGTGGCACGGCTGACCCGGCACGGTGTACCGCGCGGCCTCGCCACCGCCCTGACCGCCGCCCTCGGCTTCGTCGTCATCGGACTGATCGGCTGGTTCGTCACCTGGCAGGTCATGGAGAACATCGACGACCTCTCCGACCAGATCCAGGACGGCATCGACGAGTTGCAGCGCTGGCTGCTCGACAGCCCGTTCCACGTCACCGAGAACCAGATCAACGACATCGCCAAGAACCTCCGCGAGGCGGTCAGCGACAACACGGACACGATCACCTCGGCGGGCCTGGAGGGCGTGACCGTCCTCGTCGAGGCGCTCACCGGCATCCTGTTGACGATGTTCTCCACGCTCTTCCTCCTGTACGACGGTAAGAGGATCTGGCAGTGGACGCTGAAGCTGGTGCCCACGGCGGCCCGGCCGGGTGTCGCCGACGCGGGGCCGCGCGCCTGGCGGACGCTGACGGCGTATGTGCGCGGCACAGTGGTCGTGGCGCTGATCGACGCCATCTTCATCGGCCTGGGGATCTACTTCCTCGATGTGCCGATGGCGGTCCCGCTGGCCGTCTTCATCTTCCTGTTCTCCTTCATCCCCCTGGTGGGTGCGGTCGTCTCGGGCGCGCTGGCCGTGGTCGTGGCGCTGGTGACGCAAGGCGTCTTCACCGCTGTCATGACACTGGTCGTCGTGCTCGCCGTCCAGCAGATCGAGGGGCACATCCTGCAGCCGTTCATCCTCGGACGGGCCGTACGGGTGCACCCCCTGGCCGTCGTCCTGGCCGTCGCCGCCGGGGGCATGATCGCGGGCATCGGGGGCGCGGTGGTCGCCGTGCCGCTGGTCGCGGTCACGAACACGGTGGTGGGGTCGTTGCGGGCGTACGCGGACGAACACGGGGGCGGGGGTTAGCCGTTCCCGGGGTCGGCGCCGCGGTGGTCGGTGGGTCGGTCGACCGGGCGGCCGTGGCGCATGAGGACGACGCCGTTGCCGAAGGCGCGGGTCTCGATCAGGCGCAGACCGCTCGGGGTGGCGGTGTCGCCCTCCGGGAAGAGCCGCTTGCCGGCGCCCAGGCGTACCGGGTGGACGTAGATCCGGTACTCGTCGACCAGGTCGTGCCGCATGAACTCGGCCGCCAGATCGGCGCCGCCGAGGGCCAGGTCGCCGCCGTCCTGTGCCTTGAGCGCCAGGATGTCCGCCACGACGACGTCCCGGACGATCGTCGTGTGCCGGTCCCCGTGCCGCAGGGTCCGGGAGAAGACCAGCTTCGGCATGTTCCGCCAGATCGTGGCGAAGTCGACGACGATGGGCGAGGCCTCGGGGTCCTGGTCGGCGGTGGGCCAGTAGGCGTCCATCAGCTGGTAGGTGACGCGGCCTTCGAGGAAGGCTCCCATGCCCCTGAGGACGTCGTTGAAGTGCGCGTGCAGCTCGTCGTCGACCACGTGCCAGTCGATCTCACGGTTCGGCCCCTCGATGTAGCCGTCGAGGGACACGGACATCATCAGGACGATCTTTCGCATGACTGCGGCTCCCTGGCGTTTCCGGTGGCGTGAACGCTTCGCATCACACCGCACGTGGCTACGCCGTCGGTGGAACGGATGGTGGGAATTGGTGTTCGACGCCTGGTCAGGGGCCGTCCGTGGCGTCGCCGAACGCGCCCGCCAGGGGCGGGTAGTGCACGGCGCACTCCGCGCAGGCGTAGACGTTGAAGCCGGGGCCGGTGGCTCCATGGTGCTCGTGGACCAGTACGGGGCTCTCGGTGACGTTCTCGCACCGGACGCACATGCGGACCGGGAGGCGGCGCGGGGTGCGGTGTTCCCCATGCGTCATCCAATCGTCCCCGCCACGCCGACGGGAACGCGCGCCTCGCGGGGTACGGGTGGCTCGGAGTCCAGGCCGAGCGAGGCGAGGTAGAGGGCTCGGCGGCGTTCACGGAGACCTCGGGTGGCGCGCCGGCGGATGCGGTCGTCCAGGGGGCGGGGCTGGGGGTGGGGGTTCGGGTGGACGTGGGGATGGGGTGCGTGGGGTTGGGTGATGAGCGGCGGGGGCGGAGGCGGGGGTGGCGGTGGTTCGGCCCGGTGTCGGCCGCGGGGGTGGGGCAGGCAGGTGTGCAGCAGCTGGGCCAAGAGGCGGAGGGCGTGGTCGAGCATGGCAAGCACGCTACTGGGTAGACATGCGCGGTGTATAGCGGTTATGCACGCCTCATTGATTCGCACAGCTGATCGCAGCCGTACGTTGTTGGAATGACCCCGGACCCCGAGCAGTCGCCGATCGACCCGCACAAGATCGCGTACGTCTACATGCAGATGGCCGATCACATCGCTGACCGCATCGCCAAGGGTGAGCTGCGGCCCGGCGCACGTCTTCCCGGCGAACGTGACCTCGCCGTCGAGTACGGAGTGGCACACCTGACCGCCCGCCGCGCCACCCGCGAGCTGCGGGAGCGCGGTCTCGTCGTCACCCTCCCCGCCAAGGGCACGTTCGTCGCGTACCCGGCAGACGATCCCGGCGAGTAGTCTTCCCCGCCGGTCAGCTGTCGGTCGTCGTTCCTCCGGTCCTCGGGAACGAGACCTCCACTCGGCGGTTCTTCTTACGGCCCTCTTCCGTCGCGTTGTCGGCGATCGGGTAGTCCTCGCTGTAGCCGCGCACCTCGAAGGTGACGTCGCCGTCCAGGTCGGCGGCGAGGAGGTCGTGGACGGCCTCCGCGCGCTTCTTGGACAGCGTCAGGCCGTGGGCGTACGAGCCGAGGTTGTCCGTGAAGCCGAAGACGCGGATCTTGGCCGCGTCCTGCTTCTTGATCTCCTCCGCGATCGCCTGGATGCGTGAGCGGGCCTGCGGGTTGAGTTTCGCGCTGTTCTTCGGGAAGAGAACCTCCGCCTGGAGCGCGAACGTCACGTTCTCGTTCGTGTCCTCCCGGCGCTCCTCACCGCCGAGGTCCTCCACGACCGACTTGATGTCCAGGACCTTCGCCGGGGCGAGCGTGGCCCCTTGGGCGAGCTTCAGCCCCGGACTGTTCGCGTCGACCTCCGGCGGTGGGGAGGTGGTGACGGTGCCCGGGGGTTCGCTCGGGTCGTCCTCGGCGTACGCGGGGGCGGCGAGGGTGAGGGCGGCCAGGACGGCCACGGCTCCGGCCAGCACGGCGGCGCGTGGGGTGGGGGCGGTCATCGTCACGTCACTCGCCCTCGGAGAGTTCGATCGTGGCGGGGGGCATGGAGCCGACCTGGAAGTCCACGGAGGTGGTGTCTTCGGGAGGGGCGGGGAACTGGGCGAACCACTGGGCGGTCGCGCCCTCGTCGACACCGCCGGTGAACTGCGTGCATAGGCATCGGCCCGAGGTGTCACGCAGAACGAGGTACTTCTTCTTCCCGGACTGGTCGACGAGGTTGGCACCGGCGATGGATGCGCCGTTCTTGGTCAGTTCCTTCTCGTCTCCTCGCCAATTCGCCGGGACCCAGGCCTCGCCGGTGTTGTTCACGACGGTGCCCTCGACGGTGACGAAGCCACCCCTGTCCCTCTGAGCGGACGTCACTGTGAGCGTCAGCCCGTTCTCGCCCTTCACCTCGGCCAAGACTGCATCAGTGGTGGGTTTCGTCGGATCCTGCTCATCATCGCTGGAGTCCTTCTTGGACGGGGCCGACGACGAGCCCTTGCTGTCCGCCGGCTTGTCGTCGTCTCCGCCGCCGCAACCGGCCACCGTGAGGACCAGCCCGGTCGCGATCGCCACCGCGGTCACTGTCCTGCGGCCCTTCATGGTGTGCCGGAGGTTCATCGGTACGGCTTCCTCTCACTTGGCCAGATACACAGAGAACATCACGGACGCGTCGGGAAGGTCGTCCGGATCGAAGTTTCCGGGGTCGATGTCCACGGGCACGCCGTCGCAGTCCAGGGAGACCGGCTTCTCGGGGTCGGCGTCCGGAGCGAGGTCGCAGCGCGGCTGGATGACGGCGACCGCCTGGGCCTTGGCCGGCATGCTCTCGGTGCCTGGAATGATCGAATCGCCCACGGTGTAGTCCGTGACCACGTGGACCTGGAACCCCGGAGCACCGTCCACCTCGGTGAGCTGAGCACCACCTTCAAGGCTGGAGTTGTTCTGGGCAGCCAACTCCGCGGCCGCGGCGTCGGCTCCTTCCAGAGGAAGTTCTCCCTCAGGCAGGTCGAGCCAGTCCAACCAGTCGGTGTCACCGCCCCCGATGGCGTCTTCGAGGTTCAGCAACAATTCGTCCCGCGCCTGCTGTGCTGCCGCCAACGCCGCAGCGTCCGCCGCCGACTGTGCGCCGTTGCGCGCGGATGCCGCCTGTGCGAACACGAAAAAGGCCAGCGCCGCGAAAAGCAGAATCGTCGTCAGCCAGATATAGATGGGAAGCGTCGATCCCTGGTCACCGACCAGCCGCGCCCGGATCAGCCGACGACGCTCTTCACCGCGTTCAGGATCGCCTGGGAGATCAAACCGTCGAGCCCCAAGCTGTCGATCATCACGAAGATCCCCGCGATGATGATCATGATTCCCGCGTACTCCACGAACCCCGCGCCCGCGTCCCGCCCCTTCCCGCGCATGCGGGAGACGACGGTGGTCCTCCAGGCCTGGAAACGGTGCTTCACCTTCATGGCGGTTGCCTTCCCGCGCGATGCCGACACCAACCGGATCACCGTACGTGAGACAGCGCGTACCGGGGGTGGGTCCGGGGGCCCAAATTTCCCTGGAGGGTGGGGTCATCGGGGCCACCCCCCGGGGGTCGTGCCCAGCCAGTGGGCTATCGCTTCGCTGCGCGTCGAGCTGTGCAGCTTCGCGAAGATCCGGTTGATGTGGTTCTTGACGGTCTTCTCACTGATGAAGCAGGTGGCGGCGATCTGGCGGTTGTTCATGCCGGACGCGATGAGGTCCATCACCTCCACCTCCCTTGAACTCAGGCCGAAGGACGGTCGGTTGAACTGTTTCACAGATGGTTGCAGCTGCGAAGAGTGGTCGTGACTTTCGTGTGAAGGTTCGTAGGAAACGCCGAGCGAGGATGAGACAGTCGTGGAGATGGTCGCGCGGCCTTCCCGCACGTCCCGTACCGCCGCGATCAGTTCGGGTGCCGTGAACTCGCCGTGGACGAGGTAGCCGACCGCTCCCCGGCGCAGCGCCTCGGCCACGACCTCGGGTTCCGTGCTGTAGGTCAGCATCATGACGGGGCAGAGGCCGGCCAGTTCGGGGAGTGCGGTGAGCCCGTCCGTGCCGGGCATACGGACGTCGAGGAGGGCGACGTCCGGTTGGTGGCGGCGGGCTCGGGTCACCGCCTCCTCGCCGTTCGTGGCCTGGGCGACCACCTCGATGTCAGGGTGCGTGTCCAGGAGGGCCGTGAGGCCGGCGCGGACCACCGGGTTGTCGTCCGCCACGAGTACGCGGAGGGGTGGGCCGGGGCGGGCCTGGGGCTGGTCAGGCATGTGCGGCCTCCTCTCTGGGGGTATCGGGGGCGGGCGGTGCGCCGTCCGGGTGTGCGGGGAGCGGGAGGGTCAGGGTCACTTCCGTACCGGTGCCGTCCGATGCCACGTGCAGGGCCGCGCCCGTACGGTCCGCGCGTTCCGCCATGCCCAGGAGGCCGAAGTGGCCGGATTCCTGCGCCTCTTCGAGGGTGAGGGCGGGCGGGAGCCCCACGCCGTCGTCCTTGATCCTGAGGTGCAGGGTGTCCGGGGTGACGCTCAGGCAGACCTCCGCCGCCGTCGCCCGCGCGTGGCGGTGGACGTTCTCCAGTGCCTCCGACGTGATCGCCAGGAGGTGGCGGGTCGTCTCGGGCGGGAGCGGCGGGGGTGGCTCGCCCGTGTGGGTCAGGTGGGTGGGGAGGGTGGTGCGGGACTCGAAGTCCGCTGTCCGGCCGGCCAGTTCGGTGCGCAGGTCCGCCGGTGGGGTCGTCGTCAGGTCGGTGTGGCGGCGCAGGTCCGTGAGGAGGTCGCGGGACTCGGCGGCGGCTCGGCGGGCCGCCGAGGCGACGAGGCCGGCCTGTCGTTTCAGCTGGTCCGGGTCCGGGGCCGGACGGTCGGCAGAGGTCGCCAGGGCGTCGGCGGCGAGGGCCAGGCCGTGGAGGGTCTTGGCCACCGAGTCGTGCAGTTCACGGGCCAGACGGGCGCGTTCGGACTCCACCGCCTCCGCGACGGCGAGGCGGGACGTGACCTCGGAGAGCGCCTGGGTGGCCGTACCGAAACGGAACATCAGGTTCCGCAGGGTGACGCCGATGATGCCGGCCGCGACGCAGAAGCCGGCGATGAGAAGGGTGCTGACGCCCGCGCCGGGATGGTGTTCCCAGGTGCGGTGGACCGTGACGAGGACGGCCAGTTGCAGGCCGGTGAGCACGCCGGCGCCGCGCCAGCCGTAGAGGAGGCCGGAGAGAAGGGGGGTGCAGACCGTGGCGTAGGCGAGGGGGGAGGCCGGGGAGGCGGTGAGGAGGAGGACCGCGCCGAAGAGGAGGTCCAGGGCCATGAGGGTGGGGTGGGCGAGGAGGCGGGGGGCGAAGCGGTGCCAGTCCCTGAGCATGGCGTACGAGACGGTGATGCCGAGGACGGCGGCGAGGAGGACGGCGTGGTTCTGGGGGCCGTCCGTGGTGTTGGCCATCGCGAAGGGAGTGCCGATGGCGAGGGTGACCAGGCGGACGGCGAAGGTCTGGCGGGCGAGGGACTGGAGGGCGTTGAGCTGGAGGCGGAGGGTGGCGGGGGGTGTGGCGTCGTCGGCGAGATAGCCGGTGCCGGGGGTGGGGCCGGGCGGGGGTGGAGTGCGTCGGCCTGTCATCAGCGGCCCAGAATGTCGCCGAAGTTGGTGCCCGAGCCCAGGAACATGCCCGTGGCGATGAGGATCATCGTGGCCGGGAGCATGAAGACCAGGGTGACCAGCGTGGCCTTGGGGACGGTGCGGGCGGCTCGGCGGCGGGCGTTCTGCGCGTCGGTGCGGCGCATGTCCGCGGCGAGCTGGATCAGGGTCTCCGCGATCGGGGAGCCGAGTTCCTCGCCCTGCTGGAGCGCCGAGACGAACTGGGCGACCTGCTCGGAGGAGTTGCGCCGGCGGAGTTCGTCGAAGGCCTGGCGGCGGCTGACGCCCATGTCCATCTGGCGCAGGGTGATGCGGAGTTCGTCCGCCCAGGGGCCCTCGTACTTCTCGGCGACCCGGTCCAGGGCCTGGCGGAAGCCCAGGCCCGCCGAGACCACGACCGCGAGGACGTCGAGGAAGTCGGGCAGCGTGCGGTCGATGACGTCCTTGCGGTCGCGGATCGCCTGCCAGATCGCCGCGTCGGCGGCCAGCAGCCCGAAGGCGAAGGTGAAGGCGGCGAAGAGGGGGCGGTCGCTGGTCAGGAAGACCAGGCCCATGAAGGCGCCGAAGAAGCCGTAGACGGCACGGCGGGCGGCGTAGCGGTTGAGGGTGAGGCCGCCGGGGTTGCCCGCCATGTCGATGCGGCGGCGCTTGGCCTCGACCCGGCGGTGGCCCATGAGGCGCAGGACGAGCGGGGCGAAGCGCATGCCGAGGCGGTCGACGGCCGAGCCGGCCTTCGAGACGCGGGTGGCGCCGACCTCCAGGGCGAGGGCCAGGTCGGCGGGGAGTTTCGCCTCGGCGCGGATCATGCGGATGCCCAGCAGGGCGCCCACGACGGCGACGGCCGTCAGGAGCGCCAGGAGCAGGGGGAGCGTCGATGTCGTCATGGCCGTGTCATCGCCCCCTTCTCAGACTTCGATCTTGCCGAGGCGGCGGATGACGAAGAAGCCGACCGTGTAGAGACCGATCGAGATCAGGACCAGGAGCTGGCCGAGGGGGGAGCCGGTGACCCGGGCGAGGGCGCCCTCGTTCGAGGAGTTGATCAGGAGGAGGGAGCCGAGGCCCAGGAGGGGGACGGTGAAGGCGGTCGCGTTGACCTCGGAGAGCATCGTGCGGACCTCCCGCCGGGTCTCCTTGCGGTCCTCCAGGGTCTGGGTCAGGTTGCGCAGCGAACTCACCACCGTGCCGCCCGCCTTGTTGGACAGGACGAGGGTGGTGACGAGGACGATCAGTTCGCGCGAGGGGAGGCGTTCGGCCAGCTCGCCGAGCGCGTCGTCGACCGAGCGGCCGAGCGCCAGCTGATCGGCCACCCGGGCCAGTTCCTCGCCCGCCGGGGCCTCCAGCTCCTCCGCCGCCATCGCCAGGGACGTGCGCAGGGCGAGGCCGGCGGCGGTGGCGTTGGCGAGGAGGCGGGCGACGTCGGGGAGCTGGTTGATGAAGGCCTCGATGCGTTTCTGGCGTTGCCAGTTGAGGAAGATGGCCGCCGCCCACACGCCGATCGCGCCCGCGATCGGGCCGAAGAACGGGGCCAGGGTGGCGGCGGCGATCAGCCACAGGGCGACGACGGCCATGACGACGTACGCGGTGAACTCGCCCGCCGTCAGGTCGAGTCCCGTCGTCGTCAGTCTTAGGTGGATCGCCCGGCCGAGGCGGGTGCGGCGCAGCCTGCGGTCGACGGTCGTGAAGCGTCGGACACGGCCCGCCGCCGTGCGCGCCGGGCCGCCGCCGTGGCTGCCCGCGAGACGGTCGGCCAGGGCCTGGCGCTGGGCGCGGCCGGAGACGTACGCGTGGGCGCCCGCGACAGCGAGGGTGCCGCAGAGGACGGTGGCGCCGAGGGCCAGCAGGGTGGTGTTGTCCAGGTCCAGGGGTGCCTGGGCCAGGGTCGCCAGGGGCGCCCGGAGTTCCTGGAGTGCCTGGGCTGTCGCCATGTTCGGTCCTACCTCCTCGGGGCTCTCGGGGCTATCCGATGGCCTGGCGGGTGTTGAGCGGGTCGATGGCCTCGGTCACTCCGTACGCGGGAGGCAGCGGCTCGTTGGCCACGTACAGCTTCTCGGCGACGGAGCGGGGCACCGGCAGGTGTTCGAAGCGGCCGTGGACGACGCGGTCGGCGCCGAGGGGGTCGGGGGCGTAGCGGGAGACCGTGGCGATACGGAACTGTTCGCGGCCGTGCGAGACGAGCAGGGCGATCTCGGTGACCTTGCGGGAGCCGTCGGCGAAGCGGGTGAGCTGGACGACCACGTCCACCGCCGAGTTGATCTGGTCCTTGAGGGCCTCGAAGGGGATGAGGACCTCGGACATCGAGCCGAGGGTCTGCAGCCGCATCAGCGCGTCCTCGGCGGAGTTGGCGTGGACCGTGGCGAGGGAGCCGTCGTGGCCGGTCGACATGGCCTGGAGCATGTCGAGGGTCTCGCCGCCTCGGACCTCCCCGACGATGATGCGGTCGGGGCGCATGCGCAGGGAGTTGCGGACCAGGTCGCGGATGGTGATCTGGCCCTTGCCCTCGATGTTGGGGGGCCGCGACTCCAGACGGATGACGTGCTCCTGCTGGAGCTGGAGTTCCGCCGAGTCCTCGATGGTGATGATGCGTTCGCGGGGCGGGATCAGGCCGGACAGGGCGTTGAGGAGGGTGGTCTTGCCGGTGCCGGTGCCGCCGCTGACGATCACGTTGAAGCGGGCGCGGACGAAGGCGGCGAGCAGCATCAGCATCTGCTCGTCGAGGGAGCCGAGGTCGATCAGCTCCGGAAGGGTGTACGCGCGGGGGAAGCGGCGGATCGTGAGGGTCGGGCCCGTGAGCGAGAGCGGGGGGATGATCACGTTGACGCGTTCGCCGGTGGGGAGGCGGGCGTCGACCATCGGGTTCGATTCGTCGACCCTTCTGTTCACCGTGGAGACGATGCGTTCGATCGTCTGCATCAGCTGGTCGGTCGAGGCGAAGCGGAGGGGGAGCTGTTCCACGCGGCCGGCGCGCTCCACGAAGATCGAGTCGGGGCCGTTGACCATGATCTCGGTGACGGACGCGTCGGCCAGGAGGGGTTCCAGGACGCCCAGGCCGAGGGCCTCGTCGACGACCCTGCGGATCAGCTGGGAGCGTTCGGCGGAGGAGAGGACCGGGCCCTCTCGGCTGATGATGTGGCCGAGTACGCGTTCGAGGCGGGCCCTGCGGTCGGCCGCCGTCAGTGTCGACATCTCGGCGAGGTCGATCTCTTCGAGGAGCTTGGCACGGTAGACGGCCACGAGGTGTCCGTCCTCGCGTCCGGTTCCCCCTTCGTCGGGGGCGGCGATACGGGATCGCAGGCTCATCTTCTCGTCAACTCCTCTCGGGGGGTGGGGTGTCGGGGCGGTGGGGGCCGGTCAGGGGTCGAGGTCGTTCGGCATGGTGACCGAGCGTTCCACGGTGACCGGGTCGAAGAGGGGGACCACGGAGGGGACGGTGACGGTGACCGTGGCGGTGGTGGTGTCCGTGCCGCCTCCTCCCGGGTCGACCGAGGGGTTCAGCCATGCGCTCGCCGCGGCCACGCCTGCGGCCCCGCCGGTACCGGGTTGCAGTGACTCGGCTCTGGCCGCCGCGCGGGCCGCCGAGCCCGCCTGGCTGATGCCGTAGCCGATGAGGCCGAGCTGGATCGCGGCCATGCCCACGAGGAGGAGGATCGGGAGGAAGCCGGCGAACTCCAGGATGGAGGAGCCTCGGTCGTTCCAACGGTGGGTAGGGGCGCGTCCCGTGGGTGGGGGGGTCGCGCGGGGGCGGTGGGTGGGCCGGGGGCGCGCCCGGGGGCGGTCGCAGGGCCGGGGGCCCGCCGGGGGGTTTCCGTCCTCGGAACGGTGCGGGATCGGTCGGCCGGGTAGCGCGGGGCGTTGACGCGCCGACCGCTGCGGGCGGACTCCCCCCGGCACGCCCCCTTCGCGGCGTACGCGGCCGGACCCGCGTGCGGGGCGCGCCCGTCGGGGGAGGACCGGCCGTCCTGCGCGGGCCGTTCGTCGGCTCCGTGGGGTTCCGTCCGTCCGGGTCATCGGGGGTCCCCCTCCAGGGCCGCGCCCGCCTCGCCGCTCACGGTCCAGCCCGCGTCGAAGCCGGGGAAGAAGAGGGGGACGTTGGCCTGGACCTCGGCTCGCATGACGGTGCCCGCGGGGGCGCAGTCGATGGAGGTGTCGGCCCAGGCGTTCGGGAGGTTCCGGGTGCCGGCGGCTTCGCAGGCGCCGGGCACGTCGCCGTCGACGGCGTAGGCGGCCGTGGCGGCGCGGGCGGCCTCGTCGGCGGCGTTGCCGGCGAGGGAGTAGGTGTAGCCGTAGAGCGCGGCCTGCCAGAGGATCGTCATGGTGATCAGGAGCAGCGGGAACATGCCGGCGAATTCGAGGGTCACCGAGCCCCGGTCGCCTCCCTTGCGGCGCAGGACGAGGGCGCCGCGGTCGGAGGGGGACCTGCGGCGGCGGCCTCCGTGGCCGTGTTCCGGGGCGGCTACCAGTTCCAGTTCTCCGGCGAGGGCCCAGAGGGCCTGTTTGACGACCGAGCGGGCGTCGAGGTCCTGGAGGCGGCCCGCGTCGACGACGGACTGGAGTTCCTTGAAGGCGGCGGGGACGGCGGCGCGGGCCACCTTGGTGCCGGTGACCTTCTCGACCAGGGACGGCTGGATCTCCGTGGCGCGTGACAGGCGGTTGACGACCGTCAGGGTCTCCTCGGCCTTGCGGATCTGGAGGCGGTCCCAGAGGCGGACCATGCGTTTGGCGGCGCGGACCGCCACGACGTCCGGGGTGACCAGCAGGAGGGCGTGGTCGGCCATCTCGACGGCCGCCGCGGTGGCCGCGGTCACTTGCGAACCGCAGTCGACGATCACCACGTCGTGCCGGGAGCGGAGCGTGGCGACCACCTGACGGGCCACCCGGTCCGTCACCTCCTCGCCGCGCTCGCCCTCGGCGGGGGCGAGGAGGAGGGCGATGCCGGTCTCGTGGGTGTAGACCGCCTCCTGCAGGACGCGGGGGTTGAGGTCCGTGATGGCGGCCAGGTCGGCGACCGAGCGGCGGAACTGGACGTCCAGGTACGAGGCGACGTCCCCCGACTGCAGGTCGAGGTCGAGGAGGGCGACCGTACGGCCGGACGCGCGGGCCGCGAGCGCGAGCTGGACGGCGGTGACCGTGGCACCGACTCCGCCCTTGGCGCCGCTGACGGTGACGACGGTGCCGCCGGGGCCCGTGTACAGCTCCGGGGTGGGGCTGCCGAGGTGGCGGCGCATACCGGCCGACCAGGCGGCGGCGGCCTGGACGCGTTCGGCGAGGGCCTCGTAGGAGAGGGGGAGGTTGACGATGCCGCGGGCGCCGGAGTCCATGGCGGCGGTGAGGACGCCGGTGCTGGTGTCGGAGGTGACGAGGACGACGCCGACGGCCGGGAAGCGCAGGACGAGATCGCGGACCAGGTCCAACGCCGGTACGGGGCCGATGCGTTCGTGGACGATCACCACCTCGGGCAGTTCGTCCAGCGAGTCGGCGGCCAGCCGCGCCAGGGTGTCCAGCAGGGCCGTGGAGTCGGAGACGTGCGGGGCGGGTTCGGCGTCGGCCAGCTGGTCGAGCAGGGTGGTGAGGGCCTGGGCCGAGTCGAGGTCCCCGGCGGCGGGGAGGATGCGGATGGTCATCGGCGGATCCCCGTTCCGTTCGCGGACGTGCGGGGCTCGGCGGCCGCGCACCGGCAGGGTTCGCGCGGAACGCCCGTTCGCCGTGCCCCCTTCAGCATGCCCACCCTCGGGACACCCACCCGCATCGGCATTCGACGCACTCTCGTTCGAGGCGTTCCCGTGCCCACGTTCCGGACCGACCTCATCGCGGGGCCTCCTCCTTGTCCTCGTCGAGGGTGTACGAGCGGTCGTCCGGTACGACGACGGTGGCCTCGCCGCCCCCGACGAGGGCGAGCCGGACGTGCTCGGCGAACGACTCGGCGAACGCGACGCGCTGGGCGTCGGCGGTGTCGAGCGCGAAGGTGATCGGGACCGCCTCGGTGGCCGTGCGGCGGCGGTCGCTGCTGGACTGGCCGGCTTCCAGGGGGGTCAGCCTGCCCACGTCGATGACCCGGGCGTCGGTGACCATCAGCTTGGAGGTGTCCTTCTTGGAGTCGCTGTCCTTCTCCTCGAAGGTGGCGTAGATGTTGACCCGCGACCCCGGGTTGATCTTCCCCGCCACACCGGTCGACGCGTCGATCAGGATCGCGATCTCCTGCTGTCCGGCTTCGAGTTCCGGCCGGTCGACGATCATGTCGGACTGGAGCAGGGAGCCCTTGCGCAGCTGGGTGACGGCGATCTTCCCGCGGATCTCCGACAGATCGGTGACGGCGGTGCCGGACAGCCACCGCTCGGGCATCGATATCCGCTCGAACTGGTCCGCCGTCAGCTTCTTGTAGGGCGCGATGTCGCCCTTGAGCCGGTAGGCGGTCACCTCGGGTCCGACCTTCGCGTTCACGTCACGGATCACCGAGAGCACCCCGGCGAAGGCGGCGAGGGCGCACAGGGCCGAGAGGACCAGCAGGATGACGCCGCGGCGCTGGCGTGAGTTCACTACTTCTCACCTCGTGGGAACGTGCCGGGCACGGGTGCGGGCCTGCTGTGGGTGATGGCTCGCGGACTGTGGAGTTGTCGTACGGCTGTCATGTGACCCCTCGGGGAAGGGCTGCCGTCCGGGCCGGGCCGGCCGGGGTTTCCGGCTCCCGTAACGGGGCCGCGCAGAATCCGCAGCGGTCGCCGATGAGTTCGAGGCCGCACCAGTGGCACGTCTCGCGGCGTACGGACGACACGAGCTGGTAGAGCACGGAGACGTCCGAGAGACCGGCGGCGAACTCGACGAGCTTGCCGGTCCCCCACCAGCGCACGGACTCCTCGGGCAGCGGCACCGGCAGGGACCCCTGCACCTGCCAGTCCTGCGCGAGCGTCGCGGTGACCCAGTCGGACGGCGGCTGCGGCCCCTGCGCGACGAGCAGCCGGGTGGCGAACTCGGGCCCGGCGAGGGGCTCCTGGCCGCCAGTGTCGATCCGCACGAGCTGGGGCCTGGGGTTGGCCAGTACGGCGAACCGGGCGCCCGGCAGCCAGGACTTGGCGTGCGACTTCAGGGTGACCGGCACCCGGTCGAGCTTGGCGACGGAGCCGAGGAGGGCGCCGGCGTAGATGTAGTGCGCGAGGAGGCGTACGGAGGAGGCGAGCACTCCAGGGCTGAAGTCGCAGGCGGAGAGCTGCCGCAACTGCTGGGCCAGCAGGGCGAGGCCGAGCGGGGGCAGGTCCACGCCGAGCAGGGCGATGCGGTCGCTCTCCAGCACGGAACGGACCGTGTGCAGCCGCCGGGTGAGGGCGGCAGGGTCGGAGGCCGAGTGCAGGGCGATGACATAGCCGTGCTGCTCGATCAGCGCGTGCATGCCGAACAGGGAGGCTTCGAGGGTCTCCTGAGGCTGGACGACCGCGGGCGGGGTCTGTCGGTCGAGCGGTGGGAGCACCAGGCCGGAGCTGGTGACGGCTATCGCGGTCGGCACGCTGCACACCACCCCGTTCGCTTCGGCGGGGTGGTCGACCACCGCCTCAGATGACCCCTGTGGGGAACGGCGTCGTGCCCGCCGCCCCTCCTGCATCCTCTTGCATCAGCACCATATCCACGGCATGGCCAGATCAACACCGGATCTTCTTGATCAACTCACGGAAGGTGCGGGCCGTATCCACACAGAGTGAGACGCATATGCCTCAACTCGGCAGGTGGGGGCGCTGGTTGGGATACCCGTACGGGTGAACGGCTTTCGACCGGGAGTATTGACAACTCAATTGGTCTGGACCAGCGTACCGGGCATGTTCAGACACCCACAACGCATACGGATGCGGATGAAAGCGCAAGGGCGTATACGGGGGCGGACGCGTCTGCGGTCGGGGGCCGTCACCACGGCCGTCGTCACCGCCCTCGCCCTCGGTCTCTCGCTCCTCGGCGCCGGACAGGCCTCCGCCGCGGACATCAACAACGTCAGGAACGCCGGATTCGAGTCGGGGCTCAGCGACTGGAACTGTTCGGCGGGCAGCGGCGCCACCGTCTCCTCCCCCGTGCACGGGGGCGCGTCCGCGCTGCGGGCGACCCCGGCCGGGCAGGACAACGCCCGCTGCACCCAGGCGGTGGCGGTCAAGCCCCGCTCGACGTACACGCTCAGCGCCTGGGTGCGCGGCGGGTACGCGTACCTGGGCGCGACCGGTACCGGTACGACCGACGTCTCGACGTGGACACCGGACTCGGCGGCCTGGAAGCAGCTGTCGACGACCTTCACCACGGGCGCTTCCACGACCTCGGTGACGGTCTACACCCACGGCTGGTACGGGCAGGCCGCGTACCTCACCGACGACGTGTCCCTCCTCGGCCCCGACGGCGGCGGTGGCGGCGACCAGCCGCCCACCGTCCCCTCGGCCCCGGCCGGGGTGACGGTGTCGGGCTCGACGTCCTCCTCTGTGTCCCTGACCTGGAACGCGGTCGCGGGCGCCACGGGCTACAACGTCTACCGGGGCGGCACGAAGGTTCAGTCGGCCGAGGGCACTTCGGCGACGGTGACGGGGCTCGCGGCCTCCACCTCGTACACCTTCCAGGTCACGGCGACGAACACGGCGGGCGAGTCGGCCCGTTCGGCGACGGTGACGGGGACGACGACGGCGACCCCGGGCGGCGGCACGGGCGTCCCGAAGCACGCCGTGACCGGCTACTGGCAGAACTTCGACAACGGGGCGGCCGTCCAGAGGCTCTCGGACGTGCAGTCGCAGTACGACATCATCGCCGTGGCGTTCGCGGACGCCACCGCCACGCCGGGCGCGGTGACCTTCAGCCTCGACTCGGCCGGGCTCGGCGGGTACACCGTCGACCAGTTCAAGGCGGACCTACGGGCCAAGCAGGCGGCCGGCAAGAAGGTCATCGTGTCGGTCGGCGGTGAGCGCGGCACGGTGGCGGTGAACAGCGCGGCCTCCGCGACGAACTTCGCGAACTCGGTGTACGCCCTGATGCAGACGTACGGCTTCGACGGCGTCGACATCGACCTGGAGAACGGGCTCGACGCGACCTACATGACGCAGGCGCTGCGGTCGCTGTCGTCGAAGGCGGGCCCGTCGCTCGTCATCACGATGGCGCCGCAGACCATCGACATGCAGTCGACGTCGAACGCGTACTTCCGGACCGCGCTGAACATCAAGGACATCCTGACCGTCGTCAACATGCAGTACTACAACAGCGGTTCGATGCTGGGGTGCGACGGCAAGGTCTACAGCCAGGGGTCGGTGGACTTCCTCACCGCCCTCGCCTGCATCCAGCTGGAGGGCGGCCTCGCCCCGTCCCAGGTGGGGCTGGGTCTGCCGGCCTCGACGCGGGGCGCGGGCAGCGGGTACGTGTCGCCGGCCGTGGTGAACAACGCCCTCGACTGTCTGACCCGCGCCACCGACTGCGGCTCCTTCAAGCCGCCGCGGACGTACCCCGACCTGCGGGGCGCGATGACCTGGTCGACCAACTGGGACGCCACGGCGGGCAACGCGTGGTCGAACGCGGTGGGGCCGCACGTGCACGGGCTGCCGTAGAGCAAGCAGAGGACGTCGAGGACACAGAGGACACAGAGGACGTAGAGGAGGAGAGAACGGCGAGCGGTGGCCTGCGTCCTGTTGTGGCGCAGGTCACCGGAACCTGTCCCACCGCACGGAGAGACACAGGTGTGAGGTGGGAGAGGTGCATACGAGATGAGTGACCCCGAGCGGGCGCAGGCGCGGGCCGAGTCCTCCGCGCGGGCGCGGATCCGGGCGGGCGACCGGGAGGCCTTCGCCGAGGTCTACGACGCGTACGCGCGGGCGGTCTACAACCACGCCTACCGGCTGACCGGCGACTGGTCGACGGCCGAGGAGGTGATGGCGGACACCTTCCTCGACGCCTGGCGCACCCGGGAGCGGCTGGAGCCGGACGGCGGCTCGGTGAAGCCGTGGCTGCTGGGCATGGCCACCAACAAGGCCCGCAACGCCAACCGCGGCCTCGGCCGCCGGCTGGCCTTCCTGGCCCGTCGGCCCGCCCCGGCCCCGGTGGCCGACTTCGCCGACGAGACCGCCGGGCGCCTCGACGACGCGCGTCGGCTCGCCGCCGTACGCCAGGTGTACGGGCGGCTGCGGCGCGGGGAGCGGGAGGTGCTGGCGCTGTGCGTGTGGGCCGGCCTCGACTACGGGCAGGCGGCCGAGGCGCTGGGCGTCCCCGTGGGGACCGTGCGGTCGCGGCTCTCGCGGGCGCGGGCGCGTCTGGGCCGCCTGACGGACGAGCGGCTGCGCGAGGAGCGCCCCCCTCCCAGGGAACCGGGGCGTCGCCGCGGAGAGGCAGAGAGCGAGGCCGTGTTCGCGGCCCATCCGCTCAAGGAGATCCAGGAGGGATCCCGATGAACGAGGAGCTGGCCCGACTGCTGCCGCCCCCGCCCGAACGGGACGTTCCGCCTGGTCGCCTCGCCCACCACAAGGACCGTCTGATGCGACTCATCGACGACGACCGGGCCACGGCGCCCGTCGTTCCCGCCCCGCCGGCACCCCGTCCGCGCCCGAGACCGGCCCGTCCGGCGCTGTGGCTGCCCGCCGCCGCGCTGGCCCTGGCCGGGACGCTGACCGTCGGCCTGGTCACGACCACCGACTCCGGCGACGGGGCGCGCCGGGACGACGGCACGAGCGCCGTCGTCCTGCTCGACCGGATCGCCGACGTCGCCGCGAAAACGGAGGTCGAGCCGGTCCGCGACGACCAGTTGGTCTACGTCAAGAGCCTGACGGCCGGGGCGGAGGCCGTGGAGGACGGCCCGTACGAGCCGGGAAAGCCGCACCGGCGGGAGGTGTGGGTGTCGCAGGAGCCGGGCCCGGTGAAGCAGTTGGCCCTGCACTACGAGGGCGGCGCGTACTCCCCGCTGAGGGAACTGCTGCCGCCGGGTTCGCCGGGCGTCCCCGCCGGGATCGACCGGCCCACGTACCGGTGGCTGGCCTCGCTGCCCACCGACCCCGACGACCTGCTCGCCGAGCTGTACCGGCTGACCAGGACGTGGAAGGGCGAGGAGAAGGCGCAGGCCGTCTTCGACAGGATCGGCGAACTGCTCGGCGAGACGGTCATGCCCGCCCGCACCGCCGCCGCGCTCTACGAGGCCGCCGCGAAGATCCCCGGGGTGACCCGTACCGACGACGCCGTCGACCCGGCCGGCCGGCACGGCGTAGGCATCCGCCGCGTCGACGCACGCGCCGGGTGGGCCACCGAATGGGTCTTCGACCGGGACACCCTCGCGTACCTGGGCGAACGCAGCCGGCTGACGGCGGACGGCCCGATGGGGGCCAAGGGCCTGATCCTGAGCGAGACCGCCGTCCTGGAGCGGGCCGTCGTCGACGCGTACCGCGAGCGGCCGGGTTCGAAGGGATGAGTCCTCAGGGATGAGACCGTCCCTGCCCGGGGTGTCGTCCTCGGGCAGGGACACGGTCCGTGGTCATCCCGTCGGACGGTAGTGGCCGAGCACCTGGGCCAGGTGGGCGAACCACTGGTGGAGGCGCTCACGGGGCTTGGCCTCCACCGAGCACTCGAAGAAGGTGCCGTCGGCGTGGATCACGGCGACCATGAGGGCCTTGCCGTTGCCGCTCGCCTTGTAGTGGACGCTGCGGATCTCCGGCCAGGGGAAGTCGACGGAGACGCCGTGGTCCTCGAAGGCGACCCCGCCGACGTCGACGACGACGGAGTTGTGGCGGTCGACGGCCATGAACTCCGGCCCCTGGAGCGGAGCCTCGCCCGCGGGGGGCTGGGTGTACGGGTATGGGTGGGCGGGCGGGGCCGGCTGCCCGTACGGCTGCGGGGGCTGGGGATACGGCTGCGCCGACTGTCCGTACGGCTGCGGCGGTTGCGCGTACGGCTGCGGGGGCTGGGCGTACGGCTGCGGTGGGGCGGCCGGGGGTGCGTACGGCGGGGGCGGGGGGCCGAAGCCCGGGTGGCCTCCCGGCGGCGTCCCCGGCTGTGGCGGCGGTGGTGGCGGTGGCGGCCGGTGGCCCTGCTCGGACTGGTCCATGGCGGTTCGTCCCCCTGCCCCGTGGTGATGACTCGTACGGCACCGTATCCCTGCCCCGCGCGGAGCGGGCCTCGGGGTCGTCGCCGCGAGGAACGGACAGCGAGACGCCGCAGGGCGTATACCGACGAACGAGCGTGACTAGGAGTCCGGGTGCGCGGCGACGAGTGAGCGAGCGTTCCGCAACGTGGTGGCATTGTCCCGCTTCTGCTGCTGGAGGGCTTGACGGGAAGCCGAGATCATCTTGTCCTGGATCTTGACTTCAGCCGCGCTCCAGATTTTCACGAGCCCGACCTCGTTCTTGCACGCGACGTCGGCGATCGCCAGCCTCTTCTGCCCCTTGTCGCCGACGGGCTTTCCCAGGTCCACCGCACTGATGCTTTCGAGGGGGGTGGCGTAGGAATAGCCCTTGCCTCTCATACAGGTCGACCATTCCTTGAGCGCTTCGACCACCGCCGGGACCTTCTGCGATCGAGCGAAGGACGCCGTGTCGATATCGCTCACGACTGCCGCATGCGTACGCAGGGATCGGCGTCCCAGAAGTTCTCGTTGCGCGTCCGCGGAACATCCTCCCTTCGGGACGCGTCGACCGTTCAGCTCGGTGACGGGGCGGGAGTATCCGGGCATCGCACGGAATTCACCCGTGACGGAATCGAAAAAGAGTCCGCCGGTCATCGCCGAGGTCTCGTCCTTTGTGAACCTCTGGTTCCGTGCCTCCGGTGAACCTCTCGGTGTCACCAGGTGGTAACCGTAGTTCCGGGCGGCGTAGAGGTCGATCACGCCATATCGCCGGTCACCCAAGGTGATCGTCGGCTCGTCGGTCGTCAGGGAGTACCCGTAACGGCGCATGCACGAGGACATGGCGATGTTGGTGGCCCGATCGACCACCGCGTTCTCCTCCGGGGTGAACTTGTACTCGTAGATGGGAAGCGTGAGCCGATGGGGCTTGTACTTCTCCGCCGCGCCCTTCGTCGTCGCGGCGGAGGAAGGGCGCGGCATGTCTGTCCTCGCCGAGTCGGCCTCCTGCCCTGACGAGCAGCCGACGACGGCGGTGAGGACGAGGGAGGTGACGAAGGCCCTGGCCGGAATGCGCATGATCTGCTCTTGCCTCAGTGATGGGTTGGCCGGTACGTGGGGCGCGGAACACCGAACGAGCACACGGCCGCCGCTCGGAAGAGACGGCCGTGAGCCCCACGGCCTACCTCAACAAGGCAGCGAGGAGGCGTTGTTGTTGTAGGTATTGGCAAGGTTTCTGCCACTCCTGGCCGACACCGTGTCCGAAGGGCCGGCGAAGTTGCTGTTGTAGTAGATACGAACGCAGGTGGAGTTGTTGTTGTAGACGCTGGCAGAGTTGTTCATCACGTTCTGCCCGATACCCGCGTTGGTGGTTCCCACGTAACTGAACTTGTGACCGGCCAAGGTCGCCTGCCTTGTGGCCATCCCGGCGTAGGAACCCCCGAGGTTCGAGTTGTAGAAGAAACAGAATGCCTGGCTCGGTGTGGCCGCATTGGAGATGCAGCCACTCGAACCTCCCGCGGCATGGGCCTGGGTCGGAACGATGCTGAGGATTCCGGCCGAAGCGGCGGTGAGGGCAAGGGCACCCAGGCGGGACTTGATCATGAAATCTCCACATTGTTTGCGGTCAATGCCAAGAACATGATCAGAATGCAGTGGGAGCTGCGCGAGGTCATCAGCAACGCGTCCACAGTGACTTGGCTCAGCGTCTACTCGGCGAGTCAGAAGAAGTCCGCCCACGGCTGGTCCCAGATCTGTTTCACGGCGAGGACCAGGAACAGCAGGCCCGCGGTGGCCAGCATCGTGTTGCTGAGGATGCCGTTGCGCCATTCCCGCGGTGTGCGGGCGGAGTTGAGGAGCCAGAGGAGGGTGGCGGCCAGGAAGGGGAGGAAGGCCGCGCCGAGGACGCCGTAGAGGATGATCAGGCGGAACGGCTGGCCCTGGAAGAGCAGGACGATGGGCGGGAAGGTCAGCCAGAGCAGGTACGCGCGGAACGGCCAGGACTTCTCGCGCCGGCCGGAGGCGACCTCCTCGCCCGTCACAGCCCCCTTGCGGCGGAAGCGTTCCACGAAGTCCGCGAACATCAGGCTCACGCCGTGCCAGACGCCGATGAGGGAGGTGTAGGAGGTGGCGAAGAAGCCGATCAGGAAGAACTTGGCGGTGGCCGTGCCGTACTCGTCGGCCAGGATGTCGCCGAGCTGGATCAGGCCCTTGTCGCCGGAGGCGATGGCGATGTTGGCCGAGTGCAGCAGTTCGGCGCCGACGAAGAGCATCGAGATCACGAAGATGCCGGTCGTGATGTAGGCGACCCGGTTGTCGAGACGCATGATCTTCATCCAGCCGGTGTTCGTCCAGCCCTTGGCGTTGACCCAGTAGCCGTACGCGGCCAGCGTGATCGTGCCGCCGACGCCGCCGATCAGGCCGAGGGTGTTGAGGATCGAGTCCTTCTCGTCGGGCAGGACGGGCAGGAGGCCGGCGAAGGCGTCCGCGAGGTTCGGGGTGACCCTGATCGCCAGGTAGACGGTGACGACGAACATGACGCCCACGAGGACCGTCATGACCTTCTCGAAGACCTCGTACTTGTTGAACCAGACGAAGACCAGACCGCTCAGGCCGCACAGCACGGCCCACCACTTGAGGTCCATGACGTCCGGGAACAGCGCCTGCAGGGGCAGGGCGCTGGAGGACATCGCGGCCGCACCGTACACGAACCCCCAGATCACGACGTAGACGACGAAGAACCACGTCGTCCAGCGGCCGAGGCTCGCCCAGCCGTCGAAGAGGGTGCGGCCGGTGGACAGATGCCAGCGGCCGGCCGCCTCGGCGAGGGAGATCTTGACGAGGCAGCCGATGACGGCCGCCCACAGCAGGGTGTATCCGAAGTTGCTGCCCGCGATCAGCGTCGCGACGAGGTCACCGGCGCCGACACCGGTCGCGGCGACGACGATGCCGGGTCCGATGTACTTCCAACTGGACGCGCGGGGTGGGGGGTTGGGGCCGGAGGGTGCGGGGGTGTCTGTGGGGTTTCCCGTGGTGTCCGCCATGCAGGTCAAGAAACCCCATGGGCTCCCACCAGACAAGAGGGCGTGCCGGGGATGTCTCAGGGGCGCGGGGAACCGCGCGACCAGCCACGACGGCGCCGCGGACGACCGACGGCCTCAGTGAACGGCGGCTTCACTACCGGATGCCACCGAAGCCACCGGACCCACCGGGCCCACCGGACCCGCCGGACCCGCTCAACCCGGCGGAGCGGAGCCGCATCCGTCCGCCCCGCACGTACCCAGCTCGAACCACACCGTCTTGCCCGGCCCGTCCTCCTGGCAGCCCCAGCGCCCGGCGAGCGCGTCCACCAGGAACATCCCCCTGCCGCTCTCCGATATTCCCGTGACCCGCCGCACCCGCGGCGGGCGGCCGTCCGTGTCCGACACCTCGCAGCGCAGTACGCCGTGCGCGGCCGTCAGAGTCAGCTTCAGCCGGCTCTCCGCGTGCACGAGCGCGTTGGTGACCAGCTCGCTCACCAACAGCTCCGCCGTGTCGGTCTGGTCGAGCAGTCCCCATTTCTCCAGCTGCCGGCGCACCTGCGTGCGGGCCTGGGCGGCGGCGGTGGGACGGGGGTCGTACTCGACGCTCAAGTGACCCGCACCCATGGGTGGTTGGGGGTACGAGGCGAAATGGGGGCCGGAATCCGGAAAGAGACCCCCGGAGAGTTGCAGCATGCTTCCAGGGTTGCCGCCGCGCGTACGCGGCGCACGGGGAGGAATACCCGTTTCCGGCCGCGCATATACCTGTTTCCCGCCCGATTATGTCCACAATTGGGGCCCTATGAGACCCATGTGCCCCTACGCGGTCGTGCGCGGCATACGCACCCGTCGGCCGTTTCCCCACTCTTGACCTGGTCATGCCAGAGCCGCACCATGAGCGCCACACCCGCACGAGGGCCTGCCGAACGCCCCCACGGTCATCGCCAGGCCCGAGGCACGTCGCAAGGATCCACCCCCCGCTCCACTCCCCACATCCGGAGACCCCGGAATTCCTGGAGACAAGAGGAGACTTCATGCGACTCCGCATACGCGGCAGGTCGGCCACGCCCGACGGCGCGGGCAGGAGATCGGGCCGCCGCACCGCCGGCCTCGCCACCCTGCTGGCCCTCGCCCTCGCCGCCCCGGTCGCCGCGACGACCACGGACGCGACGGCGACCAGCGCCGAGCGGCCCCGGGCCTCGGCGGACGACATCCGCCAGTACGAGGTCCACATGCACTCGGACAGCGCGTCCCGCACGGCGCTGCAACGGTCCGGCGTGACCGTGGACGACGCCGACGACCACTCGGTCTTCGTCTCCGGACGCGCGGACCAGATCAAGAAGCTGCGGCAGCAGGGCTACGAGATCACGGCGCTCGGAGCGGTCCCGGACCGCTCCCACGGCGAGGACGACGTACGCCTCTTCGACTTCCCGTCCGCCGACTCCCGCTACCACAACTACGCGGAGATGACGAACGAGATCAACTCCGTGGTCGCGGCGAACAGTTCGATCGCCAGCCAGCGGGTCATCGGCACGACGTACCAGGGCCGGAACATCGTCGCCATCAAGATCAGCGACAACGTCGGCACGGACGAGGCCGAGCCCGAGGTGCTGTTCACCCACCACCAGCACGCCCGTGAGCACCTCACCGTGGAGATGGCGCTCTACCTGCTCAACGAGCTGACCTCCGACTACGGGACCGACTCCCGGGTCACGAACATGGTGAACAACCGCGAGATCTGGATCATCCCGGACGTCAACCCCGACGGCGGCGAGTACGACGTCGCCACCGGCTCGTACCGCTCGTGGCGCAAGAACCGGCAGCCCAACAGCGGTTCGTCGGCCGTCGGCACCGACCTCAACCGCAACTGGAACTACCGCTGGGGCTGCTGCGGCGGCTCGTCCGGGTCGACGTCCTCGGACACCTACCGGGGTGCGGCCGCCGAGTCGGCGCCCGAGGTGAAGGTCGTCGCCAACTTCGTACGTGGCCGGGTCGTGGGCGGGGTCCAGCAGATCAGGTCCGCGATCGACTTCCACACGTACAGCGAGCTGGTGCTGTGGCCGTTCGGGTACACGACCGCCAACACGACGACCGGGATGACGGCGGACGACCGCAACGCGTTCGCGACGGTCGGCGGGAAGATGGCCGCGAGCAACGGGTACACACCCGAGCAGTCCAGCGACCTCTACATCACGGACGGGTCGATCGACGACTGGCTGTGGGGCAACCAGAAGATCTTCGGGTACACCTTCGAGATGTATCCGGGGTCGGCCTCGGGGGGCGGCTTCTATCCGCCCGACGAGGTGATCTCCCGGGAGACCTCGCGCAACCGGGACGCGGTGCTGCAGCTGCTGGAGAACTCGGACTGCATGTACCGGTCCATCGGCAAGGAAGCGCAGTACTGCTAGCCGAGGGTCACCATCGGTGAGGGGGTGACCGCGGGACCGTCGTGGCCGGTCCCGCGGTTTCCCGCGTCCTCTAGGAGGCGGTGTCCTCGGACTCCTGCTCCTCCTCGGCGGAACCCTCCGCGGAACCCTCGTCGAAGTACGCGTCCAGGACCTCGTCGATCTGCTTCTCCCAGGCCGCGTGCTCCGACTTGGCCTTGGCCTCGATCTCCAGGAAGTACCAGCGGCGGTCCGGGGTGTGGACCGTGATCGTGAACCGCTTGCCGAAGCGGGGGGACTCCGTCTCGATCGCGCCGATCTCGTCCCAGCCGAACTCGCACTCCTGGTCGTCCAGGCGCAGCCGTACGCCACGGCTGTCGGCGATGATCTTCGCGCGGCGGTCGGAGGCCTCGAAGACGGGACCGTCGGCCGCGCCGGCTTCCGCTTCGGTTTCCGCCTCAACCTCCGCGTCCGCGTCCGCTTCGGTGTCGTCCTCGGCGTCCGTCTCGTCGTCGTCGGCCGGGGTCTTCCCGGCGGGCGACTTGTCGAGGGACGGCTTCGACGGCTCGGCGGCCGCCGGCTCGTTCCGCTCCGGGGCAGCCTCGTCCGGCTCGACGGGCTCCGTCGGCTTGATGTCCTCCGGCTCCTCCTGCTTCTCCTTCTTCACGGACACCGGTGCCGTGAGTCCGGGGATGTGCGACGGGTCGACCGCGGCGGCGGCCAGGGGCTGGTTGTTCGAACCGATGCGCTGCTCCACAGCGGGCAGTATGGTCGACGATCCTGTGCCGGGGACAGTCGGGCCGGGCATATGTCCGTATCTGGATTTCATGACCCTCCCCACGGGCGCGCGGAGCGGGGTCAGGCGTCCAGGACGGCCAGCGCGTCGATCTCGATCAGCAGGCCCGCCGGGAGGCCGACGTAGACCGTCGTGCGGGCGGCCGGGACCCCGGTGAGCTGTTCTTCGAAGTACGCGTTGTAGAGGGCGTTCATCTCGGCGAAGTGGTCCACGTCGGTGAGGTAGACGCGGATCATCATCACGTCGTCCCAGGTGGCGCCGCCCTCTTCCAGGATCGCCTTGACGTTGGCGAGGGTCTGAAGGGTCTGCTCGCGCAGGGTGGGGCCGGCGGGGGTGGGGGGTTCGCCCTCGACGGCCGGGAGGAAGCCGACCTGGCCGGCGACCTGGAGGATGTTGCCCTTGCGGACGCCGTGGGAGAACTTCGCGGGCGGGGCGGTGTGGGTCGTGGGGGTGAGGGCGACCTTCTCGGCCGGCCCGGGCCGGTGGCTCATACGGTGTCCTTCGCTGGGGTTGTGCCGGAGTACTCGCCGCTGATCGCGTCCGCGGTGCGGCGGACCAGCGGGAGCAGGGTGAGGAGTTCGTCGGCAGTGACGACGACGTTGGGCGCGGAGACCGACATCGCGGCGACGACCCGGCCGTCGGTGCCGTGGACGGGCGCGGCGACGCAGTTGATGGACTCCTCGTGGCCGCCGAGGTCGGTGGCCCAGCCCTGTTCGCGGACCCGCGCCAGCTCCTTGAGGAAGGCGGGGGCGTTGGGGGTCGAACGGGGCGTGTACAGGGGGTAGTCGAGCCTCTCCGCCAGGGCCCGGCGTTCGGCCTCCGGGAGGTCGGCGAGCAGCAGCTTGGCGACGGCCGCGACCGTGAGGGCGACCGGCTTGCCGATGCGGGAGTACATGCGGACCGGGTAGCGGCTCTCCACCTTGTCGATGTAGAGGACCTCGTTGTCCTCGTGCACGGCGAGGTGGACGGTGTGGCCGCACGTCTCGTTGAGGCGTACGAGGTGGGGGTGCGCGATCTCGCGGAGGTCGAGGTTCTCGACGGCCTCCTGGGCGAGGGCGAAGAGGCGGGCGCCGAGGCGGTAGCGCTGGTCGGACTGCCGGTAGACGAGCCCGTGTTCGTGGAGGGTCCGCAGCAGACGCAGGGCCGTGGACTTGTGGACGCCCAGGCGGTCGGCGACCCGGCCGAGGTCGGCGGGGCCCTCGGCGAGCAGCGGCAGGATGCTCAGCGCGCGGTCGACGGTCTGGCTCATGGGGTGCGTACCTCCTCGGGGGCCCGATCGGCTTGTGTCCAGCCGGGGCCGAGTCGAAGTCTCCCCCACGTCTCGTCGTCCAGGGCCGCCAGGCGGTCGGCGTGGTCCCGCGGCGGCGGGGTGGCGAGGTCGCCGGGGACGGTGAGCGCGGCGGCGGCCGTCAGGTGGCCGTGGCGGAGGCGGGCGCGGGCGGGGAGCGCGCGCAGGGTGGCCGAGAGGAAACCGGCGGCGAAGGCGTCACCGGCGCCCACGGGGGCGACCACGTCGACGTGCGGGGCGGGCTCGGACGTGGTCGTGTCCGCGGGGGCGCGCCGGGGTGTGCACGTCCCCGGTCCGGCGGGCCGGCGTGCGAACAGGGTGGCTCCGTGCGCTCCCTGTTTCACCACCACGGTCGCTGGTTCGGGCAGCAGCGTCCGGATCGCCGCCGGGCCGCCCGTGACGCCCCAGGCTTTCTCCGCCTCGTCCTCGCCCACGAACACGAGGTCGGCGGCGCGGGCCAGTTCGAGCAGGACGCGGGGGCCGTCGGCGGTGCGCCACAGGCCCGGGCGGTGGTTGACGTCGAAGGAGATCAGGGGGCGGTCCGGGTGCGGGCCCGTCAGGTCGCGCAGCAGGCTCAGGCAGCCCTCGGACAGGGCGGCGGTGATGCCGGAGAGGTGCAGGACGCGTCCGGCGCGTGCCGCCGCGAGGTCCACGGTGGTGGGCGACATCGCCGAGGCGGCCGAACCCGCCCGGTAGTAGGCGACCTCGTGCGCGTCCGTGGCCCGGTCCCCCGCCGTGCGGAAGTACACGCCGGTCGGACGGGCCGGGTCCCGGCCCACGGAGGTCACGTCCACGCCGTGTCCGCCGATCGTCTCGACCAGGTGGTCACCGAACGCGTCGGCGCCCACCCGGCTCACCCAGCGGACGGTGTGTCCGGCCGCCGCCAGCGCGCACGCGACGTTGGACTCCGCGCCGCCGACGGCCCGGTCGAAGGAGGGGACGTCGGCGAGCCGCCCGGGGCGGGTGGGAAGGAAGGTGACCATGGACTCGCCGAGCGCGACGACGTCGACGCCGACGGGAGCGGCGCCGGGGGTACAGAGTGCGTCGGCGGTCACGATGGTGGAGGCTCCTCGTCGCGTCGGGGGGCGGGTTCTGCACCGTTGACCCAGGTCTGGCTGGGATGTTAGACAGCTTTCAGCGACATACGCAATGAACGTTGCATATAGTGCAACGAACCTCGTCAGGGAGGACCCCATGGGCGCCGAGAGTGTCGAAGCGCTGGCCCGGCTGGCCGCGGAACGCGTCGACCACCGCTTCAAGGGCCTCCCGCCGGACACCGACGGCAGCACCGTGGCCGAGCTGGCCGCCCGGCGGCTCAACCTGTTCACCGACGGCTTCACCACTCCCGTGCTCGCCCTGTCCGCCGAGCGCCTGGAGCACAACCTGGCGCTGATGGAGACCTACTCGGCCCGCCACGGCCTCGCCTTCGCCCCCCACGGCAAGACGTCCATGGCACCGCGGCTGTTCTGGCGGCAGATCGAGCGCGGCGCCTGGGGCATCACCCTGGCCGTACCCCATCAGGTGCGCGTGGCAAGGGAGTTCGGGATCGAGCGGGTCTTCCTGGCGAACGAGGTCGTCGATCCGGCCGCCCTGCGGTGGATCGCCGGCGAACTGGCCGCCGACCCCGCCTTCCGCCTCGTCTGTTACGTCGACTCCGTGCGCGGTGTCGAGCTGATGGACGCGGCGCTGCGGGCCGCCGGGGGCCCCGCCCGCCCGGTCGACGTCGTCGTGGAGCTGGGCGCGGGCGAGAGCGCGCGCACCGGCGTCCGCACGGAGGCGGAGTGCGCGGCCGTGGCGGACGCGGTGGCCGGGAGCGGGACATTGCGGCTCGTGGGGGTCGCCGGCTACGAGGGCGAGGTGCCGGGGGCCGACCCCGAGCGGGTGGCGGCCTGGCTGCGCCGGCTGACCTCGCTCGCCGTCGACTTCGACAAGGCGGGACGGTTCACGGGGCTGGACGAGGTGATCGTCAGCGCGGGCGGCAGCGCGTGGTTCGACGCGGTGGCCGAGGTGTTCGCCGAGCTTCCCGAACTGTCCGTGCCCGTACTGAAGTTGCTGCGGTCCGGCGCGTACGTCTCGCACGACGCCGGCCACTACCGCCGGCTCACCCCCTTCAACCGCGTCCCCGAGGAGGGCGCCCTGGAGCCCGCCTTCCGGCTCTGGGCCCAGGTCGTCTCCCGCCCCTCCCCCGACCAGGCCTTCGCCAACGCGGGCAAGCGCGATGCCGCGCACGACCTGGACCTGCCGTCGGCCGAGGTGGTGCGGGACGCGGGCACGGGCGAGGTCCGCGAGGCCGCGGGAATCACGGTGACGGGGCTGTCCGACCAGCACGCGTGGCTGCGCACCGAGGAGGGGGCCGCGCTGGAGGTCGGTGACTGGGTGGGGCTGGGGCTGTCGCATCCGTGCACGTCGTTCGACAAGTGGAAGCTGATCCCGGTGGTGGAGGCGGACGGCACGGTCGTGGACTACGTCCGCACGTTCTTCTGAGCGGGCGGCGACCGCTGCCGATCCCGGCACCGCCCTGAAAGGTGACGCACATGGACCTGGTCTTCCGTGACGCCGACGTCGTCGACGGTTCCGGTGAGCCCTCCTACCGCGCCGACGTGGTCGTGGCGGACGGCAGGATCACGACGATCGTCAAGGAGGCGGCCGCGGCCGGGTGCCAGCGGCCGAGGGCCCGGCGGGAGATCGACGCCGAGGGCCTGGTCCTGGCCCCCGGCTTCATCGACATGCACGCCCACAGCGACCTCGCGCTCCTGCGAGACCCCGAGCACACCGCGAAGGCGGCGCAGGGGGTGACCCTGGAGGTCATCGGCCAGGACGGGCTGTCGTACGCGCCGGTCGACGACCGCACCCTCGAAGAGGTCCGCCGCGCGATCACCGGCTGGAACGGCTACGGCGAGGACATCGACTTCACCTGGCGCTCGGTCGGCGAGTACCTGGACCGCCTCGACCACGGCTTCGACGGCGAGGGCATCGCCGTGAACGCCGCCTACCTCGTCCCGCAGGGCACGGTGCGGATGCTCGCCATGGGCTGGGAGGACCGGGAGGCGACACCGCGGGAGCTGGACCGGATGCGGGAGGCCGTGGCGGCGGGCCTGCGGGAGGGCGCGGTCGGGATGTCGTCGGGGCTCACCTACACCCCCGGCATGTACGCCGGGGATGCCGAACTCACCGAGCTGTGCCGGGTGGTGGCGTCCTACGGCGGCTACTACTGCCCGCACCACCGCTCCTACGGGGCGGGCGCGCTCCGGGCGTACGAGGAGATGGTCGCCCTGACCCGGGAGGCGGGCTGCGCCCTCCACCTGGCCCACGCCACCATGAACTTCGGCGTGAACGAGGGGCGGGCCCCGCAGTTGCTGACGCTCCTCGACGAGGCGCTCGCGGCGGGCGCGGACATCACGCTCGACACCTACCCCTACACCCCCGGCTGCACGACGCTCGTGGCGCTGCTGCCGAGCTGGGCGGGCGAGGGCGGCCCGGAGGCGGTGCTCGCGCGGCTGAGGGACGACGCGACGGCCGAACGGATCCGGCACCACATGGAGGCCCTCGGCGCCGACGGCTGCCACGGCGTGCCCGTCGAGTGGGACACCGCGGAGATCTCGGGCGTCACCGAGCCGGCGCTGTCGTCGTACGTGGGCCGGACGATCGCACGGTCGGCGAAGGAGCGCGGCGAGGACCCCTGGGCGACCGCCCGCCGGCTGCTCGTCGAGGACCGGCTCGGCTCCACGATCCTGCAGCACGTCGGGCACGAGGAGAACGTGCGGGCCATCATGCGCCACCGGGCGCACACCGGCGGCTCCGACGGCATCCTGCGCGGCGACAAGCCGCACCCGCGCGCGTACGGAACGTTCCCGCACTACCTCGGCCGGTACGTGAGGGAGCTGGGCGTGCTCTCGCTGGAGGAGTGCGTCGCCCACCTCACCTCACGCCCCGCCGCGCGGCTGCGCCTCGTGGACCGGGGACTCGTCCGCGAGGGGTACCGCGCCGACCTGGTGCTCTTCGACCCGGCGACCGTGGCCGCCGGGTCGACGTACGAGGCCCCGCGCACCCTGCCGACCGGCATCCCCTACGTCCTGGTCGACGGCCGTCCTGTCATCGAGGACGGCCGGCGGACGGACGTACTGGCGGGCCGGGCGGTCCGGCGTGGCGCCTGACGGGTTCCCTACGGCCTGGGAAGGATGCAGCCGCTGCGGGTGAGGTCGAGCTTGTTGTCCACGCCGAAGCAGGCGGGGACGTGCCAGGTCTGCTGGGCGTAGTTGATGCCCGGGCGGACGGTCACGGTGCCGTTGGCGTCGACCTCGCAGGGGTTGTTCTCGGTGCAGCGCCCGCCGTCCTCGTTGCCCGTGTTGTTGACGCCGACGACCTTGCCGGTGGCGTTGTTGAGGACCGGGGAGCCCGAGGTGCCGCCGATGGTCTGGCAGGCGGAGGTGTAACGGATGGAGTCCTTCCAGGTCCAGGAACCCTCCTTCAGCCGGTACGCGTACCCGTCGACGGCGCAGCTGTAGGTCCGCTTCCAGTACCCGGAGACGACGGTGATGGGGGTGCCGACGGTCGGGCGGGCGGTGTCGTAGACGAGGGCGTCGATGCCGTACGTGCTCTTGATCTGCGCGTACGTGGTGGTGAGCTGGTACACCGCCATGTCCGTGTCGGTCATCGTGCCGTAGGCGATCTTGCTGGCGCGCAGGGTGCCGACGCGGGTGCCGGCGGAGTTGAGCAGACCGAAGGTGCGGGTGGAGGCACGGTCGACGAGGACCTGGCCGGCGGCCGGGAAGCCGGTCTCCAGGCAGTGGCCGTTGGTCATGACCAGCGCCGGGTCGTTGTCCTCGGAGGCGGGCATCCGGACGACCGAGCCGGAACAGTTGCTGAGCGAGACGGTGCCGGCGAAGTTGACGGCCTGGATCGCCGGGGCCGGGGCCGCGAGGTCGGCCACGGCCTTGTTCGCCGTGTCGACGACGCTGCCGACGGCCGACTTCACGGGAGCCGCCGCGGGCTCCGGTGCCGCGACCGCCGGTGCCGCGCCCGCCCCGGTGATCACCAGGGCGAACAGCGCGGCGACGAGAGGCTTTCTCATGTGGGGGGTCCCCTCTTGCTACGTGGATTGCTGCGTGGGTTCTGCGTGAGCTGCCGTGCGGGGTGTGCTGTGCGGGCTGAGCCGTGCGGACTGTGCCGTGCCGTGCGGGCTGTCGTGCGGTGGGGGGTGAAGATCTTTCGGCCACCGCAGTTTGTCATGCGCATTGTGAAGGCCGGGTGAGGGCCGAGCAAGGAGTTGGTTCCGGCCGCACGATCTTCGGCCAGAAGGCGGGGGCTCGGGGGACGGTGGGGCGGTTCGGGCGGGAGAGGTCGCCACGGGTGGTGGAAAACACGACACGGAACGCGTTACCGGGCCGTAAGCTCACGGGCATGCAGGTGATCCAGTCGACGAAGCTCGCCAATGTCTGTTACGAGATCCGGGGCCCGGTGCTCGAGGAGGCGATGCGACTTGAGGCCGCGGGGCATCGGATCCTCAAGCTGAACACCGGCAATCCGGCGGCGTTCGGCTTCGAGTGCCCGCCCGAGATCCTGGAGGACATCCTCCGCAACGTGTCGTCGTCCCACGGATACGGCGACGCGAAGGGCCTGCTCGCCGCGCGCCGGGCGGTCGTCATGCACAACCAGACGATCGGCATCGAGACGGACGTCGAGCACGTCTTCATCGGCAACGGCGCCTCCGAGCTGATCGTGATGGCGATGCAGGGCCTGCTCGACGACGGCGACGAGGTCCTCGTACCGTCCCCGGACTACCCGCTGTGGACGGCGGCGGTCTCCCTGTCCGGCGGCACGGCCGTGCACTACCGCTGCGACGAGCAGGCCGACTGGATGCCGGACCTCGCGGACGTCGAGCGCAGGGTCACCGACCGCACCAAGGCGATCGTCATCATCAACCCGAACAACCCGACGGGCGCGGTGTACGACGAGGCGATGCTGCGCGGACTCACGGACATCGCGCGCCGCCACAACCTCCTGGTCTGCTCGGACGAGATCTACGACAAGATCCTCTACGACGACGCCACGCACACCCCGACCGCCGCGATCGCCCCCGACCTGCTGACCCTCACCTTCAACGGCATGTCGAAGGCGTACCGGGTGGCCGGCTACCGGGTGGGCTGGATGGCGATCTCCGGGCCGCGCGCGCACGCCGACTCCTACATCGAGGGTCTGACGATCCTCGCGAACATGCGGCTGTGCGCGAACATGCCGGGGCAGCACGGGGTGGTCGCCGCGCTCAGCGGACGCCAGACGATCAACGACCTGGTCCTGCCGGGCGGGCGCCTCAAGGAGCAGCGGGACGTCGCGTACGAGCTGCTGACGCAGATCCCGGGTGTCTCGTGCGTGAAGCCGAAGGGGGCGCTGTATCTCTTCCCGCGCCTCGACCCGAACGTCTTCAAGATCAAGGACGACCGCCAAATGGTCCTCGACCTGCTCCGGCGGGAGAAGATCATGGTCGTCCAGGGCACCGGGTTCAACTGGGCCGAGCCCGACCACTTCCGGGTGGTCACGCTGCCGACGGTGGGCGATCTGCGGTCCGCGATCACCCGGATCGGGAACTTCCTGGACGGGTACGCGCAGGCTTAGCGGCGCGGAACGAAGCGTGGTGCGGCGCGCCGAGAGTGGTGGGCCCGAGCTTTCGGACCTCGCTCAACTTTAGACCCAATCTAAGGTAGAGTGGTCGTCCGAGAGCTTGGAGGCCATCCCATGTACGAGCCGATCCGCACGAAGTCGGTCCACACGATGGCCGGCACGACCTCCTCCGACTTCCCTCACCGTTCGCGTGAGGAGGAGCTGGACATTCAGCTCGCGGGTCATCTGGCGGCGCTGCTGGCGGCCACCGACGAGCTCCGCGCGCTGAGCCCCTCCGACGACCTCGACGCCGCCGCCGAGGCGCTGGCCGCGCGGGTCGCCGGGCTGCGGGGGGGGCTGCCGCCGGTCCGTGTCGCCTCCGGCGGGGGCGCGGGGGATGTCGCCGCGCTGCACCGGCGCGCGCACGCGCTCGCGGGGCGGGCACTCGTCGTCGCGGCGTCCCGCGCGGACACGGCGTCCGCGATCCTGGCGGCCGAGCGGATGGACGCGCACGCGGCCGTACCGCTGAGCGCGTAGCGACTCGGGGGTACGGGTCCGTCGTCGACCGCGGCTCCGGTGGGGCTCCTCGCGCAGTTCCCCACGCCCCTGAAAAGCAGGAGCCGCGCCCCGTGCTCTTCGGGCCGCAGGGCCGTCGCTTCCCGGGCCCGCGGGGCCGCCGCATTCCAGGCCCTGCGGGGCCGCCGCATTCCAGGCCCGCGGGCCTGGGCTTTTCAGGCCCTGCAGGGCCTGGGCTTTTAGGGGCGCGGGGAACTGCGCGAGAAGCCCCAGCGGGCCCGCGCTGAAACACGCACCCGCGCCCGCACCCCCGGCGGCAGCCGCCCGTTGCGTTCCGGGACCACCGCTTCACCCCCCGTTCACCCGGAACGACGGGGAACGTTGGGTTCCGGGAGCACTCTCCCCCTGTGAGACGAATCGCAGGAATCGTCCTCGCGGTCCTGCTGATCGGCGGCGTGGTGGCAGCCGTCGTGGCAGGCCGGGACACCGGGGACACGAGCACGGCAACGAAGACCGTGCGAGGAGTGATCGGGTCGGAGAAGGCGGAGTTCTTCGCCGACCCCCAGGTGGTGAAAGCCCTGGCCGCCAAGGGCTACACCGTGAAGACGGAGACGTCGGGATCCTGGGCCATGGACGGCCTGGATCTGAAGGGATACGACTTCGCGTTCCCGTCCAGCAAGGCACCCGCCGACGAACTGGCCGCGAAGTACAAGGTCCGTGAACCACTGCCCCGCCCCTTCTACTCCCCCCTTGTCGTGGTCGCCCACCGCGACGCCGCCGAGGTGCTGCGCGGGAACGGGTTCGCCACGCTCGACAAGGGCCGGGGCGTCCTCGACATGGCCGCCTATCTGAAGGCCGCCGAGAAGAACCGGACGTGGCAGGACCTCAAGGGGTCCGAGAAGTACGGCGAGTTGATGGGGCTGCTCTACATCGCCACCACCGACCCGACCACCTCCAACTCGGGCGCGCTCTACCTCGCCGCCGCCTCCAACGTCGTCAACGGCGGCCGTGTGGTCGCGAGCAAGGCGGACCTGGACAGGACCGCCCCGCTGATGCACGAGCTGATCAGTGTCCAGGGCGCCCAGCAGCCGAGCACCGACGCGGCGTTCCGTGACTTCGTCAGCGGGGTCGGCAATCCGCTCGTCCTCGTGTACGAGTCACAGGTGGCCGCCCTGCTCGCGGCGGGTCAGCGCGTCGACGACCTGGTCGTCCTCTACCCGGACACCACCGTCTTCAGCGACCACACCGTCGTCCCGGTCACGGACGAGGGCCGCGCGCTCGGCGAACTGCTCGGCACCGACCCGGCGTTGCGCGAACTGGCGGCCCGGCACGGCTTCCGGCCGCAGGGCGCGGCCACCGAGTTCACGTCGGCGACCGCCGGCCACACCACCCACCTGATGCAGAGGCTGACCGTCCGGCAGGCGCCCGTGCCCACCTCCGAGGTGCTGCACGAGATGGCGCGCCGGGCCAGGGGCCAGTAGGACGAGGGGGAAGACGACACATGACCATCGAAGACAGCAACGACGACCACACCTTCACGCTCACCCCTCCCGCACCGGTCGCCGCCGTGCCCCGGGAGAAGGCCGGCGGACTCGTCCCGGTCGAGGAGTCCGTGCGGACGGACATGGCCCGCAAGGCCGAGGAGTACGTGCGGGGGCTCACCGCCCTCGACGCGCGCTCCCCGGAGTTCGCCGGCAAGGTCGGGGAGATCACCTCGCTCGGCGCGGGCGAGATGCGCACCGCCGCCGCACAGTCCAACCGGATGCTGGAGCGGACCGTGCGCAGCCTGCCGAGCAAGGGCGGGGACGCGCAGTCGCAGGTCGCGGGCTCGCTCGTCGAACTCCGGCGCGTGGTGGAGGACCTGGACCCGAGGGACCTGCCGGCGAGCAAGGGCCGCAGGTTCCTGTCCCGGCTTCCCGGCGGCAACAAGCTGCGCGACCACGTCGCCAAGTACGCCTCCGCGCAGGGCACGCTGAACAGGATCGTGGGCTCCCTGCGCGGCGGGCAGGACGAACTGCGGCGTGACAGCGCCGCGTTGCAGACCGAGCGGGTCCGGCTGTGGGAGACCATGGGCAAGCTCCAGGAGTACGTCGTCCTGGCGGAGGCCCTGGACACGGCCGTCGAGGCCCACATCCGGACGCACGTCGACGGCGTCGACCCGCAGCAGGGCGACACCCTGCGCGCCGACGTCCTCTTCCCCGTCCGGCAGAAGCACCAGGACCTGCTCACCCAGCTGGCCGTCTGCGCCCAGGGCTACCTGGCCATGGACGTCGTACGGCGCAACAACGAGGAGCTGATCAAGGGCGTCGACCGGGCCGCCACGACCACGGTGTCGGCGCTACGCATCTCGGTGATGCTCGCCTCCGCGCTCGACAACCAGCGGAAGGTCGTCGACCAGGTCAACGCGTTGCGCGGCACCACCGAGGACCTGATCCGGGGCAACGCCGAGATGCTGTCCACCCAGAGCGGCGAGATCCAGCGCATCGCCGCCGATCCGGCCGTCGGCGCGGAGACGCTCCGCTCGGCCTTCCAGCAGATCTACCGCACGCTCGACGCCATCGACACCTACAAGGCGCAGGCCACGGAGACCATGGCCGCGACCGTGGAGTCCCTGACCTCCGAACTCCAGAACGCGAGCCAGTACCTGGAGCGCAGCCGGAACCAGGGTGCGCTGGAAGGGGGACTCGGATGAGGACACCGACGAGAGCGGGGACGGCGACCCGCACGAGGGCACGCACCACGGCGGCCGTCGCCGCCGTGACCGGGCTCGTGCTCCTGGCCACCGCCTGCACCGCCACAGACCAGGCGGGGCCCGGCCCGGCGGAGGCGACCCAGTACATCCCCGGCACCCTGCGGGTCCTCGCCTCCAGCGAACTCGCCGACATGAAGCCGGTGCTGGAGCGCGTGGAGAAGGACACCGGCATCAAGGTCCGGCCCACCTACATGGGCACGCTCGACGCGGTGGACCTGCTCACCGGGTCCCGGGCGAAGGGCTCGTACGACGCCCTGTGGCTCTCCTCCAACGACTATCTGCGGCTGCGCCCTGACGCGGCGAAGCAGGTCGTGTCGGAGACACCGGTGATGTCCAGTCCGGTCGCGATCGGAGTGAAGAACGAGACCGTACGGAAGCTGGGATGGAAGCCCGACCGCGTCACCTGGTCGGACATCGAGAACGCGGTGGCGGACGGGAAGCTGTCGTACGGCATGACGGACCCCTCCCGCTCCAACTCCGGTTTCTCGACGCTGATCTCGGTGGCGTCGGGCCTGTCCGGCGCCCAGTCCGCGCTCACGGACGCGGACGTGGCACGGGCGGCGCCCCGGCTGAAGGAGTTCTTCACCGGGCAGCAGCTGACGTCGGGGTCCTCGGGCTGGCTGGCGACGGCGTACGACCGGCGCGGTGACGTCGACGCGCTCCTCAACTACGAGTCCGTGCTGAAGTCCCGCCAGGACCTGACGGTGATCCGGCCGCGCGACGGGGTCGTCACCGCCGACTACCCGCTCTCGTCGCTGGCGTCCACGAGCAAGGACGTCCGGGACGACGTACGCCGACTCACCGACGCCCTGCGCACCCCGGACATCCAGCGCCTGATCACCGAGAGGACGCTGCGCCGCCCGGTCGTCGCCTCCGTCCCGCCCGCGGCCGGTCTCGACACCACGCGCCGACGCGAACTCCCCTTCCCCGGCTCCCGGTCCGTCGCCGACGGCCTGCTCGACGCGTACGAGAACGAGCTGCGCCGCCCGTCACGGACCGTGTACGTCCTGGACACCTCGGGCTCGATGGAGGGCGACCGGCTCGACCGGCTGAAGACCGCGCTCACCGAGCTGACCGGCGACTTCCGCGACCGGGAGGAGGTCACGCTGATGCCGTTCGGGTCGGACGTGAAGAGCGTGACGACGCATGTCGTCCGGCCCGAGGACCCGAAGGCCGGGCTCGACGGCATCCGCGCCGACACACGCAGGCTGTCCGCCTCCGGGGACACCGCCATCTACACCTCCCTGCGGAAGGCGTACGAGCGCCTCGGCGCCGCCGACCGGGACACCTTCACCTCCATCGTGCTGATGACGGACGGCGAGAACACCGAGGGCGCGAGCCCCGCCGACTTCGACGAGTTCTACGAGCGGCTGCCCGCCGCCGACCGGCGGATCCCCGTCTTCCCGATCCTCTTCGGCGACTCCGACCAGGGCGAACTGAAGCACATCGCCGACCTGACCGGCGGCCGTCTCTTCGACGCCCGGCAGGGCTCACTCGACGGCGCCTTCGAGGAGATCCGTGGCTACCAGTAAATTCATGGCGTACGTCGAGTCCCGCAAGAACCTCACCGGCAGCGCTTTCGGGATCGCCGGACTCGGACTGACCTTCGCGGGGATCGCGGGACCGTACTGGCCGGTCGTGGTCGTCGGGCTGTACGGCGCGGGCGCCCTGATCGCCCCGCCGGAGCGCCCTCCGCCGCCGGACTTCCCGGACCCCTCCGCCCAGCTCGACGAGGTGCGGACCGACTTCGGCACCCTGCGGGAGTACCTGGCCGGTGTCGAGCTGCCACCCGCCGCGTCCGGCCGGCTCACCGAGCTGACCGAACTCCTCACCGCCCTCCTCGATCCCGGCTGGGTCGCCGAGATCCTCGCCCGCGACCCGGAGGGCGTCCACGCTCTCTCCCGGGCCGTACGGCAGGACGTCCCCGAGGCGGTCGACACCTTCGTCCGCACCCGCTGGTGGACCCGGCTGACCCCGGGAACGGATCCCCCGGAACGCCACCTGGAGCGTCAACTCGGCCTGCTACAGGAGGAGTTGGGACGTCTCGCGGCAGCGCTGCGCGATGCGGAGGCACGTCGACAGGAGTCGCACACGCGGTACCTGGAGGACCGGTCGGGGTGAGGGTGCGGGTCCGGTGCGTCGGTGGGTGCGGGTCCGGTGGGGGCTGGTCGCGCAGTTCCCCGCGCCCCTGAAAAGCAGGGGCTGCGCCCCATGCTTTTCGGGCCGTAGGCCCTCGCTTCCCAGGCCCGCAGGACCGTCGCTTTCGGACCCGCAGGGGCCTGGACTTTTCAGGCCCGCAGGGGCCTGGGCTTTTGGGGGCGCGGGGAACTGCGCGAGAAGCCCCACCGGGCCCGCACCCGCCCACGAAACCCGCATCACCCCTTACGACCGGCGGCAGCCGTCAGCCGAGGTTCGCCAGGATCACGATCAGCAACACCACCCCCGCCACCACCGCCAGCACCTTCAACGCCGCGTACGGGGACGGCGACTGATCCGGCGGAGCCACCCACGGGGCCCCCGAGGCCGACACGGGACGGGGTCCGTTGAACACGTCGTGCCCGGTGACCGCGGCCCGCGTGCACCAGGGGCAGGTCGGCAGATGGGAGCCGTAGGTGTGCAGGGGCCGCACCGTGCAGGCGCGCACCTCGCCGCGCTCCTTGTCGAGCGCGCGGAGCCAGGCCTCGGCCTTCGGCCGGGCGTCGGGATTCTCGACGCCGGCACCGAAGGCGGCCTTGGCGAGGGTCAGGAGTTCGGTCGGCAGCACGGAGGGGTCGATCGTGCCGCGCGGGATGGTCACCCGCTCGGGGCGGACGACATAGCTGCAGCTCGCGGCGATGTTGTCCTTGACGGTCGACTCGGAGGCGCTCTCGTGCGGGACCCCGCCGAAGGGGTGGTTGCCGGCGGTGAGCAGCTGGTAGACGAGGACCGCGAGGGCGAAGTCGTCGCTCTGCCGGGTCGCGGGGCCGCCCGCCTGGCGCTCGGGGGACGAGTAGTCGGTGGTGTGCATCAGGCACGGGAACAGTTCCCCGGTGACCGGGTCGGTGAAGGCGATCGAGTCGCAGTCGAGGAAGGTGACGAAGCCGTTGGCGTCGACGACGACGTTGCTGCTGGAGAAGTCTCCGATGACGAGGTCGTCGTAGTGCATCCGGGCCGTCATGAAGGCGAGATTCCAGGCGACGCCCAGCAGGAACCGCCAGTCGGCCCGGTCGGGGAAGAGCTTGAGGCGCTGGACACGGGTGAACAGGCCCACCAGCTGCACGTGCTGGGGTTCGCCGAACCGGCGCATCGCGTAGCCGAGGAACTCGCCGTTCGTGCCCCGGGCGATGGCGGTGGGCCAGGCCAGCTCGGGCGGCTGGTTGGCGTCCGTCGGGCGGGCGGCCAGCGGGGACATCGTGAGCATGCGTGCCAGCCGTCGCTCCTGGTCCGGCCCGGGTGTGTCCCGGTAGATCTTGACGACGATCCCGGCGTCCCCCTCCACGGGGAACACCGCCGCCTGCCCGCCGCCCTTCAGCGGCGACTCGGCCAGCGTGACCCGCCTGCCGTCGAGAAAGACCGTGCGGCCGCTCATGGCCGTACCTCCAGGTGTCATGGGCCGGTCGCCGCCGCGCGGAGGCGTCGGCCTGGGGCAGGGCCACGCCCGGCAGAATCGTCCGTCGTGCGCAGCGGTCATCGCCGGTGTGTGCGGACGGCTCGCAGCAGGGTCTTGTCGTCGGCGTTGAGGGCGGTGAGGCGGTCGGAGCGCAGGAGGGCCGCCAGATTGGGGTCGCGGTCGTCCTCGGCGGCGGTGTCCAGGGAGCGGAACACGGCGTCGGCGAACGAGGTGTTCGGGGACGCGGCGCCGTCGGCCGCCCGGTTGAGCATGGCCTGGGCGAGGCCGTCCGTGGACAGGAGCACCCCGTCGACCCCGTCGTCCGCCACACACTCGGTGTGGGTCCAGCGCGCCGCGTCCGGCGAGGTGAGGAACACCGTCTCGTTGCTGTACTCGCTCGCCGCCGCGGCCTGCGGCAGCAGATGGAACTGCCGCTCCCCGTCCTCCGTCCCGGCCCGGACGACGACGAAGCCGTCCCCGACGGTGACATGACCGATCCAGCCGGGTGCGAGCACCACCACCGTGAGCGTCGTGGCGAAGTCCTGCGCGTCGGCGCCGGTCCGGTCGAGGAAGTCCTTGCTCACGTCGTGCAGGGAGTCCCGCAGCAGGTCGTGCACGGCCTCCCCCGGCGGCACCTCCAGGGCCGCCTCGGCCCGCCGCCCGAAGTGCTCCGTCGCGAGCCGCACCGCGAGCCGCGCGCCCTCCTCCGAGCGCGGTCGGCTGCCGGCCCCGTCGGCGACGGCGAGCACGGCGACGGAGGTCGTGGCGGTGGCGGCGCACGCGTCCTGACAGGGCAGTCCCTGGCGCCGGTGCCGGTATCCCTCGACGCTCAGGCCGTGGATCCGCCAGGGCGCGGCGGCGGTCATCTCACGCCTCCCAGGCCGGGCGCTGCGTCTTGAACTGGCTGAAGATCTTCTCGAACACCTCGTCCCCGGCGCCCTTCTGCTCGGCGTTGGCGCTGGCGGACATCATCTGGAGCAGTTCCCGGAACGGGAAGCCCTGCAGCCGGGCGTTGAACTTCGGCGCGAACGCGCGCAGCACCTGCTCCCCCCGGTCCGTGATCCCGCCGACCCCGATCGCGTACAGCCGGAAGCGGCGGGCGCTCTGCTCCTCGGCGAGGACGGGGACCAGCCGGTGCCAGGATTCGGTGAGGTGACCGGTCGGGTCGGTGGGCAGGCCGTCGGTGACGAGGCAGATCTGCGGCCGGTAGTACTGCAGCCCCGAGGCCCGCAGTTCGGCCTTGCGGGCCGCGACGATGTGCATCGCCAGCTCCAGCGCCTCGGTCATCAGGGTGACTCCGGCGGCCGTGAGCTGCGGTGCCTGGAAGGCGTGCGCGGGTATGAAGGGGCTCGTGCGGGTGCGCGGGTCGAGGAGCTGGGGTCCGCGCCAGGCGCCGACGCCCTGGCCGCCGAAGGTGACGACGGCGACCTCCACGCTGTAGCTGAGGCTGACGTCGTCGTGGAGTTCGCGGGTCCATTCGGCGAGCGCGTTGTTCAGCGTCTGGATCGGCGGGCCCGCCATGGAGCTGGACGTGTCGAGGCAGAGCACGAGCGGCATGCGCTGGGCGTTGTTCTCGAACTCGATGTCGGCGTACTCCGCCGGCAGCGTGGGCGGGTATTCGCGGTGCATGGTTCTTCCCCCTGTGCCTGTGTGTTGCCGATGCCTCTGGTGTTGCTGATGCCTCTGGTATTGGTGATGTTTCTGGCGTCGTCGATGCCTGTGTCGCGGTCGCCGCTGCCGGGGTCGCGGCTGGTGCGACCGTCACGTCTGCCACGTCTGCCGGGGTCGCTGCCGGCGCTTGCAGCCCGGTGGCTGCCGGCTGGCGCCGACGTCATCTGGGCGTGCCCTTCGCGTGCCGGGCGGCGGTCGGCGGGAAGGCGTACAGAACCTCGGAATCGCGTTCCCGTGCGTCGGCGACGTCGACGAGAGCGCCGGGGGCGGGTGGCGGCCGCCCCGGCTCGGCCCACACGGCCCGGCGCAGCACCCGGTCGAGTTCGACATAGCCCTGCGGGTGGAGTTCGGTCCGTACGACGGCGGTCCGGGAGTGCGTCGGGCGGGGTCCCACCTGGCGCCCGTACCGGGGTGCGGGCGCGGCGCGCAGCCGCGTGGTGGCCTCGTCCCCCTCGACGGCCGCGCCGCCGAGGCCGTTACCGCCCTCTCTCCCGCCCTCTCTCCCGCTCCCGCTCCCGCTTCCGTTTCCGCCGCGCGCCGCGTGCGCCGGCGTCGGCCGGGTGGGTCCGCCGAGGGCCCGTCCGGGAGACACCGCTCGATGGCCCACGGCCACCGGGCCCCTGGAGCGCCGGATCACGATCACGAAGGCGAGCAGCAGCAGGGCGAGGAGGAGACCCATCCAGAAGGCGGTCCAGGCGCCGCTGCCGTAGCCGGCGGGTTCGTCGTCGGTGGTGACGGCCTGTTCACCGCCCTGCTTCTGGCCGCCCTGCTCGGCGGATCCGCCCGAGGAGGTGTCGGCGGGCGGCTTCCCGTCGTCCTCCCCCGGGCCGATGGCGTCGACATGGCTGGTGACGTCGGCGGCCAGACCCGCGTCGATCAGCTCCTTGCCGGCCAGGGAGGCGGACTTGTCACCCTTGCGCTCGATCAGCTCGCAGATCAGTGTGCGGTCGACGCAGAGGCCCGCCTCCTTCAGGGCTCTCATCGGGCCGGGCCGCAGCCGGTCGACGCGGGCCTCGGGATGGACGAGCCGACCCTCGGCCAGGACCAGGAGGGCCGTACCGCCCTCGCCGGTGGCCTTGTCCTTCTGCACGCGGACCACGAGCGGGTACCGGTCCCTGCGCAATGCCTCGATGTCCTGGTGCTGCCGCTCCTCGACGTCCTCGTACGCCAGCGGCTCGTCCAGCGTGATCACGACAGGTCCGTCCTTGATCACCTCGGCCCAGCACGCCAACTGCTCGGTGAGCCGGTCGGCACACGAGTCGGCGACCGCCACGGACGGCCCACCCGGCACGAGTGCGACCAGTGACCCCACCAGCACACCGACGAACGACAAACGCCCGATCGCACCCATCGCACCCACCCCCCGTGGCCTGAAAGGCACGCCCCCGCGGCCCTGAAATAGCCCATCCCATAGTGGAGCAGGTGACGGGGCGGCCGGAAGGGTTTGGTGCATTCCGCCGGTGGAGTTACGGCGACTTTCGTCGGCTTACGATCAGTACGCTTTTCACTTCTACAACTTGAACACCTGATGGCAACGGCTGAACATCTGCCGCGCCCTCTCCACCCAGTCATTGGCCAGCGCGTCGAAGTCGGCCTGGGTGATGCGGCACGTCAGCGGCAGGTCGCACACCCCGGCGAGGCAGGGGCGCGGCCCGCGTACGTCCCACACGGAAAGCATGGGAATCAATTGTTCGGTATTCCACGCGTTCGACGCGGCCGCCGCCATGGCGAGTTGGTCCTGCCGGAGGAAATGCCCGTCCGTCGCGAAGGCCACGAGAAGCCTTTTGGTGGTCATGAATCTCACCGTGACCATTCGCCCCGCCTCGGGGAGATCGAATCGCAGGGACACGGACACGGTGTCGTGGACCGTGTGGTAATTCCGCCGGGCGACCCAGTTCTGCACCAACTGCCGCCAGTGCGTGCCGAGGTCGTGTATCTCGGCGTTGACCGAGGGATACGCCTCGCGGCCCCCGGAGGACTCCCGGTCCGTGGAGGATTCCCGGCCGGAGTAGGAGCCTTGGCCCGGGAAGGAGCCTTGGCCCGGGTAGGAGTCAGGCACCGTCACGGACCACCGCCCCGGCGACCATGGCGCCGGTCAGACCGGCGTCGAGCAGTGCCTGGGCGTGAAGCAGCAGGCAGGAGGGGACGGACTCGCTCGTCGTACGGCGCAGGTGGCGCTCCTTCAGTTCCTCGTACCGCACCTCGATGGTCCGGGCCACCTGCGGCGGCGGCCACACCTCGGCGCTCGCGTCCTCCTCCACCAACTCGGCCAGGATCTCGGCGAGTCGGGGCCGGTCCTCGGGCCGCTTGGCCAGGCAGCGGGCGATCAGGGGGCGCAGTCCCGCCGGTACGCCGTTCAGCCGGGGCTCTCCTCGTACGACCTCCACGCTCACGCCTTCGCCGCTGCCGTGCGGGGAACGGCCGGTGAGCGCGTAGACCAGGACGCCGCCCAGCGAGAAGATGTCGCTCGCCGGTCCGACCCGGTCGCCGCGGATCTGCTCGGGCGACATGAACGGCGGGGTGCCGACGACGACACCGACGCGGGTCAGACCGGGGGCGCCGTCGACCCGGGAGATGCCGAAGTCGATGACGCGGGGGCCGTCCTGGGCGAGCAGGACGTTGGCCGGTTTGAGGTCGCGGTGGATCACGTGCGCGGCGTGGATGGCCTGCAACGCCTCGACGAGTCCGGCGCCGAGGGGGCGGACCTGGGCCTCGGGGAGGGGGCCGTCGGCGCGGACCGCTTCCGCGAGGGAGGGGCCGGGGACGTACAGGGTGGCCAGCCAGGGGAGTTCGGCGGTCGGGTCGGCGTCGACGACGGCGGCGGTGTAGGCGCCGCTGACCACGCGGGCGGCGGCGACCTCGCGGGCGAAGCGCTCGCGGAACTCGGGCTCCGCGGCGAGTTCGGGGCGGGCGACCTTGACGGCGACCTCGCGGCCGGCGGGTGAGCGGCCCAGGTAGACCCAGCCCATGCCGCCCGATCCCAGGCGGCCGACTATCTTGTACGGGCCGATCTTCAGGGGGTCACTTACGGGTGTACGCACCCCGCTCACCTCATTTCGGGGTTCGGTGCGGATGTCCCGAGTGTCCCGCGAAATCCGTTGCGCGGTAGCCCTTTTCGCCCCCTCCGCCCCTACCCGTCCCCATCCCGAGGGGCAGCACCCCTTCCCCCTCGGCCGCGGGCCCGGTGGGGGCTGATCGCGCAGTTCCCCGCGCCCCTGAAAAGCAGGGGCTGCGCCCACCGCTTTTCAGGCCCGCGCACCCACCGCTGCAGGCCCGCGCGCCCAAACCGCTTCGGACCTGCGGGGGCCGGTCTTTCAGGCCCGCCAGGGCCCGGGTTTTCAGGGGCGCGGGGAACTCCCGCGAGAAGCCCCACCGAAGCGGCATTCCCCGACGCACCCGCACCCCCGAGCCGCCATGCGCACCAAACCCCGGCGCGCACAAAGTCCGCGACCGGCCGAGGAGACGTCGCTCGTCAGGGCAACCCGTACCGGCCGATCGCGGAGCACACACGCGGGCGTCAGCCCAGACGACTCACCAGCGCCCGGTACTCGTCCCACAGCTCCTTCGGCGTGTGATCACCGAAGGTGTTGAGGTGTTCGGGCACGAGCGCGGCCTCCTCCCGCCACACCTCCTTGTCGACGGTCAGCAGGAAGTCGAGGTCGGACGCGGACAGGTCCAGCCCCTCCGTGTCGAGCGCCTCCGGCGTCGGGAGGATGCCGATCGGCGTCTGCACACCCTCGGCCTTGCCGTCCAGCCGGTCCACGATCCACTTCAGGACCCGGCTGTTCTCACCGAACCCGGGCCAGACGAACTTGCCCGCGTCGTTCTTGCGGAACCAGTTGACGTAGTAGATCTTCGGCAGCTTCGCCTGGTCCTTGCCCTTGGCGACATCGACCCAGTGGCCCATGTAGTCGCCCATGTTGTAGCCGCAGAAGGGCAGCATCGCGAACGGGTCGCGGCGCAGCTCGCCGACCTTGCCCTCGGCCGCCGCGGTCTTCTCGGACGCCACGTTCGCGCCCAGGAACACCCCGTGGTTCCAGTCGAAGGACTCCGTCACCAGCGGCACCGCCGTGGCGCGGCGGCCACCGAAGAGGATCGCCGAGATCGGCACGCCCTTGGGGTTCTCCCACTCGGGCGCGATGATCGGGCACTGCGAGGCGGGCACCGTGAACCGGGCGTTCGGGTGGGCGGCCGGCGCCTCGGCGTCCGGCGTCCAGTCGTTGCCCTTCCAGTCGGTGAGGTGGGCCGGAGTCTCCTCTGTCATCCCCTCCCACCACACGTCGCCGTCGTCGGTGAGCGCCACGTTGGTGAAGACCGAGTTGCCCCACAGCGTCTTCATCGCGTTGGCGTTGGTGTGCTCACCGGTGCCGGGCGCGACGCCGAAGAACCCGGCCTCGGGGTTGATCGCGTAGAGCTGCCCGTCCTCGTCGAAGCGCATCCACGCGATGTCGTCGCCGATGGTCTCGACGGTCCAGCCCTTGACGGTCGGCTCCAGCATCGCCAGGTTCGTCTTGCCGCACGCCGACGGGAACGCGGCGGCGACGTACTTCGACTCACCCTGCGGCGGGGTCAGTTTGAGGATCAGCATGTGCTCGGCCAGCCAGCCCTCGTCCCGCGCCATCACCGACGCGATGCGCAGGGCGTAGCACTTCTTGCCGAGCAGCGCGTTGCCGCCGTACCCGGAGCCGTAGGACCAGATCTCACGGCTCTCGGGGAAGTGGGAGATGTACTTGGTGCTGTTGCAGGGCCACGGCACATCGGCCTGACCGGGCTCCAGCGGGGCGCCGAGGGTGTGCACGGCCTTCACGAAGAAGCCCTCGGAGCCCAGTTCGTCCAGCACCGGCTGTCCCATACGGGTCATCGTGCGCATGGAGACGGCGACGTACGCGGAGTCGGTGATCTCGACGCCGATGGCGGACAGCGGCGAGCCCAGGGGGCCCATGCAGAACGGGACGACGTACATCGTGCGACCGCGCATCGCGCCGCGGAACAGGCCCTTCTCGCCCTGGAAGATGTCCCGCATCTCGGCGGGGGCCTTCCAGTGGTTGGTCGGGCCCGCGTCCTCCTCCTTCTCCGAACAGATGAACGTCCGGTCCTCGACCCGGGCGACGTCGGTCGGGTCGGACGCGGCGTAGTAGGAGTTCGGGCGCTTGATCGGATCGAGCCTACGGAAGGTGCCCTTCTCGACGAGCTCCCCGCACAGGCGCTCGTACTCGGCCTCGGATCCATCGCACCAGACCACGTTGTCCGGCTCGGTCAGTTCGGCGATCTCGTTCACCCACGCCACGAGTTCTCGGTGGGTGGTCGGGACGGTTGAAGGGGGAGCCGCGATGTTGCGCGCCACGATCGCTCCTAAAATGAGGGATTTTGTGTGGGAGGCCCCGTGGGGGCTGCGACCCGGATGCTTCATCAGTGGTGCCCTTGGCGCTCATCCGGTGCCGACTGCACTCATTTGATCATCCGACGAGAGTGCCCATATGTCCATAGGACCTCACACGTGAGCATGGTGACCATCACCACTCACCGAAACCGCGTCCGAAAGGTTTCTTTGTGTCACCGCCGGTTCACCGCAGGTATCCACACAGGTGGCCGGGCCCCTCCGGGGCTCCCCGTGAGACGATGGCCACTTCCGAGGGTGTGAACAGGACGCACGGTCCCGTAAGTTACGGCTCCGTAGGTACGATGCAAGGTATGACAGCGTCCGTCCCCGATGCGCACCCGGAGACGCCGGCCGACAGCCGCACGTCCGACGCGCGAACCAAGCCGCATCAGCTCGCCCACCAGATCACCGACGAGATCCATCAGATCACCGACGAGATCAAGCCCAAACTCCGTGGCTGGCTGCATCTCGGCATGTTCCCGGCCGTACTCGTGGCCGGCCTGGTGCTCACCGCCCTCGCCGACTCCACACGCGGACGCATCGCGTGCGGGATCTTCGCCCTCACCGCCTGCCTGCTGTTCGGCGTGAGCGCGCTGTACCACCGGGGAACCTGGAGCCCCAGGATGGACGGCGTCCTGCGCAGGCTGGATCACGCCAACATCTTTCTGATCATCGCGGGCTCCTACACCCCGCTCACCATGCTGCTCCTGCCCGGCGCCAAGGGTCAGTGGCTGCTCTGGGGCATCTGGGGAGCGGCCGTCGCCGGCATCGCCTTCCGGGTGTTCTGGGTCGGCGCCCCGCGCTGGCTCTACACCCCCTGCTACATCGCGATGGGCTGGGCGGCGGTCTTCTTCCTGCCCGACTTCATGCGCACGGGCGGCATCGCCGTCCTGGTCCTGGTGATCGTCGGCGGCCTGCTCTACAGCATCGGCGGAGTCATCTACGGCCTCAAGCGCCCGGACCCGTCACCGCGCTGGTTCGGCTTCCACGAGGTGTTCCACTCCTTCACGCTCGCCGCGTTCGTCGTGCACTACGTGGGGATCTCGATGGTGGCCTACCAGCACGGCTGACCCTGCGGGGCGACCGGACACGCCCACTCCCTCCCTGGCCGCGGCTCCCCAGCCGCGGCCATTTCCGTATGCCCGCGCGCACGTCACGCCCGCACCCATCCACCATCCGACAATTGACACCTACCATCTTTTGAGAGTTACTCTCATTTCATGGAGACTGTCATCACCCCTTCCCGGGCTCGGCCCGACCCCCGCCGCTGGTGGGCCCTCGGCGCCCTCGTCGCGAGCATGCTGGTGCTCGGTTTCGACATGACGATCCTCAATGTGGCGCTGCCGACCATGGCCGGACAGCTCGGCGCCGCCACCGGTGAGCAGCAATGGATGGCGGACGCGTACATCGTCGTGTTCGCGGCCCTGATGCTCCCGGCCGGACTCCTCGGCGACCGGTTCGGCCGGCGGCGCATGCTGATCACCGGGCTCGGTATCTTCCTCGCCGGGTCGGTCGTGGGCGCGCTCGCCCAGGACGTGAACGCGGTGGTCGCGGCCCGCGCCGTGATGGGGATCGGCGCCGCGCTGGTCACCCCGCTCGCCCTGTCGGTGCTGCCCTCGCTCTTCGCCCCCGACGAGCGCACCAAGGCCGTCGGCATCGTCTCCGCGGGCTCCACGCTGGGCCTGCCGCTCGGCCCGATCATCGGCGGCTGGCTGCTCGACCACTACTGGTGGGGCTCGGTGTTCCTGATCAACCTCCCGATGGCGGCGATCGGCATGGCCGCCTGCGTCTTCCTGCTGCCCGAGACGCGGGACCCCGCCTCGCCCAAGGTCGACACGGTCTCCACCGTGCTCACCGCGGCCGGCCTCGGCTCGCTCGTCTACGCGATCATCGAGGCACCCACGCGCGGCTGGAGCGACCCGCTGGTGCTGAGCGCGTTCGCGGCATCGACCGTCCTGATCACCGCGCTGGTTCTGCGCGAACGGCGGGCCGTGCGTCCCATGCTCGACATGGGACTGCTCGCCCACCGCGGCTTCCTCTTCAACGCGCTCGCCGCGACCCTGGTCATGTTCGTGCTGTCCGGCCTGATGTTCGTCCTGCCGCCGTATCTCCAGGCCGTCCTCGGCAACGACGCCCTGGGCACCGGCGTACGGCTGCTGCCCCTGATGGGCGGCCTGCTGGTGGGCGCGCGGGTCGCTCAGCCGGTCGTCGAACGCTTCGGGTCCCGGTCCGTGGTCGGCGCGGGCCTGGTGGTGCTGGCCTTCGCCGCCCTCCTCGGCAGCCGTACGACGGTCGGCTCCGGCTACGGGTTCACGGCGCTGTGGCTGTCGTTGGCCGGAGCCGGCTTCGGGCTCTCGGTCGTGCCCGCGATGTCCGGCGCCCTCGGCACCCTGCCCGCCGACCGGGCCGGCTCCGGCTCCGGGCTGCTGATGACCTTGCGTCAGGTGGGCGGCGCCATCGGCATCGCCCTGCTCGGCAGCCTGCTCGCGGGCATCTTCCGGGACCGGCTCGACACCGCCGGGCTGCCCGCGTCCGCCGCCGACACGGCCGGGGACTCGGTGGTGGCGGCCCACGTGGTCGCCGAACGGGCGGGCGCGGCCGATCTCCTCACCTCCGCGAACGCCTCGTACGTCCACGGGATGGGCCTCGTCCTGCTGGTGTGCGGCGCCACGGCCCTGGTCGCCGCGCTGCTGGCCGTGGCTCTGCTGCCGAGCGCGCCGACGGCGAAGGGCGGCGGGAACACCGGCGGGGAGGACACCGGGCCTGACCTGGCCACCTCGCGGGCCGATGCCCGACAATGACCGCATGACGGCCGCACGCCCCAGCACCCCCACCGGCACCCCCACCGACAGCCCCACCGACAGCCCCACGGACCGCCCCACCGACCGCCCCCCGCTCGGACTCCGCGAGCGGAAGAAGATCAAGACCCGCGAGGCGATCCGCGCCGCGACCTACGCGCTGGTCGAGGAACAGGGCTACGACGCCACGACGATCGAGCAGATCGCCGACCGGGCGGAGGTCTCGCCGTCGACCGTCTTCCGCTACTTCCCCACCAAGGAGGACATCGTCCTCACCGACGAGGACGATCCGATCCTCATGGAGGAACTGCGGGCTCGGCCGACGGACGAACCCTGGACAGACAGCATCCGTCACGTGATGCGGGAGGCCGTCCGCACGGGCGTCGAGGGGGACGCGGCGGTGGCGCGGCTGCGTACGCGCCTCATGGTCGAGATCCCCGCGGTGCGCTCACGCATGATGGAGAGCATGTCGGTGACGGGCCGCATGCTCTGCACCGCCATCGCCGAGCGCACCGGCCGGGACCCGGACAGCCTGGAGGTACGGGTCTACGCCATGTCCCTGATCGGCGGCCTGCTGGAAACGTCCCTCTACTGGGCCGAGAACGGCCACCGCGACGACTTCGCCGAACTCGTCGACCGCACCCTGACCACGCTGCAACACGGCCTGCCGAGGGAAAATCCCTGAACCCACCCCCTGTCTCCCATGCCATCCTGACCAGGTGAGAGCCGCCGAGATCCATATCGAAGTCGCCCCCGAACTGGCCCTGTTCGTCCCGCACGGCCGCCGCGCGGGCGCGACCCCGCTGGCCACGGACGGGATCTCGACCCTGGGGCACGTGGTCGAGTCCCTCGGCGTCCCGCTGACGGAGGTGGGCACGCTGGTCGTCGACGGCCGCGAGGTCCCGGTGTCCCACATCCCGGCGCACGGCGAGTCGGTCACCGTACGCCCGGTGGAGCGCCCCCAGCGCGTCCCCGGCGCCCCCCTCCGCTTCCTCCTCGACGTCCACCTCGGCACCCTCGCCCGACGCCTGCGCCTGCTGGGCGTGGACACGGCCTACGAGTCGACGGACATCGGCGACCCCGCGCTGGCCACCCGTTCCGCCGCCGAACAGCGGGTGCTGCTCAGCCGCGACCGGGGCCTCCTGCGACGACGCGAACTGTGGGCCGGCGCGTACATCTACAGCACCCACCCGGAGGACCAACTCCAGGACGTCCTGGCCCGCTTCGCCCCCGACCTGCACCCCTGGACCCGCTGCACCGCCTGCAACGGCCTGCTCAAGCCGGCCACGAAGGAGCAGGTCGCCGACCGACTGGAGGGCGGCACCCAGAAGTCGTACGACGTGTTCGCCCAGTGCGACGCATGCGGCCGAGCGTACTGGAAGGGCGCGCACCACGAGCAGTTGGAGGCGATCGTGCGGGAGGCGTTGAGGATGCGCGCGGGGTGAGCGGGGGCGGGGTGGGTCTGGATCGTGGTGACCACAACCCCAGGCACGGGCCGGGCAGAGTCCCGACAATGTCGGTCGCGCGTAGCCGACACAGCCCCCGTGCCCGGCGGTTGTCCGCCGGGCACGGGGGCCGATCACGTCGACCCGGCAATCGTCAGCGGCGCTTGACGTCCCCCTTCCCGCACGCCACGCCGTCCCGGTTCCGGTCCAGCTTCAGCGGGTCGTCCTTGCCGTTGACCTTCAGGCGGCCGTAGTCGTTCTGCTTCAGCCACGCGCAGCGCGACGCCGTCGTCTTCTTCACCTCGGCGGGGAAGACCGTCGGGACGCAGACGTTCGCGGTGCCGTAGTGGCGGTCACAGCCGGAGATCGTGGGGCTGACCTTCTTGGACCTGGTCTTCTTCCCCGGCCCCGTGGTCTTGCCCTTCGGGGCGTCCGCGAAGTCGTGGACGTGGGCCGAGGGGGCGTCGCCGGAGGCCTGGGCCAAGGCGGACGGGCCCTGGAGGTGGACCCATTCCGCGACCGACGGGACGCCGCCTGCGTCCACCGCGAAGAGCATGTACCAGCCGGGCGGCGCCAGGTTGGGGTTGCTCGTCACGTTGAGGTCGATGTTGTTGCCGTCGACGGACAGCGGCAGATCCACGAACCTCTGGTTCGGGTCCGAGGAGTGCGTGACCGCCGCGGGGCGGATCAGTTCCGCCTTCACGATCGGCCGGTCCACCGTGATCCGCTGCGTGTCGCCGTACACCCACTCCTTGTCGATCACCGACGTGATCTGCGGGCGGGCGCCCTTCAGGAGGTACGGCGGGGTGTAGATCGACACGTCGTGGTTCCAGGTGCCGTTGCCCGGGTTGTCGCCGGTCGTCATGACGCGGCCGTCGGGGAGCAGGAACGCCGAGGAGTGGTAGCCGCGCTCCTCCGGGTCCGTCGCCACCGGGTCGAACGTGTTGGTCGCCGGGTCGTAGATCGACGTCTCGAACACCGGGTCGGCGCGGTTGTGCAGGGCGCCGCCCGTCTCCAGGACCTTGCCGTCGGGCAGCAGCACCGCCGAGACGTACATCTTGCCCTGGGCGCCCGTCTGGGCGACCTTGCCGTTGCCCAGGTCCACCGTGCCCTGCGGGATCGGCGGGCCCGCGACGTACGCCGGGTTCGCGGCCTTCAGGTCGATGACGTCCGTCAGGCGGTTGGCGTCGGGGTTGGACTCGATGTTGCCGCCACCGAGCGTGAGGACCTTCTGGTCCTGGGCGGGGGGCAGCAGCACGCTCGCCGACTGGTCCCGCTCGTCCTTGCGCTGCAGGCCCGGCATCTGGGTGATCGTGTTGGCGCCGTAGTCGTAGATCGCGCTGCCCGTGCCGGGGATGTTGTTGCCGAAGACATGGCTGCCGGAGTAGAAGAGGCGGCCGTCCTGCATGAGGATCATCGACGGGTAGAGACCCCAGTACGACCAGGTCTGGTTGACCTTCCAGAGTTCGAGCCACTTCTGCTCGGCGTCCGACCACAGTTCGGCCGTCACCGAACCGGTCGAGTCCTCCTTCAGACCGCCGAACGAGATGACGTCACCGTTGCCGAGGATCGTCGCCGACGGATACCAGTGGCCGTCGTTCATGTCGTTGGTCTTGCTGTAGGTCTCGGTGACCGGGTCGAAGACGTACGAGTCCTTGTAGCCCTCGTAGCCGTGGCCGCCCGCCACCGGGTACGCCTTGTTGCCGCTCATGACGAGGACCCGGCCGTCGTCCAGCTGCACATGGCCCGCGCAGAACATGTCGTCCGGGGTCGGGATCTGCTTGTACGTGCCGTTCTTCGGGTCGTAGACCGCGGAGGTGAACGTCCCCGCCTCGAACATCTGCTCGCTGTTGCCGGAGCCGGCGATCAGCAGCACCTTGCCGTTGTTGAGGACGACGGAGTGCATGGAGCGGACGGGGTTCTTGGTGGGCAGCACGTCCCAGCGGCCGTTGAGGCACTCGTCCGGCGTGCCCGTGCACTGCGGCTGGGGGACGGGGTCGGCGACCTGGTCCATGGTGTAGTCGTCGGTGGTGACGGAACCGGTGCCGTAGACCGAGACACCCCAGGTGATCCGGTCGGTGCCCGCCGGGATCTCCGGTGTGCGGACCGTCGCCTCGGTCCAGCTCCCGGCCATGTCCAGCGTCTTGAGGTCGGTCCAGTACTGCCAGCCGGCCGTGGTGTCGTGCCGGAAGAGGGTGACGGACGTGTCCGGGGTCGTCGACTTGTACCAGAGGGCCAGGTCGTACTGCTTGCCCACGGTGACCGTGGGCGCGCAGGCCGCCGACTCGGTGATGAGGGCCTTGCGGTCACCGGAGACCCGGCGGGTCAGCTCGACCTTCATGGCCTTGGTGCCGGAGTGGGCGCCCGCCACCGTGGTGAACGTGAAGTCGTTGTCGCCCCAGCCGGACTTCTCCCAGCAGTACGGCATGCCGTCGGTGCCGGCGGTCTCGAACCCGGGGTTCTGGACCAGGTTGGCGGCGGACGCGGACTGGGGCGAGACCAGCAGGAGGCCGGCGGCGAGCGCCCCGACCGCCAGCAGGGCCGTGCTCCGTCTGACCTTGGGCAGGGGCCCGGGTCTGCGACGGATCCCGAAGCGGGCCCGCAGATGCAAGCGGCCCCGCAGATGGTTCATCGGATGGTTCTTCACACGGCTCTCCTTGCCGGCTCGGCCTGCGTCTGCTCGGCCTGCTTCCGCTCGGCCTGCTTCCGCTCGGCCTGCTTCTGCTCGCCGTGCTCCCCACGGCGAGACGCCTTTCGCGGCAGATAGACCAGCGCCTCGACCGCCACGAAGCGCAGTACGAACGTCGTCACCAGGGCGAGCGCGGTCGCGGACAGCGCCCCCATCCCGAACCGGCCGACGAACAGTGCGATCAGCGGGATGCGCAGCACCAGATCGGCGTTGGCCAGCAACGCGAACCGGCCGACGCGGTCCCACACCTTGCGGTGCCTGCGCCGCTCGCGGAAGCACAGGTGCTCGATGAGGAAGAAGTTCCAGAGGACCCCGAGCTGGTTGGCGAGGATCTCGGCGGGGAGGTAGTGCATGCCGGCCGAGGTGAGGGCGTACAGGCCGGCCAGGTTCGGCAGGAAGCCGGTGACGCCGATCAGCCCGAAGACCAGCATGCGGGCCACGGGCGAGGCGGTGCGCAGCCCGGCGAGGTGGCGCAGGAACCGCAGGCCCTCCCGCGCGGTGGACTTGGACTCGCCGGCGTACCGGTCCTGGAAGACGAACGGCACCTCGGTGACCCGGCGGGGGCGGCTGCGCACGGCGAGTTCGAGGAGGATCTTGTAGCCGAGCGGCTGGAGGATGTCGGCGGTGACCGCGCTGCGGCGGATCGCGAAGAAGCCGCTCATCGGGTCGCTGATGCCGTGCAGTCGGCGGGGGAAGAGGGACTTGGTGAGCCAGGTCGCCCCTCGGGAGACGGCCACGCGGTAGCTGCCCGCGAGCCCGGCCCGGCTCCCGCCCTTGATGTAGCGGGAGGCGACCACCAGACCCGCCGACGACCGCTCCCCGGTCGCCACCAACTCCGGTACCAGCGAAGGCGGATGCTGCAGGTCGCCGTCCATGACGACGATCCAGTCGGACGTGGCCGCCCTGATGCCCTCGACGACCGCGCCGCCGAGTCCGCCGACCGGTTCGTCGCGGTGCAGCACGGTCACGGGGAAGGGGCAGTCCTGCGCGGCCTCGCCGATCACCGCGGGGGTGTCGTCGGTGGAGTCGTCCACGAAGACGACCTCGCAGGGCAGCCGGGCGGGCACCGACTCCGTGATCCGGTGCAGCAACTCCCGTACGTTGGCGGATTCGTTGAAGGTGGGTATGACGATGGTGACGGCGCCGGGCTCGGGTATCTCGACGCCGCGGACGGCCGGGTCGTCCAGCTCCCCGGGGGCGGTGGACTCGTAGCTTCCGCTGTTCATCGGTCGCCTCCAGCGGCCTCGGTGTCGCGGACGCGGTCGGTGTCCGCCTCCCCGGTCCCGCGTGCGCGATCGTCGCCGCCGGCGGTGTCGATCCTGCGGATCTCGATCCGGTCCTCGCCGGTGCCGAAGGTGGCGACCGGCGTCGAGTTCTCCATGGCGCTCCTGACGTTGGGCAGGTCCACCGCGTCGCGCCGTACGGTCGGGGAGGCGACCACGTAGTCGAGGTCGCGCCAGCCGCGCGGCATCGTCTTCGTCACCGCCGGGTCGAGGTCGGCCTTGTAGAACCAGATGACGCCGAGCCCCGGCTCGTACCCCTCGTGGACGAGGTCCAGCCAGAGCGCGTCGTCCACCAGGACCCGGGTGCCCTCGGGATCGTCGACCTCACGCCCGAGCCACTCGGCGGCCTCCCGGTAGGGCACGTTGGCGTCGAACGTCATCGCGGTGTGGTTGCCCTCGTACCAGCGGGGGGCCACGTACACCGTCGCGAGGGCGGCCAGGGCGACGGCGACCGTGTAGCGCGCCCAGGTCAGGGGCCGTATCTCCGCAGCGCCCCGGCCTCTGCGCAGGACGCCGTGGGCGACGCTCGCCGTGCCGCCCGCGAGGACGAGCGCGAGGAACGGCAGGGCCTGCAGGACGTACATCGCGGGCAGATAGCCGGGGCGCAGGGCCATGCCGGCGAGGATCGCGACGGCGAGCGCGGGTCCGGCGAGGGCGCGCGCGGTCACCGACCAGCGCCAGGTGACCAGGAGCAGCAGCGCGCCGGCGAGTCCGCCGAGGGGCAGGACGCGGTCGTAGTACAGCCAGGACTGCAGAACGCCGTACGAGCCCGTGCCCTCGGTGAGGATGAAGCCGGAGCCGGGGCGGCTCATCTGGTAGACGATGCCGTCCCACAGCGAGACATGGCCGGCGCCGGGGAACAACTCGCCCTTGAGCAGGGCGAACAGCGGGTACGAGGCGCCGATCAGGACGCAGGCGGTGACGGCGCCGGTGAGGGCGAACTTCCGGGTGTCACGGTGGCTGTGCCGCCACATGGTGAGCAGCACGGCGGGCAGGACCAGGAGCATCGTCTCCTTGGTGAGCACGGCCGCGGCGGCCGCCAGCCCGGCTCCGAAGTGGTGCCAGAGGTGACGGCTCGGTGAGGCGGCGAGGCAGAACGCGAGGAGCGTCCACATCACCGCGATGTTGTCGAGGAAGATCTCCCGCTGGAGCACCACCGACAGCGGGGACAGCCCGAAGAGGACCATGCCGAGGCCGGCGGCCCAGCGGGGCAGCGAGAGGCGGCGGCCGAGGACGTAGACGAGGACGGCGCTGACGGCGCTGACCGCCAGCATCACCACGCGCATCGAGCCGACGGTCATCGACTCGGGGGCGAGCTGGGCGGGGATCCAGGTCAGGACGGCGAGCTGGATCCAGCCGAGGGGCGGGTGGTCGTACCAGTAGGTGTAGTGGGCGAGCCCTCTGCCCTCCTGCACGGCCCAGGCCTGCGCGAGATAGGTGCCCTCGTCGTCGCTGAGGGCCGGGTAGTCGGCGATGTTCCACCCCTGCACGATCATGATCGCGACGAGGAGGAGAGCGCAGAGGATCAGGTCGGGGCGCGAGTCGCGCAGCCGCGTCGGTGCGGTCGGAGGGGAAGCGGACGCGGTCGTTCGACCGGTCGAACCGGTTACGGGCGCAGCTGTCCGTTGCGCGGGGACCTTGACCTCTGTCTTGGTCGCCGCGGGAAGTGTGGAGGTCACGCAGGAACGTCCTCTCGGTTCACGTGCGCGAGATGTGCGCCGACGTGACTGGTCAGCTCCCAGTCGTTGTCGCCACGTTGCTCACGCCACACCGCGCGTACGGCGGCGATGGCGAGGAGCACCTGGTAGAAGGGGCCGCCGACGATCAGCTTGACGTAGTGGACGAACCGAACGCGGAGGCCGTACTGCTTGCCGAAGTCGTGCAGTCCGACGACCTCGAACACGAAGGTGACGAGGGCGGTGACGGCCGGCAGGAAGGTGATGAAGGCGACGCCGACGGGGACGTCGAGGAAGATCGCGACGGCCACGTTGAGCGGGATGACCACCCCGGAGAAGGCCTGGAGATACGGCGTCATCAGCGTGTAGCGGGCCAGCAACCGCTGCCGGAAGCCGGGGAGTTGCTTCCAGTCCTTCTTCCGGTAGACCTGGAGGAAGCCCTGGTTCCAGCGGGTGCGCTGCTTCATCAGCGACATCAGGCTGCCGGGGGTCTCCTCCCGGGTCACCATGGCGGAGTCGTAGGCGACGACGACCTTCTTGCCGACGCTCGACAGCCGGACGCCCAGGTCGCAGTCCTCGGCGAGGCAGTCGGGGTCCCAGCCGTCGGCCTCCCGCAGGACGCCGGTCCGGACGAAGACGGTGTTGCCGCCGAGCGGGATGAACCCCTTCTGCGCGTGCAGATGCAGCCGGGAGCGGAACCAGAAGAAGTACTCCAGGCAGTTGCGCAGGCTGTACCAGCTGGAGTGGAAGTTGATGAGCTGCACCCCGCCCTGCACGACGTCCGCGCCCGTGGTGCGGAAGGCGTGGTCGACGTGGGACAGCAGTTCGGGATGGACCTGGTCCTCCGCGTCGAAGACGCCGACGACGTCGCCGCGGCAGTGCGGCAGCGCCGTGTTCATGGCCCTGGGCTTGTTCTTCTTCTCGTGGTGGTCGACGACCACGCGGACCCGGGGGTCACGCCCCTCGGCCGTCCGGGCCACCGCGGTGGTCTCCGGGTCGTCGTGTCCGACGATCACGATGATCTCGAAGTCGTCGTGGCTCGATTCGAGCAGTCGTTGGATGGTGTGGTCCAGCACGGCCTGTTCATGACGTGCGGGCAGCAGCAGTGAGAACGACACGTGTTCGTCGCCGTCCGGTCTGCTGAACCGGGTGGAGGCGAGCACTTCGGGCGTGCGCCACGCGTGCATCTGCCACCACAGAGTGAAGGCCGCCATCCAGAACAAGGCAAACGAGATGACGACAATAAGGACGTATGTCAGCAAAAGAGATCCCCCCGGATCCGGATACCCCCTGCCGCGAGAGGAGTTACTCCCGTCGCGTCACTGTGAGGAGACTAGGGGGAAACTGTGAACCCAGGGAGCCCTTCCGATAAAAAGCGTGTTTCCGTTCGAGGGAACACGTAGTCGGATGTGTCCGCACACCGACCTGTTTCTCGACAGTTGTTCGATCTTGTCACGGTCTCTGACCGGCGAGTTTCAGCCGGTCGAGGCCACCCCCAGAGCCGTCCGCAACCGGTCGACATCGGTCGTGGGAGCGTCACAGGTGAAATTTCGGCAGACATACGCGGTCGGTTCACCGCCGACGAGCGGACGGTCGGCCAGCAGCGGCAGTTCGTCGCTGTCCGGGGGTCCGACGGCGACCACCGCACCCGGCGCGGTCCCCAGCAACGCCGTCCGGTGCAGTTCCCGCGTCCCCGGATGCCCCTGCGGCCCGAGGACCGCCACCTCGCGCGGCCCGTCGAGCAACGCCTCGGCGGTCGCCAGACCCCACCCGATGAACCTCGGCGCACGCGGCCCCAGCGCCTTCACCACGCCCAACGCCCGCTCCGCGGCGGTCCGGTGCGGCTCGGAGCCGGTGTGGGCGGCATAGCCGAGCAGCGCCCCGGCCGCCGCGCTCCACCCGGAGGGCGTGGCGTTGTCGGTCGGGTCCTGCGGCCGCCGGATCAGCTTCTCCGCGTCACTGGCGGTGTCGTACAGCGCCCCCGACTCCTCGTCGACGAACCGCACGAGCACATGGTCGAGCAGGAACCCCGCGAACTCCAGCCACACGCCCTCCCCCGTGACCGAGGCCAGCGCCAGGAACCCCTCCGCGACATCCGCGTAGTCCTCCAGCACCCCCGCGTTGGCCCCCACCCGACCGTCCTTGCTGGTCCGCGCAAGCCGCGCCCGCTCGTCCAGGTGCAGGCGTACGAGGAGGTCGGCGGCGGCGATCGCGGCGTCCACCAGGTCGGGGCGGTCGAAGTAGGCGCCGGTCTCGGCGAGCGCGGCGACGGCCAGCCCGTTCCAGGCGGCGACCACCTTGTCGTCCCGGCCGGGAGCGGGGCGGCGCACCCGCGCCGCGAGCAGCCGCTCCCGGATCGACTCGATCTTGTCGGCGTCGAACACGCCCTCGCGCTGCGGGAGTTGCAGCACGGACGCCCCCTCCTCGAAGGTGCCCTCCTCCGTGACCCCGAAGTGGTGCGCGGCGAGCCGCGCGTCCTCCTCGCCGAGCACCTCGGTCAGCTGCTCGGGCGTCCAGACGTAGTAGGCGCCCTCGACGTGCTTCCCGGTACCGGTGCCGTCGTCGCTGTCGGCGTCCAGCGCGGAGGCGAACCCGCCCTCGTTCGTCCGGAGTTCACGGACCATGAAGTCGGCCGTCTCCAGCGCGACGCGCCGGGCGAGTTCGGAGCCGGTGGCCCGCCACAGATGGGCGTAGACCCGGCAGAGCAGGGCGTTGTCGTACAGCATCTTCTCGAAGTGCGGCACGACCCACTCCCGGTCGACGGAGTACCGGGCGAAGCCGCCGCCGAGCTGGTCGTAGATGCCGCCGCGGGCCATACGTTCGCACGTGTCCCGCGCCATCTGCAGCGCGCCCTCGGAACCGGTGCGCGCCGCGTGCCGCAGCAGGAACTCGATCACCATCGACGGCGGGAACTTGGGCGCCCTGCCGAACCCGCCGCGCGCCGCGTCGTACTCCCGGGTGAGCCCCAGCAGCGCCTGCGCCAGCTCGTCCTCCCCGGGCACGTCGACCGCCGCGAACTTCAGCTCCCGCCCGGCCAGGTCCCGCACGATCTTCCCGGCGACCTCGGCGACCTCGTCCCGCCGGTCGGCCCAGGCGGCCCGCACGCCCTCCAGCACCTGCCGGAAGGACGGCATCCCGTGCCGGGGCGCCGGCGGGAAGTAGGTCCCGAAGTAGAAGGGCTCCCCGTCCGGCGTCAGGAACACGGTCATGGGCCAGCCACCCTGCCCGGTCGCCGCCTGCACGGCCTCCATGTACACGGCGTCGACGTCGGGGCGCTCCTCGCGGTCGACCTTGATGTTGACGAAGTGGGCGTTCAGGTACTCGGCGGTCTCTCCGTCCTCGAACGACTCGTGGGCCATCACATGGCACCAGTGGCAACTCGAATACCCCACGCTGAGCAGCACCGGCACGCCCCGCCGCCGCGCCTCCTCGAACGCCTCGGCCGACCAGGGCCACCAGTCGACCGGGTTGTCGGCGTGCTGGAGGAGGTAGGGGGAGGTCTCGTGGGCCAGTCGATTCGCCATGGGCACCATCATTCACCAGTACCCGCGCAGCGCCGTTCAGCACAGGCGCGCGCCCCCGAAAGGGGCGCGGGGAACCGCGCGGGCGACCACGAAGGAGCCTCGGCCGGCGACGGCCCCCGCCCCCGCGGCGAAACCCCGAACCTCGCCCCCGGCAGGGATCACGCCCTCTCGATTAGTCGCGCCTCTCGCCCCACACTGGCCGGAGGCATGCCGTTTCGGCGAAGGGGGACGTGTGATGCGGGACAGCCACCGGGGGGAGGCCGAAGGGCTGTTGGTCCGGGCGGTCGAGGAGGAGGTCCGCAGGTCGGGCGGCCGTACCGACGGGGTGGTGCTCCTGGGCCGCGCCCGCGCCGCGCTGGACACGATGGCCCGCAACGCGGCGGAGGAGTACGAGGCGTACACCCGCGCACTGGACGAGTCACAGGCCGGCCGGCTCACCTTCGGCCAGCGCTACGCGAAGGAGGGCGCCGGAACCGCCCTGCTGGTGGCGGGCGTTGCCGCGGGCACGGCGGTCGTGGCCGACCTCTCCTTCGGCGTCGGCGCCGGCACCGCCGTGAGCACCGGCCTGATCGTCGGCATCGCGAGCGCCGTGGCCACGGTCCTGAAGGTGACGGCCTCCCATGTACCCGCGGCCCATCACCGCGCGGGCGCCCTGAGCCAGCCCGGCGGCCCCGAGCAGCTGCGGCTGCAGTGGCTGACGGCGCTGGAGGTGCGCGGGATACGGCCGTTCCTGGACCAGCAGCGCGTACTCGCCGCGTCCACGCCGAAGAAGAAGGCCCCCCAGCTGCGCGGCGCCGACAAGAGCGCGGCGGCGCGGCGGCGCAACGTGCTGGAGCAGTCGTTCCTGCAGATCCCGGAGGCGGACGACCGCTTCGCGGGCCGGCGCACGGAGCTGGGGAGGATCCGCCAGTGGGTGCAGGCGGCCCGCGCCGAGACCGAGACCCGGCCGACGGTCGTCGTGCTGCACGGCGCGCCCGGCTCCGGTCGTACCGCCCTCGCCGTGCGCGCGACCCACGAGCTGCGGGACTACTTCCGCGGCGCCTGCGTGGTCGATCTGCGCGCCGACAGCCCGGAGGAGATTCCGCTCTCCACCCGGGACGCGCTGATGCATCTGCTGAATCGCCTCGGCGCCCCCCGCGACCAGCTCCTCTTCCGTGAGCGCACCTCACAGGACCAGCAGGTCAAGCGGCTCAGCGAGCTGTACCACCAGCATCTGGCGGCCGTGCCGGTGACGATCGTCCTCGACGACGCCTCCGACCCCGAGCAGGTCCGCGCCCTCGTCCCCGAGCGCTCCGACAGCCTCGTCCTGGTCACCGCCCGCTCCGCGCTCGCCCTGCCCGCCGACCTGCCCGCCTGGGTCCACGAGCTCCCGGTCGAGGCGCTCGACGGGAAGGGCGCGCTGGAACTCCTGGAGACGACGGCCTCGGAGCCCGGGGTACTGTCCTCGGCTCCGCCGGCACAGGCGTACGGCGGCTCGTCCTCGGCGGGCTCCGTGACAGCGATCGACCCGCACGCGCACACCGCCGAACCCCTCGCCCGGATCCGGGAGCTGTGCGGCGGCCTGCCCCTCGCCCTGCGCGTCGCCGGTTCCTCGCTCGGCCCGCGCACGCCGGGCCAACTGGCCACGGAACTGGGTGCCTACGGCCCGGTCGAGCCGGTCGAACGGGCCCTGTGGCTCCGCTACACCGACCAGTCGGACCTCTCCCGCAGACTGCTGCGCCGCCTGGCGCTGGCCGGGCGCGCCTCCCTGGGCGCGGCGGCTGCCGCCTCCCTCCTCGCCACCGACGAGACGGAGGCGACCCGCCACCTCACCGCGCTGGCCCGCGCGGGCCTGATCGACCATGTCCACGGCAACCGCTACCGCCTGCACGACCTGGTCCGCGCCTTCGCCCACGCCCGGCTCCTGGACGAGGAGGAGCCGAGCGAGCGCACCGCCGCGCAGGAACGCCTGATCGTCACCTACGCCGACCTCGCCGACTCCGTCCTGCGTCTGGTCGACGGCAACATGTCGACCCGCTCGGACCGCTTCGGCCAGCACGGCTTCGTCTCCCTGGACGAGGCGCTGCGCTGGCTGGACGACGAGACCAGCTTCATCACCTCCACGCTCCGGCACGCGGAGGGCGTGAACCAGGCGGCGGTTCTCAGCCTCCTCGGAGCGCTGTGCGACTACTGCCTGCTGCGCGGCGACCTCTACCGCCTCGGTGAGCTGAGCGAGCTGGCCCAGTCGGTCGACCAGGGCCTGCTGACCCGCTCGGTGCAGTGGCGTACGGGTATCGCGGCCCGTCAGCTGGGCGAGCTGGACAAGGCCCGCACGACGCTCGCCTCGGTCGTCGGCCTCTACCGGGAGACCAACCACGACGCGGGCGCCGCCCGTGCCCTGTGCTCGCTCGGCATCACCCTGCACCACCAGGGCAATCTGACCGAGGCGGCGGAGAAGCTCCTGGAGGCGCTCCAGCTCCAGTCGGCCCCCCAACTGGCGGCGGACCGCGCCTGGACGATGCACGCCCTGGCGGCGGTGGAACGCGACCGCTCCCATCTGGCGGACTCCCTGGACCTGTTGACCCGCGCCCTGGTCATCCACCGCCAGCAGGAGTCCCTGCACGGCGAGGGCTGGGCGTACTTCCAGTTGGGTCAACTGCTGCTGCGCATGGGCGAGATACCGCGCGCGGAGAGCGAACTGCGCACCGCCCTGGACCTCTTCGGCCGGACCCGCGACGCCCGGGGCCAGGCCTGGTCCATGACCCAGCTCGCCCGCGCCCGCCTCGTCGCCGGTGACCCCTCCGCCGCCGTCGACGGTCTTCGCCAGGCCCTGTCGCGCCACCGCGACAACGAGGACGCCCGCGGCGAGGCCTGGAGCGGCTACTACCTCGGCCAGGCACTGGAGGAGACCGGCACCCTCGACCAGGCGGTCCGCGAGCTGGAGCGCTCCCGCACGATGTTCTCCCGCATGCGGGACGTCTACGGTCTGGCCTGCGCAAGACATCATTCGGCCCGCGTCACCCGCGACCAGCGGGCCGTCCAGACCGGCTCGCTGCGCAACTCCGGCTTCGCCCGCCAACTGCTGGTCGACGCCCGCGCGGACTTCCAGCGCATCGGCGTCGCCCACGGCGAGGCCTGGACCTGCCTGGAGCTGGCCGTGGTGGACGCGGGCAACGCCCGCACCCCCCAGGCCCTGGCCCTCTGCGAGGAGGCGACCCGCCTCTTCACCTCCTACGGCGACCGCCGCGGCGAGGACTGGGCCCGCTTCCTCAAGTGCACCCTGCTGCCGTACGCGGCCCCCGGCGGCGTCGAGATCGGCACCGCCGTCGCCCAGGAGGACCTGGCCCACCTCTCCCGCACCGCCCACCCGCTGCGCGACGAGAAACTCACCGAGTACATCGAGGCGTACGGGCTGCTGCTCGAACGGGGCGTGAACCTGGAGAGCGGCTGGCGCGCCTGGACCCTCGGCATGGTCCCGAACCGCCACGCGCGGGAGGTGATGGGGGTACCGGTGACGGGCGTCACGGGCGGGCACGGGTGAGCGAACGGCGCCGGGGCGCCCGACGCGGCAGAACAGCACCGGGCGCGCGACACGGCTGAGGAGCGCCGGAGTACCCGTCACGGCGAAGGAGCACCGGGTGCCCGTCACGGCGACGGGCGCCGTGGGACTCCGCGACACCCGAGCGGTGTCACGGAGCCACGTCGCCGCACGATCGCCCCGGGCGTCAGCCGTTCACAGACGTCGTGCCCCGGGCGTCAGCCCTTCGCGGACGTCGCCTTCCCGCTCGCCTCCGACGCCGTCTCCTCGACGGAGGCGTCCGTGTCCGGCGACTCCTTGAAGTCGACCTTGCCCATGTGCTTGTTCATGGACTTCATCAGGCCCCAGACGGCCAGAGCCATCACCGCGAACACGATGAAGCCGAGGACGCCGGGGGTGACCTTGTCCTTGTCCAGCTCCTTGGCGAGGGGGACGAGGTGTGTGACTGCCAGGCTTACGCTCATGTCTGGCATTGTCCCCCAGGGCTAACGGATGCCCGCAAAGAGGTCGTCCTCGGGGAGCGAGGTGTCCACGAGGGACTTCGCCAGCTCGTACTCCTCGGTGGGCCAGACCTCCTTCTGGATCTCCATCGGAACCCGGAACCAGCCCCCGTCGGGATCGATCTGCGTGGCGTGGGCGAGGAGTGCCTTGTCACGGATCTCGTAGAAGTCGGCGCAGGGCACGTGCGTGGTCAGGGTGCGGTCCTTGTGCTCGGACTCGTCCCAGCGCTTGAGCCAGTCGCCGTACGGGGACTCCATGCCACGGGACACCAGGGCGTTGTGCAGCGCCTCGGTGCGCGGACGGTTGAAGCCCTGGTTGTAGTACAGCTTCTGCGGCTGGTACGCCGGGCCGTACTCGGCCTCGGGGTACTTCTCGGTGTCCGTCGCGCCCTCGAACGCCACCATCGAGATGTTGTGGGTCATGATGTGGTCGGGGTGCGGGTACCCGCCGTTCTCGTCGTAGGTGGTGATCACCTGGGGACGGAACGCGCGGATCTTCCTGACCAGCTCGCCGGCCGCCTTGTCGACGTCCTCCAGGGCGAAGCAGCCGTCGGGAAGGGGCGGCAGGGGGTCGCCCTCCGGAAGGCCGGAGTCGACGAAGCCGAGCCATTCCTGGCCGACGCCGAGGATCTCCCGGGCCTCGTCCATCTCCTTCTTGCGAACCTCGTGAATGTGCTCCTCGATGTACTTGTCGCCCTGGAGTTTCGGATTGAGGATGGAGCCGCGCTCCCCGCCCGTGCAGGTCACGACCAGCACGTCCACCCCCTCGGACACATACTTCGCCATGGTGGCCGCACCCTTGCTCGACTCGTCGTCGGGGTGCGCGTGCACGGCCATCAGTCGCAGCTGGTCAGTCAAGACTCATTCCCTCGTAACTCGGCGCCCGGCCTGAACTTCGGTGACTCGGCCCGGCGCGATCCGGAGAGTCCATACTGCCGTCCCGCTCGGACACCCGGGTGCGGGGCGGCCGTCAGGCGCTGGGCGGGGGGCTTCTATAGTGACGGCATCGGGGGGCGGGATATTCCCGGTCCGATGCGTGGACGCCCCTGCCGGGAGCACGCTCCCGGCCCCTTTCCGAGAGGACGACCATGACGACGGCGAGCACGCGGCTCCCCCAGGGCCGCTACGGCCGCTCCGCGGACGAGCGCGCCGACCGCAAGCTCAAGGTCATCGGCAGCGTCCTCGGCGCCGCCCTTCTCGTCCTGATCGGCTGGTTCGCCTACCACTACGTCGCCGGTAACAGGATCAGCGTCGAGATCTACACCTTCGATACCTCCGCGCATGCGGTGAAGGTGCACCTCAGGGGCGACAAGGACGCCGGTGTCGACGGCTACTGCACCGTGCGCTCCCAGTCCGAGGACGGCGCCGAGGTCGGCCGCGCCGACTTCCGCTTCGCCGCCGATGTCACGGACATCGACAAGATCGTCACGCTGAGGACGACCTCACGCGGCACCACGGCCGAACTCCTCGGCTGCCACGCCGGCTGACCCGGCCCCGGACCGCTGGATCGGCGCACCCGGACCCGGCCCGGCCTCCACCCGGCCCGCGTCGGCCTCCACCCCTCCGAATGTGCGCCGTGACCTGCGTCGACGTAACGCTTGTGGTTTATGTCCTCCCCCTTCGGCCACCGAATTGTTAGGCTCGTGGTTTCGCCCACTCGAGAAGGAACATTCTTCTGTGTAGGGCGATGCTTTGTATTCCCAGTACCTACGAGGAGCACCTGTGACCCAGACCAGCGAGAACGTCACCTGGCTGACCCAGGAGGCGTACAACCAGCTCAGGGCCGAGCTGGACTACCTGTCTGGTCCCGCGCGCACGGAGATCGCCGCCAAGATCGCGGCCGCGCGCGAGGAGGGCGACCTGCGCGAGAACGGCGGGTACCACGCGGCCAAGGAGGAGCAGGGCAAGCAGGAGCTCCGGGTGCGCCAGCTGACCCAGCTTCTGGAGAACGCCAAGGTCGGCGAGGCACCGGCCTCCGCGGACGGCGCGGTGGCGCCCGGCATGGTCGTGACGATCGCCTTCGACGGCGACGAGGACGACACGGTGACCTTCCTGCTCGCCTCCCGTGAGTACGCCAGCTCCGACATCGAGACCTACTCGCCGCAGTCCCCGCTCGGCTCGGGTGTGACCGGCAAGAAGGTCGGCCAGGACGCGCAGTACGAGCTGCCGAACGGCAAGCTCGCCTCGGTGAAGATCCTCAAGGCCGTGCCCTACCAGAGCTGATCGCCCCCGCTCGTCCCGTGGCCCCCGGTGCCCCTTCGGCGCCGGGGGCCCGGTCGTGCACCGGGCCGGTCGGCGCTCACGGCGACGCCGCTCACGCCACGCCTCTCACGCCGACGCCGAGCGGTACTTCCGTACGGACAGGGTCCGGAATATGACGACGATGAGGACCGACCAGATCAGCGAGGCCCACACCGGGTGCTGCATGGGCCAGGCGTCCGACGGTGACACTCCCGGGTTGCCGAACAGCTGGCGGCAGGCCTGGACGGTGGCGCTGAACGGGTTCCACTCGGCGATCGGTTGCAGCCAGGACGCCATCTGCGAGGAGTCCACAAACGCGTTGGATATGAAGGTGACCGGGAAGAGCCAGATCAGCCCACCCGAGGTGGCCGCCTCGGGGGTGCGCACGCTCAGGCCGATCAGGGCGCCGATCCAGGTGAACGCGTAGCCGAGGAGCAGCAGCAGTCCGAAGGCGCCCATGATCTTGCCGAAGTTGGTCGGCTCCGCGTAGCCGGGACGCCAGCCCACCAGGAGCGCGACGGCGGCCAGGACAACCAGGGTCAGCGACGTCTGCACCAGGTCGGCGATGGTACGGCCGGTGAGGACCGCGCCGCGGGCCATGGGCAGGGAGCGGAAGCGGTCGATGAGCCCCTTGTGCATGTCGTCGGCGATGCCCGCGCCGGCTCCGGCGGTGGCGAAGGTGACGGTCTGCGCGAAGATGCCGGCCATCAGGAAGTTCTTGTAGACGTCCGGGTCGGTGGAGCCGCCGATGCTCATCGAGCCGCCGAAGACGTACGAGAACAGGACGACGAACATCACCGGCTGTATGAGCCCAAAAATAATCATTTCGGGAATCCGACTCATCCGAATCAGATTGCGACGGGCGATGACCATGGAGTCGCTCACTGCACTCACTTCGCCTCCTCCTTCCCTGCGCTCACGTACCGGCCTGCGGCGTGTTGCGAGATGGATCCTGGCCGACACGAGCGATCAGGATTCGGGATCCGGGACATCCGGATCAGATTTCTCTTGGCGACGACCAGCGAGTCCCTGACGGACTGGGTGATCGGGTTGCCGGGCGGCACGACGTGCACGGCGCCTTTGACGATGCTCACCTCGTCCCCTCCTTCCTGCGGTCACGCCCCTTGGCGGCGGCGGTCCCGGCCTGCCCCTCGGCCTCGTCCTTCACCTCGGCGAGATGTCCCGTCAGCGAGAGGAACACGTCGTCCAGGGTGGGGCGGCGCAGACCGATGTCGTCGATCTCGATGCCCCGGGTGTCCAGCTCGCGGATGACCTCGGCGAGGAGCTTGGCGCCACCGGTCACGGGCACGGTGAGCAGTCGGGTGTGCTCCTCGACGGATGTCTCGCCCTTGCCGAAGCCGGTCAGCACCCCGATGGCGTCCGGGATGCGCTCGCGCTCGTGCACGACGACCTCGACGCGCTCGCCGCCGGTGCGGGCCTTGAGCTGGTCGGAGGTGCCGCGGGCGATGACGCGGCCGTGGTCGACCACGGCGATGTCGTGCGCGAGGTGGTCGGCCTCTTCGAGGTACTGGGTGGTGAGCAGCAGGGTCGTACCGCCGGAGACCAGCTGCTTGATCACCTCCCACAGCTGCTGGCGGTTGCGCGGGTCGAGTCCGGTGGTCGGCTCGTCCATGAACATCACCGGCGGCGACACCACCAGCGCGGCGGCCAGGTCGAGCCGGCGGCGCATACCGCCGGAGTACGTCTTGGCGGGCCGGTCGGCGGCGTCGGCGAGATGGAACTGCTCCAGCAGCTCGCCCGCCCGCGCCTTCGCGTCCTTGGCCCGCATCTGGTACAGCTGGCCGACCATCTGCAGGTTCTCGCGGCCCGTCAGATACTCGTCGACCGCGGCGAACTGGCCGGAGAGGCCGACCGAGCGCCGGACCGCGTCGGGGTTCTTCAGCACGTCGATGCCGGCCACGACGGCCCTGCCGCTGTCGGGCCGCAGCAGGGTGGTGAGGCAGCGGACGGTGGTCGTCTTGCCCGCGCCGTTCGGCCCGAGCAGACCCAGGACGGTGCCCTCGGGAACATCGAGGTCCACGCCGTCCAGGGCTTTCACATCACCGAAGGTCTTCACCAGGCCTTCGGCATGAATGGCGCCTGGCATGTGATTTCTCCACGTCTTTGGGGTTCCTTCGCAAAGCCTAAGTTTGTACGTTTTGTTCTGACCGACTCGCGGCATGGGCCGCGTCGTCGAGCCGACCGACACACCATAACGCGATGTATCGCGTCCCTCAATGGACTTTCCCGAACGAGTGACGCACGGCGGACGACGGGTCGCCGGCCTCGGTCGAGGACGTCAGTCGAGGACGTCAGTCGAGGACGGTGTAGCCCGCCTCACGGAGGGCGTGGTCGACCTCGGCGCAGTGCGTCGGTCCCCTCGTCTCCAGGTGCAGTTCGACCTCCACCTCCGTGAGCCCGAGCCTGGGATCGGTCCGCACATGGCTCACGTCGAGGACGTTGGCGTCGACCACGGACAACACCCCCAGAAGTGTCGCGAGGGCACCGGGGCGGTCGGTCAGGCGGAGACGGACCTGCAGGTAACGGCCACCGGCGGCCATGCCGTGCCGCAGGATGCGCTGCATCAGCAGCGGGTCGACGTTGCCGCCGGAGAGCACGGCGACGACCGGGCCCTCGAACGACCCCGGGTCGCGCAGCAGGGCGGCGACGGGGCTGGCCCCGGCCGGTTCCACGACCAGCTTGGCCCGCTCCAGGCAGAGCAGCAGGGCGCTGGAGAGGTCGTACTCCGACACCGTGCGGATCTCGTCCACCAGCTCGGCGATGATCCCGAACGGCACGTCGCCGGGCCGTCCGACCTTGATGCCGTCGGCCATGGTCGCCGGGTTCGCCACGGCCAGGGGCAGCCCGGCGGCCAGCGAGGGCGGGTACGCGGCCGCGCCCTCCGCCTGCACGCCGACGACGCGCACGTCCGGCCGCAGTGACTTCACCGCGACCGCGATTCCTGCCGCGAGTCCGCCGCCGCCGACCCCGACGACGATCGTGCGCACCTCGGGGCACTGCTCCAGGATCTCCAGGCCCACCGTGCCCTGACCTGCGATGACGTCATGGTGGTCGAACGGGTGGATGAACACCGCGCCCGTCTCGGCCGCGTACTCCTGGGCGGCGGTCAGCGTCTCGTCGACCACCGTGCCGTGCAGACGCACCTCGGCGCCGTACTCCTCGGTCGCGCTGATCTTCGGCAGCGGGGCGCCCTTCGGCATGAAGACGGTGGAGCGCACGCCGAGCAGCGAGGAGGCGAGGGCGACGCCCTGGGCGTGGTTGCCGGCGCTCGCGGCGACGACTCCGGCGGCCCGCTCCTCGGGCAGCAGGCCCGCGATCCGGACGTACGCGCCCCGCAGCTTGAACGACCCCGTCCGCTGGAGGTTCTCGCACTTGAAGTGCACCGGCGCGCCGACGAGCTGCGTCAGATGCCTGCTGCCCTCCATGGCGGTGACACGTGAAACACCCGTAAGCATCTTCTGCGCGCCCCGCACGTCGTCGATCGTCACGCGCGGAAAGGAGTCAGCCGTGCTGTAGCCCATGACCACAGTCTCGCAGTTCACAGGGCCCGAACGCGGGTGTGACCAAGGGGCGGGACCGGGTTTCACCAGGGCCCGTACACCCCACGCCCGGTCCGCGTACTCTGTCCCCCAACCCAGCGCCCCACGCATGAATTGAGCCTTTGGCCATGCCCACAACACCTGAAATGTCGATGGACATGACGACCGTCGGTGAGAACGGTCTTCTCGACACGCTGCAGCACGAGGTCGCGGTCTTCGCACGCCGTGCCGAACAGACCCGGCTCGGCGGCGTCGGGCAGGTGCGCAACTCGATGGACCGTGCCGCCTACCTGCTGCTCAACCGTCTCGACAAGGAAGGGCCGATGGGCGTCAAGGCGCTCGCGGCGAGCATGGGGATCGACTCCTCGACGGTCACCCGCCAGGTGGCACCACTCGTGGACACCGGACTCGTCAAGCGCACCTCGCACCCGGAGGACGGCCGTGCCGTGGTGCTCCAGCTGTCGCCGCGAGGGCTGTCCCGCCTTGAGGAGGTACGTTCCTCCAGGCGTCAGCTGATGGCCGAACTCACCCAGGACTGGGCCCCCGAGGAGCGCGAGGCGTTCTGCTCCCTCCTCACCCGTTTCAACACCGCGCTCTCGACCCGCATGGCCGCGGCGCCGGAGGCACCGTCGCCCTCCTGACCCTTGACCGCGCCCCCGCTCCTGGCCTCATATGAGACCGGGCCCTCGTCGTACGCGGCGGACGTATCCCTCCGCGGCGGACCGATCCGCGCGCGACCGGGCCCCGTTCCCCTCAGGGTCGGCCTCAGGCGGGAGGCGTGGTGCGAGATCGGCAGGTGGCCCAAGGCGCCCGCCGGGCCAGGGAGTTCGAGGCGTTCGTCGCGGGTGCGGCGGGGCGGCTGCTGCAGACCGCCACCCTGCTCACGGCGGAACCGCCGGACGGCAACCCGCGCGCGCGGCGGTTGCTGACCCATGCCCTCGCCCACACGTACGCCACCTGGGACCGGCTGCGCGGCGAGGACCCCTACGACCGGACGCGGCAGCAGCTGGCCGTCCGCTTCGCGCGCGGGGCGTGGCATCACCACGGTCTCTTCCGCCCGCCGCCCGGCGGGGCACTGGCCTTTCTCGGCCCGCAGGAGCGGCTGATCCTCGTCCTGCGGCTCTACGAGGGGGTCGCCGCGGAGCAGACGGCCGCGCTGCTCGGGCTGCCCGTGGAGCGCGTGACCACGATCTGTCTGCGCGCGATGGCGACGGTCCTGCATCCCCCGCGCGAACCCGCCCTGAAGAAGGTGGCGAAGGTGGCGCCGTCATGAGCCTGCGGGACCGCGAGGCGGCCGTACGGCAGATCCTGGAGCGCCAGTCGGTGCAGGTGCCGCCCGACCTGTGCGGGGCGGCGGTACGGCGCGGCGGGCGCATGCTGCGGCGCCGCGCGGTGGCCCGGCACGTGATGTGGGTACTGCTGGGGGCCGCCGTGGTCGCGTTCGTCGTGTGGGCGCTGACGGCCCGCCCCTGGGTGGAGCCGCCGTCGACGACGACCCCACCCGTGTCGGGCTGGTGAGCGCCCGGGCCCGGGTCTAGCCCAGGGCCCGCTGAAGGTCCTCCAGGAGGTCGTCGACGTTCTCGATGCCCACGGAGAGGCGTACGAGGTCGGCGGGCACCTCCAGGGCCGAACCGGCCGCCGAGGCGTGCGTCATGCGTCCCGGGTGCTCGATCAGGGACTCCACGCCGCCCAGGGACTCGCCGAGGGTGAACACCTTGGCGCGGTTGCAGACCTCGACGGCCGCCTCCTCGCCGCCGGTGACCCGGAAGGACACCATGCCGCCGAACGCCCTCATCTGCTTGGCGGCGACCTCGTGGCCGGGGTGCTCGGGCAGCCCCGGGTAGAGCACGCTCGACACGCGCGCGTGCCGGGTGAGCATGTCGGCGACCTTGGTGGCGTTCTCGCTGTGCCGGTCCATCCGGACGGCGAGGGTCTTGGTGCCGCGCAAGACCAGCCAGGAGTCGAAGGGTCCGGCGACGGCGCCCATCGCGTTCTGGTGGTACGCCAGTTCCTCGCCCAGCTCCTGGTCGCCGACGATCAGTGCGCCGCCGACGACGTCGGAGTGGCCCCCCATGTACTTGGTGAGCGAGTGCACGACGACGTCCGCGCCGAGCGCGAGCGGCTGCTGGAGGTAGGGGGTGGCGAAGGTGTTGTCGACGACCAGCCTGGCGCCCGCCTCGCGGGCGATCTGGGCGACGGCCGGGATGTCGGTGATGCCGAGCAGCGGGTTGGAGGGGGTCTCCACCCAGACGACCTTCGTGCGCGGGGTGAGGGCGGCCCGGACGGCCGCCGGGTCGGCGGTGTCGGCCACCGACCAGTCCACGCCCCAGCGGGAGACGACCTTCGCGAAGAGGCGGAAGGTGCCGCCGTAGGCGTCGTTGGGGATGACCACGTGATCGCCGGGGCTGAGCAGCGTGCGCAGCAGGCAGTCCTCGGCTGCCAGGCCGGACGCGAACGCGAGACCGCGGCGGCCGCCCTCCAGGGCGGCGAGGTTCTCCTCCAGCGCGGTGCGGGTGGGGTTGGCGCTGCGGCTGTACTCGTAGCCGCCGCGCAGGCCCCCTACGCCGTCCTGCTTGTAGGTCGAGACCTGGTAGATCGGCGGGACGACCGCGCCGGTGAGGGGATCCGCGGTGTTGCCCGCGTGGATCGCGAGGGTCTCGAAGTGCTGGCTGGTGTGGCTGTCGCTCATGGGTACCGAGCGTAAGCGGTCGCGGGGGTTCGAGGCGCCCCGTGCCCCTGCGGCTCCGCCGGGGAGCCGTGCCCGGACCGGAGTTGTCCACAGGCGACGGGCCGGGTTGGGCAATTGTCGGCCGGGTCTGGAACCCTTGTGGCATGGAGATTCTCTGGGTCCTGATGGCGATGCTCATGATCGGCTTCGTGGCGTGGCCGATCCTGGCGCGCCGCAGGGCCGGCATTCAGCAGGTGGAGGCGGGGCACCCGGACGCGGCGGACCCGGCGGACTACGGGTTCGTGCGCCAGGAGCTGCTGGACGTGCGGATGCCGGGCCCCGACAAGGATCTGCTGGACGTGCTGGACGTGGTGCAGCGTTCCGAGGACTACCGGGCGGCGAAGCAGCTGCTGGCCGGCACGGAGGCAGCCGGCGAGGTCCGCTGGCAGCGGGTGCAGGCGTTCGCGGGCGCGGCGGCGCTGGAGCTGACGCAGCGGCCCGGCGGGGTGGGCGAGACGCCGGGCGGGCAGTGGCTGCGGGTGTGGCGCGCGGAGGCGCCCAAGGACGCGGGCGGTGCGGCGGTGCACGCGGAGTTCCTGGTGCAGCAGGCGTGGCGGACGTCGACGCCAGGCACGGACGACTTCCGGATCATCATGGAGGAGGCCAGGTCGGCGTGCGGTGACGCGGCGCTGCTGGCCCCGGGCGACCCGATCCCGTACATCATCGAGCTGTCGGTGGCACGTGGGCTGGAGTACCCCCGCGCGGAGTTCGAGCAGCTCTGGCTGAAGATCCTGGACCGTGCCCCGGACCACATGGGTGCCCACATCGCGGCCCTGCACTACTGGTGCGAGAAGTGGCACGGCTCGCGCGAGCTGGCGTACTCCTTCGCCGAGGCGGCGGCGGCCCGCGCTCGGCAGGGGTCGCTGCTCGCGGCGATGCCGCTCTTCGCGGTCTTCGAGCACCTGCCCGAGGTGAACCTGGTGCAGGGTTTCTACCGCAGCGAAGTCGTCACCAAGGCGATCCACGGCGCGCTGTTCGCGGTGCACGCGGCGCGGCCGGACGATCCGATGCTGGCCCATGTCCGCCACCTGCTGGTCTTCTTCCTGGTCCGCTCCGAGCGCTGGTCCGAGGCCATGGACCAGCTCATGCACGTCGACGGGCACGTGGGCGCCCTTCCCTGGACCCTCACCTCCGACCCGGCCGCCGACTACGCGATATACCGGGCCCTGGCGGTGGCGGGCTACGAGGCGAACGGGGGCAGTCCCGCGACGCTGCCGCACTGACCCGACCGGGCCGCGGGGCCCGCCCCTCAGGTGGGCCCTTGCAACCCCGCACATCCGTGCGAAATACTCCGCCCCTCACACCTTTTGGTCATGGACACGCCTCAAGTCGTCCGGCTTTGACCATTTTCAACGCATAAATGATCGTTCGCGATCTTTCCCGTGGGGGGACTCTGCCCAATGGGCGCGACCCTGCGCGCACTGCGCGCCCTCGTGCTGCTCGCCGGCTTCTATCTGCTCGGCGTGCTCCTGCTGGCGGCGCTCGCCGGCGCCGACTACCTGCTCTACCTGTATGCGCCCTCCAGCCTCGCCCCCAAGCTCTACGTGGTCTCCGTACTGCTGGCGATCCCGCTGGTCCGCGGTCTGTTCATGCTGCGGACGCCGAAGGGCGAGGATCCGCCGGGCCTGCCGGTGACGGAGGCCGACGAGCCCGCACTGTGGCGCACCGTACGGGAGCTGGCCGCCGCGGTCGGCACCCGGGCGCCGTCCCGGATCGTCCTGACGGCCGACGTCAACGCCGCCGTCAGCGAGGACGCCCGGCTGCTCGGCCTGCTGCCCGGACCGCGCCACCTCTACCTCGGGATGCCGCTGACGCAGGGCCTGACCGAGGCACAGCTGCGCGCGGTCCTCGCCCATGAACTGGGCCACTACTCGAACGCGGACACCCGGCTCGCCGCGATCACCGCCCGCGGCCGGGCCCAGGTGCTGCGCACCATCGGGCACTTCGAGGAGCGGGCCGACAGGACCGCGGGACGTGAGCGGGCCCGGCTGGAGAAGAAGAACGCCAAGGCCGCGGCCAAGGGGAAGAAGACCAAGGAGATCGACACGACGGGCGCGGGCATCACCTACCGCGTGATGGCGTGGCTCTACGCCGGCTACGGCAAGCTCTACATCCGGGCCACACTCACCGGTTCGCGCCGCCAGGAGTACGCCGCCGACGCCGCGGCCGCCCGGATCGCCGGCCGCGACGCCACCGCCTCGGCGCTGCGCGAGATACCGGCGCTGGACGCCGCGTTCGGCTTCTACATGAACAGCTACGCCACGCTCGGCGCCGAGGCCCGGCTGCTCCCGCCGCGCGGCGAGTTCTTCGGCGGCTACGGGCGGATGCTCTCCGCTCGCCAGCTCGAACTGATCGGTCTGCGCACCGAGTTGCCCACCGAGCCGACCTCCCCGTACGACTCGCACCCGCCCATCGCCGACCGGGTCGAGCGGATCGAGGCGCTGGCCGCCGACGGCCGCGCGGACGAGGCCCGGGGCGCGGCGCTCGGACTGCTCACCGACCCCGACCGGACCCTGGCGGCGCTGGAGGACGCGGTCCTCACCGAGGACGTCCTGCGGTTCCGGCGCACCGCCGACTGGCAGGAGCTGCTCGACGGCGCCATGGTCGCGAACCTCGCCTCCTTCGACACCGCGCTGCACCGGGCGCTGGCGATGTACACCAAGAGCCACCCGTCCCTGGCCGCGCTGCTCAAGGTCATCGACGACGGTCAGCTGTGGCAGCTGGCACGACGGCTGCCGCTGTCGGACCAGGCTGCCGAGGCGCAGGGCCGGGCCTTCCGCGAGTTCGCGCGGCCCGCGCTGGCGGACGCGTTGCAGGGCATGGTGCTGGCCGAGCTGAGCGCCCACTCCCGGCTGAGCTGGCAGTTCTCCTGGTCAAAACCGGCAGCGGTACGGCTGCCGCCCGCGCCGGACGGCACGGAGGCCGACCTGGGCACAGCGATCGCCGCGGCGGTCGCCGACCACCCCGACACGGGCCCGCTGCGCACGTTGCTGCCCGCGCCCCAGGACCCCGCGAACCGAGAGACGGACGCGCCGCGATGACCGTACTGCTCTGGATACTGGCCGTGCTGGCGGTACCGACCGTGCTCTTCGGCCTCTGGATGGCCTGGGTCTTCCTCAAGGAGTTCTTCTCCCCCGGCACCGACGCCGACCCGGACGTCGCCGAAGCCCTGGGGCTGCTGCCGGCGGAGCGCCAGAACTCCGGCCTCTCGGGTCCCCTGCCGGCGGGCCACGATGCGGCGCTGGCCGCCGTGCGCGGCGGCGACTGGAAGGCGGCCGCCAAGCTGATGCACGACGCGGGCCGGGACTGGGAGCGCCGGTCGTTCACCGCGTATCTGCTGGGCGAGATCGCGGCGAAGGAGGACGACTGGCTGCTCGCCTGGGAGGCGGACCGCCCCGACGACCCGGACGCCGCCGTCGTACGGGCCCGCAGCACCGTGATCCTGGCCTGGAACCTGCGCGGCGGGAAGAAGGCCAAGTACACGACCGGCGAGCAGTTCGGCGGTTTCCACCGGATGCTGGAACGTTCCCGCGAGGAGATCGGCCGGGCGGCGGCGCTCAACCCCGACGACCCCACGCCGTACATCACCGAGATCTGGGTCGCGCTCGGGCTCGGCTACCCGAACTCCGAGATGGACAGGCTGTGGGCGGAGATCACCGCCCGGGCCCCGCACCACTACGAAGCCCACTTCTCCGCATTGCAGTACTGGTGTGCGAAGTGGCGGGGCTCGGAGAGGTTGGCGGTGGAGTTCGCCGAGCGCGCGGCGGCCCAGGCCCCGCTCGGCAGCCTGCTCACCGCGTTCCCGCTCATCGCGCACTTCGAGCACGACACGTCGGACGACAACAGCGTCGACCGTACGCCCCGGATGATCGGCCGCGTGGACGCCGGCCTCGCGGACGCCGCTGCGGCCGACCCCGCCCACCCGCGCCTGCCCGAACTGCGGCACCTGCTCGCGTACTACCTCACCCTGCAGGACCGCGACGACGCCGCGCTCGAACAGTTCAGGCTCGTCGACGGGTACGTCAACGCCCTGCCGTGGCGCTACCAGGGCGACGGCGAGGCGATGGCCGCGTTCTACTGCCGCATCCGGAACGCCTCGGCGGGGGCGGTGGCGGCGACGTCCGCGACGGACTGAACGGGCGGTACGGGTAGTACGGGTAGTACGGGTAGTACGGGTAGTACAAGACCGTACGCCGTACCGAGCCCGCGCGGACGCCGGACAGAACGCGGGCGGTGCCTGGAACGTTCACCAGGCACCGCCCCGCCGGGCCGTCTCGCGGGTCAGCCCTCCGTGCGGGCGGGCAGCCGCCATCCCGGACGCGGGAAGTGGCAGGTGTAGCCGTCGGGGTAGCGCTGCAGGTAGTCCTGATGCTCGGGTTCGGCCTGCCAGAAGGGGCCGACCGGCTCCACCTCGGTGACGACCTTGCCCGGCCACAGGCCGGAGGCGTCCACATCCGCGATGGTGTCCTCGGCGATCCGCTTCTGCTCGTCGTCCACGTAGTAGATCGCCGAGCGGTAGCTGAGGCCGATGTCATTGCCCTGGCGGTTCTGGGTGCTCGGGTCGTGGATCTGGAAGAAGAACTCCAGGATCGCCCGGAAGTCGGTTCCCGCAGGGTCGAAGAGGATCTCAATGGCCTCCGCGTGCGTGCCGTGGTTGCGATACGTCGCGTTCGGCACGTCACCCCCGGTGTATCCGACCCGGGTCGCCACGACCCCCGGGAGCCGGCGGATCAGGTCCTGCATTCCCCAGAAACACCCGCCCGCCAGCACGGCCCTCTGCGTCTGCGCAGCCATTGCGGCCCTCCCATACGTGTCAGCTCGGTGGCTCGGCGTACTCGGCTCGTACACCATCGCCATCCGACGCCCACCGACCTCAACGCGCGAGGGCTCCAGGCGATTCCATCCCCACCCAGCGGGATCGCACAGGCTCCCGGTCACGTGCCGGCCAGGTCACCGGACGATGAAGTCCGCCGCCTCGGTGTCCAGGGTCGTGGTGCCGTCCTTGGCGGTGGCCAGGACGGCGACGTGCCAGGCACCGCGCGGGGAGGACTTCGCGTCGGAACCGGTGACCTTGACGCTGTACGTGCAGTGCACGGTGTCCTTTCCGGAGGGCTTGCAGACGGCCGACTCCGCGCCGGCCATGTCCTTGGCGGTCAGCCCGTCCTTGGCGAAGGACGAGTCCTGCGGCCATGCCAGCACCTTCACGCCCTTGACACTGGAGGACGCCGTGACGTCGGTGGCGAAGGTGAGCGAGCCGTCGCGGTCGCCGTGGGGAGCGGTGTAACGGGCCGTGCTGTGCGCCAGCTTCACCGGCTGGTCCCCGGCGTAGGCAAGGGTGAGGGCACCGGCGCCACCGAGGACGACGACACCGGCGGCCACGGACAGAAGAGTGCGTCGGGACATAGGAGACTCCATAAGAATCCGAGCTGCCTCGGGACGGCACTCTCTGCGCCGCTTCCCCGATACTCGCCGCCCAGGGGCCCACCGGGCATGAGCGCACCTACTCAACTCAACCTGAGTAGGCGGTTGTTGTGCCCCTGGGACACAGGGCAGCGAGGGCTCGGCGGGGCAGGTCTCTTGCCCGATCGGCGGGGCGAAGGCCGAGGGCTGAGGGCTGAGGGCGAGGGCTGAGGGCTGAGGGCGAGGGCTGAGGGTCGGGGTCGGGGTCGGGGTCGGGAGTCGGCTTTCGCTCACCCTCCGTGGCCGCCCCCGTTCGGCTCGAACCCCGCCAGCATCTGTTCCAGGGCCGCCTGGTCCGGGCCAGTGAAGGGCGGGGCGTCGGGGGCGGTGGCGAGGGTGTCGAAGAGGGAGTTCGTGATGCCGGTGGCCGGGGGGAGGTGGGTGGAGAGGACGAGGTCGGGCTCGCGGTCCTTGAGGGGGCCGAAGGTCGCCAGGTACTTGTCGCTGTCGACCGTCCTGACCCAGGGGCTGTCCACCGTGGCCCACAGCAGCTGAGCCATGCGCAGGTCGTCGGCCGGCACCTCGCGGACGTCGTCGGCCCGGGCGAGGTCGGCCGTGGGCAGGGGCGCTCCGAAGCAGTCGGAGCTGAAGCAGACGCCGGAGCGGTCGTCGAAGAAGCCGACGGTGGCGGGGTTGTCGAACAGGGGCGGGCGGAAGCCGGTGAGGGTACGGTCGCCGATGTCCATCGATTCGCCCGGGTTCAGCAGATAGCAGCGGTCCAGGGGCAGGGGGCGTTCGCAGGAGAGGATTCCCGCGCCGACGAAGGTCGTCACGACCCGGGCGTCGGGCGCCGCCGCCAGCAGGTCGAAGAGGCCGCCCGTGTGGTCGCGGTCAGGGTGGGTGAGCCAGATCCAGCGCACGTCCGCCGGGTCCAGGACCGTGGCGAGCGTCTCGACGAAGTCGCGGTCGGGCAGGCTGAGTCCGGTGTCGACGACGACCGGCTGTGCGGCCGACAGCACGAAGGCGTTGACCGGGATGTGGCCGATGCCCGGGACCTCCAGGCTGTCGGCGAGGACGGTGATGTCCGGGCGGACCGTGTGGACGGTGCCGGGGCGGACCTTCTGAAGGGGCATGTCGCCCTCCTCCGCGCCCCCCGGGTGGTGATCGTTTTCGTGGCGGCGTGCCGTGTGTCTTCTCCCCCCTCCATCGTCCGGCTGCGGGGGTGGGCCCGCATCCGCACGGGGTGGGTCCGGGGAGCATGGGCAGGGGCGGCGTGAGGCGTTTCGCCCCCCACCGCCCCTATCCATGCTTATCCACGCCCCTCACAGGGGAAAGCAGGGGCTGGGCCCGCCGCTCTCCTGACCGGCTTTCTCAGATCGTCGACGTGTCGATCACGAAGCGGTAGCGGACGTCGCTCGCCAGCACCCGCTCGTACGCCTCGTTGATCTGGTCCGCGCGGATCAGTTCGATCTCGGCGCCGAGGCCGTGCTCAGCGCAGAAGTCGAGCATCTCCTGGGTCTCCTGGATGCCACCGATGCCGGAGCCCGCGAGGGTCTTGCGGCCGGCGATGACCGAGAAGAGGTTGAGGGCCACGGGCTCCTCGGGGGCGCCGACGTTCACGAAGGCGCCGTCGGTCTTCAGCAGGGAGAGGTAGGCGTCCAGGTTCAGCGGGGCCGAGACCGTCGAGAGGATGAGGTCGAAGGTGCCGGCCAGCTCCTTGAACGTCGCCTCGTCGCTGGTCGCGTAGTAGTGGTCGGCGCCCAGCTTCAGGCCGTCGTCCTTCTTGCGCAGGGACTGCGACAGGACGGTCACCTCGGCGCCGAGCGCGTGGGCGAGCTTGACGCCCATGTGGCCGAGGCCACCGAGACCCACGACGGCGACCTTCTTGCCGGGGCCGGCGTTCCAGTGCCTGAGCGGGGAGTACGTGGTGATGCCGGCGCACAGCAGGGGCGCGGCCTCGTCGAGACCGATGCCGTCGGGGATGCGTACGGTGAAGGCCTCGGCGACGACGATCTTCTCCGCGTAGCCGCCGTAGGTGGGCTCGCCGTCCTTGCCGATGGCGTTGTAGGTGCCGACGTTGCCCTTGAGGCAGTACTGCTCCAGGCCCGCGCGGCAGTTCTCGCACTCGCGGCAGGAGTCGACCATGCAGCCGACGCCGACCTTGTCGCCGACGGCGAACTTGGTGACACCGGAGCCGACGGCCTCGACGACACCGGCGATCTCGTGGCCCGGGACCATCGGGAAGATCGCCTCGCCCCAGCCCTCGCGGGCCTGGTGGATGTCCGAGTGGCAGATACCGGAGAACTTGATGTCGATCAGAACATCGAACTCACCGACGTCGCGGCGCTCGATGGTGGTGCGCTCCAGCGGAGCCTTGGCAGCGGGCGCCGCATAGGCGGCAACAGTGGTGGTCATGCCGGGATTCTCCTGATCGTCGTCCCGCAACCGGCCTGCCTTCCGGCCGGGTGCGGATACCAGCCTGCCCGAACTCACAGGGTTCACCCAGGTCACGGCTTTGCGTACGTCCGCTGGTCCTACCACTGGCGGGGTCAGGCTCCCCGGCGTACGACCGTGAATACTTGCCGTATGGACGAACAGCCCGAAGCAGCGCAACTGCCACCCCTCGGTGAGGCCGGAGCCGCCGGTGCCCTGGACCGGCGCGCCGAGCTGAGCGAGTTCCTGCGCACCCGGCGGGCCCGGCTGAAGCCGGAGGACGTGGGGCTGCCGGCGTTCGGACGGCACCGGCGGGTCCCCGGGCTGCGCCGGGAGGAGCTGGCGCAGCTCGCGGGGGTGTCGGTGGCGTACTACACGCGGCTGGAGCAGGGCAACGGGCGCAATGTGTCGGCGGAGGTGCTGGACGCCATCGCGCGCGCCCTGCGGCTGACCGACGCCGAGCACGCGCACCTCAGCCACCTCGCGAAGCCGAAGGCGCACAAGAAGAAGCGGTCGGCCCGCCCCCAGCAGGTGCGCAGCTCCCTGCGGCAGCTGATCGACACGCTGGACATGGTTCCCGCGTACGTCACCGGCCGGCGCTCGGACATCCTTATCTGGAACCGGATGGCGGCGGCGGTGTTCGGGGACTGGTCGGAGTTGCCCGCGCAGGAGCGGAACTGGGCGCGGATGGTGTTCCTGCGGCCCGACTACCGGGATCTGTACCTCGACTGGGACCAGAAGGCGGCCGACATCGTCAGCTATCTGCGGATGGACGCGGGCTGTCACCCGGACGATCCGCTGCTGTCGGCGCTGGTGGGTGAGTTGTCGGTGAAGAGCGAGGAGTTCCGGCGGCTGTGGGCGACGCACGACGTGAAGGAGAAGAGTCACGGGGTGAAGCGCATGAGTCATCCCCTGGTCGGTGAACTCACCCTCTCCTTCGAGACGTTGCAGCTGCCCGACGATCATGAGCAGAGCCTGATCACCTATCACGCCGAACCGGGATCCCCCTCGGCCGACGCCCTCCGCCTCCTGGCCAGCTGGGGCACGGACGCGCCCCGGGCACCGAGGGTGACGCCGTAGCCGGATGCCACGACGTCACCCCGGATGCCTTCTGCCGTCCGCCGTGGGGTGCCTCAGGTGCGGTGCCTCAGGCGGAGCGCCTCAGAGGGGGCGCCTCACCTGCCGAAGTACGCGTCGTGGATCGTCACCGTCGACGTGTTCCCCTGCTTGTCGGTCACCTCGGCGCGCAGTGACACGCTCTTCCCCGCCGCCGGGGTCCGGTGCGTGAACGCGCCCTTCCTCACCGCGACTTCGGTCCACTTCCGGCCGTCGCCCGACACGTACACGGACAACGACCTGAGGTTGTCACCGGCGGCCGCGCCCTGCACGGTGACGCGGACGGTGGCCCTGCCGCCCGCCGGAGCGGTGCTGTCGAGGCCGAGGAACGGGGCGCCGAAGCGGACCGTGGACACCGGCATCTTCGTGTCGCGCGCGGTCTTCTCGGAGGTGAAGGTCCAGCTCGCGTCGATCCGGGACGAGGCCCTGGCCAGGCCGGCGGAACGGGTGAGGGAGGTCGTCAGCCGGTAGGCGGCGCGGCCCGCCGGGAGTGGGAACCGGCCCGACCCGTCCAGCGCGTCCTCGCCCGAGGCGAACTTCTCGCCGTCGCGGTACAGGGTGGTCGTCACCTTCTCGTAGACGGACGCCCCCGCGTGCCCCCGGCCGTCGGCGAACATCGGCAGCAGGCCGTACAGGTACGCGCCGTCACGCCGGATGCCGTGGCTCCCGGCGATCCGCGGTCCGAAGATCCCGACGTTGAAGGTCTGTGCGTACGTCCGGCCCGCCTTGAAGGTGCGGCTGCCGCCGGTCGTGTAGTAGGCGTCCAGGAGCGGGAAGCCCTCCTCGTCCTCCGCGCCGTACTGCTCGAAGTCCAGGACCCATGAGACCCCGTTCGCGGCGGACAGATACAGCGTGCGCCTGCCGGGCACCGGCTGCGGGACGCCCACGGCGGGCGAGCCGGAGCTGCCGGGAAGCTGGGCCCAGGCGAGGACCGCGCCCTTCCTTCCGGTGCCGGAGGCGCCCAGGCCGGTCCGCACGGTGGCCAGTTCGCCCTTCCTCCAGTGCTTGGTGCAGCCGGTGGCGAGCTTCTCGACCTTGCCTCCGCCGGCGGTGGCGTACTGCGCCGTGCCGCCCCCGGTCCACTGGCCGGCCCAGGTCTGGCTGAGCATGCCGCCGGCGGTCCGCGGGCCGAGGTGCGCGGTGCGGAACCCCGCGTAGGTGTCGAGGAGCCAGCCGGAGGAGTAGCTGTCCCCGCCCACCGTCAGGGCGAACTCCGGTGCCGCGAGGACCTGTCGGGCGGCGGGATCGGGCACGGTGATGTCCACCGGTTTCGTCGTGCGGGCGTCCAGCGTGAGGGAGATCCGCCGGTCGACGGTGAGCGTCGGCCGGGCGAGCCAGTCCACGCCCTTGGCGGCGTCGTCCGGGTCCACGACGATCCCGGCGTTCAGGATGTAGTCGCCCTCCGGTACCCGGAGATCGACCGTGCCGTCCTGGTCGTACGGCGTGAACCACGTGTCCCGGGCGAGCCCGGAGACGCCGGTCAGGTCGAGCACGTGGTGCACGGCCGGTGCGCCGTCCCGGCCGACCGTCTTCAGCGTGACGTCGTACGACTCCGCCTCGCGCTGTACGGCCGCCGCCGTGCGGACGCCCTGGCCGCCGCCCTTGGCGGTGACGTACGCGGAATAGGCGCCGTCCAGGTTCCCGCCGAGCCTGGTGTTCACGATGAGGTCGACGGTGGCCCTGCCCCGGGCCGGGACGGTGACCTTCCTGGCGCCGAGCTTGAAGAAGCCGGCCGGGGCGGGTTCGCCCTTGGGGTTCGTGCCGGTCACCGCGAGGGTGAGGGTGACGGCCTTCGTGCCGAGGTTCTTGTAGGTGAGCTTCTTGGCCACCGGCTTGTCGTCGGTGTGCGGCCACCGGTGGACGCCGAAGTCGACCGAGACGGGCCGGGCGACGACCTTCTGCTTGATCGCCCTGTCGACGCGGATACGGCCCGAACCCTGCTCGAAGGGGGTGTACGCGCCGCCCTTGGCGGACGCGACGAGGGCGGCCTTCAGTTCGGCGTACGTCCACTTCGGGTGCTGTTGCTTGAGGAGGGCGGCGGCGCCGGCGACATGCGGGGTCGCCATCGACGTACCGGAGATCGTCAGGTAGCCCTTGGGATTCTGGCCGACCTCGCGCTCGATGACGCTGCCCGGGGCCGCGGCGGCGGTGATGGCGACGCCGGGGGCGGTCACGTCGGGTTTGATCCGGCCGTCGAGGGTGGGGCCCCGGCTGGAGAAGGAGGCGAGCCGGTCCTTGTCGTCGACCGCGCCGACGGTGAGCGCGGCGGCGGCGCTGCCCGGCGAGCCGACCGTGCCCGCACCCCAGTCGCCCTCGTTGCCCGCGGCGACCGCGAAGAGGACGCCCTTTTCGGCGGAGAGCTTGTCGATCGCCGCCTCCATCGGGTCGATCTCGGGGGTGTCACCGCCGCCCAGGCTGAGGTTGACCACGTCGGCGCCCTGCGCGGCGGCCCACTCCATGCCGGCGACGATGCCGGAGTCGTCGCCGTAGCCCTCGTCGTCGAGCACCTTGCCGTTGAGCAGCTTGGCGCGGGGCGCGACGCCCTTGTACTTGCCGCGGGAGCCGGCCCCGGTGCCGGCCGCGATGGAGGCGACGTGCGTGCCGTGGCCGTACTTGTCCGTGGTGTCGGGTGAGGTGGAGAAGTTCTTGGCGGCCTTCACCTGGCCCTTGAGGTCGGGGTGGGTCGCGTCGACGCCCGTGTCGAGGACGGCGATGGTGACGCCCTTGCCGTCGAAGCCGGCCTTCCATGCCTTCGGGGCGCCGATCCGCGCGACGGACTTGTCGAGGGTGACCTCGCGGACGCCGTCCAGCCAGAGGTGGGCGATCCCGGTGGCGGTGGTGCCGTCGGCGTCGGTGACCGCCTTCCACAGCGCGGCTGCGTCGTCCCCGGGGGTGAGCACCGCCTCGGCGTTCAGTGTCCGCAGGGTGCGGCGGACCTTGGTGTCGCCAGCCGCCCGTACGTCGGCCCGGGCGCCGGCGGCGGTTCCGGTGTAGCCGACGATCAGCTTCAGGCCCTGCTTGTGGGCGGCGCGGGCCGCCGACGTGTTCAGCGCGGTGATGTCGAACAGCCGCCTGTCGACCCGGCCGGCGGAGATGAGCCGGGCCGCGTCGGCCGGCAGGACGTAGGTGTGGCCGCCGGCCTCGCGCACCGCCAGGGGGACGCCCTCACGGCCCTTGGCCCGCTCCAGGCCGACCACGCGGCCCCCGGCGTCGACGAGGACGCGGTCACCGGTGACGAGGGTGATGCGACGGCCTGCCGCGAGGCCGGCGGCGGTCACGCCTTCCACGCCGGTCACGCCGGCAAAGCCCGTCATGCCGGTCACTCCGGCCACGCCCGTCACGCGCTCGGATATCGCGGACGCCGGGCTGGTCGGGCCCGCCGTCAGCGCGACGGCGGACACCATGGCGATCGCGGCCGTGCACGCGCTCTTGGTGTGTCTGCGCAAGTCTCCCCCTTGATCCGGTTCATCCGGCCAGGGGAGCTTCCGCACACATACGCGCCAATTCCCCCGGTCTACGCAGTATGACCGGGAGTCAACTCACGTCCCCTCCCTCGCGGGTGGGCGCAAAGCGGCGAACCCGGGCCACGCACAGCCCGCACGCGCCCGAGCTCCACACCAACGCGCCCCACGCCCAGGGAACTCACCGGGTTCCGGGTTCCGGGTTCCGGGTTCCACCCGATGAGGGCAGGCGCTCACGCCCCGGCGTTCTCCTTCACCGTGATGCGCCCCTTGCGGATGGTCGCGACCCGAGGGGCTTTCCTCGCCAGCGTCGAGTCATGGGTGACCATGATGAACGTGAGGCCGTGCTCCTTCCACAGCGTCTCCAGGACCTCCATGATCTCGTCGCGCGTGGACTCGTCGAGGTTGCCGGTGGGCTCGTCCGCGAGCAGCACCTTCGGCCGCTTCACCAGCGCGCGGGCGATCGCGACGCGTTGCTGCTGGCCGCCCGACAGCTCGGCCGGCAGATGTCCGAGCCGCTCGCCGAGCCCCACCGACCCAAGCGCCTCCGCGGCCCGCTCCCGCCGCTCCTTCGCCCTGACCCCGAGCGGCACGAGGGCCGTCTCCACGTTCTCCTGCGCGGTCAGCGTCGGGATCAGGTTGAAGCTCTGGAAGACGAACCCGATGTTCTCGCCGCGCACCCTCGTGAGCTTCGCCTCCGACAGCCTCGCCAGATCGGTCCCGTCCAGTTCGACGCTCCCATCGGAGGGCTTGTCCAGCCCCCCGAGCATCTGCAACAGCGTGGACTTCCCGCCCCCGGTGGGCCCCTGGATGACCAGCCGGTCCCCGTCGGCGATGGTGAGATCGACCCCGTCGAGGGCGGTGACGGTGTCCTTGCCGCGCGCGTAGCGCTTGGTGACGCCGGTCAGTACGTACATGTGGACTCCCTGAATTCGGATGGACCTGGCTGTGGGGCGGGCGCCTCGGCCGCCGCCGTACTACTCCACGCGCCGCAGCGCGTCCGCCGGCCGCAGCCGCGAGGCCCGCCACCCGCCGAACGCCCCCGCGATCAGCCCGCCGGCGACGGCGAGCCCCACCGCGACGCCGATGGTCGTGACGCTGACGGGTGCCGTGAGGGCCACGTCCAGCGCGTCGGAAGCCGTCTGCCGCCCTCCGCCGGGCCCGCCCGCGCCGGGGAAGCCGCCTCCGCCGGGCGCGCCGGCACCGGATCCGCCGAAACCACCGCCCGCCGCCCCGATCTCCGCCTGCAGCGTCGGACTGATCGCCGTGACGACGTACGCCCCGCCGAGCCCGAGCGCGATACCGAGCGCACCGCCCACCAGTCCGTTGACGACGGCCTCACCGACGACCTGCCGGGTCACACGCCCCGACTTCCATCCCAGCGCCTTGAGCGTGCCGAACTCCCGCACCCGCCGCGACACGGCCGACGAGGTGAGCAGCCCGGCCACCAGGAACGCGGCCACGAGCACCGCGATCGACAGCCACTTGCCGACGTCGGAGGCGAGGTCCGAGGCCGTCGACAGCGATCCGGAGACCGTGTCGGCGAGGTCGGCGGAGGTGGTGACGGTCGTCCCGTCGATGTTCTTCTGGATGGCCGCCTTCACGCCGTCGATCCGCTGCGAGTCGCTCGCCCTGACGTAGATCGTGGTGACCTTGTCCTTGGAGTCGCTGAGCGTCTGCGCCTGCTTCAGCGGCATGTAGAGGTCGGCCGCCGCGTCCCCGCTGTCGGGCGTCGCGATGCCGATGACCTTGTACTTGACGCTGTTGACGGTGACGCTGTCACCGACCTTCAGCTCCTTCTCCTTGGCGTACGACCTGTCCGCGACGACGACCTCGGCGTCGGTCTCGGACGTCGTGAACGTACGACCGCTGGTGATCTTCGAGGAGGTCAGGGGGCCCAGGTCGGGCTCGGTGACGTCCGTGCCGTAGACGGAGTAGTTGTCGACGTCGAACTGGGCGCCGCCGCCCTCGACCCGGCCTGTGCCGCCGCCGTTCTGGCCACCGGCGCCGGGGCCGCCGGGCTGCTGGCCCCCGGTGCCCTCGTCCTGCTGGAACTGGCCGCGCCGGAACTGCCCGTCGACCTTGATGACCTGGAGGCTGAGACCGCCGACGGCCTGCGCGACACCCGCCTGTTCGCCGACCTCGGTGACGGTCGAACTCGCCAGCGTCTGGAAGCCCTGCACCCGGACGAGGTCACTGCTCTGGTTCTCGTCGGAGTCGTCGTCCTGGGCGTCGAACTCGAATCGCGGGCGCTGGCCGCCGTTCTCGTCCGCCGCGGCGGCGGCCTTGGTGACGGTCATGTCCGTGCCCAGGCCGTACAGGGATTCGAGAACCTTGCCCTGCGCCTTCTCCATGCCCGAGGACACGGAACTGACCACGATGACCAGTGCGATGCCCAGGGCGAGCCCGGAGGCGACGACGAGCGCCGCCTTTCTGCGGCGGCGCAGTTCGCGCCTCAGGTAGGTGAAGAACATGGCGGCAAGCTAGGGACGCCATGTGATGACGGGATAAGTCCTCGATAAGAGCCTGATGAGAACCCTGGGCATCGCCTCGGAAACAACGGTGCCGCCCCTGCGTGTCACAGGGGCGGCACCGGTCGCGCGTTCTACGGATGACGGGGGGTCAGACGGCCGAACCGGCCTTCCAGTCGGCCCAGTTCATGTTCCAGCCGTTGAGGCCGTTGTCCGGGGCGACCGTCTTGTCTCCGGTGTTCCGGATGTCCACGACGTCACCGATGATGGAGTTGTCGTAGAACCAGGCGCCCTCGGTGTCGGGGTCGTTGGCACCCTTGGTGTCGTTCAGACCGACGCAGCCGTGACTGGTGTTGACGTTGCCGAAGACGGAGTCGGCACCCCAGTAGTTGCCGTGGATGAAGGTGCCCGAGGTCGTCAGACGCTGAGCGTGGGGGACGTCCTTGATGTCGTACTCGCCCTTGCCGTCGTCGTCGGTGAACCCGACCGTCGCGCCGTTCATCCGGGTCTCCTTGAACTGCTCGGAGATCACCATCTGACCCTGGTACGTCTTGTTCTCGGGCGAACCGGCGGAGATGGGGATGGTCTTGACGACCTTGCCGTCCCGCGTGATCTTCATCGTCTTGGTCTTGGCGTCGACGATGGAGACCTGATTACGGCCGATCTTGAAGGTCACGGTCTTCTGCTGCACACCGTAGACACCGTCGGCACCCTCCACACCGTCGAGCGCGAGCTTCAGGGTGACGGTGGAGCCGCCCTTCCAGTACTCCTCGGGCCGGAAGTCGATGCGGTTGGCGTTGAACCAGTGCCCGACGACCTCCTGGCCGGAGCTGCTGGAGACGGTGATCCCCTTCTGCACGGCGGCCTTGTCGGTGATCGCCTTGTCGAAGTTGATCGAGACCGGCATACCGACGCCGACGGTCGAGCCGTCCTCGGGCGTGAAGTTGCCGATGAAGCTGTTGGCGGGCGAGACCGTGGTGAACGCCGCGTTCTCGTGGGCCTTGCGCCCCTCGGAGTCCTCGGCGGCAGCGGTGATCTTGTAGCCGGTGGACCGCTCCAGCTGAGCGCTCGGCGCCCAGCTCTTCTTGTCCGCGGATATCTCGCCCTCGACGGCGGTGCCGTCGGAGGTGGTCATCTTCACCTCGGTGAGCGTGCCCTTGCTCACGGTGACCTTGGCCGAGTTGTTGATGGAGGCGTTGTCCGAGCCGTCCTTCGGCATGATCTTGATGTCGGCCTCGGAGGTCTTCTCCGCCGCCGCCTCGTCGACCTTGGACTGCGAGGAGTCCCCGCCGTCACCCCCGGACGCCTTGTCGCCGTCGCCCCCGCTGCACGCAGAGAGCACCAGCACCCCGCCGAGCAGTGCGGACGCGACCGTCAGGCCCCTGCGCCGCTTACTGTTCGTCATCACACGCTTCTCCATCGTTGCCGAATCCCCAAAACCCCGAAGATCCCCGTAAGCACTTAAACACCACAACGGCACGGGCCGTTCCGCTCCCGCGGATATGTGGGATACGCCACTCCACCCGCATCGGATCGTCGGCGACCCGGGGGTGCACAAGTGACTGGTGCGCCTCGTGAGACGAAAGAACCCCGGACGGCGGTTGCCGCCCGGGACCATCAATTTCCCCGACCGCTCAGCCGCGGGAGTCTTCCTCTTCGACCTCTGCGTCATCATCCTCGTCGAGACCCCATTCCGGCGAATCGGGGTCGTAGTCGATACCCTCACTACTCCAGGAGGCCTGGGCCAGTTCGACCCCGGGGACCTCTCCGACCAGGTCGAACGGGTCGACCAGATAGGCGAGGGCCTCCGCGGTGTCCTCGGTCACCGCGCTCTCGGCGTGTACCCGCTCATCGGCAGGCATATCGGAATCGGTCGCGATCCGCCGCAGAGCGGCCCCGGTGATGGCCTCGACGTCGTCGATCTCCACCACCAATTCGACGCGTAGCCGGACAAACTGTGATGTCTCCGCTGTACTCATGCTCCGGAGCGTACGGCTCACAGGTCACGCGACTTTCCCACGACCCGCGCCTTTCATTAGCATCGCTCTCCACGGCCAATTCGCCAGCGTCACAAGGGGATCGATATTCCGTGTCCGTCGCACGTCGCGCGTCGTCCACCGCCCGCCGGTCGTTGGTGACCGCCACCGCCGCGGGCACCCTTCTGGGTGCCCTCTGGTTCGTGCCGTCCGCCAACGCGACCCAGGAAGCGGCCGTACGCGAGCAGACGACCACGACGTCGGACGCGGCCACGACCACCGGCGACACCCGCGAACTCGCCGACACCGGCAGCCCGAACACCACCCCCTACGTCATCGGCGGCACGGCCATGCTCGGCCTGGGCGCGGCGTTCGTCGCCTACTCCATCCGCCGCGAACGCGAGGACCTCGAACTCCCGCACGCCCCGTGAAAGAACGAGGAGCAAGGGCCGCGACCCCTGCTCCTCGCAGTGGCCGCGGCGCCCGCCCGGGCGACCACGCCCTCCCGGGGCGCGGGGCGCGCACAAGCAACCGCGCCCTCCAGGGGCACGAGGAACTGCGCGAGCGACCACGCCCCACCCGCACCCGGCGACGCACCCGCACCCACACCCACCCGCCCCTACCTCAGGCGAGCACCCCGGTCACGGACTCCGCGGCCATCACCAACCGCCCGTCCCGCACGAACGCGTCGGCCAACGCCAGATCAGGCGCGAGGAAACGATCCGCCCCCGGCCCCTCGACCCCGGCTCCCCGCAGAGCCTCCACCACGGCCCGGGTGGCCGGCGCGGCCACCAGCCCCTCCCGCAGCTCCACCCCCCGCGTCCCGGCGTACAACTCCACGGCCAGCACCCGCGTCAGGTTGTCGACGGCGGTCCGCAGCTTCCGCGCCGCCGCCCAGCCCATCGACACATGGTCCTCCTGCATCGCGGAGGACGGGATCGAGTCCGCGGAGGCCGGCACGGCGAGCCGCTTCAGCTCACTCACCAGCGCCGCCTGCGTGTACTGCGCGATCATCAGCCCGGAGTCGACCCCGGCGTCGTCCGCGAGGAACGGCGGCAGCCCGTGCGAGCGGTTCTTGTCGAGCAGCCGGTCGGTGCGCCGCTCCGCGATCGAGGCGAGGTCCGCCACGGCGATGGCGAGGAAGTCGAGGACGTAGGCGACGGGCGCGCCATGGAAGTTGCCGTTGGACTCGACCCTCCCGTCCGGCAGGACGACGGGGTTGTCGACCGCCGCCGCCAGCTCCCGCTCGGCGACGAGCCGCGCGTACGCGACGGTGTCCCGCCCGGCCCCGGCCACCTGGGGAGCGCACCGCACCGAGTACGCGTCCTGCACGCGGGGCGCGTCGTCCTGGTGGTGCCCGGTGAGCCCCGAATCCTTCAGCACGGCGAGCATGTTGGCCGCGGAGGCCGCCTGCCCGGGGTGCGGGCGGATGGCGTGCAGTTCGGGGGCGAGGACCCGGTCCGTGCCGAGCAGGGCCTCCAGGGAGATCGCGGCGGTGATGTCCGCCGACGTGTACAGCTTCTCCAGATCGGCCAGTGCCATGACGAGCATGCCGAGCATGCCGTCGGTGCCGTTGAGGAGGGCCAGCCCCTCCTTCTCGCGCAGCTCGACGGGCGCGATGCCGTGCTCGGCGAGCAGCTCGCCGGCCGGCCGTACGACCCCGTCCGGGCCCTCGGCGTCGCCCTCGCCCATCAGGGTGAGCGCGCAGTGGGACAGCGGGGCCAGGTCCCCGGAGCAGCCGAGGGAGCCGTACTCGTGGACGACGGGGGTGATGCCTGCGTTGAGGACGTCGGCCATGGTCTGCGCGACCTCGGGCCGGACGCCGGTGCGGCCGGAGCAGACGGTCTTCAGGCGCAGGAACATCAGCGCGCGGACGACCTCGCGCTCCACCCTCGGCCCCATGCCGGCGGCGTGCGAGCGGACGATGTTGCGTTGGAGTCGGGCCCGCAGTTCGGGGCTGATGTGCCGGGTCGCGAGGGCGCCGAAGCCGGTGGAGACCCCGTAGACGGGCTCCGGCTTGGCCGCCAGCGCGTCCACGATCTCGCGGGCCGCCGCGAGCGCGGCCACCGCCTCGTCGGAGAGCTCGATCCGGGCGTCGGCGCGCGCCACGGCGAGGACGTCGGCCGCGGTGACCCCGGACGTCCCGAGGACCACCGTGTCCACAGAGTGCATATCCATATTCAGGATCGTAGGGACTGAATCGCCGAATGTCACGACCGCGACGGGGAGGGACTCCTTACTCCCGTCGCGCCTCCTCCGGGAGCGGACCCCCCANCCCCCACCCACCGGTCCCCGCCCCCGCCCACCGGTCTCCGCCCGCACCGACCGGTCCCCACCCCCACCGACCGATCCTCGTCCCCACCGACCGGCCCCGCACCTATCCGCGTAGATCAGAGACAGATCGGAGAACGGTCAGAGATCCCTCCGAGGTTGATCAGAATCACCAGGTCAGAGCCCTGTCAGCGGGTACGCGCGCGTAGGGTCGAAATACCGGACGCCGCAGGGCGCGTGCCCACCGGAGCCACCCTCCCCCTGCCCTGCCCCTTCCGGACCACCGACCGGCCCACGGCCCACTCCCCCCTCGGCCGTGGGCAGCCCAGGACCGCGCGTCGACTCGACCCCGCGCGCGGCCCGCCCTAGGAGGACCGGCGCCCTCGAATGCGGCGCCGGTCCCCCGGGTGCGCGGGATCGACGGGCGCGGGCGGGCGGTCCGCGAGACTGACCACCGGATCCTCGTCGCCGTCCCCCTCCCGCCCCGCGACGACCGGCTCCACGGAACCGGCGGCCTTGGCCCGGTACTGCGCCGCGTCGGCCAGCCGGAACAGCCGCCGGGCCGAGCGCAACGGCCCGATCGGATCGCCGGTGGACGCGACACCGCAGGCGACCCCGTCGCCCGGCTCCAGCTCCCGCGCCCGTACACAGAGGTCACCGGCGACCCGTACCACCTCGTCCGCCGACGGCCCCACCGCCAGCAGGCAGAACTCGTCCCCGCCGAGCCGCGCCACCAGCACCCGGGGCAGCTCCGCCGCGCAGCGCGACAGCACGGATCCGAACCGCTCCAGCAGCTGGTCCCCCATCGCGTGCCCGTGGGAGTCGTTGACCTTCTTCAGGCCGTTGAGGTCGCAGACGACGAGGCTGATCACCGTGCCGTCGCGCCGGTGCGCCTCCATCGCCTCGTCGAGACGGAGATCGACCGCGCGCCGGTTGCCGAGTCCGGTGAGGGGGTCGGTGAAGGCGAGGCGCCGGGCCTCCTCCAGCCGCTCGGACTGCGCGAGTCCCGCGGCCACGACCGAGGCCAGCACGGTCGCGAAGGCCGCGTCGCCGCCGTTGAACACGGGCTCCCCGGCGGGCCGGGCCACATACAGCTCGCCCCAGGCCCGGCCGTTCATCACGACGGGCGCCACCACGCAGCAGCCCCGGCCGCGACGGCGCAGGGCGGCGACCCGCTGGTGGCAGTAGCCGCCGGGGCGCCGCCCCCCGACCGGCCCGGCGGCCGTCTCCACCCAGGCGTTGGGCTCACCGCCCTCCAGCCAGCGCTCATGCAGGAACTCCGCGATCTCCGGGAACTCGTGCACCGGATACGTCTCGTCCTCGGGAAACTCCTCCTCGTCCGCCGCCCGGTTCCCCACGTTCACGAGCACCCGCAGCAGCCCACGATCCCGCTCCCACACGGACAGCGCGGCAAAGCTGCCCGACAGGGCCCGGCACGACCCGTCGGCGGCCGCCCACCACGTCTCCGGCGACGTACGCGCCCCAGCCATCCCACGCGCCAACGCCACCACGGCCCTCAGCCGCCTGTCCTCTCCCATCACCCCAGGCTAGGGAGCTTTGAGACGATTTGGGAGATTGGTGAAGCGAACAGGGGTACGGGCCACCGGTGACCCACGGCCGCACCCCGGCCGCCCTCGACACCGGACCCGCCCGCACCCCGGCCGCCCTCGACACCGGACCCGCCCGCGCCACCTCGGCCCTCACTCCCCCGGCCAGTCCGGCTTCCGCTTCTCGTTGAAGGCGGCCACGCCCTCCGCCCGGTCCCCCGAGAACGCCACCGAGCGCCAGGCCGCGTCCTCGACCTCCAGGCCGGCCCGCAGATCCAGCCCGTGCCCGAGCCGCAGCGCCCGCTTGGCCGCGCGCAGGCCGACCGGCGAGTTCGCGGCGATCCGCGCGGCCAGCGCCAAGGCCTCCGACCGGTCCCGCCCCTCCTCCACCAGCTGATCGACGAGGCCCAGGTCCCGCGCCTCCCCGGCCTCCAGCCGACGCGCGGTGAAGATCAGCTCCGCCGCCCGCGCGGCCCCCACCCGGCGCGGCAGCAACTGCGTACCGCCACCGCCCGGGATCACCCCCACCGACACCTCGGGCAGCCCCACGACCGCCGTACGGTCGGCCACGATCAGGTCGCAGGACAGGGCGAGTTCGAAGCCGCCGCCCAGCGCGAAGCCGTGCACGGCGGCGATCGTGGGCATCGGCAACTCCAGTACGCCGGTGTACGCCCCCCGCGCGACGGGCCGCTGCCGCAGCAGATCGGCGTCACTGAACGAGTTCCGCTCCTTCAGATCGGCCCCCACACAGAACGCCCGCTCGTGCGTCGACGTCACCACGACCACGCGTACGTCCCGGTCGGCGGCCAGCGCCCCGCACGCCGCCGTGACGGAGCGGGCCATGTCGGTCGACACGGCGTTCATGGCCTTGGGCCGGTCGAGGGCCAGCTCGGCGACGAACCCGTGCCGCCGCACCACGACGAACTCCCCGAACCGCCGCTCCTCCTCGCCCTCCAGCCCTGCCGCCCGCTCCACTGCCGCACCGTCACCCATAGAACCCTCCCGGTTAACGCGGGTTAACTCCGTGCCCCCGATCATCGCAGCCGCCCCGGCCGACGCAAACCCCCGCCGGAACGGGCGGCAAGCGCGGATCCTGACGGACCGCCGACGCGTCATCCCGGCGCCCGGGCGCCGACCCCAACGAGAGACCGCACGGGGTGTCCCCTTGACAAACCCCGGCAAACTTCTCCCCGTACGAGTGACATCGGCGCCTTCTCCGGCCATACCACCCTCCGCTGCACATAATCTGCGCTCCGCCACAGGCGCACCGGCGGACACGGGCGCGTAGGGGAGGGACGAACCATGACGACGGACACGGCCACCCGGCCGGCATCCACCGCACCACGAGCGCGACAGGAGTCGCCGACGCCGGCCACCGCGCCCACGGCACCACCGGCTTCCGCACCGGCGAGGACCGCCGCACCGGACTCACCGGCGCAGTCGGCGCCCTGGCGGCCGTCGGCGGCCCCCGCACGGCCGGCCGTGGCGTTCTCGCCCCTCGCGTCAGGCCGCTGCGACCCGGCCGGCGGCGCTCCCGACGAGCCCGCGCCCCGCCCGCGCGGTCGGCACCGGCGTCCCCGGCCCCGGAAACTGCTGCTCGCGGTGGGCGGGATGGCGCTGGCGGCGGGGGCACTGAGTCTGTTGCGGGTGGCGTCGGACCCCGTCGGCGGCGGCGCCGGTGCGGCGGGCCCGGCGCCGAGCGCGCCGGACGGGGTCACGGACGAGGCGACCGACGCCGGCACGACGGTGGGCGACGAACCCCCGGCCGACGCGGGGACCCCGACCGCCGACACCCCCATGGGCGGCGAGGACCCGGCCCCGACCCAGCCGCTGTCCCCGGGAGCGACCGCCCCCACGCCGGTCCCCTCCACCTCCCCGCCCGACCCCGCCATCGGTGTCGAGGTCCCCTCCGACCCCTACGCTCCCGGCGCACGCGACGGCCTCGACAGCTCCGCGCCCGCCCTCGACGCTCCCCTGGCGGCCACCCCCGAATCCCCCCGGCCCACTCCCCCCGCGCCCACCGGGCCACCAGCGGCAGCGCCCCAGCAGCCGACCGCTCCCCACTCCCCGGACTCCCCGAACACCCCCGGCGACACGGCCACCCCCACGAAGCCCGCCAAGCCGGGCCTGTGCGTCCCGATCGTCGGCCTCTGCGTCGACGACGCCCTGCGCAGGTGAGAGGGCTCCCGCAAGTCACTGACGGACCACCCCGCAAGGCACGGGCGCAGGCAGGCTCCCAGGCACCCGCCCGTCAGACCCGCCCCGCCGAACGTGCCCCGTCAGACCTGCCCCGGCCTCCGCGTGAGCAGCCACGGCTGGACGACTCCCAGGCCACGCACCGGGCGCTGCCACATCGGCTGGAGCGCGAAGCGGTACGTCGGCGGTTCCTCGCCCTCCTTCTCCGCGGCGGCCGCGGCTTCGGCGGCCTCGGCCTCGGAGGCGGGGGCCTCGCCCGTGCGGGTCAGCTCCTCGGCGAAGGCTCCGTCGACGAGGACCGCGTCCTTCGGCGCTATCGAGGTGAGCCGGCTGGCGAGGTTCACGGTCGACCCGAAGACGTCGCCCATCCGTGTCGTCACCGTGCCGAAGGCCATGCCGACACGCAGCTCCGGCATGGTCGCGTCGTTGGCCATGGTCTCGATGAGGCGCAGCGCGATCTCGGCGGCGACGCCCGCGTCGTCCGTGGCGTACAGGACCTCGTCGCCCAGGGTCTTGATGAGCCGCCCGCCGTTCGCCGCCACGAGGTCCGCCGCCGTGGTCTCGAAGGCCTCGACCAGTTCGCCGAGTTCCTCCTCCTCCATCCGGCGGGTCAGCCGCGTGAACCCGACGAGGTCGGCGAAGCAGACCGCGAGGCGCCGGTCGACCATCTCCTCGTCGTCCGCGGCCTGGACGACCCGCCCGGTGGCGGCGGCGAGCTGACGCCGCCAGACGTAGACGAGGAACTCCTCCAGCTCGGGCAGCAACAGCTCGATCAGCGGATACGTCACCTCGGTCCGGGTCATCCCCGGCTCCGGCGGCTCGGTCAGCCCCTCCAGGAAGGAGTCGATCTGCCACTCGGCGAGCCGCGCGGTGGTCTGCCCGGTCGACCGGGCCACCTGCACCGCCATGGCCTCACTCAGCAGCCCCGCCTCCACGAGACCGGCGAGCCGCCGCAGCGCGAGGACGTCCGCCTCGGTCAGCGCCTTGGCCTGGCCGATGTCCGCGAAGCCCATGGCCCGCCAGAAACGGGACGCCAACTCCATGGAGACGCCCGCGCTGCGTGCCGCCTGGAAGGGGGTGTACCGGCGCTCGGCCCCGAGGATCAGCCCTTCGAGGCGCAGCGCCAGCGGGTCCTCCTCGGCGGCGTCCACGTCATGGGGTTGTGACCGCTCGAGCGAAGCCGAGAGCGGGGGCGGCTCCGCGCGGTCATCCGCGTCCGTGCCGGAGCCCGTGTCCTCGACGCTCACTCCTGCTGCCCTTCCGATCTCCCGCGGTCACGTACTCGACCGGCCTCAACTCTACGGCAGGTGTGCGCCAGCTCACTCCGGGAGGTGAGCCGAAGGGGGCGTACGCCTTTGGGTGGACGGCACCCCGCGCCGGCCGGGGCCACCGGAGGCCGGCGCTCCGAGTCCCCCGTACACGCGACACCGGGTGCCCAGGCCCCATCATCCCCACACGTCACACGGGCCGCAGATGCACGATGTCCCCCGCTCCCACCGGCTCCTGCACCCCGGCCTCCGTGGCGAGCACCAGCCTGCCGTCCCCGTCCACCGCCACGGCCTCCCCCACGACCGACCGGTCCCCGGGCAGCTCGGCACGCACCTTGCGCCCCAAGGTCGCGCACCCGGCGGCGTAGGTCTCCTGGAGTCCGCTCACCGAGGGGTCGCCGCCGGCGGCCCGCCACCGCCCGTACCACTCCTCCAGCGCCCGCAGCGCGGCCCGCAGCAGCGGATCGCGGTCCGTGGTCACGGCTCCGGCGAGCAACAGGGAGCCGGCGGCGGGCACCGGCAGTTCGTCCTCCCGCAGGCTGACGTTGATGCCGATCCCGATCACCACGCCGTCCGCCCCGGCCCGCTCCGCGAGGATGCCGCCGGCCTTGCGCTCCTGACCGTCCACGGTCACCAGCAGGTCGTTGGGCCATTTGAGTGCCGTGTCGATCCCGGCGGCCCGGGACAGTCCGGTCGCGACGGCGACGCCGGTGAGCAGCGGCAGCCATCCCCAACGCTCGACGGGCACCTCGCCCGGCTTGAGGAGGACGGAGAAGAACAGGCCGGAGCGCGCGGGGGCGGTCCAGATGCGGTCCAGGCGTCCGCGGCCCGCCCGCTGCTCCTCCGCGACGAGCACGGCACCCTCGGCGAGGCGGTCGGCGCGCCCGGCGAGGTCGGTGTTGGTGGAGTCGATGACGGGCACCACGTCCAGGGAACTCCACAGCCCGCCGTCCCGGACCAGCGCCCGGCGCAGGGAGGCGGAGTTGAGGGGCGGCCGGCCGAGGTCGGACCAACGGGCCGACCTCGGCTCACCCGGTCCGCTGGACGGGTCTCCTTGTGCACCTGGTGGGATCGTCATGCAACCCACCCTAGGTTTGACATCCTCCGCCCCGCGAGAAGGGGACGGATTCCAGCCCTGACGAGCTGCGGTTCACGGGCACTCGATCACTCTCGTGACGTCACCCCTCCGACGTGTCCCGCCGCGACGCAGTGATCGTACAGCCGGAAGGGGCGAGGAGTGTGGTAAACGCCGCACTGCCGAACGGTAGGCGCAGCACTACGCTACGGATGAGTAACCCCACACACTTCTGAGCACGTACGCAGCACCCCCCACGCGCCCAGCAGCACGTACCGATCTTTCACGTCCCCATGAGCAGGCAGGGAGCCGCATCCCGATGTCCGAGCCGGAAGCGCCAGCAAGCATCGACATCCACACGACCGCGGGGAAGCTCGCGGACCTGCAGCGTCGTATCGACGAGGCGACGCACGCCGGCTCCGAGCGCGCGGTGGAGAAGCAGCACGCGAAGGGCAAACTGACGGCCCGTGAGCGCATCGAACTGCTCCTGGACGAGGACTCCTTCGTGGAGTTCGACGAGTTCGCCCGGCACCGCTCCACCGATTTCGGGATGGAACGAAGCCGCCCCTACGGCGATGGTGTCGTCACCGGCTACGGCACGGTCGAGGGCCGTCCGGTGGCCGTGTTCTCGCAGGACTTCACGGTGCTGGGCGGGTCTCTGGGCGAGGTGTTCGGCCAGAAGATCATGAAGGTGATGGACTTCGCGCTGAAGACCGGCTGTCCGGTCATCGGTATCAACGACTCCGGCGGCGCCCGCATCCAGGAAGGGGTGATGGCGCTGGGCATGTACGGCGAGATCTTCCGCCGCAACACCCACGCCTCCGGCGTCATCCCGCAGATCTCCCTGGTGGTCGGCCCGTGCGCGGGCGGCGCGGTGTACTCGCCCGCGATCACCGACTTCACCGTCATGGTCGACCGGACCTCGCACATGTTCATCACCGGCCCCGACGTCATCAAGACCGTCACCGGCGAGGACGTCGGTTTCGAGGAGCTGGGCGGCGCCCGCACCCACAACGCCACCTCCGGCGTGGCCCATCACATGGCGGGCGACGAGAAGGACGCCATCGACTACGTCCGGCAGCTGCTGTCCTACCTGCCCTCCAACAACCTCAGCGAGCCCCCGGTCTTCCCCGAGCAGGCCGACCTCGCCGTCACCGGCGAGGACCTGGAGCTGGACACACTCGTCCCCGACAGCGCCAACCAGCCCTACGACATGCACACCGTCATCGAACACGTCCTGGACGACGCCGAGTTCTTCGAGACCCAGGCACTGTTCGCCCCCAACATCCTCACCGGCTTCGGCCGCGTCGAGGGCCACCCCGTCGGGATCGTCGCCAACCAGCCGATGCGGTTCGCCGGCTGCCTGGACATCGACGCCTCCGAGAAGGCCGCCCGTTTCGTGCGCACCTGCGACGCCTTCAACGTCCCCGTCCTGACCTTCGTCGACGTCCCCGGCTTCCTGCCCGGCGTGGGCCAGGAACACGAGGGGATCATCCGCCGCGGCGCCAAACTCATCTACGCCTACGCCGAGGCCACCGTCCCCCTCATCACCGTCATCACCCGCAAGGCCTTCGGCGGCGCCTACGACGTCATGGGCTCCAAACACCTCGGCGCCGACCTCAACCTCGCCTGGCCCACCGCCCAGATCGCCGTCATGGGCGCCCAGGGCGCGGTCAACATCCTGCACCGCCGCACCATCGCCGCCGCCCCCGAGGCCGAACGCGAAGACGTCCGCGCCCGCCTCATCCAGGAGTACGAGGACACCCTCCTCAACCCCTACACCGCGGCCGAACGCGGCTACGTCGACGCCGTGATCACCCCCTCCGAAACCCGCCGCCACCTCATCCGCGGCCTGCGCCAACTGCGCACCAAACGCGAGAGTCTCCCCCCGAAGAAGCACGGAAACATCCCCCTCTGACCCCCTAACCCCTTCAACCCCCTCCACGGAGCCGACATGACCATCAAGGTCGTCCGGGGAAACCCCACCCCCGAGGAACTCGCCGCCGCACTCGCCGTCGTCCGCGCCCGCACCGCAGCAGCAGCCGCGGCGGAGCAGCCCGCCGGCGCGCCCGCCCCCCGTGACTCCTGGGCCGACCCGTCCCGCATCGCCGCCCACCGCCTCCCGGCCCCGGGCCCCACGACCTGGAGCCGCACCTACTGGCCCGGCTGAGCGGAACCTCCCCTACGACTTGAGTACGCGTACTCAGGCGCCCGGCCCCCCGGGCGACGCACCATCGCAGCATGCTCTGGTCCGACCCTGAGAACGAGCCGCCGAAGGAACTGCGCGACACGCAGGCCATGCTTCGGCGGCTCGGCGTCCTCATGGCCTGCGCCATGCTCCTGGCGATGCTGGTCCTGGGCCTCCGCTGAATCCACGTACGGCGATCAGGCGGGCGCGCCCGCACGCAGGGTCGGCCGCGTACGGCGCGCCCCCGACCCACCCACCGCCACCAGGCGCCCCCCGGCCCACCCCCCGGACGCACCCCCGCCGATACCCTGGCGCCCATGACCGACCACCAGCGCCGCCGCCTCGTTCTCGCCTCCCAGTCCCCCGCCCGGCTCAACCTCCTCCGTCAGGCCGGCCTCATCCCCGAGGTGATCGTCAGCGGCGTCGACGAGGACGCCGTCAGCGCCCCCACCCCCGCCGACCTCGCGCTCGCGCTGGCCGAGGCCAAGGCCTCCGTGGTAGCCGCGAAGCCCGAGGTCAAGGGCGCCCTGGTGGTCGGCTGCGACTCGGTCCTCGACCTGGACGGCCAGGCCTTCGGCAAGCCGGCCGACGCCGAGGAGGCCACCGCCCGCTGGAAGTCGATGCGCGGCCGCGCCGGCACGCTCCAGACCGGCCACTGCGTCTACGACACCGCCACCGGCCGCCACGCCTCCGCGACCGCCTCCACGGTCGTCCACTTCGGCGACCCCACCGACGAGGAGATCGCCGCGTACGTCGCCTCGGGCGAACCCCTCCACGTGGCGGGCGCGTTCACCCTCGACGGCCGCTCGGCCCCGTTCATCGAGGGCATCGACGGCGACCACGGAAACGTCATCGGCCTCAGCCTGCCCCTGCTCCGGCGTCTGCTGGCCCAACTGGGCGTAGGCATCACGGAGCTGTGGACACCCCGCGAGAACTGAACACGCGGGGATCGCGCCGAACCGTCACAAGGCGAGAGCCGGTCCCGTCACAAGGCGAGAGCCGGTCCCCTCACAAGGTGAGCGCCGGTACCGTCACGAGGCGCTGGGCGCCGCAGGAGCGACCGGCTCCGACCCACCGGCACCACCCACTCCGCCCGACCCCTTCGCCCCACGCGACACGGCGTCAGCGCCCCCGTCCTGCCGGTCGTACGTCATCAGCGTCAGCAGCACGAGCCCCAGCACGACCATCATGAACGCGAACGCGCCCCATCCGACCAGCCCCACCGTGAGCGCGCCGAGCAGCCCGTGCACGACGGCCACGCTGATGAGCAGGATCCTGCCGAGCCCGGCGGCGGGCCGGTTGCGCACCCCGACGAGCAGGGCGACCACACCGCAGAGGACGAAGTAGAGGCCGAAGACGACACCCCCGGCCTTCGTGGAGAGGGACATCGCGTCCGGATCCAGCCCGGCGAGGGACATCTTCTGCCGGTCGACGACCGTGCCGAGGAACCACTGCAGCCCGGCGATTCCGAGCCCTTCCACGAACAGCACGAACGCCGTGACCACCGCCACCGGTCTGCGGATCACCGCCCCCACCCACTTTCCACTCTCGTCCTGCTGCTCTCAGCGCCTCGCGGACCCATGTCGTCACCCCAGGCAGGCGTTCGAGACATCGCGAACGCTACTAACGGGTAAACCCCGGGACAAGGGTTCTCACGAGAGCAAAGAATCGTTGGGCCATTAGTAGGGACTCCACAAAGAATCCCAACCGGGCGCAGCGCGGCCGCACAGAGACCTTGACCACATCAGAGGGCTAGGGTTTCCGCATGGAGACCTGCGCAATGCTGTGCGACAAGGGATTTCGCAGGTTGAGTGAGCCTCGTTTCACGCTCCGTGTGGGCAAGCTCACCATTGTGGACGGGTCGAAACGCCGTGTCGGCAGTCCCTAAACTCGGCTTGTTTCAAGGAGAGGGAGCCATCGTGCGCAAGGTGTTGATCGCCAACCGAGGCGAAATCGCTGTCCGCGTCGCCCGGGCGTGCCGGGACGCCGGGATCGCGAGCGTGGCCGTGTACGCCGATCCGGACCGGGACGCGCTGCATGTGCGGGCCGCGGACGAGGCGTTCGCCCTGGGCGGTGACTCGCCGGCGACCAGCTACCTGGACATGGGCAAGGTCCTCCAGGCGGCGAAGGACGCCGAAGCCGACGCGGTCCACCCCGGCTACGGCTTCCTCTCGGAGAACGCGGAGTTCGCCCAGGCGGTCCTGGACGCGGGCCTGATCTGGATCGGTCCGCCCCCGCAGGCGATCCGCGACCTGGGTGACAAGGTGGCGGCCCGGCACATCGCCCAGCGCGCCGGTGCGCCGCTGGTCGCGGGCACGCCCGATCCCGTCTCGGGGGCCGAGGAGGTCGTGGCGTTCGCCCGGGAGCACGGTCTGCCGATCGCGATCAAGGCGGCCTTCGGTGGCGGCGGGCGTGGTCTGAAGGTCGCCCGCACCCTGGAGGAGGTCCCGGAGCTGTACGACTCCGCCGTCCGCGAGGCCGTGGCCGCGTTCGGGCGGGGCGAGTGCTTCGTGGAGCGCTACCTCGACAAGCCCCGCCACGTGGAGACGCAGTGCCTGGCCGACTCCCACGGCAACGTGGTCGTGGTCTCCACCCGTGACTGCTCGCTGCAGCGCCGCCACCAGAAGCTCGTCGAGGAGGCCCCGGCCCCCTTCCTGTCCGAGGCGCAGAACGAGCAGCTGTACGCGGCGTCGAAGGCGATCCTCAAGGAGGCCGGCTACGTCGGCGCCGGCACGGTGGAGTTCCTGGTGGGCCTGGACGGCACGATCTCCTTCCTGGAGGTCAACACCCGTCTGCAGGTCGAGCACCCGGTCACCGAGGAGGTCACCGGTATCGACCTGGTCCGCGAGATGTTCCGCATCGCCGACGGCGAGGCGCTCGGCTACGACGACCCGCCGCTGCGCGGCCACTCCTTCGAGTTCCGCATCAACGGCGAGGACCCGGGCCGCGGCTTCCTGCCCGCCCCCGGCACCGTCACCACCTTCACCGCGCCCACCGGCCCCGGCGTCCGCCTGGACGCGGGCGTGGAGTCCGGCAGCGTGATCGGCCCGGCCTGGGACTCCCTGCTGGCCAAGCTGATCGTCACCGGCGCCACCCGTCAGCAGGCCCTGCAGCGCGCCGCCCGCGCCCTGGACGAGTTCACCGTCGAGGGCATGGCCACCGCGATCCCCTTCCACCGCGCGGTCGTCAGGGACCCGGCGTTCGGCCCCGAGCTGACCGGCTCCACGGACCCGTTCACGGTCCACACCCGCTGGATCGAGACCGAGTTCGTCAACGACATCAAGCCCTTCGCGGCCCCGGCCGACACCGAGGCCGAGGACGAAACCGACCGCGAGACCATCGTCGTCGAGGTCGGCGGCAAGCGCCTGGAGGTCTCCCTCCCGGCCGCCCTGGGCATGACCCTGGCCCGCACCGGTCTGGCGGCCGGTGCCAAGCCCAAGCGCCGCGCGGCGAAGAAGTCCGGCCCGGCGGCCTCCGGCGACACCCTCGCCTCCCCGATGCAGGGCACCATCGTCAAGGTCGCCGTCGAGGAGGGCCAGGAGGTCAAGGAAGGCGACCTGATCGTCGTCCTGGAGGCCATGAAGATGGAACAGCCTCTCAACGCCCACCGCTCCGGCACGGTCAAGGGCCTCTCCGCGGAGGTCGGCGCCTCCATCACCTCCGGCGCCGCCATCTGCGAGATCAAGGACTGATCCGTCCGGCACCACGCGAACAGCCGTGTCCCCGCGCCCCCTCATTGGGGCGCGGGGAACCGCGCGACCAGCCCCGCAGGACCGGCACCCGCGCAACTCCCGCGCTCACCCGAGCTCTTAGGCTGAACATCCCCTCAGCGCAGAGAGCAGGTGGAACCACCGTGAGCCCCACCCCGGCCCAGGCTTCGGCGGAGACCCCCGCAGGGGCCCGCCCGATGCGGGCCGACGCCCGCCGCAACCGCGACCGCCTGCTCACGGAGGCCCGTCTCGCCTTCGCGGCCCACGGGACGTCCGCCTCGCTGGAGGACATCGCCCGCCGCGCGGACGTGGGCATCGGCACCCTGTACCGCCACTTCCCCAACCGCCAGGCCCTCCTCGGCGCGGTCTTCGAGGAGGCCGTCGGCGACCTGCTGGCCCGGGCCCGCGAGCAACTCGACGCGGCCCAGCCCTGCACCGCACTCGTCTCCTGGCTGCGCGACATCATCACCCATGCGGGCGAATACCGAGGTCTGGCCCAGGCCCTGATGACGGTCTCGTACGCGGACTCCCGGGCCGCGGACGAGAACACCTCGGACCTGGCCCGGTGCTGCGCCCCCATCCGGGAGGCGGGCACCGCCCTGCTCCGGCGGGCGCAACGGGCCCACACGGTGCGCGAGGACGTGTCGATCGGTGACCTGCTCCAGCTCACCCACGCGATCGCGCTGGCGGCCGAGGAGACCCCGGACGACCCGGACCTGGCCGACCGTCTGCTGACGCTCACCCTGCGCGGCCTGAAACCCTGACGGCCCTACGGCCCCTACCGACCCGCCGCCCGGCGCCGAAGCGGCGCGGGGAGAGCGGCGTGACGGGGCGCCGCCACCGGACCGTTCGAGAGGCCCGCCGGACGACGTGCGGCATCACCCGGAGGCAGGCGGGACCCGCCTGCGACGTACACGCGGTGCCACATGCGCGTACGGCAGGCCCCTACCGGCGCCGCAGGTCCGCGACCCGCGCCGCCCTCTCCCGCTCCCGTTCACCGACCGGCGGCTGGTCCCCCAGGACCGTGGCGGTGCGCAACTGCGGCGCGGTGCCGTGGACCTGGTTGCGGCGAGGACCCGGAAGGGGCACGTCCCGGCGCGAGGGGCGCGCCGGGACGGGATCGCCGCCGGCACCGCCGCCCGCCGCTCCGGCCACGGAGATCTGCACACCCTGATCGGCCAGGGCCTGCAGCTCGGTGACCGCGCGGTCGTCGTGGCCGGGCGGGTCGTCGGTGACCAGCCGGGTGACCACATCGGTCGGCACCGTCTGGAACATCGTGTCGGTGCCGAGCTTGGTGTGATCGGCGAGGACGACGACCTCGGCGGCGGCCTGGACCAGCGCGCGGTCGACCGAGGCCGACAGCATGTTGGACGTGGACAGGCCGCGCTCTGCGGTCAGTCCGCTCCCGGAGAGGAAGGCCTTGGACACGCGCAGCCCCTGGAGGGACTGCTCGGCGCCGGAGCCGACCAGGGCGTAGTTGGAACCGCGCAGGGTGCCGCCGGTCATCACGACCTCCACACGGTTGGCATGGGCCAGCGCCTGGGCCACCAGCAGGGAGTTGGTGACGACGGTCAGCCCGGGGACCCGCGCGAGCCGGCGTGCCAGCTCCTGCGTGGTGGTCCCCGCCCCGACCACGATGGCCTCGCCTTCTTCGACGAAGCTCGCGGCGAGGTCGGCGATGGCCGTCTTCTCGGCGGTCGCGAGATGAGACTTCTGCGGAAAGCCGGACTCTCGCGTGAACCCGCCCGGCAGTACCGCACCGCCGTGCCGGCGGTCGAGGAGCCCTTCTGCCTCCAGAGCGCGCACGTCCCGCCGTACGGTCACTTCGGAGGTCTGGACGACGCGGGCGAGCTCACGGAGCGACACGGCTCCATTGGCCCGCACCATTTCGAGGATCAATTGGCGACGTTCTGCAGCGAACACGAAACTGACAGTAACGCCAACGACCATCTGCTTTCAGCAGTTTGCGCCGAATAGCAGAAGTTGTTCGCAGGGTGGGGCGAGGAGTGATATAGGGGCCATCCGGGACGGAATGTGCCGGACAGGCCGCTCCGGTGCGGCCCGTCCGGCGACCGCCGGAGCACCTGTCAGACGCCGCCGGCCTTTCGCGTGTGGAGCTGGCGCGCCACCTCGGCGATCGAACCCGACAGGGACGGGTACACGGTGAAGGCGTTCGCGATCTGTTCGACGGTCAGGTTGTTGTCGACCGCGATCGAGATGGGGTGGATCAGCTCCGAGGCACGCGGGGCGACCACGACACCGCCCACGACGATGCCGGTGCCCGGACGGCAGAAGATCTTGACGAAGCCGTCCCGGATGCCCTGCATCTTGGCGCGCGGGTTGCGCAGCAGCGGCAGCTTCACCCCGACGGCCTCGATGACCCCGGTGTCCAGGTCGGCCTGGGTGTAGCCGACGGTGGCGATCTCGGGGTCGGTGAAGACGTTGGACGAGACGGTCTTCAGGTTCAGCGGGGCCACCGCGTCGCCGAGGAAGTGGTACATGGCGATACGGCCCTGCATGGCGGCCACGGAGGCGAGCGCGAAGACACCGGTCACGTCACCGGCGGCGTACACGCCGGGCGCACTCGTCCGGGAGACCTTGTCGGTCCAGATGTGCCCGGAGTCCTTGACCTTGACCCCGGCCTCCTCCAGGCCCATGCCCGCGCTGTTGGGGATGGCGCCGACGGCCATCAGACAGTGCGAGCCGCTGATGACCCGCCCGTCCGCGAGCGTCACCTCGACCCGGTCGCCCACCCGTTTGGCGGACTGGGCCCGGGAGCGCGCCATGACGTTCATCCCGCGCCGCCGGAACACGTCCTCCAGGACGGCGGCGGCGTCCGGGTCCTCGCCCGGCAGGACGCGGTCGCGGCTGGAGACGAGCGTGACGCGGGACCCCAGCGCCTGGTACGCGCCGGCGAACTCGGCACCGGTGACACCGGACCCGACGACGATCAGTTCCTCGGGAAGTTCGTCGAGGTCGTAGACCTGCGTCCAGTTGAGGATGCGCTCGCCGTCGGGCTGCGCGTCGGGCACCTCGCGCGGATGGGCGCCGGTGGCGATGAGCACCGCGTCGGCGGTGAGCGTCTCCTCGGACCCGTCGGCGGCGCGCACCACGACCTTGCGCGACCCGTCGAGATCCTGCTGCCCCTGCAGCCGGCCGCGCCCGCGCATCACCCGCGCGCCGGCGCGCGTCACGGACGCCGTGATGTCGTGCGACTGCGCCAGCGCGAGCCGCTTCACACGCCGGTTGACCTTGCCGAGGTCGACCCCGACGACACGCGCGGGCGTGTCGATGTGGGGAGTGTCGTCGGCGACGATGATCCCCAGCTCCTCGTAGGAGGAGTCGAAGGTGGTCATCACCTCGGCCGTCGCGATGAGGGTCTTCGACGGCACGCAGTCGGTCAGCACCGACGCCCCGCCCAGACCGTCGCAGTCCACGACGGTCACCTCCGCGCCGAGCTGCGCGGCCACCAGCGCCGCCTCATAGCCGCCGGGTCCGCCACCGATGATCACGATCCGAGTCACGTACCCCATTGTCCCGTACGGACGCGGGTCGCACGCCCCCGGGGTGCGGGGCGCCCCGCACGGGGCGCGGGGAACCGCGCGACCAGCCACAACCGACCCGCACCCGCCGAACCACAGGCACCCCCCGCCCCATCAGGCGCCCGGCCCCCCGAGCGGAGCGCTCCCGTACCCTCTCCCCATGTCGCTCTACGCCGCCTACGCCGGCAACCTGGACTCGCGTCTGATGTCCCGCCGCGCCCCCCACTCCCCGCAGCGCGCAACCGGCTGGCTGAACGACTGGCGGCTGACCTTCGGCGGCGAGCACATGGGCTGGGAGGGCGCGCTGGCCACGGTCGTGGAGGCACCGCGCTCCCAGGTCTTCGTGGCGCTGTACGACATCGCCCCCATGGACGAGGACGCGATGGACCGCTGGGTCGGCGTCGGCCTGGACATATACCGCCGGATGCGCGTCCGCGTCCACACCCTGGACGGCGAGGAGCCGGCCTGGGTCTACGTCCTCAACGGCTACGAGGGCGGGCTGCCCTCGGCCCGCTACCTGGGCGAGGTGGCGGACGCGGCGGAGTCGGCGGGCGCACCCCACGACTACGTGATGGAACTGCGCAAACGCCCCTGCTGAGCGAGTGGCCGGGGGCCGCGGAGCCGGTCCCGCGCCCGGTCCCGCCGTTGGAAACGACAAGGCAACGATCCCGATCCGGAGCGCCTCGTCATCTACGCGCGTAGGCCCAAACCGGATACCCTCGTCGCGTGAACGCATCTCTTCTTCCGGACGACATCCAGGGCGACCCGTACGCCGCCGCCGACGCCGCCGCCGCGCGCCTGCGCGAGCTGACGGGCGCCGAGACCCACGACGTCGCGCTTGTGATGGGCTCCGGCTGGGCCCCGGCCGTGGACGCGCTCGGCGCCCCCGAGGCCGAGTTCCAGGTCACCGAGCTGCCCGGCTTCCCGCCGCCGGCGGTCGAGGGCCACGGCGGCAAGGTCCGCTCGTACCGGATCGGCGGCAAGCGGGCGCTCGTCTTCCTGGGCCGCACCCACTACTACGAGGGCCGCGGTGTCGCCGCGGTGGCGCACGGCGTCCGTACCGCCGTCGCAGCCGGGGTGAAGACGATCGTCCTCACCAACGGCTGCGGCGGTCTCCGTGAGGGCATGCGTCCCGGCCAGCCGGTCCTGATCAGCGACCACCTCAACCTGACGGCGACGTCGCCGATCGTCGGCGCGAACTTCGTCGACCTCACGGACCTGTACTCCCCGCGTCTGCGCGCCCTGTGCAAGGAGATCGACCCCTCGCTGGAGGAGGGCGTCTACGCGCAGTTCACGGGCCCCCACTACGAGACCCCGGCGGAGATCCGGATGGCCCGTGTGATCGGCGCGGACCTGGTCGGCATGTCCACGGTCCTGGAGGCCATCGCCGCGCGCGAGGCCGGTGCCGAGATCCTGGGCATCTCGCTGGTGACCAACCTGGCGGCCGGCATGACGGGCGAGCCCCTGAACCACGAAGAGGTCCTCCAGGCGGGCCGCGACTCGGCGACGCGGATGGGTGAGCTGCTGACGCGGGTGCTCGGTCGGCTGTAGCGCGATACGGCTCGGGGCCGCGGGTTCATCGGCGGGTGCGGGTGGGTGGGGCTTCTCGCGCGGTTCCCCGCGTCCCTTGAGGGCCCATGGCCCTTTCGGGGCCGAAGGCACAGGGGGCCCAGCCCCTGCTTTTCAGGGGCGCGGCGCGGGGAACCGCGCGACCAGCCCCCACCCACCCGCACCCGACAACGCACCCCCTCCGGGACAATCGAACGCACCCACGGACAAAGAACGACACGAGAGGTTGACCCCCGTGCACGACGACCTGATCGCCCGCGCCAAGGCGTGGCTGGCCGAGGACCCCGATCCGGACACCCGGGACGAACTCGGCGGGCTGATCGACGCGGCGGACACGGCGGAGCTGACCGCCCGTTTCTCCGGCACCCTCCAGTTCGGCACCGCGGGCCTGCGCGGCGAACTCGGCGCCGGCCCCATGCGCATGAACCGCTCGGTCGTCATCCGCGCCGCCGCGGGCCTCGCCGCGTACCTGACCAAGCAGGGCGCGGGCGGCGGCCTCGTCGTCATCGGCTACGACGCCCGGCACAAGTCCGCCGACTTCGCCCGCGACACGGCCGCCGTGATGACCGGCGCGGGCCTGCGCGCGGCCGTCCTACCCCGCCCGCTGCCCACGCCCGTCCTGGCCTTCGCCATAAGGCACCTGGGCGCTGTCGCCGGCGTGGAGGTCACGGCCAGCCACAACCCGCCCCGCGACAACGGCTACAAGGTCTACCTGGGCGACGGCTCCCAGATCGTGCCCCCGGCCGATGCCGGGATCGCGGCCGAGATCGACGCCGTACGGTCCCTGGACGACGTCCCCCGCCCCGACACCGGCTGGCAGACCCTCGACGACAGCGTCCTGGACGCGTACCTGGCCCGTACGGACGCGGTCCTCTCGCCCGGTTCCCCCCGCACCGCCCGCACGGTCTACACGGCCATGCACGGTGTCGGAAAGGAAACCCTGCTGGCGGCGTTCGCCCGCGCGGGCTTCCCGGAGCCCGTCCTGGTCGCCGAGCAGGCGGATCCGGACCCGGAGTTCCCGACGGTCGCCTTCCCCAACCCGGAGGAGCCCGGGGCGATGGACCTCGCCTTCGCGAAGGCCCGCGAGACGGACCCCGACCTGATCGTCGCGAACGACCCGGACGCCGACCGCTGCGCCGCGGCGGTCCGGGACGGCGCCGACTGGCGGATGCTGCGGGGCGACGAGGTGGGCGCGCTCCTCGCCGCCCACCTGGTCGCGCGCGGCGTCCAGGGCACCTTCGCCGAGTCGATCGTCTCCTCCTCGCTCCTCGGCCGTATCGCCGAGAAGGCGGGCCTGCCCCACGAGGAGACCCTCACCGGCTTCAAGTGGATCGCCCGCGTCGAGGGCCTGCGCTACGGCTACGAGGAGGCCCTCGGCTACTGCGTCGACCCCGAGGGCGTCCGGGACAAGGATGGCATCACGGCGGCCCTCCTCATCACGGAACTCGCCTCGCGGCTGAAGGAGGAGGGCCGCACCCTCCCCGACCTGCTGGACGACCTCGCCGTCGAGCACGGCCTGCACGCCACCGACCAGCTCTCGGTCCGCGTCGAGGATCTGTCGGTCATCGCCCGAGCCATGGAGCGGCTCCGTGAGCGGCCCCCGACCACCCTCGCGGGCCTCGCCGTCACCACGGCCGAGGACCTCACCCGGGGCACCGACAGCCTTCCGCCCACGGACGGCCTGCGGTACACCCTCGACGGCGCCCGTGTGATCGTCCGCCCGAGCGGCACCGAGCCCAAGCTGAAGTGCTACCTGGAGGTCGTGGTGCCGGTGGCCGACCACGCCGGTCTCCCGGCGGCCCGCGCGAAGGCGACCGACCTGCTGGCCGGGATCAAGCGGGACCTGTCGGCGGCGGCCGGCATCTGATGGCCGACGTGTGACGGGGCCCCGGCTGGATCACCAGCCGGGGCCCCGCGCCGTTCTCACCCGGCGATCCGGCCGCGCCACCGCCCTACGGCGCCAGCACCAGCACCGCCGCCCAGGCCACGGCCAGCACCACGCCCAGCGGCCACAACGGCATCCCCCGGCCCGGGTACTCCCCCTCGGGCCGCAGCGCGGGCTCCCGCCACATGGCGGTGATCTCGGCCGCGGTCCGCTCGTAGGGATGGACCAGGCGCAGCTTCCGCTCCAGTCGGCGCCAGCGTTCCGACCGCACGGACCAGGGCGTGAACGACTCCTGGCGGCTGTCCACCGTCAGTACCGCACCGGCGCACCGGACCGTCATGAGGTCGTCCCACTCGATGTGCCGGTCCCGGCGCCAGCCGCTCAGCCAGAGGCCCGCGCGGTCGGCGGTGATGCGCCAGGCCAGCTGCTGGGGCAGCGTCAGGACGCCGAAGAGGCCGACCAGACCTGCGAGGACGGACCACACCAGGCCGTCCGCGTACAGCCCGATGGCCGCGACCACGACGATCGTCAGGAGAGCGGCGGCCCCGTCGGCCCAACCCGCCCGCCAGCGTCGTACGGGTACCGGCTCGTCGCCCAGCCGCTGCCTGCTCCGGGCGGCGGCGGTGGCCCGCAGCTCCTCGTGGACCGCGCTCCGCCTGGCCCTGGCCCGCTGCGCGGCGCCCCGGCGCCGCACGGCGCGGGCGGACAGGGGGCGCACCGGGCCGCTGGACGACTCGACGACGAGTTCCGTCGGCGCCCCGCTCCCGGCCGTGTCCGTGCCGTCCCGCTCCTCCGGCTTCCGCAGGTCCGGCTGCCCCTCGGACCCGTCCAGCTGCTCGGACCCGTCCAGTTGCTCGGGCGCGTCCGGCTCCTCGGGCGCGTCCGGCCTCTCCGCCGCGCTGACGATCACGATCTCGGCGCCCTCGTGGGGCGGCCCGTACAGCACGGCCTCGCGCAGGGGGCCGGGCTGCCCGTCGTCATCGTCGGCGAACTCGATCGCGTCGAGGAGTTCGTCCCGCTCGTCCCGCTCCGCGGCTCCCTCGGAGGCGTCGTCCTCCTCGGACTCCTCCTCGCCGTCGTCGTACCACTCCTCGGCCGCGACGGTGAACAGCGGTCGCCGCGCCTCCACGTCGTCGGCGGCGAAGACCTCCGCGTCCCCGTCGGCGCCGTCGCGCACGAGCACCCGCAGCACCGGCACGGGAGCACGTCGCAGCGTGGCGGCGCGGCGGCGGCCCAGCCATCCGGAGAGCAGCGCGGTGAGCCCCCAGCCGACGACGAACCAGCCGACGAGCGTGACCCCGTCCCGGTCGGTGGCGCCGTCCCGGCCGGAGACAAGGGTGAGCAGTCCCGCGCCGAGCAGGGCCAGAAGGAGCCCGGCCCCCATGAGGAACCGGCCGCGCCGCGCCGGCCCCGCCCCGTCCGGCACGGTGGCGGTCGCACCCTCGGCGGCCGCCACGGCCCACTGCCGCTGCAGCCCGCGCTTGCTCAGCCGGATCTCGGCGGCGGCCCAGGTGAAGGTCAGGGCGGTGAGGCCCAGCAGGGTCGGCACGTCGTGCGATCCCCCGCGCCAGGCCAGCAGGAGCATGAGCAGGGGCGCCGAGAACCGTACGACCTCGGGCCTGACCAGGGTCCACACCAGTTGCAGGGGGACCAGCACGGCGAGGGCGGCGGGGATCTCCGCGAAGTTCGCCAGCCAGAAGCCGATGACGAGGCCGCCCGGGACCACGGCGAGCAGATGCAGGGGGCGGGTCCGGGCCGGCACCCACACGGGCGGCCGGGTCCGGGCCCATGCCTCCAGCTTGTCCCCGCTCCAGGCGACGCAGCCCTCGGGCACGGCGGTCGGGGGCAGCGGGCGCGGCACGGCGGGCCCGGCCTGCGGGCGGGGCTCAAGGTTCGTGGTCATCGGTTCGTGGACACTCCGGCCGCCGTCGTGGTTACGCCGTTCGTCGCGCGCGATCCGACGCGATCCGGGTGGGACCAAGCTGTGAAGGCGGGACGCACGGGCACGTTCCGGACCAACCCACCCGGATCGGCCGGGCGTTGGACCGTCGCGCGCTTCCCGGACGTCGCGTCCGGCGCGTTTCCCGCCACCATAGAACAGATGCCAGAAGCCGATCCGGGAAGCCTCCGACCCCGGGCGCCCTCACACTCCGCGGACACCTCCCGGGACGAGCGCGCCCCGGGCCGAGACCCGGGGATGGCGTTCGGGGGGGTCGGCCGCAGCGGTACCGGCCGCTTCCTCCCGCCGGCCGCCTCCTCCCACCGGCCGCCGGAAGTCCGGCCCCGGCCGGAAGTCCGGCCCGCGGGCCGGTCACCCGGTCGCGATCAGCACCAGCAGCAGTACGGCACCCGCCACCGCGGGCGCCACGACCTCCCAGGCCCACCGCACGCTCGGCTCGCCCTGCGACCCGAGCGCCTTCGCCCGCGCCTCGCACAGCTCCCGCAGATCGGCCATGACCTGGTCGGTCTCCGCCCGCGCGGGCCGTCCGGCCGGTCCCGCGCTCCCGCCCTTGACCGCCCGGTGCGCCTCCCGGGCCTGATGCCGGGCGGCCTTCTTCCGGCCGCGCAGCGAGACGGGGATCGCCCAGAGCTGGTACTTGGCACCACCCTGGTCGATCACCTCGTTGGTGTAACCGGAGCGCAGCGACACGACGCTCGCCCACGGCAGCTCGATCACCCGGAACGGATTGCGCACCCGCAGCCGGTCGTCGTTGGCGAACACGGCCGGGCGCACCGAGAAGGCCACCACCAGGGGGACGGCCACCAGCATGGACGCGAGTGCCAGCCAGGGCGTACGCCCCTCCCCCGACACCACCGCGTCCCCGCCGAGCCACGCGAACAGCCCGAGCAGCAGCGCTCCGCCCATCAGCCCGGCGGGCGACCGGTAGACCCGGTCCTTGTACGCGGGCACGGCGGGCTTCGACGCGGGGGCCGCCGCCGGCGCCGGAGCCTGCTCGGCCTTCGGGGTCTGCGAAGCCGTGCCGGCCTTCGCCCGCCTGCGAGCCGCCGAGGTGTGCTCCGGCTCGGGCGACGATTGATCCGAGGTGCTCATACGTCCGATTCTGCCCGACACCCCGGAGGAACTGTTCGCAGCCCACCCGGCCCGCCCCCGCACGCGCTGGAGCGGCCCGGCCCCGCGCCCGCCCCCGCGCGGCAGCGACGAACCGCGCCACCGGCCGACCGCCGCCCGCACCGCGCCCGCCGCCCCCGACCGCTCACCCGACGGCCGCACGACCACCCGCCCACGGTTCGTACGACCACCCGGCCACGGCCCGCGCGACCACGCACCCCACCGCCCGCGCTACCACCCACCCCCACGGCCCGCGCGACCACGCACTCCACCGCCCGCGCGACCGACCCGCGGGCGACCGCAAACAATCCGGGGGCTGTACACCTGCTACGCGCGTAGATATGCTCGTCTGGTGACCATGTCCACAGCTGCACCCCACGCTCTCGCCGACGTCACCGCGTCCGACAGCACGCTGCGCCGCTTCCTCCACGGGCTGCCCGGCGTCGACGCGGTCGGCCTGGAGGCGCGCGCCGCCTCGCTCGGCACCCGTTCCATCAAGACGACCGCCAAGGCGTACGCCATCGACCTGGCCATCTCCATGGTCGATCTGACGACCCTGGAAGGCGCGGACACCCCGGGCAAGGTCCGGTCCCTCGGCGCCAAGGCGGTCCTCCCCGACCCCAGTGACCGCACGGCCCCCTCGACGGCCGCGGTCTGCGTCTATCCGGACATGGTCCCCACCGCCAAGGCGGCCGTCGCCGGCTCCACCGTCAAGGTCGCCTCCGTCGCCACCGCCTTCCCGGCCGGGCGCGCCGCCCTCGCCGTGAAGCTGGCCGACGTCCACGAGGCCGTCTCCGCCGGCGCCGACGAGATCGACATGGTCATCGACCGCGGCGCGTTCCTCGCGGGGAACTACCTCAAGGTCCACGACGAGATCACCGCCGTGAAGGAGGCCTGCGGCTCCTCGGCCCGGCTCAAGGTCATCTTCGAGACCGGCGAGCTCTCGACCTACGACAACATCCGCCGCGCCAGCTGGCTCGGCATGCTCGCGGGCGCGGACTTCATCAAGACCTCGACCGGCAAGGTCGCGGTGAACGCCACCCCCGCCAACACCCTCCTGATGCTGGAGGCCGTCCGCGACTTCCGCGCCCAGAGCGGCGTCCAGGTCGGTGTGAAGCCCGCCGGCGGCATCCGCACCACCAAGGACGCGATCAAGTTCCTCGTCCTGGTCAACGAGACCGCGGGCGAGGACTGGCTGGACAACCACTGGTTCCGCTTCGGCGCGTCCTCGCTCCTCAACGACCTGCTGATGCAGCGCCAGAAGCTGGCCACCGGCCGCTACTCCGGCCCCGACTACGTGACGGTGGACTGATCCCCATGGCTTCCGCATTCGACTACGCACCGGCCCCCGAGTCCCGGGCGGTCGTGGACATCGCCCCCTCCTACGGCCTGTTCATCGACGGCGAGTTCACCGAGGCCGCCGACGGCAAGGTCTTCAAGACGGTCAGCCCCTCCTCCGAGGAGGTCCTCTCCGAGATCGCCCGCGCGGGCGAGGCGGACGTGGACCGCGCGGTGGCGGCGGCCCGCAAGGCCTTCGAGAAGTGGTCCGCGCTGCCGGGCGCGGAGCGTGCGAAGTACCTCTTCCGCATCGCCCGCATCATCCAGGAGCGCAGCCGCGAACTGGCCGTCCTGGAGACCCTGGACAACGGCAAACCCATCAAGGAGACGCGGGACGCCGACCTCCCCCTGGTCGCCGCGCACTTCTTCTACTACGCCGGCTGGGCCGACAAGCTCGACCACGCGGGCTTCGGCGCCGACCCGCGCCCCCTCGGCGTGGCGGGCCAGGTCATCCCCTGGAACTTCCCGCTCCTGATGCTGGCGTGGAAGATCGCCCCGGCGCTCGCGACGGGCAACACGGTCGTGCTGAAGCCGGCCGAGACCACTCCCCTGTCGGCGCTGTTCTTCGCGGACATCTGCCGCCAGGCGGGCCTGCCGAAGGGTGTCGTCAACATCCTCCCCGGCTACGGCGACGCGGGCGCGGCCCTGGTCGCGCACCCGGACGTGAACAAGGTCGCCTTCACGGGCTCCACGGCGGTCGGCAAGCAGATCGCGCGGACGGTCGCGGGCACCCGCAAGAAGCTGACGCTCGAACTGGGCGGCAAGGGCGCGAACATCGTCTTCGACGACGCCCCCATCGACCAGGCCGTCGAGGGCATCGTGACCGGCATCTTCTTCAACCAGGGCCAGGTCTGCTGCGCGGGCAGCCGCCTCCTGGTCCAGGAGTCGATCCAGGACGAGCTGCTCGACTCCCTGAAGCGCCGTCTGTCGACGCTCCGCCTCGGCGACCCCCTCGACAAGAACACCGACATCGGGGCGATCAACTCCGAGGAGCAGCTCACCCGGATCACCTCGCTCGTCGAGCGCGGCGAGGCCGAGGGCGCCGAGCGCTGGTCCCCCGCCTGCGAACTCCCCTCCGCGGGCTACTGGTTCGCCCCGACGCTGTTCACCAACGTCAGCCAGGCGCACACCATCGCGCGGGACGAGATCTTCGGCCCTGTCCTCTCCGTCCTCACCTTCCGCACCCCGGACGAGGCCGTCGCCAAGGCCAACAACACCCAGTACGGCCTCTCGGCGGGCATCTGGACCGAGAAGGGCTCCCGGATCCTGGCCGTCGCGAACAAGCTCCGCGCGGGCGTCGTCTGGTCCAACACGTTCAACAAGTTCGACCCGACGTCGCCGTTCGGCGGCTACAAGGAGTCGGGCTTCGGCCGCGAGGGCGGCCGCCACGGCCTGGAGGCGTACCTCGATGTCTGACCGCCTGTCTGTTTTCAAGACCTACAAGCTGTACGTCGGCGGGAAGTTCCCGCGTTCCGAGAGCGGCCGGGTGTACGAGGTGACCGACGCAAAGGGCAAGTGGCTGGCGAACGCGCCGCTCTCCTCCCGCAAGGACGCCCGTGACGCGGTCGTCGCCGCCCGCAAGGCGTTCGGCGGCTGGTCGGGCGCGACGGCGTACAACCGGGGCCAGGTCCTCTACCGCGTCGCCGAGATGCTGGAGGGCCGCAAGAGCCAGTTCGTCCACGAGGTGGCCGACGCCGAGGGCCTGTCGAAGTCGAAGGCCGCCGCCCTGGTGGAGGCGACCATCGACCGCTGGGTCTGGTACGCGGGCTGGACCGACAAGATCGCCCAGGTGGTCGGCGGCGGAAACCCGGTGGCGGGCCCGTACTTCAACATCTCCTCCCCCGAACCGACGGGCGTGGTGACGGTCCTGGCGCCGCAGGAGTCGAGCTTCCTGGGCCTGGTCTCCGTCCTGGCCCCGGTGATCGCGACCGGCAACACGGCGGTCGTGATCGCGAGCGAGAGGTCCCCCCTCCCGGCGCTGTCGCTCGGCGAGGTGCTGGCCACCTCCGACGTCCCCGGCGGCGTCGTCAACGTCCTCTCCGGCCGTACGGCGGAGATCGCGGCCCCCCTCGCCGCCCACCAGGACGTCAACGCGATCGATCTGGCCGGCGCGGACGACGTCCTGGCGAAGGAGCTGGAGATCGCCGCAGCCGACAACCTCAAGCGCGTCCTGCGTCCACAGCCTGTGGACGACTGGTCGGCGACGCCCGGCATCGACCGCATGACGGCGTTCCTGGAGACCAAGACGGTCTGGCACCCGACGGGGTCGCTGGGCGCCTCGGGTTCGGCGTACTGACCCGGAGCGCGGGCAGCCGCGGGGCCCACGGGACGGCGTCGACCGTCCGGGACCGGCCGCGCGGCTGCCCGCGCTCCTCACGGGCGGCTCAGCGCAACCCGCCCACCACCTGCCCCAGCACCGGAATGCTCCCGATCGACGGCGCCTGCGCCACCGGCCCGGTCAGGGCCGTCGACGTCAGCGGCCGGAAGTCGGCCAGCTGGGTGCCCACCCCGTTGTCGAGCGGGTCGACCCCGGTGCCCGCCAGCGGGTTGGGCTTGAGTCCCGCGACCGGCCCGGTGACGTACCCGAGCGTGCCGGTCAGGGCCTGCAGACCCGCCTGCGGGTCGACCTGGCCGAGCGAGGTGGGCCGGGTGCGCAGCACGTCGACGACCGGGACGGCGCCGTCCGCCGCGGCGGCCGTACCGGCGCCCGCGCCGAGGGCGAGCCCCGCGGTGGTGACGGCCAGCAACGCGCGCCGCGCGGAGGGGTTCTGGGAAGCCGGGAGTGAGAGTCGAGCCATCGGTGGTGCCACCTTCTCCTGTGCCGTTTTTTCCATGCGCAAAGTAATCATAGAGACACATACGGTAGTTGAGGTGTGATGTGCGCTCCAAGGGCGACCCGCCGACTCGGCGGGAGCCGCGTGATGCCTCACACTGGACTCTCGTGAGCGCGCATCCTCCGATACCGACCCGGGTCGTCCTGCTGTCCGGCCCGTCCGGCTCAGGCAAGTCCCTCCTCGCCGCCCGCTCCGGCCTGCCCGTGCTGCGGCTGGACGACTTCTACAAGGAGGGTGACGACCCGACGCTGCCGCAGGTCGCGGGCAGCACGGACATCGACTGGGACCACCCGCTGTCGTGGGACGCGGACACCGCCGTCGCGGCGATCGAGGAGCTGTGCCGCACGAGCCGTACGACCGTCCCCGCCTACGACATCTCGCTCAGCGCGCGGACCGGCGCGGAGGCCCTGGACATCGGGCGGACGCCGGTGTTCATCGCCGAGGGCATCTTCGCCGCCGAGATCGTCGGGCGCTGCCGCGAACTGGGCCTGCTGGCGGACGCGCTGTGCCTGACCCGTGGTGCGGTGACGACGTTCCGCCGCCGCTTCCTGCGCGATCTGCGCGAGGGCCGCAAGTCGGTGCCGTTCCTGCTGCGGCGCGGCTGGCGGCTGATGCGGCTGGAGCGCTCGATCGTGAACCGCCAGACGGAGTTGGGCGCCCACCCGTGCGACAGGGACGAGGCGCTGGGGCGTCTGGCGGCGGCCACCGCGGGCCACGGCGCGAGGGCGACGGCCTGAGGGCGGACCCGAGGCGGACATGAAAACGGGACTGGACGGACCCCCCGGCCCTCCAGTCCCGCTTCCCCCGTGTCCCCCGTGTTCCCCGTTGCACCGTCGTGGTCCCCCCGGACCCCGCCGGTCACCCCCCGGCCGTCACGCCGGCGCTCCCCCGCGCCACCGTGACGTCCCTCGCCTCCCCCGTGCTCCCCCCGCTTTTCCCCCGTCCCCCGTTCCCCCCGCAGACCTTCAGGCGACAAGCTCCCCGAAGGACTCCTCCTCGTCACGGCCGAAGCTGAGGACCTCGTCCTCGCGCAGCCGGCGGAGCGACCGCCAGATGCTCGACTTCACCGTGCCGACACTGATGTCGAGGATCTCCGCGATCTCCGGGTCCGTGCGGCCCTCGTAGTAACGAAGGACCAGCATCGTCCGCTGGAGTTCGGGGAGCCGGGCGAGCGCCTGCCACAGGACGGCGCGCAGTTCGGTGCCGCGCATCGCGTCCGTGTCGCCGGCCGTCTCCGGCAGCTCCTCGGTCGGGTACTCGTTCAGCTTGCGGCGACGCCACGCGCTGATGTGCAGATTGGTCATGGTGCGGCGGAGGTAGCCCCCGACCGCGGCCTTGTCACTGATCCGGTCCCAGGCCCGGTAGGTCGAGAACAGCGCGCTCTGCAGCAGGTCCTCGGCCTCGAAGCGGTCACCGGTCAGGTGGTAGGCCGTCGCGTACAGGGAGGCACGACGCTCCTGGACGTAGGCGGTGAACTCCGCCTCCGACACAGACCGGCGCTCCCCCGTGTCCTCCCCGTACGCGGTCCCCGCCGCCCCCGTTCCCCCGTGGGCGACCCCCGTGGTGCTTCCCGCCACATGCGCGTCAACCACCGACATGTACGTGGTGTGCTGACGCCCGGTGCCGCGAGCGCACCCCCGCCCGCTCACGGCACCGGACTTCTCCGTGTTCCGGACGACGTCGTGGAGACGCGTGACAACTGCGCCAGTGCTGTTGCCGTGCAGTGTGTTCATCTCGCGCCCCCCGTCGTGGACTTCCGGTCGTGGTGCTGTGCTGTGGTTCTTCGTGCTCCCCGGCTCCGCCCCTTGGTGCTGTCGGGCGGCGTTTCCTTGCCTGTGCCGAGAAGATTGCCGGTTCACCTTCATGGCCGTGTCCGCCGACTGTCACAGAGCTGTCACAGGGGTCGGGCCCAGCCGGGGCACAGGTTGATCACAGAGAAGAGTCGTACGGCTACGCGAACGGCACGATCGTGTGCGGGTGTGGGGTGGGAGCGCTCCAACGGTCGATTCGGCGCCATGCCATGGGCCAGAATGAGCCCGTGCCTTCCCTGTTGCTGATCGAGGACGACGACGCCATCCGCACGGCCCTGGAGCTCTCACTGACGCGCCAGGGGCACCGTGTCGCCACCGCCGCCACCGGCGAGGATGGCCTCAAGCTGCTGCGCGAACAGCGGCCTGATCTGATCGTTTTGGACGTGATGCTGCCTGGAATCGACGGCTTCGAGGTGTGCCGACGGATCCGGCGCACCGACCAGCTGCCGATCATCCTGCTGACGGCGCGCAGCGACGACATCGACGTCGTGGTGGGCCTGGAGTCGGGCGCGGACGACTACGTGGTCAAGCCCGTGCAGGGGAGGGTCCTGGACGCCCGTATCCGCGCGGTGCTGCGGCGCGGCGAGCGCGAGGCCAACGACGCGGCGACCTTCGGCTCCCTCGTGATCGACCGCGCGGCGATGACCGTGACGAAGAACGGCGAGGACCTCCAGCTGACGCCCACCGAGCTGCGGCTGCTGCTGGAGCTGAGCCGCCGCCCCGGACAGGCGCTGTCGCGGCAGCAGTTGCTGCGTCTGGTGTGGGAGCACGACTACCTGGGCGACTCCCGTCTGGTGGACGCGTGTGTGCAGCGGCTGCGCGCCAAGGTCGAGGACGTGCCGTCGTCGCCGACCCTGATCCGTACCGTGCGCGGCGTGGGCTACCGGTTGGACACTCCTCAGTGACGAAGGCTTCGGGGGGGATCCGCGGCTGGGCCGCGGCTCGCAGGAAAGTGCAGTCCCGGATCCGTTTCACCAGCCTGCGGCTGCGGCTGGTGGTCGTCTTCGGTCTGGTGGCGCTCACGGCCGCCGTGTCGGCGTCCGGCATCGCGTACTGGCTCAACCGCGAGGCCGTGCAGACCCGCGCGCAGGACGCGGCGCTCAACGACTTCGAGCGCGAGATGCAGAGCCATGTGAGCACGCTGCGCCCGAACCCCACACAGGACCAACTGCGCCTCGCGGCACGGAAGATGGCGGACGGCGGCGAGCGTTCCAGCGTGCTGCTGGTCGCCGAGGACGCCGACGGCCGGACGGTCTCGGGGTCCTCGACCGACAACGCGCTCGACGGGTTCTCGCTGGACGACGTGCCGGCGTCCCTGCAGAAGGCCGTCGACAAGCGGCAGAAACTCACGTCGGGCAACAAGCACGCGTACCACGTGTACTGGCAGCGGGTCATCGACGGCGACACCCCCTATCTGGTGGGCGGCGCGAAGATGATCGGCGGCGGGCCGACCGGGTACATGCGCAAGTCACTCGCCGAGGAGGCGAAGGACCTCAACTCGCTGGCCTGGTCGCTCGGGATCGCCACCGGCCTGTCGCTGATCGGCTCGGCGCTGCTCGCGCAGGCCGCCGCGACGACCGTGCTGAAGCCGGTGCAGCGCCTCGGTGTCGCCGCCCGGCGGCTCGGCGAGGGCAAGCTCGACACCCGGCTGCGTGTCTCGGGCACGGACGAACTGGCCGACCTCTCCCGGACGTTCAACCTCGCGGCGGAGTCGCTGGAGAAGAAGGTCGACGACATGAGCGCCCGCGAGGAGGCGTCCAGACGCTTCGTCGCCGACATGTCGCACGAACTCCGGACACCGCTGACGGCGATCACCGCCGTCACGGAGGTGCTGGAGGAGGAACTGGACGCCGACACCGGCAGCCTCGACCCCATGATCGAACCGGCGGTCCGGCTCGTCGTCAGCGAGACCCGGCGCCTGAACGACCTGGTCGAGAACCTGATGGAGGTCACCCGCTTCGACGCGGGCACGGCCCGTCTCGTCCTCGACGACGTGGACATCGCCGACCAGATCACCGCCTGCATCGACGCCCGCGCCTGGCTGGACGCGGTGGACCTGGACGCCGAGCGCGGCATCATCGTCAACCTCGACCCGCGCCGCCTAGACGTGATCCTGGCGAACCTGATCGGCAACGCGCTCAAGCACGGCGGTTCGCCGGTGCGTGTCTCGGTGCGCGCGGGCGACAAGAGCGACGCGGACCTGCTGATCGAGGTACGGGACCACGGCCCCGGCATCCCCGAGGACGTCCTCCCGCACGTCTTCGACCGTTTCTACAAGGCGAGCGCCTCCCGCCCCCGCTCCGAGGGCAGCGGCCTCGGCCTGTCCATCGCCCTGGAGAACGCCCACATCCACGGCGGCGGCATCACCGCCGCCAACTCCCCCGAGGGCGGTGCGGTCTTCACCCTCCGCCTGCCCCGCGACGCGGCCTCGCTGATCGCGGACGAGCGGGACGGCGAGCAGGCCGACGGCGGCCCGCAGGGCACCGAGGGGGCCGGCCTGTGACGATACGAGGCACCCGGCGACGGGAAGACGAGGGAACACGGGGCGTGCGAGTGCCAGACGTACGGGTACGGGTCCCACGCGCGCGCGGCGTGCGGGTCCTGGCCGCCACCGGCGCGCTGGCCGGGCTGCTGGCCGGCTGCGGCATCCGGGCGACGCAGGTGCCGACGGACTTCGGCCCGGCGCCCTCGATGGTGCCGTGCGAGCTGTCGGTGACGGACATCACGCCCCACACAACGCCCTCCGGGATGCCGGTCGAGGTGTTCCTCCTGTGCTCCGGGGCACTGGTGCGGGTGAACCGCTCGGTGGAGGTCGCCGAGGGCACCGACGAGGCCCGCCGGCGCGTCGCCGTCGCCCAGGGCCTGCTGGACGCCCTGGCCGCCGCCCCCACCCGTATAGAGGACGAGGCCGGCTACGGCACCGCCGTCCCGCCCGGCCTCACGGTGACGGGCCCCGCGCCCGGCGACCCCGAGGACGCCCTGCGCCTGTCCACCGCCCCCGACGCCCTCCCCAGGTATGCCCTCGCCCAGATCGTCTGCACCTTCGCAGACTCCGCGGCCGCGGGCGACAACGGCTCGGTGGTCCTCGGCAGCACGAGCGCCGAGTCGCTGCGCCGCTACGAGTGCGCCTCGGAGACCCAGTCGACCCCGGGGGCGGGCAAGCCGCCGTCCACGGAGGTCGGGGGTTCCTGAGCCGGACGGCCGTGGGTTTTCGAGTCGGGCGGCTCGCCGCCCTGGGCCCACCACCCGGCCGACCGCGACAGGGCCGGTGAATGAGCCGAAGGCTCGACACGGGCCGCTGCGCCCCGGCGGCGACCGAGCCGCGCGAAGACAGCGGAACCGATCGTGCCGGGGGCCGCGTCTTGGGGGGCGTGCAGCCTCAAGGTACGAACGGCCGTAGCGCCGGGATCCGTGTCCGCGCGGCGGGGGGTGTTCTCCTCGCCGTGCATCTCGCGGTCGTTGCCTGGATCACGCTGCGTCCGCTGGACGTCACCTGGATGAGCCCCGCGAATCTGCGGCCGTTCGCGGGGATCAGAGCGGATCTGGCCCTGGGGTGGCCGGAGGCGGCCCACCGGATCGGTGAGGGGCTGGCACTGCTCGCTCCGCTGGGCGTCCTGCTGCCGCTGGCGCACGGGAGGCTGGCCGGGTCGCCGCTGGCGTCGCTGGCCCGGTCGGTGGCGGCCGGGGCGCTGTTGTCGCTGGCCATCGAGTTGTTGCAGACGGGGGTGCCGGGGCAGGTCGTCGACATCGACTCGATCCTGCTGAACTCGCTCGGCGTCGGCCTCGCCCATCTCGCGGTGGTGCCGGTGGTCAGGTCCGCGCTGCGGCGCAGGGCGGAGACCCGGGTGCGGGCGGAGCGCTCGCGCCCCGAAGAGGTGCCTCAGGGTCGGACCCCGACGATTCACAGGGTCGGGATGGCTCCATAGAGGGACGCTTCGTCCGCTTCGTCACCGTAGCGTCGAAGGTGTGGAAAAGAGAGCGATGGCCGAGGAAGGCCTCGCCCCACCGCCGGCCCCGCGGGCCGGTGTCCTACACCGACGAAGGAGCCCTCATGAACCGCCTTGCCCGCCCCACCGAAGGCCGGATGATCGGCGGAGTGTGCGCCGCGCTGGCACGGCGCTTCGGCACCTCCGCGACCACGATGCGCGTGATCTTCCTGGTGTCGTGTCTGCTTCCCGGCCCGCAGTTCCTGCTCTACATAGCCCTTTGGATCCTCTTCCCCGCGGAGGGCAAGGCGCGCGCGGCCTGGTGACGCGCACGCCGACGGGGCGCACCCTCCAGGGATGCGCCCCGTACGGAGGGCGTGGTGCGGCTCAGGCGCCGCCACCGAGGGGCAGGCCGTTGACGCCGAGACCCTTGGTGGGGAGGGCCTTACCGACGGGCAGGCCGCCGAGCAGCCCGGCGACGGGGGCGGTGGGGCCCTCGGCGAGGACGTTGGCGGCGGCGGGCTGGGCCGCCGCCAGGCCGGCGCCGAGCGCGCTCTGACCCTGGGCGAGGGCACCACTGGCGGCCGGCAGCGCCTTGGTCACGTTCTCCACGGGCAGCGCCTGGGTGACGGTGCCGAGGGCCTGGGAGGCCTCGGGGACGCTCGGGGCGGCGTTCGCGGCGCCCGCGCCCGCAGCGGCGATGGCGGCACCGACGACGGCGACACCGAGGGTCTTGGCAGCAGACTGCTTCATGTTGAATGCGTCCTTGGAATGCGTGTGGCGGGTGGTGAGCGGTGCCGAAACGTAAACACCAAAGTCCCGCCGGAGGCAAACATCGAAAAGCGGCCGCGTCGCCATGGACGCGGCCGCCTCCCGAAGTCGCCGTTCAGCTCGGCTCGTCGACAGAACCGCTGGTGGAGGCCGTTTGCCGGAACAGCCATTCGGATTTCAACTCGGCATATCCGGGCTTGATCACGTCATTGATCATGGCCAGTCGTTCATCGAAAGGAATGAATGCTGACTTCATAGCATTGACCGAGAACCACTGCATGTCGTCGAGCGTGTAACCGAAGGCATCGACAAGATGCTCGAATTCACGGCTCATGCTCGTGTACGACATCAGCCGGTTGTCCGTGTTCACGGTGGCCCGGAAGTGCAGCCGCCGCAGCAGCCCGATGGGGTGCTCGGCGTACGAACGGGCCGCGCCGGTCTGGAGGTTGGAGCTGGGGCACATCTCCAGCGGGATGCGCTTGTCGCGGACGTAGGAGGCGAGGCGGCCGAGCTTCACGGAGCCGTCCTCGTGGACCTGGATGTCGTCGATGATGCGCACGCCGTGGCCGAGCCGGTCGGCGCCGCACCACTGCAACGCCTGCCAGATGGAGGGGAGCCCGAAGGCCTCACCGGCGTGGATCGTGAAGTGGTTGTTCTCGCGCTTGAGGTACTCGAAGGCGTCGAGGTGCCGGGTGGGCGGGTAGCCGGCCTCGGCGCCCGCGATGTCGAATCCGACGACGCCGAGGTCGCGGTAGCGGTTGGCGAGTTCGGCGATCTCCAGGGCGCGGGCCGCGTGCCGCATGGCGGTGAGCAGGGCGCCGACCCGGATGCGCCGGCCGCCTGTCCTGGCCCGCCGCTCGCCTTCCCGGAAGCCCTCGTTGACGGCCTCGACGACCTCTTCGAGGGAGAGTCCGGCCTCGAGGTGCTGTTCGGGGGCGTAGCGGACCTCGGCGTAGACGACGCCGTCGGCGGCGAGATCCTCGGCGCACTCGGCGGCGACCCGGACGAGCGCTTCACGGGTCTGCATGACGCCGACGGTGTGGGAGAAGGTCTCCAGATACCGCTCCAGCGAGCCGGAGTCGGCGGCCTCCCGGAACCAGTGGCCGAGCCGGTCGGGGTCGGTCTCCGGAAGCTGGGTGTACCCGCTGTCGCGGGCGAGTTCGACGATGGTTCCGGGGCGCAGGCCGCCGTCGAGGTGGTCGTGCAGCAGAACCTTGGGCGCCCGGTGGATCTGGTCCGGATCCGGGGTGTTTCCGGTCGGGTCGGTCTGGTTCGTCATTTTCGTACGATACCTCCTACGCGCGTAGAGCGCCCGTCGGGCGATCCCGTCGATATCCAACGGTGACCCACAGGACGGGTGGCGTACACCATCTCTTCTGACACTGTTCTGTCATGGCGCAGCAAGCAATGCCGGTCCGTACGCCCCGACTTGGGCGGACGATCGGCCCGGAGCCGAGCACGGTCAACGGGGTGGTCCTCCTCCTTCCGGCCGGTGACGAGGCGTCCACTCGCAGACCCTCCCCCATGTGGGCCACGGCCTCCGTGCGTTCCCTCGGCCGCCGACTCGCCCGCGTGGGCCGTACGGAGGGGCTCGCGACCCATGTCGTGCACTACCGCTACCGGGGGTGGAACGGTTCGCAGGCGCGGCTCGCGCGGGACGCCGAGTGGGCCGTGGACGAGGTGGTGCGGCGGTACGGAGACGTGCCGGTGTGTCTCGCCGGGCTCCACATGGGCGCGCGGGCGGCGCTGCACGCGGGCGGGCACGAGGCCGTCAACTCGGTGCTGGCCATCGCTCCCTGGCTGCCCGAGGAGGATGTGGCCGCGACACCCGAACCGGTGAAGCAGTTGTCGGGGCGGCGGGTGCTGATCGTGCACGGCACGAACGACGAACGGGTGGATCCCGAGCTGTCGTTCCGGTTCGCGGCGCGGGCGAAGAAGACGAACCCCGACATCTGCCGGTTCGAGGTGCACGCGGACCGGCACGGGTTGACGCAGTACCGGGACGAGGTGCACGCCCTGGCCTCGGACTTCGTGATGGGGGTGCTGTTCGGGAGGGCGTTCGCGCGGCCGGTGGAGGACGCGCTGGCGGCGCCGCCGCCGTTGGGGTTGCGGATGCCGCTCGCCTCCGGCTTCGGGGGGCATCGCTCGCGTCAGGGTGGTTGATGTCGTCTCGCGGCTGCGGGCCGTGGGTGGTTGATCGCGCCCACGCGGCGGAGCCGCATATCGATACAGCCCCGCACCCCTGACCCTGCCGCGGCTCAGCCGGGCAGCAGGTTGCCCCTTCTCGACAGCAGGAACTTCTTGAAGGCAGCCACCGGGGGCGTGTCGGGGTGGCCGTCGAGCCAGGCCACGCCGATCTCGCGGGCCGCTCTGGGGGCGGTGACCGTCAGCTCGACGACTCCCGGCCGGGGAACGGCCGGAGGGGGCAGGAGGGCCACGCCCAGGCCCGCCGCCACCAGGCCCCGCAGGGTCTCCGCCTCCTCGCCCTCGAAGGCGATGCGGGGTGTGAAGCCCGCCTGCGCGCAGAGGTCGTCGGTGATGCGGCGCATGCCGTAGCCGGGTTCGAGGGTGACGAAAGTTTCGTCGGCGGCCTCGGAGAGGCGGACGCGCTTGCGGGCGGCGAGACGGTGCTCGGCCGGGACGACGAGGCGGAGCTTCTGTTCGTCGAGGCGGCGGGCCACCAGGTCGGGGGCGTCCGGGACGGGGGACGTGAGGCACAGGTCGAGTTCACCCGCGCGCAGGCGTTCGAGCATGGCCTCGCCGTAGTTCTGGACGAGGCTGAAGCGGACCCGGGGGTGCTCGGCACGGAAGGCCTGCAGCAGGCCGGGGACGGTCTCGGCGCCCATGGTGTGCAGGAAGCCGAAGGCGACCTTGCCGGTGGAGGGGTCGGCGTCGGCGCGGACCTCGTCGGCGGCGCGCTCGATCTCGGCGAGGGCGCGCTCGACGGAGGCGTGGAAGGTGCGTCCGGCGTGGGTGAGGGAGACCGTGCGCCCCCGGCGGGCGAACAGGTCGACGCCCAGGTCCTGTTCGAGGCGGACCATGGCACGCGACAGCGTCGACTGCGGCACGCGCATCTCCCGCGCGGCCCGGGTGACGTGCTCGATGCGGGCGACTCCCGCGAAGTGGGCGAGGCGGGGGGCGAGCCGCAGGACGATGTCCTCGATGCTCTCGATGTCTTCTGTGTCACCGGACGGTGACAGGCGCGGCTCTGACCTCTGCTGATGCATCACAGGAACGATTATGGGGGTTCCATGCATTGGACGGATGAGCGGCGGCGTACGTAGTTTCGAGGCATGCCTTCCGCAAGTACCGGGGCGTCCACCACCGTGGGCGCCGTCTCAGCCGTCGCCCCCACCGCCTCCACCCCGTCCGCCGTCGATTCCCGGGTGGCCCCGGGTGGGCCCGGTTACCGCCGGATGAGCCTGGCGCTCTTCCTCGCGGGTGTCGCGACCTTCGCCCTGCTGTACTCCACGCAGGCTCTGCTGCCGCTGATCTCGGACGGCTTCGGAAGTACGGCGAGCGCGGCGAGCTGGACGGTGTCGGCGGCGACCGGGGCGCTGGCCCTGTTCGTGCTGCCGATGAGCGCGCTGTCCGAGCGGTTCGGGCGGCGCACGGTGATGACGGCGTCGCTGGTCGTCGCGGTGGCGGTCGGACTGCTGATCCCCTTCGCGCCCTCGCTGGGCGCGCTGGTGGTGCTGCGGGCCGTGCAGGGCGCGGCGCTGGCCGGGGTGCCGGCCTCCGCGACCGCCTACCTCGCCGAGGAGGTCCGCCCCAAGGCCCTCATCACCGCGATCGGCCTCTTCGTCGCCGGCAACAGCGTCGGCGGGATGAGCGGGCGGGTCGTCACCGGCTGGGTCGCCCAGGAGTGGGGCTGGCGGGTCGCGCTCGGGGTGCTCGGGGTGATCGCCGTGGGATGCGCGGTGGCCTTCCGGCTGCTGCTGCCGGCGCCCAAGCACTTCGTGGCGGGGTCGCTGCGCCCGGCGGTACTGGCCCGCGCGGTCCGCGCCCACCTGGCGAACCCGCTGCTGCGCCGGCTGTACGCCATCGGCGCCCTCTTCATGACGGTCTTCGGCGGTGTCTACACGGTCATCGGCTACCGCCTCGCCGGAGAGCCGTTCTCGCTGCCGCAGGGCGTCATCGGCTCGATCTTCCTCGTCTACCTGGTGGGCACGGTGTCGGCGTCCACCGCCGGGCAGCTGGTCGGCCGCCTGGGCAGGCGCGGCACGCTGTACCTGGCGGGCGCCACGACGGCCACCGGGCTGCTGGTCTCCCTGTCCGACGCCCTCCCCGTGGTCCTGCTGGGGCTGGTCCTCATCACCGCCGGTTTCTTCGCGGGTCACGCCGCCGCGTCGTCGGCGGTCAGCCACACGGCGAAGGAGGGCCGCGCCCAGGCGTCGGCGCTGTACCAGTCCGCGTACTACGTGGGCTCCAGCGCGGGCAGCACCCTGGGGGCGATCGCCTTCCACGCGGGGGGCTGGGGCGGGACCGTCTCCATGGGGCTGCTGGCCGTGCTGGGAGTCGTGGGGATCACCGTGGTGGGTTCCCACGCGGCCAGGCGCGGGCCGGTGCCGGCGCACTGACTCCGTCGTGGTCACTCACGCCCCCTGACCTGCTCCTTCCTCCCTTCCCCAGGCCATTGTCAGTGGGCTGCGGTAGCTTCCGAGGTGTTGGTACGCACAGGTATGCCACAGGGGTGGGTTGGCCATGGGTGACGGTACGGCGACGGCGGAGCTCGACGTCCGGTTGGAGAAGCACCGGGTCGAGCTGACCGGGTACTGCTATCGGATGCTGGGCTCGTCCTTCGAGGCGGAGGACGCCGTGCAGGACACGATGATCCGGGCCTGGCGCAGTTACGAGAAGTTCGAGGGGCGGTCGTCACTGCGGTCGTGGCTGTACCGGATCGCCACGAACGTGTGCCTCGACATGCTGACCGCGGGGAACAAGAGGGCCAGGCCCATGGATCTCACCGACTCGACGCCCCTGGCCCAGGCCGCCCTCTCCCCCCGGCCGGACAACACCTGGCTGGAGCCGGTGCCGGACGCCCGGGTGCTGCCGACGGCCGACGACCCGGCGGAGGCCGCCGTGGCGAAGGAGTCCGTGCGGCTGGCGTTCGTCGCCGCGCTGCAGAAGCTCCCGTCGAAGCAGCGGGCGGTGCTCATCCTGCGTGAGGTGCTGGCGTGGCGGGCGAGCGAGGTCGCCGAGCTGCTCGACACGTCCGTCGCCTCGGTGAACAGCGCCCTGCAGCGGGCCCGCGCGACCCTCGCCGAGGGCGGGGGGCTCGCGGCGGCCGATGTCTCCGACCCGCTGGACGAGGAGCAGCAGAAGCTGCTGGACCGCTATGTGGCCGCCTTCGAGGGGTACGACATGGCGGCGCTGACGGCCCTGCTGCACGAGGACGCGGTCATGACGATGCCGCCGTTCGACCTGTGGCTGACCGGCACGGACGACATCACCGGGTTCATGACGACGCTCGGCGCGGCCTGCGCCGGCTCGCACCTGGTGCCGGTCGCGGTGAACGGCCTGCCGGGCTTCGCGCAGTACAAGCCGGACCCGGACACCGGCGGGTTCACCGCCTGGGCGGTCCAGGCGCTGGAGATCTCAGAGGGCCGGATCGCCGGATTCCACTGCTTCCTCGACACCGCCCGCTGGTTCCCCCTCTTCGGCCTGCCCCTCCACCTCGAAGGCAAGCCCGACCAGCCGCAGTAGCGCGCTCAGCGCGGGGTCGGGGTCCCGCAGCCGTACCCGGCCCCCGGCCCGCCGGGCGGCGAGCTGCATCCGGGCCAGGGCGTCGATGGTGCCGAGGCCCGGTGGTCCGACGCCCCCGACATCGCACACCACCACTCCGGTACGGGTGGTGCCGAGCAGTGCCCGGACGTCGTCGCACAGCCTCGCCACCTCCTCCCGGGTGACGGGGCCGGCCGGCACGAGTACAGCGGGTTTCATGGCGTCCACGAGCGGTAGACCGGCCGGGCGGACGTAACTCATCGGTACGGGCCGACGGCGCGCACGCCACGGGACCGGCGCACACACCGGTCCCGTGCACCCCGAAGAGGTCGTGCGGCCTGGTCAGGCGATACGTTCCAGCACCACCGGCGACGGGGTGAACTCCGTCCCGGCCGCCGCGATGTCGTACGAGCCGGTCACCGCCTCCAGGGCGTACGCGAAGCGCTCCGGGGTGTCGGTGTGGAGGGTGAGCAGGGGCTGGCCCTCGGTCACCGTGTCGCCGGGCTTGGCATGCATCTCGACGCCCGCGCCGGCCTGCACCGGGTCCTCCTTGCGGGCGCGTCCGGCGCCGAGGCGCCAGGCGGCGATGCCGATGTCGTAGGCGTCGAGGCGGGTCAGGACGCCGGAGGCGGTCGCCTTCACCACGTGCTGTTCGCGCGCGGTCGGCAGCGGGGCGTCCGGGTCGCCGCCCTGGGCCGCGATCATGCGGCGCCAGGCGTCCATCGCCGAGCCGTCGGCCAGCGCCTTCGCCGGGTCGGCGTCCTTCACTCCGGCCGCGTCGAGCATCTCGCGGGCCAGGGCGACGGTGAGTTCCACGACGTCCGCCGGGCCGCCGCCCGCCAGGACCTCGACCGACTCGCGGACCTCCAGGGCGTTGCCCGCCGTCAGGCCGAGGGGGGTCGACATGTCCGTGAGCAGGGCGACCGTCCTCACGCCGTGGTCGTTTCCGAGGCCCACCATCGTGGAGGCCAGCTCTCGGGCGTCCTCCAGCGTCTTCATGAAGGCTCCCGTGCCCACCTTCACGTCCAGGACCAGCGAGCCGGTCCCCTCGGCGATCTTCTTGGACATGATGGAGGAGGCGATCAGCGGGATCGCCTCGACCGTGCCGGTGACGTCGCGCAGCGCGTAGAGCTTCTTGTCCGCCGGGGCCAGGCCGTCGCCGGCCGCGCAGATGACCGCGCCCACCTCGTCCAGGACGTTCAGCATCTCCTCGTTGGACAGCAGGGCGCGCCAGCCGGGGATGGACTCCAGCTTGTCGAGGGTGCCGCCGGTGTGGCCGAGGCCCCGGCCCGAGAGCTGGGGAACGGCCGCGCCGCAGGCCGCCACCAGGGGGGCGAGCGGAAGGGTGATCTTGTCGCCGACGCCACCCGTGGAGTGCTTGTCGGCGGTGGGGCGGGACAGGGACGAGAAGTCCATGCGCTCGCCGGAGGCGATCATCGCGGCCGTCCAGCGGGCGATCTCCCGGCGGTCCATGCCGTTGAGGAGGATCGCCATGTTGAGGGCGGCCATCTGGTAGTCGGCGACCTCGCCGCGGGTGTACGCGTCGATGACCCAGTCGATCTGCTCGTCGCTGAGTTCACCGCGGTCCCGCTTGGTGCGGATGACGGAGATGGCATCCATGGACACAGACGTCATGGGGTTCCCTTCGAGGGTGTTCGACAGCGATCCGGTGGCATGCCGCGGATCGGGAAAGTGCGCGGCCCCTCCGACCGTTCGTCAGGAGGGGCCGCACGGGAGTCACTTGGTGAGATGGTCCGGGCCGAACGCCTGGGGCAGCATCTCCGAGAGGGGCAGGATGCCCGCCGGGGTCTCCAGCAGGAGGTCCGGGCCGCCGAACTCGTACAGCAGCTGCCGGCAGCGGCCGCACGGGACGAGGATGTCGCCCTTTCCGTCCACGCAGGTGAAGTGCGTCAGACGGCCCCCGCCGCTGTTCTGCAGCTGCGAGACCAGGCCGCACTCCGCGCACAGGCCGAGGCCGTACGAGGCGTTCTCGACGTTGCAGCCGGAGACGATCCGGCCGTCGTCGACGAGGGCGGCCACACCGACCGGGTAGCCGGAGTAGGGGGCGTACGCCCGGGACATGGCGTCCCGGGCCGCCGTGCGCAGCGCGGCCCAGTCGACGGCGGTCACTTCCCCTGTCCCTTCCGGTACGGCATGCCGTCGGCCTTCGGCATCCGCAGACGCTGGGCGGAGAGCGCGAGGACGATCAGGGTGATGACGTACGGCGTGGCGGCGACGACCTGGTTCGGGACCTCGTTGGTGGTCGCGTACCAGGTGTAGACCAGGGCGCCGATCACGAAGGTGATCGCGGCCGGGACGTACTTCTTGCGGACGGCCTGCCAGATCGCGCCGATGACCAGCAGCAGGGCGCCGAGCAGCAGCAGGGCGTGGACGTTCTCGGAGCCGCCGCGCAGGTTGAGGCTGTCGGTGTAGCCGAAGAGGCCGGCGCCGAGGGCGAGACCGCCCGGCATCCAGTTGCCGAAGATCATCGCGGCGAGACCGATGAAGCCGCGGCCGCTGGTCTGACCCTCCAGGTAGAAGGGGTTGGCGACGATGGAGAGGAAGGCTCCGCCGAGGCCGGCCAGACCGCCGGAGATGATCACGGCGAGGTACTTGTACTTGTAGACGTTGACGCCGAGGGACTCGGCGGCGATCGGGTTCTCACCGCAGGAGCGCAGCCGCAGACCGAAGGCGCTGCGCCACAGGATCCACCAGGTGGCGGGGATCAGCGCGACGGCGACGAGGGTCAGCCACGAGACGTTGGTGACCAGACCGCCGAGCAGGCCGGCGAGGTCGGAGACGAAGAACCAGCCCTTGGCGTTGAGTTCGGTCAGCGCGTCCGACAGTCCCGGGACGGTGAAGTCACCGATGGACTCGACCGGCGGGGACTGCTTGGCCGAGCCGCCCTGGTGGCCCTCGAAGGCGAGGGGCGCGAGGTAGCGGGTGGCACCGAGGGCGAGGATGTTGATGGCCACACCGGAGACGATGTGGTTGACGTTGAAGGTGACGGTGACGAAGGCGTGCAGCAGACCGCCGAGCGCGCCGCCCGCGATGCCGACCAGGACACCGGTCCACGGGCCGTACTGGAAGCCGGCCCAGGCACCGAACCAGGTGCCGAGGATCATCATGCCTTCGAGGCCGATGTTGACGACGCCCGCGCGCTCGGCCCACAGACCGCCGAGACCGGCGAGGCCGATGGGGACGGCCAGTTCCAGCGCGGTGGACATCTGGCTGACGTTGGTGATGCCGTCGGCGCCGGTGATGATGCGGACGATCGAGGTGAGCGCGAGGACACCGGCGATGACCAGCAGCAGGACGGGCAGCGGCATCTTGCGGCCGGTCGGGGCGGCGGGCTGCAGCGAGGGCTGGTTGACGTCGGTCGCGGTGGTGCTCGTGGTCATCGGCCCGCCACCTCCTTCTTGACGTTGTTGTTGTCGGAGGCGCCGAGGACGTGACCCGCGGCCAGCTCGGCGCCGACCCGGCGCTGCTGGCGGCGCAGGCCCCACTCGCGCACGGTCTCGTAGGAGACGACGACCGAGAGCACGATCAGGCCCTGCATGATGACCGCGATCTCCTTGTCGTAGCCGTGGAAGTCCAGCTCCGGGGAGGCCTTGTCGAGCCAGGCCCACAGCAGGGCGGCGAAGGCGATGCCGACGGGGCTGTTGCGGCCGAGGAGGGCGATGCCGATGCCCAGGAAGCCGATCCCGGTGGGGAAGTTCAGGCTGTACGTGTGGGTGTCGCCGAGCAGGATCGGCAGGCCCGCGAGGCCCGCGACACCGCCGGAGATCAGCATGGCGGTGAGGACCATGCGCTTGGGGTCGACACCGCTGGCCGCGGCGGCCGACTCCGAGGCGCCGGAGGCGCGCAGGTCGAAGCCGAAGCGGGTGCGGTTGATGACGACCCAGTAGCCGATGCCGAGCACCACGGCGAGGAGGACCAGGCCGTAGATCTCGCCGGCCGCGCCCATGTCGATGCCGGGGACCCAGCCGGACTCGGCCATCTCGCCGGTGGTGTTGTTGTTGCCGACCTTGACGCCGAAGACGGTCGGCAGCCAGAGGTAGCCGATGACGGAGGTGGCGATCGCGTTCAGCATGATCGACGCGACGACCTCGCTGACGCCCCGGGTGACCTTGAGGACACCGACGATGCCGGCCCAGAAGGCGCCGGTGAGGATCGCGGTGAGCATCAGCAGCGGGATCTGCAGGGCGGTGGGCAGGTCGACGTGGGCGCCGACGATCGCGGCCATCATGGCGCCGAGCAGGTACTGGCCGTCGACACCGATGTTGAACAGGTTCATCCGGAAGCCGATGGCCACCGCGAGGGCGGCGACGTAGTACAGCGAGGCCTGGTTGATGATCCGGACCTGGATGTCGGAGAACGTGGCCTGCTCAAGCATGATCGAGAACGGCTCGACCGGGTTCTTGCCGGAGGCCAGCAGCACGATCGCGGTCAGCGCGAAGGCCACGGCGAGCGCGAGGACCGGTCCGGCCACCGCGAGGAGCATGCGCTCCTTGTCGAACTTCTTCATCAGCGGGCCTCGTCTTCCTCGGACCCGGACGCGTCCGCCGAGGTCTCGGGGGTCTCTTCGTGTGCGAGGTGGCCGGTGGCGGCACCGGTCATGGCCGAGCCCAGCTCCTCGGGGGTGATGGTGGCCGGGTCGGCGTCGGCGACCAGCTTGCCGTTGTAGATCACCCGGAGGGTGTCGGACAGGCCGATCAGCTCGTCCAGGTCGGCGGAGATCAGCAGCACGGCCAGGCCCTCGCGGCGGGCCTCGCGGATCTGGTCCCAGATCTGGGCCTGCGCGCCGACGTCCACACCGCGGGTGGGGTGGGCGGCGATCAGGAAGCGCGGCTTGTGGCTCATCTCGCGGCCGACGATCAGCTTCTGCTGGTTGCCGCCGGACAGGGAGGCGGCGGTGACGTCGATGCCGGGGGTGCGGACGTCGTACTCGGCGACGATCCGGCGGGTGTCCTCCTGGGCGGCCTTCGGGTCGAGCCAGACGCCCTTGGCGTTGGGCCGCTCGGTCACATGGCCGAGGATACGGTTCTCCCAGAGGGGGGCCTCCAGGAGCAGACCGTGCCGGTGACGGTCCTCGGGGATGTAGCCGACGCCCCTCTCACGGCGCTTGCGCGTGACCCAGGTGGTCATGTCCTCCTCGGCCAGCGCGATCGTGCCGGAGTCGGCGGACTTCAGGCCGATCAGCGCGTCGACCAGCTCGGTCTGGCCGTTGCCCTCGACGCCGGCCAGGCCCAGGACCTCGCCCGCGTGGATGGTGAAGGTGATGTCGTCGAGCAGCGCCTTGCCGCCGACGGCCTCCAGCCGGAGGTCCTTGACGGTGAGGACGGGGCGGTCGGTGACCGTGGACTCGGCCGTCTCGGGGGTGGGCAGCTCGCTGCCGACCATCAGCTCGGCGAGCTGACGCGGGGTGGTCTCGGCGGGGACGGCCGTGCCGACCGTCGTGCCGCGCCGGATGACGGTGATCTCGTCGGCGACCGACAGCACCTCGCCCAGCTTGTGCGAGATGAAGATGACCGCCAGGCCCTGCGCCTTGAGCTCGCGCAGGTTGGCGAAGAGGGAGTCGACCTCCTGCGGCACCAGGACGGCGGTGGGCTCGTCCAGGATCAGGGTGCGGGCGCCGCGGTAGAGGACCTTGAGGATCTCCACGCGCTGGCGCTCGGCGACCCCCAACTCCTCGACCAGGACGTCCGGGCGCACGCCGAAGCCGTAGCGCTCGGAGATCTCCTTGATCTTGCGGCGGGCCTTGGCGCCGATGCCGTACAGCTTCTCGCTGCCGAGGACCACGTTCTCCAGGACGGTGAGGTTGTCGGCGAGCATGAAGTGCTGGTGGACCATGCCGATGCCGCGGGTGATGGCGTCGGCCGGGGACGAGAACGAGACCTGCTCGCCGTCGATCGCGATGGTGCCCTCGTCCGGCTTCTGCATGCCGTAGAGGATCTTCATCAGGGTCGACTTGCCGGCGCCGTTCTCCCCGACGAGGGCGTGGACGGTGCCCTTGCGCACGGTGAGGTGGATGTCGTGGTTGGCCACGACGCCGGGGAATCGCTTGGTGATCCCGGCAAGTTCGACGGCGGTCACCTGACCGTTGACCGCCACGTCGGCCGGAGGGCTGCTGGACGCGTTGATGGCGCACTCTCCTGGGAAAGGGGGTCGTCTACGCGCGTAGCGCCCCTACGGCATCGGAAGCGGGCGACGCGCCCAGGCGGTACCGGGGAAAACGGGGCGAGATGCCTCGACGTCCCCGGGGCCGCTTAGACAACGGGGTACAGGGAGCGATACTCCCCGTACCCCGTTGAGCGCACGTAACCCCGCGGTTACTGGCGACTTCGGAGGTGCCTGAGCACCACCGGGGTCGCGCGACTGCTCGTGGTACAGCTGATCAGCCGGTCTTGACCTTGATCTCGCCGCTGATGATCTTCTCCTTGGCCGTGGCGAGGGCCTCCTGGAGTTCGGTGTCGCTCTTGAACTTCGGGTGGGAGTCGGCGAGGCCGACCTCGCCGGTCTTCAGATCGCCCCTGACGATACCGGTCGCGGGCTTGCCGTCCTCGACCGACTTTGCCAGGTTGTACACCGCCTTGGCGACGTCCTTCGTCGCCGAGGTCAGGATGGAGTCCTTGTACTTCGCGAGGGCTTCCTGCCGGTACTGGTCGGAGTCGACACCGATCGCCCAGATCTTGTTCGCGGCAGCGGCCTCGATCACGCCCTGGCCCGACAGACCGGCCGCCGCGTAGACGACGTCGGCCTTCTTCTCGATCTGGCCCTCGGCGGCCGTCTTGCCCTTGTCGGGGCTGGAGAAGCCACCCTCCTCGGCCGTCTGGGTGAGGTACTGGGTGAGCACCTTCGCCTTGGGGTTGGTGTCCTTGACGCCCTGCTCGAAGCCCGCCTGGAACTTGTGGATCAGCGGGATGTCCACACCGCCCACGAAGCCGACGGTGTTCGTCTTCGTGGACCTGGCCGCCGCGACACCGGCGAGGTACGAGGCCTGCTCCTCGGAGAAGACCAGGTCCGCGACGTTCTCCAGCTGGACCGTGGAGTCGTCCACGATGCCGAAGGTGGTGTCCGGGTACTGCTCGGCGGCGGCCTTCACGGCCGTCGCGTACGCGTAGCCGACGCCGACGACCGGGTTGTAGCCCTGCTTGGCCAGGGAGACCAGCCGCTGCTCCTTGTCCGCGTCCGTCTCGCCCTCGGTGGGCTCGATGTCCTGGGTGTCGTACCCGAACTCCTTCTTCGCCTTCTCCAGGCCCGCGTAGGCCGCGTCGTTGAAGGACTGGTCGCCCTTGCCACCGACGTCGTAGGCGATCGCGAGGCCCTTGTCGCCCTTGGAGTCGGCGGACGTCGCGGCGTCCGTCGAGGTGCCGCCGCAGGCGGAGAGGGCGAGGGCGAGGGAGGCGGTCGCTGCGCCTGCGACCGCGAGGCGGGAAACCCGGCGCATGTGTGGTGCTCCTGTCGTACAGCGCCGGGGGGTACTGCTCAGTAGTGCTTCACAGCATCGGCGCCTTATATGGCTTTCGCCGCAGAGTAACGCGCGTAGACCCTCCGGGTGAAGCCTGGTGGACCACGTTGTTATGGGGCCGTGTCGCAAGGGTGTCCGGGGGTGGCGTGGGGGTGGTCGGGGTGGAGTGTCGGGTGCGGGTGCATCGTGGCTGGTCGCGCAGTTCCCCGCGCCCCCTGCGGGGCGCCCCGGCCGGACACGGCCCCTCGGGCTTTTGCGGGGCCGCCCCGCCCGGACGCGGCCCCTTGTGCCCCTTACGGGCTGCTCCCGCCCCGAGCAGGTCTCGCGCCCCTTCGGTGGCCTCCCCGGCCGCACGCGGTCCCTCGTACCTCTACGGGGCTTGCCCCACCCGGACACGGCCCCTCGTGCCCCTTACGGGCTGCCCCCTGCCCGGCGGGGCCCCTCGTGCCCCTTGCGGGCTGCCCCCCGCCCGGACACGGCCCCTCGGCCCCTGACGGCTGCCCCGCCCCGATCAGGTCCCTCGTGCCCCTTAGGGGGCCTCCCCGGCTCGGACGTGGATGGCGCGGTCCCCCGCCTCCCTCCCGGGGGCCGTCTCAAACCGGTGCGCCGGGAGACGCGTCAGCGGGCGGGTGCAGAAGCACACCCGCCCGCTGTCGGCGTTCGTCGCGGATCCGGACCTACTCGGTCTTCACCTTGATCGAGCCGTCGGTGATGCCCGCCTTGGCCTTGGCGACCGCGTCGGTGAGGCCGGCGATCTCGCCCATCTTCGGGTTGGAGTCGGCCAGGCCGACGCCGTCCACCTTCAGGTCGAAGGTCTGGACACCGTTGAGGGGCTTGCCGTCCTCGACGGACTTGGCGAGGGCGTAGACCGCGCCGCCGACGTCCTTCAGGGCGGAGGTGAGGATGTAGTCCTTGTAGGGGGCCAGAGCCTCCTGGTTGTACTGGTCGGAGTCGACACCGATCGCCCAGACCTTGGCCTTGGCGGCGGCCTCGATGACGCCCTGGCCGGAGAGGCCGGCGGCCGCGTAGAGCACGTCCGCCTTCTTCTCGATCTGGCCCTCGGCGGCGGCCTTGCCCTTGTCGGGGCTGGAGAAGCCGCCCTCTTCGGCCGTCTGGGTCAGGTACTGCGAGAGGACCTTGACCTTGCCGCCGCTGGTGTCCTCGACGCCCTGCTTGTAGCCGGCCTCGAACTTGTGGATCAGCGGGATGTCCACGCCGCCCACGAAGCCCACGGTGTTGGTCTTGGTGGCCTTGGCGGCCGCGACACCGGCGAGGTACGAGGCCTCCTGCTCGGCGAAGACGAGGGACGCCACGTTGTCACCCTCGACGACCGAGTCGACGATGCCGAAGGTGGTCTTCGGGAACTTCTTGGACGCGGCCTCCATGGCGGGGCCGTAGGCGAAGCCGACGCCGATCACCGGGTTGTAGCCCTGCTTGGCGAGGGACTCCAGACGCTGCTGCTTGTCGGCGTCCGTCTCGCCCTCGGTGGGCTCGATGTCCTCGGTCTTGTACCCGAATTCCTTCTGAGCCTTCTCCAGGCCCGCGTACGCGGCGTCGTTGAAGGACTGGTCGCCCTTGCCGCCGATGTCGTACGCGATCGCGAGACCCTTTTCGCCCTTGCTGGTCTCGCCACCGCTGCCGCTGCTCTCACTGCTGGTGCCACCACAGGCCGTGGCGGCGAGCGCCAGCGACGCGACCCCCACCGCGACGCGGGTCAGTTTGGAAATCCGACGCATCTTGAAGTTCCCCATCTTCTCCAAAGCCCCGCGACCGGGTGCTCAGTTCGGCGCACATTAACGCGCGTAGACCCTCCTGGGAACGGGGTTTCGACTGGCCGTTATCCATTCGTGCCGGTGGCCGTTACGTCCTCGTGAACCATGGGATCGAAAGGGATCTTATGGACACAGCGCCTCTCCCGCCCCTCGCTGTGCGTGTACGAGGGGTGACGTCAGCGTGAAGGTGCGCGCTCCGTACGGTGATCGTACGGACACGCGCACCAGGCTGCCGCGAGGGTCGGCGGGGCGCAACCGGAGGGGTTTACCGGCCTGCCGGGTCCAGGGCGCGCATGCGGGCGTCGAGGAGGGCGGCCGCGGTGAAGAGTTCCACACCCACGGTGATGGCGTGCTCGTCGGCGTCGAAGTCGCCCTGGTGGAGGTCGCGGACGGTGAGATCGCCCGGACGGCGGACACCCAGGCGCGCCATCGCGCCCGGGACGTGCTCCAGGTACCAGGAGAAGTCCTCGCCGCCGAGGCTCTGCTCGGTGTCCTCCACGGACCGGACGCCGCGGCGGGCGACCATCGAGTCGTGCAGCAGTTCGGTGACGACGGGGTCGTTGACGACCGGCGGGACGCCCCGGATGTAGTTGATCTCGGGCTTGGCTCGGTGCATGACCGCGACCTCCTGGACCGCCTCGTGGATCAGGTCGGGGGCCTGCCGCCAGGCGTTGATGTCCAGGCAGCGGACGGTGCCGGAGAGTTCGGCGTGCTGCGGGATGACGTTCGGGGCGTGCCCCGACTCGATGCGGCCCCAGGTCACGACGAGTCCGGCGCGGGCGTCGAAGCGGCGGGCGACCAGCGCGGGGACGTCGGTGACGACCCGGGCGGCGGCGGTGACGAGGTCGGTGGTGAGGTGGGGGCGCGCGGTGTGGCCGCCCGGCCCGTCCAGGGACAGTTCCAGCCGGTCGCACGCGGAGGTGATGGGGCCGTGGCGCAGGCCGATGAAGCCGGCGTCGACCCTCGGGTCGCAGTGCACCGCGATGATGCGGCCGACGCCGTCGAGCGCGCCGCTCCTGATCACGTCGGCGGCACCGCCGGGCAGGACCTCCTCGGCGGGCTGGAAGATCAGCCGGACAGGGCGGGGCAGCTGTCCCCTGCGGTGCAGGTCGGCGAGGACGAGGCCGGCGCCGAGGACGACGGTGGTGTGCACGTCGTGGCCGCAGGCGTGCGCGCGGTCGGGGACGGTGGAGCGGTAGTCGCAGTCGACCTTGGTGTCCGGGATGGGCAGGGCGTCGATGTCGGCGCGCAGGGCGAGCGCGGCGCTGTCGGTGCCGTTCCAGTCGCCGATGTCACAGATGAGTCCGGTGCCGCTGTCGAGCACGCGCGGGCTGAGGCCGGCCTTCTCCAGGCGGGCCTTGATCGCGGCGGTCGTGCGGAACTCCTGGTTGCCGAGCTCCGGGTGCATGTGCAAGTCGCGGCGGAAGGCGACGAGTTCGGCACGCAGGGCTTCCGGCAACGTGCCGGGGAGCGATGTTTCGGCTTCCCCTGGCAGATCTGCCTCGGACTCTCGGGACATCAGTTGGTTCACCCTCTGAAGGGTAGGGCGATCGGGCGACCTTCTCACCCTCGATCAACAAAAAATCAGCCCGTAAGGGGAAGATTTCCGGTCGCGCGACGCATACGTATTGGCAGGGATGGGTATACCCGGCCGCCTCTTCGCGGGCGGGCTGACCTCGGAGAAGGGAGCGCCGGGGTTGCCCGCGATTCCCATGGTCCAAACGTCCGGGGGTGCCCGGCCGATTCCCACCCTCCACGGATACCACGTCCGGCCCATCGCACTGTCCCGGAACCATCACCGCCGCATGCTGGTTCCGCTACGGCCTGTGTGCGACGCGGTGGGCGGGGAGGCGGCGCGAGCGGCCGACACGTGGGCGGTGGCCTGCGGCTGCGGGGGTGAACCGGGGGCCGGGGCCGTGGCGTGCGGGTGGCCGCTGTGGGCGTGGTGGGGGTGACAGGGATCACGGGGGTGACGGGGGGCGCGGGGGTCGACGGGCGCGCTTCCTCAGTCCCCGGCGGCGCCGCCGCCCCGTGCTGCGCGGCCCTGGACGAGCAGGACCGTGGCGATCGTCGCTGTCAGGCCTGTCAGGGCTGCCAGGGCCGGGACGAGGGAGGTCAGGGGTCCTGCCGCCAGGCAGAGGGCGGCGCCGGTGAGGAGGGCCGGGGCGTGGCGGCCCGTGGTACGGAGCCGGATCGCGGCGGAGCCGAGCAGGAACAGGCCCGTGCCGCCCGCCAGGGCCCAGGCGGGCATGCCGTGGAGAGGCTCGGCAAGGCCGTAGTGGGCCGTGTCGGCGACCTGGTGCAGGGTCGTCTTCATGCCGAGGGCGGTGACGACGATGCCGGCCACCAGCGGCAGGTGCAGAAAGGTGTACGTGTCGCGGGCCAGGACCGTGCGGTCGTCGCCGGTCAGTTCGGCCAGGCGGTGTTCGGCCGGTTCGCAGACGCCGTGGAAGTACAGGCGCCAGAGCGCGGCGGAGACCAGGAGGCCGAGGGCCGCCGCGGCCACGACGGGGGCGGAGACCGGGTAGCCGGTGACCCCGACGCCGATCGCGACGATGGACTCGCCCAGCGCGATGATGACGATCAGACCGTGGCGTTCGGAGAAGTGGGCGGGGGACGCCACGCGCCAGCCCGACCGGCCGGTGACGAAGATGCCCGCGTAGTCGATGACCACCGCCGCCAGCCAGATCAGGGTCCGGGTCACGCCGTCGAAGGCGGAGCCCACGAGCAGCAGGGTGAAGGGCGGAAGCACCGAGAGCAGGGCCGTACGGCGCAGGGTGGCGTGCAGGGCCGCGTCGCCGGGGTCGGAGAGCCAGTAGGTCACCAGGTGGAGGCCGCGGACCGCGCCGTAGCAGACGACGAACAGCACGGGGGCGTAGAGGCCGCCCGGGGCGTCGTCGTACACCTCGGGGACCGTCAGGGAGACGATCAGGACGACCGTCATCACCGCCACCAGCACCGCGGCCATGCCGCCCGTGTCGGCGCGTACGACGTTGCCGAGCCAGGCGAAGCAGCACCAGCACCACCACAGGAGGGCGAGGACGACCATGCCGCCGAGCAGGCTCAACGCGGTGGGCCGGTCGGCCATCAGGGCCGTGACCTGGGTGATGGCGTAGACGAATCCATCGAGAACTAGCCGAAGAAGAGTTCGGCGGGGGTGACCCGGTGTCCGTCCGCCGTGGGCGCCAGCCGCGCGCGTTCGCCGTGTGTCGTCACCACTCCCCCTTCGGGGAGGGCACTTCGCCTCCCCCGTCACGCGGCACGATAGGCGCGGTCCGGCCGGGGAAGCGACGGCTCCGGATCCCCCCGGAGCGAACACGGTTCAGGGCAGTCGGCCCGGGGCCGCCGAGGCGCGGCTCAGGCCGACACCACCGACGACAGCCGGTGGACGTCCCGTGCGGTGCCCGTGACCCCGGACAGGAAGCCCTGGGCGCGGGGGGAGGCGTTCTCCGTCAGCCAGCTCGGGTCGATGTCGCAGACCGCCACGCGTACGTCCGTGCCGGCGAGCGCGAGCGGCAGGGTGTGGACCACGGTCGAGGGGAAGCTGAGGATCGTCCGGCCGATGGGGCCGCGGCGGGCGATGAGTTCGAGGGGGAGATCCGGGCGGACGATCTCCAGTCCCGTCTCCGCGGCGAGGGCGTGGAGTTTCTCGGCACTCTCCCGGCGGTGGGCGAAGTAGCGGGTGGCGCCGTGGGTCTTGGCGAGGGAGCGGACGGCTTCGAGGTAGCGGTCGCCGTCCACCACGCCGGTCTCCACGAGGGACGTGCCCACGAGGTCGGCGCCCTTGGTGATGCGGGGCGGGCCGAAGCGGGACCGGGTCCAGGCGAAGTCGTTGGCGGTGACGAAGACGCCCTCGGGGGTCTCGTCGATCGGCATGGCGGAGAAGACCTCGACGCGTCTGCCGGCGGCCGGGGTGAGGCGTTTGCGGGCCTTGGAGGAGACCGGGGCGAAGATCAGGTCGCGGGGGCCGGGCCGGCCGCCCTTGCGGTGCCAGCGCACGAGGCGCTCGCCGCGGGCCAGCTGCGAGACGAACTCCATGGTCGCGGTGCCGTCGTCGACGACGACGACGTCCCGGGCCCGGGTGATGGTCAGCAGGAGCTGGACGTAGCGGGAGAAGGGGTCGCCCAGGACGATGCGGCTCGCGGCACGCAGCAGCGACGCGAGGCCGCCGATGGTGCGGAAGGGGGCGGCGGTGCCGCCGCGCGCCTCCTCCCAGCGCACGTTGTGCCCCTCGTCCCGGGCCAGCTCCGCCATCCGGCGGAGCTGGCCGCGGGTCATCGGGTCGTTGGGCGACAGGACCACGAGGGTGAGTCCCGCGCCGCCCCGCCGGAAGGGCCCCGCGCCGGGGTCCTCGGGTGTGCCGAGGGCATGGGCGTGCGCCCACTCCAGCACGTTCAGCAGCTGTACCGGGCTCTCGACGAAGGCGAGGGTGTGGGGGCCGGCGGTTCCGGCGCGGCGGCTCATCGACGTACGACCGTCCCGTAGTGAGGGAGACCCGTGGTCAGGGATGGAGGGAGACTCAGACCGCGACCGGCTCGCCCGCCGCCGCCGCGATCTCCGCCTCGGCGACGACGCCGGAGACACGGCGCAGCTTCTTCATGGGGCCCAGCTCGGAGTCGTAGACCTTCTTGACGCCGTCGCCGAGGGAGGCCTCGATGGTGCGGATGTCGCGGACGAGGCGGGTGAGGCCGCCCGGCTCGACGGAGGCGGCCTGGTCGGAGCCCCACATCGCGCGGTCGAGGGTGATGTGGCGCTCGACGAAGGTGGCGCCGAGGGCGACGGCGGCGAGCGTGGTCTGCAGGCCCGTCTCGTGGCCGGAGTAGCCGATCGGGACGTTCGGGTACTCGGCCTGCAGGGTGTTGATGACGCGGAGGTTCAGCTCCTCCGCCTTGGCCGGGTAGGTCGAGGTGGCGTGGCAGAGCAGGATGTTGTCGCTGCCGAGGACCTCGACCGCGTGGCGGATCTGCTTCGGGGTCGACATGCCGGTGGAGAGGATGACCGTGCGGTTGGTGGAGCGCAGGGCGCGCAGCAGCTCGTCGTCGGTGAGGGAGGCGGAGGCCACCTTGTGGGCGGGGACGTCGAACTTCTCCAGGAAGGCGACGGCCTCGGTGTCCCACGGGGAGGCGAACCAGTCGATGTTCTTGCTCTTGGCGTACTCGTCGATCTGGCGGTACTCGTCCTCACCGAACTCCACACGGTGGCGGTAGTCGATGTAGGTCATGCGGCCCCAGGGGGTGTCGCGCTCGATGTCCCACTGGTCGCGGGGGGTGCAGATCTCGGGGGTGCGCTTCTGGAACTTGACCGCGTCGCAGCCGGCCTCGGCGGCGGCGTCGATCAGCTTGAAGGCGTTCTCCAGCTCACCGTTGTGGTTGATGCCGATCTCACCGACGACGTAGACGGGGTGGCCGGGGCCGGCGGTCTTCGAACCGAAGGTGCGCAGACGGGAGTTGGTGCTCATGACGGAGGATTCCTTAACTGGTGAGGGAGTCGAGAGAGTCGAGGGAGGGGCCGAGGATCCAGCCGGCGATCTCCCGGATCGCGCCTTCACCGCCGGGGACGGTGGTGACCGCGCGTGCGGCGCCGCGTACGACGTCGTGGGCGCTGCCGACCGCCACGGGCCAGCCCACGAGGGCGAAGCACGGGAGGTCGTTGACGTCGTTGCCGACGTAGAGCACGCGCTCCGGCGCGATGCCCTGCTCCTCGCACCACTGCTTCAGTGCGAGGTCTTTGCGGTCGATGCCGTGCAGGACCGGGAGCTTGAGCTTCCGGGCCCGGGCGGCGACGACCGGGTTCTGTTCCGAGGAGAGGATCAGCATCTCCAGGCCGCTCCTGCGGAGGGCCGCGATGCCGAGTCCGTCGCCGCGGTGCACGGAGACGAACTCCCGTCCCTCGGAGTCGATCAGCACCCTGTCGTCCGTCTGGGTGCCGTCGAAGTCGAGGACCACGGCGTCGATGTCGTCGCGGGTGGGAAGGGCGCCGGGCCGGTTCGCGTCGAAGAGCGGTGCGAGGGCCTGGGCGCGGGCGAGGTCGTGCGGGTCGTCGATCTCCAGGACCCGCGCGGGGTCGGTGCGCACGAGTTCCGTGCGGCCGAAGAAGCGGTGCTGGAACTTGCGCAGCCCGGCCGCGTCCATGGCGTAGGCGGCGCCGGTCTCCAGCAGGTCCTGCGGCCGGTCCTGGCGGCGGGGGCGGAAGGACTTGTCGTGGTTGACGCCGTGGCCGCCGGCCGGGGCTCCGGCGAGGTCCTCGGTGCCGTGCGCCGCGGGGGCGTGGCCGCCGGCCGGGGTGTCGGCGAGGGCCGCGGCCGCCGCGCCGTGCGGGGCGGCCGCGGACTCCTCGGTCGTGTCGCGCCAGACGAAGCCGTGGAACGGGGCGACGGTGAGGGCGGTGTCGGCGCCGTGTTCGACGAGGGCGCGGGTCACACCGTCGATGTCCTCGCGCAGGATGAAGGGGCTGGTGCACTGGACCAGCAGGACGACGTCGACCGAGGCGCCGTGCAGGGCCTCATGGGCGTCCAGGGCGTGCAGGACGGCGGCCTCGGAGGTGGCGGTGTCGCCCGCGATGGCGGCGGGGCGGAGCACGACCTCGGCGCCGGACTCGCGGGCCGCGGCGGCGATGGCGTGGTCGTCGGTGGAGACGACGACGTGGGTCACCAGCCGGGCGGCGAGGCACTCACGGACCGCGCGGGTCACCAGCGGAACGCCGCCGACGGGGGCGAGGTTCTTCGCGGGGACGCCCTTGGAGCCGCCGCGCGCGGGGATCACGGCGAGGACGCGGCGGGCGGAGGCCGCTCGGTCCGCTTCCGGGTGGGGCATGGGCTGTACTCCTTGCGCAGTGGACAGGTGGCGGCTCACAGCTCCCCCATCCGGCGGATGACGGGTGCCACGCGCTGCACTCCGTGGCGGTAGGCGCCGCGCGCCGCCCGGCGCACGATCTGCCGTACGGGCCCGGCCTGCCGCTCGGCGGCGGGCGCTCCGGGCAGCGGGGCGCCGTCGGGGCCGAGGTGGTGGCGGGCGAGGATGCCGGGCAGATAGCCGGGCGCGGTGACGGGGGTGTAGTACGGGGCCAGGGGCGGCAGTTCGGCGGCCCCGACCAGCTCGGCGATGCGGTCGCGGGCGGCGTCGAAGGCCGTGCTGTACGAGCCACCCCCGGAGCCCCCGGCGGCGACTCCCTGCCGGGCCACCCACCGCGGGTCCGGCACCGGCTCGTACCCGGCGTCCAGCTGGTCCCAGGAGGCGAGGCAGCCGGAGCCCACGAAGTGGTGGTTGCCGAGGGTCTCGCGGATGCCGAGGTCGGTGAGGACGACGGTGGGGATCCGGCGGTGCAGCGACTCCAGGGCGGCCGTGGAACTGACGGTGACCAGCAGGTCGGTGCTGTCGAGGATCTCGCCCATGTTCCCGTAGGCGAGGCGGAAGTTGGCCGGCAGACCGTCGGGCTGTTTCTCCGCCAGCTTCTGGTACGGGAGTTCCTCGATGTGCGTGGTGTGCTCGCCCGGCCTGGAGCGCAGCTTCAGCAGCACCTCACGGTCCGGGTGCAGCCTGGCGTGCCCGATCAGCCGGTTCAGCAGGTAGGTGCGGTCCCGGCGGTTGTCCGGGACGGACGGCTGTACGGCGAAGACGACCGTGTAGGGCCCGCGCCCTTGCTCCGCGGACGGGTCCTCGGCGCCCGCGTAGGTCCTGCCGCCCAGGAAGGGCAGCGCGACCTCGGTGACCGAGGAGGCGTCGGCGCCCACGCCCTCGTAGACCGCCCTGAACCGGTCCGCGTCCTGGCGGGAGTTGGCGAGGACGAGGTCCGCGCCGTGCCGCAGCAGCAGACCGTCGGCGAGCTTCTCGTAGACGACACCGACGTACCCGGTGACGACCACGGGCCGCTTCGTTCGCCCGTCCCAGGCCCGGCGCAGGCCGTGCAGCATCGCCTGGACGCCCCCGCCGACGAGGGAGAGCAGGACGACGTCGTACGCGGCCTCCTTCATGGCGCGCAGGAATTCGAGGCCGGTCACCTCGCGCAGGGAGTCGGGGCGGACGCCGACCTCCTCCAGCTGGCGGGCCGTGGGTGTGGCCCGGCCGCGCAGGAGGAAGCCGTCCAGGCGGATGTCCGACTTCTCCGGAGCGAGACGGTGCGCGGTGAGCGCGCCCCATTTCCACCGGGTGTCGGAATCCGCGAGTACGGCGACTCGCAGGGTGTTCGTAGCACTTGCTGGCACATCGAAGACGCTAGGAAGCGATTCCGTTGAACGGCCCAACCTGAATGCAACAAAGGGTTAACAGCACATCGCCGGACGGCGAATCAGGGCGCGAAAGCCGGCGGAATGCACCTGGTTCACGGTTCCGCCACGCGTCGTTCACCTGACATCAAGCGGGTGGTCAAGACGAATGCCGGAGGGCCCCCTAACGTCACGGGGGTGGTCAAGCTCTCCGTCATCGTGCCGTTCTACAACGTGCAGCAATACGCGCCCGACACCCTGAAGAGCCTCGGAGCAAACGCTCGTGAGGATTTCGAATTCATTCTCGTCGACGACTGCTCGCGCGACGAGACACCGGACATTCTCGCGCGCGCGGAGCGCGAGTTGCCGGGGGCGGTGTATGTCAGACACGAACAGAACGGAGGACTGGCGACCGCGCGCAACACGGGCATCGACAACGCCCGCGGTGAGTACCTGACGTTCCTCGACGGGGACGACTGGCTCGCCCCCGGCTACTTCCCCCGACTGCTGGGCGCCATCGAGGACCTGGGCTGCGACTTCGTGCGCACGGACCATGTCCAGTGCACCGGGCGGGCCCGCTCCGTCCACCGGGTGCCCAACGGGCGCCGGGGCGTGGTGATGAACCCGCGGGACGCGATCCTGCCCGCCGACCGCTCCACCTCCGTCGACTACGCGTTCGCCTGGGCGGGCATCTACCACCGCCGGCTGGTCGACAAGGGCGTCCTGCACTTCACCCACGGGCTGCGCACCGCCGAGGACCGGCCCTGGATCTGGAAGCTCCACCGGGAGGCCGAATCCTTCGCCACGGTGGGGCTGCTGGGCGTCTTCTACCGGCGCGGCGTGGCGTCCTCGCTGACCCAGATCGGCGACGTACGGCAGCTCGATTTCATTCGCGCGTTCGACCAGGTCATCGAGGAGACGGCGAAGGACCGGGACGCGGACAGACTTCTCCCCAAGGCCGTGCGCACCTATTGCGCGATCATCTCCCACCATCTGGGATCCATCGAAAGGTTCGAGCCGGCGGTGGCACGGAAACTGAAGTCGATGAGCGCGACCGCGCTGCGCCGCATGCCGCAGGACGTGCTCGACGAGGCCCTGGACTCCATGGACGTCCAGCGCGCCACCCGGCTGCGCCGGCTGCGCCGCCGTCCCGCCGCCACGGGGGTCGCCGCGTGACCACGCAGATCTTCATGGCGTCCACGCTGTACGGCACGGCCACACTGGCCGCCGCCCTGGACACCGAGTGCTTCCGCCCCGCCGCCCGGCGCATCCTGCTGATCTCCAACAACGCGGCGACGCCGGAGACGGCGCCCGGCCTGGACGAGATGCCCGGCTTCGATCGGCTGAGCGCCCGCTTCGACGAGGTGATCTCCTGGAACGAGACCATCTCCCCCTTCCACCCCGGCGGCTGGTCCCCGCGCCAGGACGACGTACCGCTGTGGGAGCGGCATCTGCGGCTGCTGTGGAACCTCGGCGACGACGACGTCGAGCTGGCCGTGGAGTCCATCCAGGTCCATCCGGCGCTCGGCTTCACCCAGATCTTCACCGGGGCCCCCGTGACCGTGTACGCGGACGGCCTGATGAGTTACGGGCCCACCCGCAACAAGATCGACCCGCTGGTCGGCACCCGCATCGACCGCCTCCTCCACCTGGACCTGGTGCCGGACCTGAAGCCCCTGCTGCTCACCGAGTTCGGGGTCGGGCCGGAGATCGTGCCGACGGACGCCTTCGTGAAGGTGCTGGCGGAACTCCTCGACACCGGTGACGAGTTGCCCGCGATCGAGGAGCCCGCGCTGCTGCTGGGCCAGTACCTCTCCGCGCTCGGCATCCTCACCGCCGAGGAGGAGGAGGACCTCCATGTGACGATGCTGAAGGGCGCGGTCGCGCTCGGTCACACGCGTGTGGTGTTCAAGCCGCACCCGAGCGCCCCGGCCCGCTGGTCGCGCGGTCTGGAGAAGGAGGCGGAGCGGCTCGGCGCCGATCTGACCGTGCTGGACACGCCGGTCCTCGCCGAGGTGCTCTACCAGCGGATGCGTCCGGCCCTCGTCGTCGGCTGCTTCTCCACGGCCCTGCTCACCGCGTCCGCGCTGTACGGCCTGCCGGTCGCCCGCGTCGGCACCGGCACCCTGCTGGACCGGCTCGCCCCGTACGAGAACAGCAACCGGGTGCCCGTCACGATCGTGGACGCGCTGCTGCCGGAGCTGGGCGACCGGGACGCGGTCACCTCACAGAAGCCGGGCCCGGCGGTCACGGACCTCGACGGTCTGGTCCGGGCGGTCGGTTTCGCGATGCAGCCGAAGATCTACCCGTCGCTGCGCGCCGAGGCCGAGGCGTATCTGACCCGGCATCTGAGCGCGCACACCCTGCGGTACTTCAAGCGGCGCCGACTGACCTCGCTGGGGCTGCCGGGCGGTATCCCCGTCCAGCTCGCGTTCATCCCGCGCAACGCCACCGTGCGAAGAGTCGCGCGGCGGGCCCGGTCCCTCAAGCGAGCCACGCTGGGGTGAACCCCGGGTGACTTCCTCGACAGAGACGGCCGACCGGGTCGAGCCCCGGACCGACACGACGCCGCGCCCCCGCCCCGGCGGGGCCGTGGCCCGGCCCCGGCTGTACGCCCTGGACGGGCTGCGGCTGCTCGCCGCGCTCTGCGTCGCGGCCTATCACTACGGGGGGCGCGACGGGGAGATCGCCAAGGCGTGGGGCGCCTCGCCCGCCGTGCAGTTCCCCACCGCCCACGGCTTGTTCGCCTACGGCTGGGCCGGGGTACAGGCCTTCTTCGTGATCAGCGGGTTCGTGATCTGTGCGAGCGGCTGGGGGCGTTCCGTCCAGTCCTTCCTCGCCTCCCGCGCGGCCCGCCTGCTGCCGGCGTACTGGGCGGCGGTGATCCTGGTCGCGGCCGTGTTCGCCCTCCCGGGCATCGGCTTCGCGCGGGTGTCCGTCAGCGAGTTCCTGGTCAACCTCACGATGCTGCAGACGCCGCTCGGGGCGGACCGGGTCCTGGGCGTGTGCTGGACGCTGTGGGCCGAGGTCCGCTTCTACGTCCTGTTCGCACTGTGCGTGGTCCTGCCCGGGGTGACCCGCAGACGCGTGATCTGGTTCTGCGGCGGCTGGACGCTGGCCTCGGTCCTGGCGCCGGCCGCGAAGGAGCCGCTGCTGGACATGGTCCTGATGCCGCAGTACGCCTCGCTGTTCATCGGCGGCTTGGGCCTCTACCTGGTGCACCGCGACCGCCGGGACACCACCGCCTGGCTGGTCGTCGTGTTCAGCCTGCTGCTGAGCCAGTACCGCACGGTCGAGGACATGTGGCACGCCCCGGACGCGGAGTTCTTCTCCTACCGCCCCCAGCTCGGCATCGTCCTCGCGGTCGGCGTCGGCTTCGCGGCCGTGGCGGCGGTCGCCCTGGGCCTCCTGCGGCGCCTCGACCGGCCCTGGATGGCCACCGCGGGCGCCCTGACGTACCCGTTCTATCTCGTGCACGAGCACCTGGGCTGGCCGGTGGTCCGGGCGCTGCACCAGGGTCTGGGCGTTCCGTCGTCCGTGACCGTCGCGCTCACGGTGGCGCTGATGCTGACGCTCGCGTGGCTGCTGCACCGGTGGGTCGAACGTCCGTTGCAGCCCTGGTTGCGCGCGTCACTCGCGGGACGCCGCGGCTGAACCGTTTCTGAACCTGGAATTGGCCCACTGTTCATCCGGCCCGAGGATTCGACATCACCTCGGCGGTAAGGCTCCGCAGCATCCTTGACCAGGCCATAGCCGTCTCGTAGGTTCCAGGCCCGTTCACCAGTTCATGGGCTCCCAGTTCGTGGGTTCACCAGTCCCTCCTTCCACCCGTCCGCCCATAACCCGCTCGGCCGTCTCCTGCCGCTTGTGCGCATATCGCCTGTTCGTCTCGTCGACACAAGAGAGTCTTCTGTCCTCATGGCCTCTGAAACGACCTCTGAAATGACCTCTGAACACGGCACGATCCGACTCCCCCGGGAACTCGACGATGTTCCCGGCTGGTTTCCGGTGCTCGACCAGCTGCTTTTCGACTGGCTCCTGAACCGGCAGGAGGTCACGGGCGGAAAAGGCGATCTCCTGGAGGTCGGCGTCTACATGGGCAAGAGCGCCATCTTCCTTGGCCGGCATCTCCAGGAGGGCGAGGCCTACACGGTCTGCGACCTCTTCGAGAGCGACGCGCCCGACGACGCCAACGCGGCGGAGGCCACCAAGTCCTACCGCAGTACGCTCACCCGCCGGGCCTTCGAGGCGAACTACCTCTCCTTCCACGACGAGCTGCCCCGCGTCCTGCAAGGCCCCAGCTCGATCGTGCCCGGCGAGGTCGAGCCGCGTTCCTGCCGCTTCGTGCACATCGACGCCTCGCACCTGTACGAGCATGTCGCGGGCGACATCACCGCCGCGCGGGACCTGCTCCTCCCCGGCGGCCTGGTCGTCCTCGACGACTTCCGCTCGGAGCACACCCCCGGGGTCTCCATCGCCGCGTGGGAGGCCGTCCTCAACCGGGGCCTCAACCCGATCTGCCTCAGCACGCAGAAGCTCTACGGCACGTGGGACGACCCGGAGCCCGTCCAGGAGGCCCTCCTGGAGATGGTCGGACGCCGGGACGACTGCCACATCAGCAAGCAGCAGGCGGCCGGCCACCGCATCATCCGCCTCAAGTCCAAGGGCATGCGGGCCCCGGCCTTCCCGAAGTCCCGCCACTGGACCCCGCCGGAACCACCGAGCCCGGCAGCCCTGGCTCCGAAGCCCCCCGCCCGCCCACGTCCACCGCGGAACCCCGCCCGCAGACTCGCCGTGGACCTGCTGCCCCCGCTGGTGACGAGGACGATCAGAAGGGCGAGGGCGGGCAAGAAGCGGTGAGGGGGCGGGGCGGCGGCTGGTCTCCTGCCCGAGGCTGGACCGGTCACGGGGCGCGAGACGTGTGACGGGGCGCGGGACCGGTCGCGGGACGCGGACGAGTCGCGGGGCTCAGGATCGGTCGCGGAGCGCAAGGCCGGTCACGGAGCGCGGGATCGCTGCCGGGGACGCGCCCCGTAAGGGGCGCGGGGAACTGCGCGGCCGGCCACACACCACCGTCAGCCGCCCCCAACCGGCCTCACCACTCTCTCCGCGCCCACCACGCAACGGAACCCGATCCCCTCAGCTCCCCCCACTCCCCAGCAGCACCACCGCGACGCCCGCCACGACCGCCTCCAGCCCCACCTCGAACCCCCGCTCCTGGTCCCGGAACATCTCCCACCCCGCCTCCACGGCCAACGGATACCCCGCCAACCGCTCGGCCCGCGCGGCAAGGTCGTACCTCTCCCCGCCCCGCACCGGGTCCGGCCCCATCGACTGCTCCTCGATGACGTAGCCGATCGTGTAGCTGTACGCCGTGAACCAGGCCCGCGCGGCCCCCGCCGGCGAGAACCCCGCGGCCGTGAGCATGCGCAGGCTCGCCTCCATCGGCGCCGCGTACGACAGGTCGGTGAAGTGCGTCCCGCTGTACACCTTCGCGCCGTCGCGGTACCGCAGAAGGTGCTCGCGCAGCCCCCGCATCCGCGCCCGCAGGGCCTCCTGCCAGCCGGCGCCGTCCTCGCCCCCTGACGGCATCCCGGCCCAGTCCGCCGCCATGCGCCGCACCATCTCGGTGGCCATCTCGTCGAGCAGGTCCTGCTTGTTCTTGAAGTGCCAGTAGAGCGCGGGCGCCTGGACGTCCAGCTCCTTGGCGATCAGTCGGAGGCTCAGCCCCTCCAGACCGACCTCGTTCAGCAACCGCAGGGCCGCTTCGGCGACCTGTGCCTTGTCCAGCTTCGGGTTTTTCCTGGGAACCACGTTGACAGCTTAACGGCGTTAAGCGCATGCTGCTGCACGCAGCCTTACTTAACGACGTTAAGGAGACCGGAACCCATGAGCGCAACCACCCACGCGACCAGCCGCGCGACCACTCCCACCCCGCTGACGACGGACGTCCTGATCGTCGGAGCCGGCCCCACCGGCCTCGCCCTCGCCGTCGACCTGGCCCGGCGCGGCATCGGCGCCCAGCTCGTGGAGCGGGCCGCCGGGCTGTTCCCCGGCTCACGGGGCAAGGGGATGCAGCCCCGGACCCTGGAGGTCCTCGACGACCTGGGCGTCCTCGACGCGATCCGCTCCGCCGGCGCCCCCGCCCCGGTCGGCATGGTCTGGAGCGGGGGGAGCCGGCAGGGCGAGCACCGGATGTTCGACGTGTCGGCACCGACGGAGGCCGAGCCGTACCAGGGCCCCTGGCTGATCCCCCAGTGGCAAACGCAGCGGATCCTGCTGTCCCGCCTGCGGGAACTGGGCGGCGACGTCGCCTTCGGCCGGGAGCTCACGGGACTGACCGAGGACGCGGACGGAGTGACGGCGTCCTTCACCACCGGGCCCGAGGTCCGCGCCCGCTACGCCGTGGCCGCCGACGGGGGCCGCTCCACCGTGCGGCGCCTGCTCGGCATCGGCATGACCGGCGAGACGGTCGACCCGAGCCCGACCCTGGTGGCCGACATCCGCGTCCCGGCCCTCGACCGCGACAACTGGCACCTGTTCCCGCCGGCCGGTGGGCACGGCTTCATGGCGCTCTGCCCGCTCCCCGGCACCGAGGACTTCCAGCTGGCCGCGAACTTCCCAGACCCGGGCACGGTGGTCGACCTCTCCGCGGACGGCGTCCGCAAGGTCGTCGCCGCCCGCTCCCACCTCGCCGCCGAGGACGTGACCGAGGTGGGCTGGGCCTCGGACTTCCGGCCGCGGGCGGCGCTCGCGGACCATTTCCGTGCCGGGCGCGTGTTCCTCGCCGGGGACGCCGCGCACGTCCACTCACCCGCCGGGGGCCAGGGCCTCAACACCAGCGTCCAGGACGCGTACAACCTGGGCTGGAAGCTGGCCGCGGTGGTGCGGGGCGACGCGGACGGGACGCTGCTGGACACGTACGAGGAGGAGCGGCGCCCGGTGGCCGCCGCCATGCTCGGCCTCTCCACCCGGGTGCACCGGGGCGAGCAGCGCCGGGGCCGGGACACCCAGCAGCTGGGCCTCGGCTACCGGGACAGCTCCCTGTGCGTCGACACCCGCGAGAACCTGCCCCCGGACGCCCTCCGCGCCGGCGACCGCGCCCCCGACGGCCGGCGCGGCGGCGTACACCTCTTCGACGTCTTCCGCGGCCCGCACTGGACCCTGCTCACGGTCGGCACGGCCGCCTCGGACGGCACGCACGCCTCAGACGGCGGCGCGGACCGCAGGGACGCGACGGCGGACCGGCCGCACCCGTCGGCGCCGGCGTGGCCGGAGAACGTGCGCCGGGCCCACATCCCGCCCTACGAGGCCTACGGCACCGGTGTCTTCCTCATCCGCCCCGACGGCTATGTCGGCTGGGCCGGCGAGACCCCGGCCGGTCTCCCGGCGTACGCGGCCGCGACGGGTCTCGCCTGAGCGAGGCCCCGGCGATACCCGGGCGAGGTTCAGGCGCTGCTCGCCAGCGACAGCTTGACCGCGAACCCGAGGAACATCGCGCCCGCCGCCGAGGTGGCGCCCGCCGACAGCGCCTTCCGCCGGCGGAAGGTGGCGGCCAGCCTGGTGCCGCTGAATATCAGCGCGCTCAGGTAGAGGAAGCTGGCGATCTGGGCGAGGGCGCCGAGCACCACGAAGGAGAGGGCCGGGTAGGCGTACCCGGGGTCCACGAACTGCACGAAGAAGGCGACGAAGAACAGGATCGCCTTGGGGTTGAGCAGACTGGTGACCAGGGCCCGCCGGAACGGCCGTTCCCCCTCGACGGCCTCGCTCCCCGCCCCCTCGGACGACCGCTCGTGGCGGCTGCGCCACATCCCCCACGCGGCCCGCAGCATCCCCACCGCCAGCCAGGACAGATACCCGGCGCCCGCGTACTTCACGATCCCGAACAGCACGGCGTTGGCCTGCAGCAGCGAGGCCACCCCCGCCGCCGACAGGGTCATCAGCACGGCGTCCCCGACCCACACCCCGGCGGCGGCCCGGTACCCGGTCCGTATCCCGCGCCGGGCGGCCACGGACAGCACGTAGAGGGAGTTGGGGCCGGGCAGGAGGACGATCAGGACGAGTCCTGCCAGATAGGTGGGCAGGTCAGTGACTCCGAACATGGAAAGGAGTGTCGCACGGGGGTATGACACCCGGGTCCGGCGTCCGCGTCAGAACGCGTCGCCGGGGACGTAGGTCCCCCAGACCTCCCGCAGCGCGTCGCACACCTCGCCCACGGTGGCGCGGGCCCTGAGGGCTTCACGCATCGGAGGGAGGACGTTGTCCTCACCCTCCGCGGCCTTCTTCAGGGCGGCGAGAGCCGCGTCCACCGCCGACCGGTCGCGTGCGGCGCGGAGCTTCGCCAGCCGTGCCGCCTGCTGGGCCTCGATGGCCGGGTCCACCCGCAGCGGCTCGTAGGGCTCCTCGGCGTCGAGCCGGAAGCGGTTGACGCCGACCACGACGCGTTCGCCGGAGTCGGTCTGCTGGGCGATCCGGTAGGCGGAGCGTTCGATCTCGCCCTTCTGGAAGCCGTGCTCGATGGCGGCGACCGCGCCGCCGAGGTCCTCGACCTTCCGCATCAGCTCGACGGCCGCCGCCTCCACGTCGTCGGTCATCCTCTCGACGACGTACGAACCCGCGAACGGGTCCACCGTGGCCGTCACGTCCGTCTCGTAGGCCAGCACCTGCTGTGTGCGCAGGGCCAGGCGGGCGCTCTTGTCGGTCGGGAGGGCGATCGCCTCGTCGAAGGAGTTGGTGTGCAGGGACTGGGTGCCGCCCAGTACGGCCGCGAGGCCCTGGACGGCCACGCGGACGAGGTTGACCTCCGGCTGCTGGGCCGTCAGCTGCACGCCGGCCGTCTGGGTGTGGAAGCGGAGCATCAGGGACCTGGGGTTCCGCGCGCCGAACTCCTCCCGCATCACCCGGGCCCAGATCCTGCGCGCCGCGCGGAACTTGGCGACCTCCTCCAGGATCGTCGTGCGGGCGACGAAGAAGAAGGAGAGGCGGGGGGCGAAGTCGTCGACGTCCATCCCCGCCGCGACCGCCGTGCGCACGTACTCGATGGCGTCGGCGAGGGTGAACGCGATCTCCTGTGCGGGCGAGGCACCCGCCTCGGCCATGTGGTAGCCGGAGATCGAGATGGTGTTCCACCTGGGGATCTCGGTCCCGCAGTACCGGAAGATGTCGGCGGTCAGGCGCAGGGAGGGCTTGGGCGGGAAGATGTACGTCCCGCGCGCGATGTACTCCTTCAGCACGTCGTTCTGGATCGTGCCCGTGAGCCGGTCGGCCGGTACCCCCTGCTCCTCGCCGACCAGTTGGTACATCAGCAGCAGCAGGGCGGCCGGCGCGTTGATCGTCATCGACGTCGACACCCTGTCCAGCGGGATCCCGTCGAACAGCACCCGCATGTCCTCGACGGAGTCGATCGCCACGCCCACCTTGCCCACCTCGCCGTGGGCGATCGGGGCGTCGGAGTCGTGGCCCATCTGGGTGGGCAGATCGAACGCGACGGACAGCCCCGTCGTGCCGTTGGCGATCAGCTGCTTGTAGCGCGCGTTGGACTCCGCCGCCGTACCGAACCCCGCATACTGACGCATCGTCCAGGGCCGGCCGGTGTACATCGACGGATGGACACCACGCGTGTAGGGGTACGCGCCGGGGTCGCCGAGCCGCTCCGCCGGATCCCAGTCCCGCAGCGCCTCCGGCCCGTACACCGGCTCGATGGGCAGTCCTGACTCCGACTCGCGCGCCATGGTGTGCCTCCGTCCTGCCGCCGGTGCGGACCCTCGCTCGCCACTCACCCGTACTGACGCTCGCGACGGACTGTGGCGGCGAGTCAGCACCCGGTGGAGCGGTCCTGGCTGGGACCTTGCTCACAACCATGCCCGTTTGTTCGCGGCGGGTCACGTCCGGGAAACCTGTCCGGGAGAGTGACCGGCCGCGGCGGATCATGAGAAGACGGGGGCCCCGATGCGTACCAGGGACATGCGGAGATCGATGGCCGCGCTCGCGGCACTCGCCCTGGCCGGCGCCTGCACGGCCCAGGGCATCGAGGTGCACGGCGACCAGCGCGGGCCCGTGCGCGTCGACGTGACCGGCACGCCGAGCGGCGCCCCGAAGCAGGACACCGGCGACCGGGACGGCGGCGGGGCCGGCGCGCGCACCGGTGCCGATGATGCCGACAGTGACGATGACGCCGACGGTGACGGCAAGGGACGGCATGAGCAGACCCCACCGCCCAGGGCCTCCCCCACTCCCACCGTCGCCCCCACGGTCCTGTGGGCCAGGGGTGACGAGGGACTGGACGTACGGGAACTGCAGGCCCGGCTGCGGCAGATCGCGTGGCTCTTCACCGGGCCCACGGGGACGTACGACGACCCGACCGTCCAGGCGGTCAGGGGCTTCCAGGGCAAACGCGGGCTGCCGCGGACCGGGAAGACGGACAGCGTCACCTGGGCGCGGCTGCTGAACATGACACGGGAGCCCGGCAAATGGGACCTGTACGCCTACGGCGGACAGCCGGCCGCGTCGCCCGACCCGCGGTGCCTGACCGGGCGGGTGCTGTGCATCAGCAAGACGAGCCGCACACTGCGCTGGATGGTGGACGGCCGGACCCTGACGACGGTCGAGGTGCGCTTCGGCTCGGAGTACACACCCACGCGCGAGGGCGTCTTCAGCGTCTACTTCAAGTCCCGTGACCACGTGTCGACCCTGTACGACACGCCCATGCCGTACGCGATGTTCTTCAGCGGCGGCCAGGCGGTTCACTACTCCGCCGACTTCGCGGCCCGCGGCTACTACGGGGCCTCGCACGGCTGCGTCAACGTCCGGGACAAGGCGGCGATCGCCCAGTTGTTCGCGCAGGTCAGGAACGGCGACAAGGTCGTCGTGTACTGGTGACGACAGCGGCCGGACGGCGAAGGGACACCAGATCGAGTGACGTGCGTCACATGACGCATAGCGGGAGGGTGCCTCGCGCGTCAGGGGAAGTACGGGGTCACGGGGGACCACGGGGGTAATGGGGCGCGGGCGGGACCGGGGGAACGTGTCCCGCCCGCGCCGAGGTGCACGAGCCGTAGGTACGGGGGGAACCCCGGCTCTGTGCGACGGCCGATGACCAGTCGGCTCACTCATTACTGCGCCGGGGCGGCCAAAAGTGTTACCCGTTCCGCGAAAGAATTCGGAGCGGATACGAAGACGCAGGTCAGGAGGGGTCTGTGCGCGTCTGCCCGGTGGGGGCGGGGCCGACGCCGAAGCCGACCGGGGTCACCGCCGCGAACTGGCCTCGGTGACCGCTGCCACCGCTGCCCTTCCCGCCCTTGTTCCCCTTGCCGCCCTGCCCGCCCTGGTGGCCCTTGTTCTTGCCGCCCTTGTTCTTGCCGTCCCCGTGCCCGAGGCCCTTGCCGTCGCCCCGGCCGTTCCCGTGGCGGCTCTTGCCGTTCCCGTGGCCGCCTCGGCCCTTGCCGTGGTGCGCGTCGTCGTCATCGTCGTTGCCGTTGCCCGACCGCGCGCCCTTGTCGCCGCCGACCGACGGGCCCCCGTTGTCCGAGGCGCCCGTTCCGGTGCCCTTGCCCGTTCCGGCACCCCGCCGCTTCGCGTTGCCGGAGCCGCCGGGGTTGACGGAGCCGCCGGACAGGACGTTTTCGCAGTACCGCTTCAGCTGCCCCCGGCCCCTGCCGCCCGCCGCGTCCTCCAGGCCGCGGCGGCGGTCGGCGTCCAGTTCCTTGCCGTCGCGGACGTCACGGCAGGCGGAGGTCACCTTCCGCCACCACTCCGGGGTGGGCTGCCCGTCCCGCCCGCTCTCACCGGACCGCTCATCCTCGTCGGCACCGCCGGTGCCCTCGCCGGAGAGGGCGCCGCCCTTCGAGGAGGGGGCCGGAGACTCGTCGGGCACTCCCTGGCCCCACGCCCCGCGCCTGTCGTCGCCCTTCTCGGTGTCGGGCGACGGTGACATCAGCGGCCGGTCCGGCGACTGGCCGGCGGAGACGGTGGCGGAGGGTTCCGGTTCGTCGCCGCGGAACGCGCCCAGCGCGCCACCGCCGGCCACCACCGTGACCCCGCCGAGCATCCCGGCGGCCACCGCCGCGGCCAGCCCGAACCGCACCGCGCGGCCCCAGCGGGCCCGTCGGCTCGCCGACGAGGCGGACGTCCGCGCGGGTCGGCCGAGGTGGACGACACCCACGTCGGCCGCGGGCGAGGCGGTGGGGTGCGTAGGGCCGCCATGGCCGGGCTCCGCGGCCCGGCCGCTCTCACCGGAGTCGGGCGCAGGCGTCCAGGAAGTCGCGCGGGCGGTGCGGAAGGCGGCCAACGCGGCCTCCTCACCCGGGAGTTCGGGATCCGGCGAAGGCTCGGGCGCGGCCTCCGCCGCCAGGGCGCCGAGCGCCTCGGCGAGCCGGTCGGCACGGGCACGGGTGTCGGGGTCGACGGCTTCGAGCGGCTTCCCGCTCAGCAGCCGCTCCGCGGCGTCGCGGTTCAGCCACCTGTACTGCTCGTCGGCCATCACACATCCTTCTGCGTCCGCGAACGCGTATGCGTCACACCGGCGGACGTGGCCGCGCGCACGCGCGCGGCTCTCGGTCGGGGCACGGCGTCCAGCGGACCCCTGGATTCCGGGTCGGTCTCCGACGCCGTCTCCGGATTCTCCCCGATCAGTTCGGCGAGCCGTTTCAGCCCCCGGTGCGCGGCCGTCCGTACGGCTCCCGCGCGCTTGCCCAGTGTCGCCGCGGCGGTCTTCGCGTCGAGACCGACGACGACGCGCAGGACCACCGCCTCCGCCTGGTCCTGCGGCAGCTGGGCGATGAGCGAGAGCGTGCGGCCGGTCGCCAGGGACTCCATCGCCTCGCCGGCCGTGTCGGACTCGGCCGGCTTGGCGGTCAGCTCGGTCTCGTCGCCGCCTATCGCGGGCCGGCGGCCCCGCATGCGTATGTGGTCCAGGGCCCGGTTGCGGGCGATCCGCGCGGCCCAGCCGCGGAACCGGTCGGCGTCTCCGCTGAACCGCTCCAGGTCACGGGCTATCTGCAGCCAGGACTCGGAGGTGACGTCCTCCGCGTCCGGATCGCCGACCAGCGTCCGCACATATCCGAGCAGCCGTGGGTGCACCGAGCGGTACACAGTCCGGAACGCGGTCTCGTCCCCGTCCTGTGCCGCAAGCACCGCGGCGGTCAGCTCCGCGTCGTCCCCCAGCACCCACGCGCCCCTTCCTCGATCGATGGTCGCGGTCTCGGGACCGCTGTGGTTGCGGTGGTCTTCCGCCATCCACGATCCGGCGCGAAAGGCACGTTACGGCCTGAAACCGTTGACCGTCCACGTCCGTAGAACATGCAACTGACTCGTGATGCGGCGAGGTGTGACAGAAAACGGGGGCGCGGCGCTGTAGGGAGTACGGGTCGCCGCGCGGCCCGTGCCGCGCGACGGTCGGGGCCTCTCCTGTGGGGGGTGGCGGCCCCGGCCGTTGCCATCGGCGGAGTCGGCCGGGTGTCTTGCGAGTACGGGGGTCTTGCGAGCACGCCGGCCTCACTTCGTTTCCGGGCCCCGCGTTTCGCCGCCCGGCTTCCGTCCCGCGCCCGCCGCGTCGCGTTCCGCGACCGCCGGACGCCGCCCCTCGCCTCCCGGCCCCCCGGGCTCGTTCGCCGCCCTTGACGCGTCGGGGCCGGTGAGGCGGGACGAGAGCCTCGGCTTGTCGCCATCGCTACTGCCGTTGCCCTGGCCGTTGCCGTCGGGCTTGCCGCCGCCGTTGCGCGGTCGGTCGGCGCTGCCCGGCTGCCGGGACGCGGCGGGATTCCGGTCCAGGTCCGGGCGGTCCGCGATGGAGGGCCCGGGACGGGCGGGAGCGCTGTCGGCCGTACGGGGACGCCGCTCCTGGCCTCCGTCGCGCGCGTGCTCCCGGCCGGCGCCTTCGTCGTCGCGCGCGGCCCCGACCGCCGCGAAGGCGACTCCGCCGAGGGTGAGGCCCGCCAGCAGTACAGCCAAGGTGGTGCGGATCGTGCGGATCGACAGCTGCACGCGGCGCCGCGCGTTCGGCCGCCAGTCGTCGCGCCGCCGGGTACGGGCCGTACGCGCCCCCGCCTCCCGCGCAGCCAGAAAGGCCGCCACCGCCCGCGCCTCCCCCACGCTGTCGGCCTCGCCGCCACCGCGCACGGCGGCGGCGAGAAGGGGGGAGACGCGTTCGACGGAGGGCGTGGTCACGCCGTCGGACAGGGAGGCAGGGCCCTGGTCGTCACGCGGGTGCCCTTCCCGGTCGGCGGACGCGTGGCCGCGGTGGTGGGTGTCTGCGCCGTGCCGGCCGTGGTCGCTGTCGGTCATCTCGACTCCCCCAGCGTCCGGGGGCCGTCATCCGTCACACCCTCGCTCCGCAGGAGCTGGGCGAGTCGCTTCAGCCCCCGGTGCGTGGCGGTACGGACCGCGCCGGGGCGTTTGCCGAGGACACGGGCGGCGGCGGGGCCGTCGAGGCCGACGACGACGCGCAGCAGTACGGCCTCGGCCTGATCGCGGGGCAGCCGGGCGACGAGTGCGAGCGCCTGCTCGGTGGAGAGGGTCTCCAGGGCCTGGTCCGGGGTGCTGTGCGTGCCCGGCAGCTCCAGCAGGTCGTTCTCCAGCGCGGTCGCCCGGGGCCGGACCCTCTGGCGCCGCAGATGGTCCAGGGCCCGGTGCCGGGCGATGGTCGCGCTCCAGCCCCGGAACCCCGCCCCGTCGCCCTTGAACCGCCCGAGGTCCCGCGCTATCTCCAGCCAGGCGTCCGAGGCGACGTCCTCCGCGTCGTCCCCGACGATGCCGCGCAGGTACCCCAGCAGTCCGGGCTGCACGAGCCGGTACGCCACCGCGAAGGCGGCCTCGTCCCCGGCCTGGGCCCGCGCGACGGCCGCGCCCAGTTCACCGTCGTACGCCTGCACGCGCAGAGGTTCCCCTCCCTGGCCGCAGGCTGTCCGAGCCAGTGCCGAGTCGGTGCCGGGATGGCGTTGCGGGGACCGTCCCGGCCGCCGCCAAGCCCCCATGGTCATCTGCGCCGGGCTCCACGGAAGTGTCACACCGTCGGCCTCCGCCACGTCGGCCCCGCAGCGGACCCGCTCACCCGCTCCGACGCGCCCGGCCACGTCAGCCGGACGGCATCGCGTCACGGCACAGCAGCCGCAGCGACCCCTCGCCGGCGAAACAGCGCCGCGCCTCGTCCAGCGGATCCCAGAAGCGGCCGTCCCAGGTCCGCACCCAGAACCCCCCGCCCGACGCGACCCACTCGCCCCCGGCCCACCGCACGACGACCTCACCGCCGTACGCCCCGAACCCCCGCAACGCCCCCTCCACGGCGGCGTAGGGCGCGCCCTCCCGTCGTATCTCCTCGATCATCCGGTCCACCCGCCACAGACTCTGCGTCGAGTAGTCGAGGCGCACCCGCGCCCCTTCCCGCATCATCGCCACCGCGTCGGCCGCCCACCGGAGGGGCTTCGCCGCGCTCGTGGGCCGGCTCCCGAGGCTCCCCGGCGCGCTGGGGGCATCGCCCGAACTGAATGTCTGCTGTGCGCTCACACTCGGGAAAGCGCCCGCCCCGCGTGAGACGTTTCGCGATTTCCGCGTGTGCGCGACACCGGCGCAGGACCGCCACACCCGGCCTCAGGACACCCACAGGACCTGCCAGGAACCGAGGTTTACCGCCCCGCCCCGCGCGCCCGCCGCGACACGACCGCCCGCAGCACGCGCCGCCCCTCCGTGGCCACACCCAGGGCCTGGCGCACCCCCGCCGCCCCGTGCTGCGCGAGCAGTTCGAGCACGACGACCTGCCGGCGCAGTTCGGCGGCGACGAGAGGGGAGGCCCCCTCGGTGCGGCCGGCACGGCAGTCCGCCACCGAGTCCTCTCCCCCGGCGTCCAGCGGGTCGAGCAACTGATGGATCCTCAGCGCGGAGACGGAGCAGACCTCCGCCCACGCGAGCAACGCGTCACCGGACCGCTCGTCGGGAACCGCGTCGAGCATCCGACGGGCCAGCAGGACCACTTCCGCACCGGAGGCGGAAGCCGCACCAGCACCGACACCCGCACCTGCATCGGCATCGGACGAGGCCAGTTCACCCCGCGCCTTCGCGGCCTTCTCCCCCCACCCCTCGCCGTCGTCCACGAGTCCCGCCCACAGCGGACGCAGGACCTCGTCGTCACCACCGAGAAGCGGTACGCAACGGTCCAAACAAGCCAACCCGCTTGCCGCCAGACCGCGTTCGTCGGCCTGGGCCAACAGCTCCACCAGGCTCATCACGCCTCCCCTGTATCCCGCTCGACCACACCCCGGTTATACGGAGCCCGCACTTCCCCTTACTGCGTGCGACGGCGCGGGAGTGTCACAGAGGGACGACTCCGAGCCGGTCGAGCAACCGGAACAGAATGTTTTCAGCCAGGGGGTCCGCCGGTCCAGGCTCTGAGGTCAACACATCGACCAGCGCCTGCGCGTCGACGGCCCGTCCGGCCTCCGCGGCCCAGGCGACGGCACGTTCGGCGGCGTCGCGCGGTTCGAGGAAATAGTCCTCGACGGTGAGCCCCTCGCCGTCGCCCAGATACGCGGCCATGGCCCGTCGCGCGAGACACGTGGTCCACGCGCCGCTCTCCGGCCCGGCGGCCTCGACGACCACACAGTCGCTGTCCATGACGTAGCCGAACAGCGCGGGCGCCCCCGTCTCCCGGGCCAGCGTGTTCATGTTCCCGACGTCGCCGGCCGCCGTCGCGGTCTCGGCACCGGGCGCGCCCGTCGGATACGCCCACACCTGCCAGTCACCGGCCGCCGTCGCGCACAACGTCAACCCCTTGGCCCCGCCCAGCGCGTCCAGCCCCGAAAGACGCTGCCCGCTTCTGCCCACGACGTAGTACCCCCAGTACCCCATAACGGGAATACACCACACACGTACGGCAGTTCGCGCCCGGAATCGGGCAATCCGCACGGTTCCGCGCAGACGGCCCACAGGGGACCGGGCTCACACGGTGCCGGGCTCCGGCTCGCGCGGACCGCTGCGCGCCCTGTCGTCCTGCATCCGCGTGAGCGCGAGGACGAAGAGGGCGGCGAACACGGCGGACACGATTTCGAGAGAGTCCGCGAACAGCATCTGCCGAGCGGCCACCCGGTACTCCTCGATCTCCTCCGCCCTGAGGTACGCCCGGTCCCCGGCCTCCCCCGCGAACAGGCTGAGCAGCCACAGCGTCCACCAGGTGTTGACGAGCGCGTGCGACCGCGGCTTCTCCCACGGGCTGCTCGCGTCCCAGCAGTCGATCGCGATCCGGCGCGGGAACCACAGGTTCACCACCGGCACGAACCAGCCGCCGATCGCCCAGCCCCGCTTCTTGCGATGCCCGAAGGGGTCGAACACCTCGGCGTTGACCCGCACCCGGTGGAACCACACCAGGAAGACGACGATCGCGGCGACGTAGGTGAGCGTCTGGAGAATGCCCGCCAGCGCGACGAGCCCGTCCGCCCGGTCGGAGTCGCGCTCCAGGGCCACGCTCCAGTCCTCGCCGGCCAGCCGGTCCGACACGTCGAGGAGCGAGAGGTCCGCCCACACCGCGACCACGTCCGCGGCGGCGACCGCGCCGAGCAGGATCGCCACCGCCCGCCCGAGCGCCACCGGCGACCGCAGCCAGGCGGGGCCGTGCGGCGACTGGATGGGCAGCTCCGTGCGGGTCGCGAGCGGCGGGGCGGCCGGGTACGTCACCGACGGGTACGTCACCGACGGGTACGTCACCGACGGGTACGTCGCCGGATACGCGGCCGGCGGCGTAGACGCCGGGCGCGCATCCGCCGAGCGCGGAGCCGCCGCGTCGCAGCCCCGGCACAGCTGTCCGCCGGGTGTCGCGGTGTGGTTCCCGCAACGCGCACAGTTCATCGTTGAGAAGCCCCCGTGTGATCGGAACGCGCGCCGAACGCGGTCCTCCCCAGACCCTCGCACTCGGCGATCAGAACACGCGGAACATACGGTTTCCCCGCCCCGCCCGTCCATTCGATTCACCGGCGACGCGCCCCACCACCGCCTCAGCTCACCTTCCCCGCCAGCTCCCGGAACTGCGCCCAGCTCAGCGTCGGCTTCCCCGGGTCCCACAGCTTCTGCGACAGCGCCCGCAGCGGCATCCGCACGCCCGCCGCGACCTGCGCCTCGGTCTGCCGGTTCGCGAGGTCGCACCAGACGGCGAACGACCCGCCGAGGATCTGGTCGTCGTACCGGGCCGGAACGGCGGTCGTGCCGCGCAGCACCCGTGGCGTCCAGGACTCGTAGATGCGCTGTCCGGTCGGGTAGAAGAACTGGTTGGGCTCGCCGAGGACGTAGTACAGGTACTCGTCGTTGTAGTTGATCACCTGCCGCCCGGCGCTCAGATACTCGACGGGCTGCCGGGCCCCGATCTCCTTGCCCGTCCAGTACGCGACCTGGATCGACTTGTCCGCCTGGACCGAGCCGCCCCGGAAGAACCCGTCGTTCCAGGCCCGCACGGTCCGGTCGTGGCCGCGCATCACCTTGGCGCGGTCGTTGAGCCAGCCGGTCGCGAGGTCGGCGACGGTCGCGCCGGCGCCGTACTTCTGCCGCGCGGCGGCGGCCAGCTGCGGATAGGACGCCTCGGGGTTCGACGCCATCAGCGCCCGGTACTCGTCCCCGCCGAGATGCCAGTACGCGCCGTCGAAGAGACCGGCGTACTCGTCGAGCAGCTCGTCCACGACCACGGCCGACCTCGGGTTGGAGATGTCGACGGCCCCGCTCGCGGCCACGCCCTGGGCGTTGCGCAACTGCAGCCCCGGATTGCCCGCGATCACGGCACCCAGATGCCCGGGGGAGTCGATCTCCGGTACGACCTGGATGTGCCGGCTCTTCGCGAGGTCCAGGATCTTCCGCACCTGGGCCTTGGTGAGGTGCTGGTCCGACACCACCTCGGGGTGGCTCGTGGAGGCGATGCGGAAGCCCTGGTCGTCGGAGAAGTGCAGCCCGAGCTGGTTGTACTTCAGGTCGCCCAGCTCACGGACGCGGTCCTCGATCCAGCCCGCCGTGAAGTGCTTGCGCGCGATGTCGAGCATGAACCCGCGCTGCGGCTTGGCCGGCTCGTCGCGGACGACGCCCTCGGGTGCCGTACCGCCGCCGCGCACCTCCTGCTTCAGGGTGCGCGTCCCGTAGAAGACGCCTGCCTCGGCGGGCGCGGCGATCCGTACCCGCCGGTCCTTCACCGTCAGTGTGTACGCCTCCGACCCCGGCCGGCCGGCCCCGGTCAGCGCCAGCTCCACGTCCCCGGCGCGGGGGCGCGCGTCCCCCGCGTAGGCCAGCCCCAGCTCCCCGGCGGTCAGCCGCCCCTCGTCGGCGAGCGCCGCGTTCCGTACGACGACCCGGCCGCCGTCGGCGGGCTTCCAGCCGGGGCCGCGGGCGGCCTCGTGCTGCCGTACGGCGGGGATGGTCCGCGGTTTCTGGGACAGCGGGTACGAGCGCGAGGGGGACGGGGACGCGGAGGGGGCCTTCTCGGCGGCGTTCACGGACGAGCCCGCCCGCGACGGCTCCGAGCCGCTGGGCGTGCGTGTCCCGTCGCCCGGCCACACGGTCACGGCCACCGCGACCGCGCCGCCCGCCAGGACGGCTCCCGTACCCAGGAGCAACCCTTTCGAGGTGATCGCCGTCTTCCTGCGGGGTGCCCTGCGCCGGCCTCGGTTCACGACGCGCCCCCGGTCCCGATCCCGGTCAGCATCCACGACAACTCACGCACCTCTCGCCCGCACCTTCCCCCGGTCCTGTCCCGACTCTCTCGGCTCTCTCGGCTCTCTCGACACGCCCGGCTCTCTTCCGAGCCCTTTCTCGAACCTACGACGTTCCACCGTCCCATCAGTCCACCACAGGTTCCGAAACTCTCCCGTTCGGGTGAATTTCGGGCATCGAACGGATAGCCCATGACCCGCCTCGATAACGTGGTGGCACCTTTCGCACAACCTGCCCAGCCGACCCCTACGCACCGCCGAGGAACCACGCTGCCTCCGCACCGCCTCCCCCGCCTCCCCGGCCAGGTCGCCATACCGGAGCAGGTCCGTACGCCCGGCCCGTCGGCCCTGGAGCGGTTCAACCACGCCCCCGCCGACACCGCCCGCCAGATCCTCCTCACCTGCCTTCGCAGCCTCCGCTGGGCCCACCGCCTCACCGACCACCGCCCCTACCCCGACCTCGACGCCCTGCTCGCCGCGTCGGACGAGGCGGCGTACGACCTCACGGCGGCCGACCTGGCGGAGGCGCTGGCCTGCGAGACCCTTCCGCCCCTTCCCGACGACACCTACGGCGTGGCCCACACCGCCCTGAACGCCGCCCACGCCGCCTACGAGGCCCGCTTCGGCCACGTCTTCGTGATCTCCGGGGCCACCACCCGCCCCGACGAACTCCTCGACCGCACCCTGGAGGGCATCCGCTCCCGCCTCTCGAACGACCCGGAGGAGGAGCGCGTGGTGGTGGCCGAGGAACTACGCCGCCTGGCAAGAGAACGCCTGACCAGCCACCTCACCAGGGGCGCGGGGAACCGCGCGATCTTCTAGGGCACGGAGGGCTGAGCGCCCTTCGCAGGAGCGGGGGACTGCGCAGTCCCCAGGGGCGCCAGGAACCCCACAGCCTCTCGGGGGCGCGGGGGCGCCGCAATACTGGGGCGCGCGGGGAACGGCATGGCGTCTTCGGGCCGCGAGGAGCGGCGCAACCTCTTGGGGCGCGGGGAACTGCGCGATGTTTTCGAGGACGCGTGGAACCTCGCAGCGCCTAGGGGCCGCGGGTGACGGCGGGATCGCCTCAGGGGCGCGGGGAACCGCGCGACCAGCCCCCACCGAACCCGCACCCGGCACCCCACCAGCACCCCCACCCCGGGATGCCGCCAGCACCCCCACCCCGGATGCCGCCCACTACTCACCCTTACGTGCACCTTTGTATGCCAGTTTGATCACACCAACCCTCCCGGCTTAAGCCAAGTGCAACGACGTCGCTACCATGGCCGGGGCCGGTGGACCGTACCCGGCCGGGTCAGACCGACAAGCAAGCCGGCCGGCCCCAATCCCCGCTCCCGGAGGGTTCTTCCGTGCCGGCTGGAACGCTGTACCGCGGCCGGGAAGGAATGTGGTCCTGGGTGGCTCATCGAGTCACCGGCGTCCTCATCTTCTTCTTCCTGTTCGTACACGTGCTGGACACCGCTCTCGTCCGTGTCTCCCCAGACGCCTACGACAAGGTCGTGGCCACGTACAAGACGCCGATCGTCGCGCTGCTGGAGTACGGCCTCGTCGCCGCCATCCTCTTCCACGCGCTCAACGGTCTTCGGGTCATCGCCGTCGACTTCTGGTCCAACGGCCCCCGTCACCAGAAGACGATGCTGTGGTCGGTCGTCGGCATCTGGCTCGTGCTGATGATCGGGGCCCTGTACCCCGTCCTCGGCCACGCCGTCCGTGAAGTCTTCGGGAGCTGAGGCAGATGTCCACCACTGAAACCGCCGCGTCCGGCATCGGCCCCGTCGAGGGCGCCGGAGAGCTGTCGGGCTACAGCCCCGACAACCCGGCCCCCTTCATCGAGCCGCCCCGCAAGCGCACCAAGAAGTCCCCGAAGTCGACCCGCGGCAATTTCGAGATGGCCGCATGGCTGTTCATGCGCCTGTCCGGCATCGTCCTGGTCGTCCTGGTCATCGGCCACCTGATCATCCAGCTCGTCCTCGACGGCGGCGTCTCCAAGATCGGCTTCGCGTTCGTCGCCGGCCGCTGGGCGTCCCCGTTCTGGCAGACCTGGGACCTGCTGATGCTGTGGCTCGCGATGCTGCACGGCGCGAACGGCCTGCGTACGGTCATCAACGACTACGCGGAGCGTCCGAACACCCGCCTGTGGCTGAAGGGCCTGCTCTACACCGCCACGGTGTTCACCATCCTGCTGGGCACGCTGGTGATCTTCACCTTCGACCCGAACATCCGCTAGGCACGGGGCTGAGGCAACCGATCATGAAGATCCACAAGTACGACACCGTCATCGTCGGCGCCGGCGGCGCCGGTATGCGCGCGGCCATCGAGTCGACGCAGCGCAGCCGCACCGCCGTGCTGACCAAGCTGTACCCCACCCGCTCCCACACGGGCGCCGCGCAGGGCGGCATGGCCGCCGCGCTCGCCAACGTGGAGGAGGACAACTGGGAGTGGCACACCTTCGACACGGTCAAGGGCGGTGACTACCTGGTCGACCAGGACGCCGCCGAGATCCTGGCGAAGGAGGCCATCGACTCCGTCCTCGACCTGGAGAAGATGGGCCTGCCGTTCAACCGCACCCCGAACGGCACGATCGACCAGCGCCGCTTCGGCGGTCACAGCCGGAACCACGGCGAGGCCCCGGTCCGCCGCTCCTGCTACGCGGCCGACCGCACCGGCCACATGATCCTCCAGACGCTGTACCAGAACTGCGTCAAGCACGGCGTGGAGTTCTTCAACGAGTTCTACGTCCTGGACCAGCTGATCACCGAGGTCGACGGCGTCAAGAAGTCGGCCGGCGTCGTCGCGTACGAACTCGCCACCGGTGAGATCCACATCTTCCAGGCGAAGGCCGTGATCTACGCGTCCGGCGGCACCGGCAAGTTCTTCAAGGTGACGTCGAACGCGCACACCCTGACCGGTGACGGCCAGGCGGCCGTCTACCGTCGCGGGCTGCCGCTGGAGGACATGGAGTTCTTCCAGTTCCACCCGACCGGCATCTGGCGCATGGGCATCCTGCTGACGGAGGGCGCCCGCGGTGAGGGCGGCATCCTCCGCAACAAGGACGGCGAGCGCTTCATGGAGAAGTACGCGCCGGTCATGAAGGACCTCGCGTCCCGTGACGTCGTCTCCCGCTCCATCTACACGGAGATCCGCGAGGGCCGCGGCTGCGGTCCCGAGGGCGACCACGTCTACCTCGACCTCACGCACCTCCCGCCGGAGCAGCTCGACGCCAAGCTCCCGGACATCACCGAGTTCGCGCGGACGTACCTCGGTATCGAGCCCTACACGGACCCGATCCCGATCCAGCCGACCGCGCACTACGCCATGGGCGGCATCCCGACGAACGTCCAGGGTGAGGTCCTGATCGACAACACCACCGTCGTCCCGGGCCTGTACGCCGCCGGCGAGGTCGCCTGCGTCTCCGTGCACGGCGCCAACCGCCTCGGCACGAACTCGCTGCTCGACATCAACGTGTTCGGCAAGCGGGCGGGCATCGCCGCCGCCGACTACGCCTCCCGGACGGCCGACTTCGTCGAGCTGCCGGAGAACCCGGAGTCGCTGGTCGTCGAGCAGATCGAGCGGCTGCGCTCGTCCACGGGCAACGAGCGCGTGGCGGAGCTGCGGCGCGAGCTGCAGGAGACCATGGACGCCAACGTCATGGTGTTCCGCACCGAGCAGACGATCAAGACGGCCGTCGAGAAGATCGCCGAGCTGCGGGCCCGCTACAAGAACGTGGCGATCCAGGACAAGGGCCGCCGGTTCAACACCGACCTCCTGGAGGCCGTCGAGCTGGGCAACCTGCTCGACCTGGCCGAGGTCATGGCCGTGTCGGCGCTCGCGCGCAAGGAGTCCCGCGGCGGTCACTACCGCGAGGACTACCCGAACCGCGACGACGTCAACTTCATGCGTCACACCATGGCGTACCGCGAGGTCGGCGACGACGGCTCCGAGACCGTCCGCCTCGACTACAAGCCGGTCGTCCAGACCCGCTACCAGCCGATGGAGCGTAAGTACTGATGGCAACCCCGACCCTGGACAAGGCGGACGCGGCAGGCAGCCCCGAGCCCGGTTTCGCCGACTCCCCGTACATCACTGTCACCTTCCGCATCCGTCGCTTCAACTCCGAAGTCTCGGCCGAGGCGACCTGGCAGGACTTCCAGCTGGAGATCGATCCCAAGGAGCGCGTCCTCGACGGTCTCCACAAGATCAAGTGGGACGTCGACGGCACGCTGACGTTCCGCCGATCCTGCGCGCACGGCATCTGCGGTTCGGACGCCATGCGGATCAACGGCAAGAACCGTCTGGCCTGCAAGACACTGATCAAGGACATCAACCCCGAGAAGCCGATCACGGTCGAGCCCATCAAGGGCCTCACGGTCCTCAAGGACCTCGTCGTGGACATGGAACCGTTCTTCCAGGCGTACCGGGACGTGATGCCCTTCCTGATCACGAAGGACACCAACGAGCCGACGCGTGAGCGCTTCCAGACCGCCGAGGACCGCGAGCGCTTCGACGACACCACGAAGTGCATCCTCTGCGCCGCGTGCACGTCTTCGTGCCCGGTGTTCTGGAACGACGGCCAGTACTTCGGTCCGGCCGCGATCGTCAACGCCCACCGTTTCATCTTCGACTCGCGTGACGAGGCCGGGGAGCAGCGGCTGGAGATCCTCAACGACCGTGACGGCGTGTGGCGTTGCCGCACGACGTTCAACTGCACGGACGCCTGCCCGCGCGGTATCGAGGTCACCAAGGCGATCCAGGAGGTGAAGCGGGCGCTCATCACGCGCCGCTTCTGATCCGCCGCCACAACGCATGACGGAGGGCCCGCAGGTGACCTGCGGGCCCTCCGTCATGCACGCGCCACTTGGCGCACGCGCGGGCGTGCGCACGCCCCGCCCACCAGGGCTTCGTCCCCACGCACGAGGGCCTCGTCCCCGCGCGGAGCTCAGAGGGAAGCTCCGGGCGGACGAGGCCCTTCGGTCGATCACCCCGAGGTGATCAGCAACGCGATCAGCCGCGCAGGACACGGCCCTGGGCGTCGGTGCGGTCGTTGCTCGTGAGGAACAGGATGCCGTCGATCAGGGACCAGAAGCCCAGACCACCGCAGGTGAGGAGCTGGGCGACGCCCACGCCGACGGAACCGACGTAGAAGCGACCGATGCCGAGCGTGCCGAGGAAGAGCTGCAGAATGCCGGCGACGATCTTCGACTTGTCGGAGTAGGGGCGCCCCTGCGGGTCGTGGCCGAAGGGAGCGTCAGGGGTGGGGACGGTCATGGAAATAACTCCTGGATGTACCGAACTGAATGACCGAAGCGGATTGCTTCGGGGGGAGTCCAGGAGAGAAGGCGCGGCAAAAGCCCGGCAGCGATCGGGCACGGCAAATACCGGCCAACCGATCGAGCACGACGTAGTCCCCCGTCATCCCCCCTGTAGCCGTTGCAGCGTAGTGAGGTTCAAGGGACGGAGGGGAGGGCAATCAGGCGATCGTTCCGATTCCGTGATCCGATTCCAGCCAACTTGCTACAACTGGGCAAGATAAAGCGGGCGTAAGGGATTTACGGGGGTCGACAGCGGGAACGCGACGGGGTTCTGCACTCCCACAGTCCCGCTCAGTGCAGGTTGCGGACGATCGTCCACGTCACCGCGATGCCCAGGATCAAGGCCTGGGTGCGGGGCTTGAGTTCGGGGCGCCAGCGGCGGCCGCGCAGACCCTCGACGGCCCAGCGGCCGAGCAGCGCGAGCGCGAAGGGTGCGGCGAGCAGCAGGACACGGTTGTCGTGCCAGGCGGCGTCGAACCGGCCGTGCATCAGGTCGTACACCATGCGGGTGCCGCCGCAGGCGGGGCAGAGAAGCCCCGTGACATAGCGGAACGGGCACTGGGGCAGCACCTGGCCGGGCTCGTGCGGGTTGGTGCCGTACAGGTACGCGGCGCCCGCCAGCCCGGCGGCGGCCACCGCGAGGGGGGCCGCCGCCGGATGCCGGAGGGTGGTGAGGCCGCGCTCAGCCACGCAGGACACGTCCGTTGGAGTCCGTGGTGTTGCTGCTCGTCAGCAGGATGATGCCGTCGACGAGCGACCAGATGCCGAGGCCGCCGCAGGTGAGGAGCTGCGCGATGCCGAGGCCGACATGCCCGATGTAGAAGCGGCCGACGCCGAAGGCACCCAGGAACAGCGAGAGGATGCCCGCGACGATCTTCGACTTGTCGGAGTACGGGCGCCCGTAAGGGTCGTAGCCGTACGGGGCGTTGGGGTCACCGGTGTACGCGCCGCCCGGCGTCGGAGGCACCTGGTAGCCACCGCCCTGGGGGTAACCGCCCTGCTGGGGGTAACCGCCCTGCTGCGGATAGCCGTAACCGGGCTGGCCCGCACCCGGCTGCTGGTAACCGCCCGGAGCCCCGTACGGGTCGCCGGCCTGCGGAGCCCCGTACGGGTTGGCGCCCGGCTGGCCGGGGGCCGCGCCCGGGTACCCGTATCCGGGCTGCGGCGGCTGCGGGGGCTGAGCGGGCTGCTGAGGCTGCTCGGTCACGGTACTGACTCCTGCGTGTTGTTTGCTTGAGCGGCTGGAACGGCTGGAACGGCTGAATAACTGAATATGGGCTGTCCGTCATATTGCAGGAGGGAAGGGCCCGGAGAGAAGTTGTTACTTCGGCCGGGCACCCGCCGACTCCCGCGTGTGGGCGGAGTCACATCCCTCGGACGTGATCCCCGTGCCCCTAGGGCGAGCAGCATCGCCTTGCTGAGGATGACTTCGAGCATACGGTCGCCCTCATGGGGGAGTCAGCCGGTCTGCGCGGTTCCGTTCCCCGCATCGCCCCCGTTCCGACTTCCGTTGGCGTTGCCGACGGCCGACCCGGGGACAAGACGCTGGCCCGGCGGGGGGCGTGGGATCCAGCGCTCCGCCCGCAACCGACTGCGGCAGCCCGCGCGTGCGGGCGATGCCAGGCAGTCGACGGACAGCCGGTGCCAGGTACACCAACCCCTGAGTGCGGCGGAAGAGTTGCCCCGAAGGGTGGCACTGGAGGCAGGGCGGGAGCGGCCTGCGAGACAGGACAACCCCATCGGGTGATCCGCGTCGGACTGTCGGGCCGGATGGCATCCAGTACACCAGAGTACTAGTATGTACACATACTACACGGTGATCGCTGATGGCCTGGCATCTTGAAATGACCGGCGAGGTGCGCGACTGGCCGCACAGGCTACGCAAGGACGACCGCACCACGGCACGACTGGTGGGCCAGGCGATTCAGGCACTGGTGGAGGAGGGCCCGGACCTGGGACGCCCCCTGGTGGACCGGATCAAGGGGGCCGGCCTGCACCGCCTCAAGGAACTGCGGCCGGGCTCGGCCGGAGAGACCGAGATCAGGATTCTCTTCGCCTTCGATCCCAGGCGCAGCGCGGTACTCCTGGTCGCGGGCGACAAGGCGGGGCGCTGGACGGCGTGGTACCGCCGCGCGATCCCCTTGGCCGAGGAACGCTATACCGAGTGGCTGGACCACCTGGCCCGCCGCCGTCACGAGGAGACAGAGCGATGACCAGCTTTCACTCATGGGACGAGGTCAAGGACGAGGTCTTCGATGCCGACGACCTGGACGCGATCATGGCGGGCGCCCGCCGAATGGTCGCCGAGGCACGCGCGCACCGACTGGCGGAGATGCGCAGGCAACTCGGCCTCACCCAGCGCGAGGTGGCCGACCGTATGCACGTACGACAGGAACGGGTGTCCGCCATCGAACGCGGCAGGACCGAGTCCGCCGAGGTGGGAACGGTCGCGGCTTACGTGGAGGCCCTGGGCGGAGAACTGGAGATCGTCGCGAACTTCAACGGGACCCGGGTGGTGGTGGCATAGCCCGGCACCGCCCTCCTGCGCCACCGCGGCCACGACCACGACGGCGCCACGGGCCCTCCTCGCCGGGGGCGTGACGGTGAGACGCGTCCGTTCTTCCGAGCGGGCACATCCGGGATGACGACCGACACGGTGATGGATCTAAGCCTGGACCATAGTTTCCTGCAGTGGAGGTGGCGTGTGGCTGGATCGCGTCCAACTCGTAGGAAAGATCAGGCTGTTGATCACACACTGAACCCATGACCATCCTGAGGAAAGCCGCGGCCGCACTGTCGGCCGCGGCCGCGATCCTGATCGCGATACCCCCCACAGCCTCGGCGACGCCCGTCCACCACGACACATACGGCGGCACCCTCGTCCGGGAGAACTTCAACCGTCTCCCCCTCGGCCCGGTCACCAAGGGCCGAGGCTGGACCACCGACACCTCCGACGGCACGCTGACGGTCGAGCGCGGCACCGCCGGCCACGGCCGTGAACTCCGCCTCCGCGCCGAGGGCAACGGCCGCGCCTTCGTCGTCCTGCCCGACCTCGCCCCGCCCGGCAACAGCCTCTGGGCCCGGATGCGGCTGCGCGTGACCGAGTTCCCCACAGCCCCCGACTGGGCCCACTGGACCCTCGCGGAGGCCTCCGGCGCCGACTCTCCCACCCTCGTCCGCCCCCTCGGCGGCCAGTACGCCCCCACCGACAAGGGCAACTTCTGGGGAGTGGGCTCCGACCTGGGCCCGACGGGCGACTGGACGAACTGGAAGACCTCGGCGCCGGCGGTGGCCGGGAAGTGGCAGTGCGCGGAGTTCCACCTGGATGCCACGGACAACCGGGTCACGGTCTACCTGAACGGCGTGGCCCAGCCCGACCTGACCGTCTCCACGAAGAACCACGGCGGCACGACGGACGACTTCACCTTCCCCACCTTCGACAAGCTCAAGCTGGGCTGGCAGCTGTACCAGGCGGGCCCGACACCGGCGTCGTTCGAGATGCGGATGGACGACATCGCGGTGAGCAGCAGGCGGGTGGGGGGCTGCACGGCCTGAGCAAGGGGGCCGTGCACCGCGCTTCCCCTAATCCCGAAGCCATAGCTCCTGAGGGGCCGCCCGTTCTCCGCGAACGGGCGGCCCCCTCGCCTATACGCCCGGGAAACCCCACTCCGCCCACACCTCCTTGCCACCGCCGCTGCGGCGCCCGTTGACGACGAGGTAATGCCCCCACTCGTCAGCGCACGCCCTCGACAGCCACAGCCCCCGCCCACTCTCGGCGTCGAGCCCCGGCCCCGGCCTCTCGCGCGGCGCACACGGGCTGCTGTCCCACACGCTCAGCCGCAGCCGCCCGTCGGCACGCAGAAGCCGTACAGCAACCGAATCCCTCGTATGAGCAAGGGAGTTCGTGACCAGCTCGGAGGCGACGAGTTGGACGTTGTCGAGGACGGTGGGATCGGCTCGATAGCGGGTGAGTACGGCTCGCACATGTGCGCGGACGATGCCGGGGCCGAGGGGCGAGTGGGGGATTCGGAGGGCGTATTCCCAGTCGGTGTCGAATGGGGAGTCTACAAAGGGGGCGTTGAGGGCGAGTTCGGTCATGGACGCAACTCCTCTTTGAGCTACGGGGGGTGGATAGGGGACAGAGAAACGGCAGTCAGGTGACGCATGCGGTGGCTCTGCCGCCGAGTCGCTGCTCTGCATGGGCAGGCAGGGGCGGTGCACTTCCGGGAACGTCATGTCACGGTAGGTAGTTGATGTGATACCAACCGTAAATCAGGTGGCTACAATACTGCTACCGAACGTGGAAACTTCCTGAATGGGAGCAGATGTGCCACCGAGGCCCACAGCAACCGCCAGGCAACAACGACTAGGCGCCGAGCTGCGCAAACTACGCGAGCGCGCCGATCTGTCCACCCGTGCGGCAGGCCAGAAGCTGGGCGTCGATCCAGCCCGGATCAGCAACATCGAGTCCGGGAGATTCGGCGTTAGCGCCGATCGAGTTCGAGCGTTCGCACTTGGGTACGACTGCGACGACGAGCCGTACGTCGAGGCGCTGGCCGCCATGACCGCAAGCCGCTCCCGCAACTGGTGGGACGACTACCGCGACCTCCTGCCACCGGTCCTGCTGGACCTGTCGGAAATGGAGGAGCACTCGACAGCGCTCCGCACAGTCCAGTTCACACACCTGCCGGGACTACTCCAGACACCGGACTACGGCCGCCTCGTCTTCCAGCAGAACGTCCCGGCGCTCTCGCCACCCTTGATCGAGCACCGCCTTTCCCACCGCATCAAGCGCCAAGGCGTCCTCTATGCGGACGACCCGAAGCCGTACACAGGGATCATCCACGAGGCGGCCCTGCGCATGCAGTTCGGTGGCCCTGAAGTCATGCGCAAACAGCTGGCGCACATCGCCGAGATGAGCGAGCGTGAGCACGTGACGGTCCTGGTGCTCCCGTTCGCAGCGGGAATCTTCCCCGGCGCTGGCCAGACGGTGGTCATCGCCCACGGCCCGCATCCCCGATTGGACACCGTGCAGCTCGACACGGAACACGGTTCGGAATTCCTGCACGCGGAGGCACAGATGGAAAAATACCGGACGATCATGAGCCGCATGGAGGACCTCGCACTGGACGCCGCTGCCTCTCGCAACTTCATTCACGCCATGATCTCAACCCCCTGAAAGGCCACCACTCGATGTCCGAACTGCACTGGCAGAAGTCCTCATTCAGTAGCGAAGCCAGCAACTGCATAGAGCTGCTCACAGCCCCCGACGGAACAATCCGTCTTCGTGAATCCGACGACCCAGCGGTCACACTGAACTTCCAGCCCCGGGGACTCACCGCCCTGCTTCACACGGCGCGCCGAGGTATATGCACCCACCGCACACGACCACTCGCGTCGAGTTGACCTCACCTGTCGGCAACGACACCGAAAGCGTCAGTGCAATACGTGTGCTCGATACCCCGGGGGAATAAGCGAAGTCAGTGTCGCCAGCCCGTGCCGCCAACCTTGATCACCCGATCCATGGGTTTCTGAAGCGTTGCCGAAACAGCACCCAGTCCCGCCGGTGCTCTGTCCAAGCCCCAACGCGCTGATTCATCCGCAGAGTTCAGCTGAGGTGCACTCACTCCGCGGTCGCTGTGCACGATGCATCCGGAGTTCGGGCGTCCCGGCCGTGGGCCATCCGCAGCGCGTCGACCACCAGCTCGGCGCGGTGGTGGTCCGCAATCGCGGAGCCGATGACGTTGCCGATGGCCAGGTCCAGCCATAGGCCGCCAGGCCGTGGCCGAGAGTGGGACGTACCGGTGGTTCGTTAAATCCGGCGGTAGAGGTCAATGCTGTGTGGTGGTGACTGCGTCGATCAAGGTTCGGAGGTCGAGGGTTGGGTCCTTGTCCGCCCAGGCTTGCCACCACTGGTGGAGGATGACGGTGGGGGTCAGCCAGGAACGGATGGCGCGTAAGGCCCTGGGCCGGCAGGGCTGGTGGGACGGGGGGGGCCGGTCCCTCATCTCTGCTCTTCGTCGGGGCAGGGGTCCGGCGCGGTGACATCCAGGGGTCCGGGTGGGGTGAACCACTGGGCCCAGCAGAAGGAGAAGGCGCAGTTGACCTGAAGTGAACCGGCTCGCCAAGGAGAACCTTGACGAGCCGATTCCAGCGTCACCACTGTGTCACTTGCCGCTCGTAGTGGTCGATTGCAGCACTGTGCAGTCGGAGTTCCACGAGGGCAGATCATGCCGAACCTGATCGAGATCATGCCCTGGGTAGATCGGTGGCGCTTCAGGGATCCCGTGGGCTTCCAGAAGGTAGAAGTCCGCATGATCTCCACTGACAGACTGATCGCCGCCAGGGAAGAACTGCAGTTCCAGTCGCAAACCGCCATCAACGACCCGAGAAGGCCGACTGGACATCACGGAGAATGCCATTAGTTTCTGCTGCTGAGGCTCTCCGCTCCAGTGAAACGATCGCAGTCCGCGGACCACAAGAAGGGCGGAATTTCCCGTTGGATAGTACGACGCTGTGCGCATGTCGAAGAGCAGCGCCGCACGATTCGCAGTCGGACACACCCTGCAATCCAGAAGTTGCGCATCCTGCAGGGCGTCTTGTTCCTTCAGGGGGTCCCAGTCGACGACCTCAGGGGCCGGACGGTAATCCTGGGAGGTGAAGAAATAATCCATGAGGGTCATGGGATCGGAATATGCCAGAAGGGGTCTGACTTGACCACGGTCTTTCCGGTAACTGGATTGATGATTTGGCCTCCTTCGTTGAGATAGCTCACATAGCCGTTGGGGAGTGGATGCGGCCCGTTGGTCACCGGATCCATGACACGCACGTATCTGACGCTCTTGTGGTATCCGACAGCCGCGGCTTCGGCTGGCTTGATGTCATAGAACCACCCCTTCAGGTTGTTGGCTGTCGCCACGGCCTTGCGGCCCTGGGGGAGCCAGAGAGTGACGCCCTGGGGCCCGGCCATGCTTGCCATCGGACACCGGCTGTTGTGGACCAGCACCGGCGTGTTGCCCGCCAACACATAGAACGTGTGCAGGTCGGCGACGGTGAGGTTGTACGTCCGGGCGTGCTGTGTGTAGGCACGGTTGCCGGTGACGATGACCGTGTCGCCTTCGTCAGTGAGCAGGGTCATGCCCGGCTCTAGGTCGCCGGCTTCGATCCAGTCGTCCTCTGACGGCGACCAGAAGGGGTGCTCGTAGGTCGCGGTGAGCTGTTCGACGCCGTCTTCCGTGGCGATGGAGAGTTCGTTGAAGTGTTTGTCGTCCTCCGTGACGATGAGGCGGGTGACTTCACGCGCCCCTGTCTCGCCGGTCTCCGGGTCCGTGGCATGAACCTTGTCGCCGAGTTCGATGTCCTCGATGTCCTTGGTGGTGCCGTCAGCCATGAGGACGTCTGTTCCGGCCAGGAAGCATTTATTACAGCCCGAGAAAACCCTAGCCCTACCGGAAACGGCCCCACCCATGCCTCTCGCGCCAGCGCCGGCACCCAGACCAGCCAAATCGCTAGCCGCCGCAGCGGCTCCCATGTCGCCGGGATTAAGCCACAGCTTTCCACCATCACAGCTCTTGGGGCAGGCATATATTTTTTGGACCGTACGGGACCACGATCCGGGATCGGTTCCATCCTCCTGCGGCGCATTGCAGTAATAGTCGAAGCCACTGCACGCCTCCGTCATCTGCTGACGGATCTCCCGCGCTATTCGATCGATGTCCTTGTGTCCGACCGGCAGGTAGATGCCCGGATAGATAGTCAAATACCAATCTTTCTCGATGCGTACTATCTGATTCGCATCGCCGTGCGCAGCCTTGGGAAGTTGTCCGGTGTAGCCGGCGCCGGATGAGCCCGGCACACCGACCCCGCCCCCTCCCTGAGAAGCACCCTGAGAAGCACTCACATAACGCTTCTCGGTTCCGTTGGAGCCCGTGCCGCCGATCGGATATCCCTCGCCACAGCTCAGGCACAGCCCCGTGGGGTCGGAGTTCGAGACCGGGCCGTTGTTGGAGTACGCGTACCCGTTCATCTGCAGCGGGTCCGCGATGTCGATGATCGGGTCCGCCGAGATGAAGCGGCCCGAGTTCTGGTCGTACTCGCGGGCGCCGATGTGGGTCAGGCCGGTGGTGGTGTCCTCGATGCCGACGCCGATGTAGCCGCGCTTGTTGGGCCACGACGCCGGCTTCGGGCCGCGGAGTTCGCCGTACGGCTTGGCGGCTCGGCGGGTGACCGCCTGGCCGCTCGCCAGGCCGACCGCCGTGTTCGCCGTGCCCAGGTGGTCCGCGAGGAGGGCCGAGAGCTGGTGCCCCGTCGTCGCGCCGCTGGTCGTGGTGCGGGTCACCACCGGGGCGCCGGGCTGGGCGTAGGACCGGGAGGCGCGGGTGATCGCGCCCGCGCTGCTCGTCGTCACCTCCGTCTCGCCCAGGTACAGCGTCGTACCGGAGGGGGAGTTCTCCAGCAGGCGGTTGCCGGTGGCGTCGTAGACGTACGTCGTCTTCTTGCTGCCGACCGTGATCGTGTCGAGCTTGTTCTCCAGGGTCCACTTCAGGTCCTGGGCCCCGGCCGGCAGGTCACGGAGTTTCGTGTTGCCCACCGCGTCGTACGTGTACGTGCTGCCCTGCCCCGCCGGGCTGGACGCGATCGACGTCATCGTGTGCGGCTGCTTGGAGGCGTTGTAGCCGTACGTGTAGGTGACGTTCTTGGTCGCGTCCGCCGGGTCGGCCTCGGTCAGGGTGGCCCGGTTGCCCAGCCAGTCGAAGGTGAAGGACTGGTGGTAGGCGGTGGTGCCCGTGGAGACCGTCGCGGCAGCCGGGGCCGTGGCCGCCAGGGTCGACTTCAGCGAGGCGTCCGGCGCGGAGGCGTCCGTCGCCGTGTCCGGCGCGTCGGCGACCGGGCCCGACGAGGCCGCGTAGTCCGTGCGCGGGCCCCACGTCGTACCGTTCGCCGACTTGCAACCCGTGCCGTTGCCCGCGGGAGTGATGTTCGACGTCCAGGCGTTGGCCAGCTCGCCCATCACGTCGTACGTGAAGCACTGCATGTCCCAGGTGTCGCCCGAAGCGTCCGACAGCTGACGGGCGTTCGACGTGATGACGCCGGACTTGTCGTACGAGTACGAGCTGTCCGAGATGCGGTGCGGACCGGCGGTCTCGCGGTCCGCGACCGTGCGCTGGAGGCGTCCGGTGTAGGGGTCGACGAAGTTGGTCGTCCACACACGGTTCGGCTGGGAGCCGGACACCGTCCGCAGGGGTTCGCCGTACGGCGAGTAGGTGACGTCGGACGTGTACCAGGCGAGACCCGAGGTCGACTCGGTGAGGCCGTCGCTGTTGTAGCGGGTGACGACCTTCTCCTGGGCCAGACCGCCCACCGAGGGCAGCGTGACCGTCTGCGGCTTTCCGGTCTGCGTGTACGTGTACTTGTACGCGTACGTGCCCGAGACACCCGTCGTCATGGTGTTCGCGGGGATCACGGTCTCCGTACCCGTGGGACGGTACTCCGTGTCATAGCCCGTGACGCGGCTGATGTAGTCGCCGTTCAGGGTGTGCCTGGTGGAGGCGACCGGCTGGCCGAGACCGCCCGACAGGGAGTCGTACGTGAACGACTTGACCGGGTTGCCGGTCTGCGAGCCCTCACGGACGAACTTGACCCTGCCCAGCTCGTCGTACTCCGTGTACGTCGTCCGCTTCTCCGCGTCCGTGACCTTGTACGGCCGGTCGGCCTCGTCGTACCAGGTGTCGGTCGTGCCGACGTCCGGGTCGGTGGTGGAGGTGACCCGGCCCCGGGCGTCGTACGTGTACGTCCACTCGTTGCCGGCGGGGTCGGTGACGCTGGTGCGCAGGCCCCGGTCGTCGTACCCGTAGGTGGTCGTGCGTCCGGCGCTCGTGCTGTCGTCCTTGTGGTGGACGACCGAGGTGACGCGGCCGAGCGCGTCCGTGACGGTCCGGACGCGCGGCGACGTCGAGCCGGCCGGGTCCACCGAGGTGAAGGTGTCGCCGTACTCCGACCTGGCCGTGTACACCTTCTTCTCGTCGTGGAACGTCGACTGACTGACCGGCCTTTCCAGACCGTCGTAGAGGTGCTTGATCCGGCTCGGGACGAGCGACTTCGACCTGGGCGAGAAGAGTTCGGCGGCCGGCTCGTTCTTCGCGAGGTAGACGCTGGTCTGCTCGTCGGCCAGGCCGTGGTCGTTGTAGGTGGTGTCCGTGACGACGCGGCCGGGGCCGTGTGCCTGCGACTGGGTCTGGACCTGGCGCATCAGGCCGTCGTAGATCGTCACCTGGCGGCTGTAAGTTCCGTCGTCCTTCAGTGACTTGGTGGTGACGGCGGCAGGACGGGACTCCTTCGAGGTGGCGATCGCCGACTGGTACTCGATCTCGACGTTCGGTGACTTGGAGCCCGAGGAGCGGGACGGCGACCAGCCCTTCACGAAGCGGCCGAGGGCGTCGTACTCGCTGCGGATGACCCGGCCGTTGGCGTCCGTGACCGTCAGCGCGAGGCTGCGGCCCGGGTCGAAGGTCGTGGTGACCGCGTGGCCCTTGGCGTTGATCGCCTTCACCGAGGTGACGGGACCACCCGCGTCGCCCGGGGTGTACTGCATCTCCGTCGTACCGGCGCCCGGCTTGGCGACGGTACGGACCCGGCCCAGCGGGTCGTACGTCGTCCTCGTGACGACCGAGTACGAGGTCCCGGCACCGTCCACGCCGGCAGAGGCCGTGACCAGCCCCTTCGTCGGGGCGTCGCCGTAGGACTGGTTGTCGTAGGTGGTCCGGCTCGCGCTGATCAGCTTCGTGGCCGGGTCGGCGATGTCGTGGGCCGCGCAGGTGGTGCCTGTGGTGCGCTGCTGCTTGGGCAGGCCGATGAGCCAGGCCGACGTGTTGTGCACGTACGACGTCCTGGTGCAGATCTGATCGGAGAGGGCTTCTCCGGAACCGTCCGGCTCGACCACCGCCGTCTCGACCTGGACCGGGATGCCGTAGGTGTCGTCGACGGTCGTCAGGGTCCGGACGGCCCGCCAGCTGTCACCGACCTTCTGGATCTCGTCCGTACGCTTCACACCACTGCGATGGGCCAGGAGCGGATCCATGTCCGCGCCGTCCTCGGCCTCACGGAACCGGGACGCGGTCTGCTTCGACCACGGGTAGGTGAGGGTGCGCTTCTTCGGCGTGCCCTTGTCCGAGTCGAGGTAGGTGAGACTCTCCGCCACCATGCCCGCGTACTGCGGTTCGTCGTCGGTGAGAAGCGTGTACTTGCCCGTGGAGTCCTTGACCTCGCCGCCGACGCCCTGGAAGTAGCGCGTCTCCGAATACGACTGCGCCTGCGGCACTCCCGCGGAGGTGGTGGTCCTGCTGCCCTTGGTGACCGCCACCTGGCGGTATCCGCGCCAGACGCTGTGCGTGCGCAGGGACGGCCGGGTGAACTCGTCGTCGGACTTCGCCCAGGCGGGTTCCGAGTAGTCGTACTGGGTGTAGATCAGCTTGCCCCGCGAGGTGACCTTGTCGTTCTCGGTCACGGAGTGCACGACGTACTTGTTGAACCAGGACTTCGCGGGCTTCTTCTCGTCGCCGTCCGGCGACCAGCGGACCGGGTAGCAGGTGGCGTTGTCCCTGCCCTTGTCCTCGGACGGCTCGCTCGCGCAGCCGCCCTTGTACTCGATCTCGATGTCACCGCCGTGCTCGGTGGCCACCGTGCCGATGCGGGGGCGGGTGAAGGGCGGACGCTGGTCCTTCGGGCCGCTCGACACCAGGTTGGGGAGCTGGCGGTCCCTCAGGCGCCCCTTCAGTTCCGAGGAGGAGCCGACCGTGTACTCGCCGAAGCTGACGCCGTCCTTGTGCTGGAGCGTGCCGGTGGTGTCGCCCGGGGCGAAGCCGCGACGGGTGATCGAGTTCAGCCAGAGGCCGGGGGACGTGTAGTACCAGTCTTCGGGGAAGGACTGGTGGAGTTCGTACGTGTCCACCTTGCCGAGGCCGGTCTGGCCGGCTCGGGCCGCCTTCGTCGTGACCGAGTCCAGACGCATCTGGGTCCAGAAGGAGGGGAAGGCCGGGCAGAGCTTCGACGTCGCCTTGCAGTTGAGGTTGCCGGGGGTGTCCCACCAGGGGCGGTACGCGCCCGGGTCGGAGGTCTTGGCGAAGTTCGCCGCGTCGCAGGCCGTCGCCGACTTCAGGCAGCGCTGCGCCACACCGAACTCGACGGTCGCGGACGGCTTGGTCAGGTCCGCGCGCATGCCGTACTCGATGGTCTTCGGGTAGGCGAAGCGGTCGTACTGCTCGGGGGACTTGAACTTCTTCTTCACCGCGTAGTGGTTCGTCTCCTGCTTCCAGGTGACGACCAGGGTGTTGCCGTGCACGTCGACGACCTTGTCCAGGCCCCAGCGCCAGGCCTGCTTCTTGCCGGAGCCGCAGCGGGAGTCGGCGAAGGCCGTGGCGTGGCAGGGCTCGCCGGGGTGGTTGCCGAAGACGGGGACGGTGGAGACGGAGTCGGTGTCGGCGTGACCGCCGCCGACCTGGTTGAGCCCGTAGTAGTACTTCGTGCCGTCCGTGGTCGTGACGATCCAGTACTCGCCGTTGTTGTCGCCGTTGGTGCCGCCGACGCGGTGCTCGACGCGGGTGCCGTCGTCGCTCTGGGGCCGGTAGATCTCCGTGTCCTTCTCGGGGTCGCTGCCGGAGGCGGCGTCCCGCACCAGTTCCGTCGTCCTGCCGCCCAGGGACATCACCGCGTTGTGCGACACCCAGCACAGGTCGGACGTCTTGTCCTTCTTGGCCGTGTTGTTGGCGGTGCCGGACCTCATCTTCTTGCGGTCGTCCTGGCAGGCGCGGTATCGGCGCTCGATGTGACCGGCGTCGTAGTCCCAGCCCTCGCCGATCCAGGAGGACTGGGGAGAGGCGACGGCTGTACGGCCGTCCACGGTCTGGGAGTTGTAGCTGAACTCGACGTTCGGGGCCGGGCCTGCGGGGGCCGCCGGGACCGTCAGCGGGTACGACCAGGTGAACGCGCCGGACGAACCGCCGGCCGACCACTTGCCGCTGGAGGCAAGCGGGGTGGCCTTGAACGTGCCGCCGGCGCCGCCGCCGGAGTCGACCGCCCCGACGACGGCGGCGTCGCCGGTCGCGGCGACCGGAGTGACCCCGGTGGCCGACGTGACTCCGGTGGCCGACGTGCGGTAGGACGCCTGCGCGACCGACGGTCCGTCGGTCGACGTCTTCTTCGCCGAAGCCGGGGTGACCGTTCCGTCCGCCGCCGTGTCGACCGTGGCGGTGATCGACTGGGTCTGGACGTCGTTGGTGGTCTCCAGCTCCTCGTACTCCTGGCAGGCCTCGTCATCGGGCGTGGTCAGGTAGCACTCGGGGAACTGGACGAAGCGCAGGCGAGACCCCCAGTCGGCGCCGTAGAGATTCTTGAACTTCGCGTAGTCGAGCTTGACCGAGATCGGCACGGAGCCGGTCGCGGGAGCCTGGACCTTCACGACGGTGCCGTCGACGCCCTGGGACACGGCGGCCGCGCGGTCGTAGACCTGGACCTGCCAGGTGCCGGTGGGTGCCGACTGGTCCGGGGCCTGGCCGAGGCTGACGGGGAGGTTGTCGACGGGGGTCAGGGCGACTGTTCGGGCGGTCGCGGCCGTACCGGCCGATGCGGGCGTCGCGCTCGCGGCCGAGCCGAAGGTGACCGAGCCCGTGCCAGGCGCCGGTGCGGTGACCGTGCCCGTCGGGGCCTGCTGCCGGTCCGGAGGGACGTCGACCTTCAGCGTCTCAAGGTCGGGTTCGGCGACCGCTCCGGCGACGGTCTCGTCCTCGTCGAGGGGCTCCAGCTTGACGGTCTCGCGGCCCTTCTCGGCCGCGGCCGGGTCGGGCGGCAGCGCGAACGACTGCGCGGGCAGCAGACCCACGAGCAGCGCCGCCCCGAGAGTGGGCACGACGGCTGCGCGAACCCGGCGCAGCCGACGCGAACGGACAGGCGAAAAGCGACCGAACACGGCGAGGTCCCCCCGGACCATTCGAGGCGGGGCCGGGAATGGACCACGCGTGATGGCGTATCAGATGGGCAGATTCTGTGTCGGCTCTGTGGAGTTCCGCTAGATCGACCGAGGGGATGTGATGATCGCCACGGCGCGTAATGCAAGGTAACGGTCAGTGACGTTTATTCCGCATTTACCTATGCTTTACCGGAAGCAGTAACTCGTCCGCGATCAACCGCGCAGTTCATCAGGACTTGCCGCAAATACCCATGAATTCAGGGCAGTTAGCGGCCGTTCTGCAGCACTTTGCCCCAAGAGGGTTCGCCACCGCAGCAGTTGCCGACGGCCGCGCACAACACTCCTTACGTTTCCCGCTGTTACTCGACTCATTCGGCTCCCTCCGCTTGCGAAGCGTGACGGCAGCGCCCTCGTGAGCCATCATCGGCTGGCCCGGCCGAGCCCTGTCCCGCGCCGGTTCCTAGGGGGGAAGGGGAACTCGCCCGATGACGCGCAAGGAGCGCAACGGGCGTCGCGTGCCCGGCGGACGGACCACCGCCGTCGTACTCACCGCGGCGCTCGCTGCCACCGGCATCACTTTCATCGGCCTCGGCCTGGACGAGCCAGGCCCGAACGGCAGGTCGAGCGGCGACCGGAAGGCGAAACCGGTCTCCGACGCCACCGCGCTCGCGCGGGCCGCGAAGACCGGGAAATCCGTCGAGGTCACGGCGCTGCGCACGGCGCGGTCGACGACGTGGGCGCGGCCCGACGGCAAGCTGGCCAAGAAGCTCTACTCCTCCCCCGTCCGAGCCAAGGTGGGGGGTGAGTGGAAGGCCATCGACTACGACCTCCACCGCACGGGGAAGGGCTGGGAACCGAAGGCCACCAACACCAGGATGGTGTTCTCGGCCGGCTCCGAGCCGACGCGTGACGACAAGGAGCGTGCCTCCCGGTCCACCGCGCACCGGGTCTCCCTGCTCAGAGGCCTCACGGCAGCCACCACCGCCGAGGCGAGCACTCTCGTCACCCTCACTGTCGACGGTCACGACATCAACCTCACCTGGCCCGGCGCCGTCCCCGCCCCGATCGTCGACGGCTCGCGCGCCCTGTACCCGGAGATCTTCCCTGGTGCCGATCTGGTGCTGACGGCCGACGACGACGGCTTCGCGCAGTTGCTGGTCCTCAAGGACCGGCAGGCCGCGGCCGACCCGCGCGCCAAGCAGCTCACCTACGGCATCACCTCGGCGGACCTGTCGTTCCGGCTGAACCCGATCACCGGCGTCCTCGCCGCCGAGGACGCGGACGGTGAAGAGGTCGCGCTCTCGCCTACGCCGCTGATGTGGGACAGCAGCGGCGCCCCGGCGGTCACCGACGGCTCGGTCGGCGCCTCCGCCCAGCCCACCGACGCGGAGAGCCCCGACCCCGACGACTCGTCCACCCCCACGCCGGGCGACGACGTGAGCCCGACCGAGGAAGAACTCGTCGAGACGGACGAGCAGACCGACCCGGACCCCGAGGAACTCCCGGTGGGCACGGACGACCCCGCGCCCACTCCGTCGGACTCCCCGCCGCCGTCCGCACCGGCCGAGCCGACGCCCGAGCCCTCGCAGTCCGGCTCGGCGGCCACCCTGAGCCTGCCCGGTCTCGACGGCCCGTCCCCCGACTCCCGTGGCGAGCTGGTCGAGACCGACCTGTCCGGAGCGAACTGGCTGCTCACCCCCGACCAGGACTTCCTCCGCGACCCGGCCACCACGTATCCGGTCTTCGTCGACCCGTCGGTCAAGAAGCACATCCAGGCCTGGACCACCGCGTACAGCAGGCACCCCAACGCCACGTTCTACAACGGCAAGGGCTTCAACAAGGGTGGTACGCACGAGGCCCGGGTCGGCTTCGAGTCCGACACCTGGGGCACCTCGCGCTCGTACTTCAACATGTACTTCGACAAGGACCTCAAGGGTACGAAGATCGTGTCGGCGAAGCTGTACATGCTGGAGACGTACTCCTGGTCGTGCAGCGCCCGTTCGATGAGCGTGCATCTCACCGGCAAGGTCAGCGGACGCACCAACTGGAGGAACGCTCCCAAGCTGCACGACGGGAACAAGATCACCAGCAAGAGCTTCGCGCACGGCTACAAGTCCGGTTGCCGGGACGCATGGGAAGGCTTCAACGTCCGTACGGCCGCCCAGAAGAAGGCCGATGAAGGCCGGGACACCATCACGTTCGGGATGCGCGCCCGGGACGAGAACTCGCAGTACGCGTGGAAGAAGTTCATGGCCAACGGGGAAAATCCGCCCGTGCTCGAACTCGTCTACAACCGCAAGCCCACCGCCCCCACCGCCCTCGACCTCGGCCCCGACGCCAAGTGCACCACCACCCAGCCGTACGTCCGGATGGGATCGGGAAGTCTGACCTTCACCGCGAAGGCGTCCGACAAGGACAAGAACCTCGAATATCTCGACTTCGACCTGTGGCCGCACGGCAAATGGGCGACGACGGGCGACCTTCTCGGCAAGACCGGAAAAGTCACCGTGGGCAAGGACAAGGACAGCGCGCTGAGGACGACCGACGAGTTCTCCACCAGCAAACTGACCAACGGCACCCTCTACTCCTGGCGGGTGCGGGCCAGGGACGACGCGGGATCGTACTCCCCGTTCTCCCCGGCCAAGACACCGTGCCGCTTCGTCCTCGACACAGCCGCGCCCAAATCGCCCAAGGTCGGCTCCGCCGACTTCCCCAACGCCGACACCGACGAGAACGGCTTCGGCAGCGGCGCCGACGATTCGAAGTGGAGCACCAAGAAGTTCGGCACGGCGGGCACCTTCACCGTGCGCGCCCTCAACACCGACGTGATCCGGTACGAGTACGGGTTCAACTCGGCCAGCTATCCCTTCCAGCTGGACCGCAAGGCAGGCACCGCGACCACCGTCAGTGCCACGCTGACCAACGCCAAACCGCCCACCGCCGGTCCCAACGTGCTGTACGTGCGGACCGTGGACGCCGCGGGCAACGTGTCACAGCCGTCGAAGTACTTCTTCTACGTCTCCCCTCGCGACCAGGCCGACTCGCCCGGCGACTTCACCGGGGACAAGCTCCCGGACCTGATGGCCGTCACCGAGGCGGGCAACCTCTCCCTCTACCCCTCCCAGGCCACCAACGACCTCGCCAAGGGTTCCGGCGACCTGGACTACTCGATGGCCGGCGCCTACCGCTCCAACCCGGACAAGGATCCGAACGGCGACGATCTGCCGCCGTATGTCGCCGCGCCCTCCGGTCACTTCAAGGGTGCCCTGGTCACCCACAACGGGGACGTCTACGGCGGTGACGGCCTCCAGGACCTGGTGGTGCGCGTCGGCGGCAGGCTGTGGGTGTATCCCGGCGACGGTTACGGTGCCGTCAACATCGACAAGCGCGTGGAGATCCTGCTGCCCGAGGGGGCTCCCAGCCCGGCCTCGCTGACGCAGATAGTCTCCACGGGTGACGCCACCGGCGACGGCCGTACCGACTTCTTCGCCACCGCGGGCGACGAACTGTGGGCTCTCACCGGCTACCACGGCGCCACCATCGACCAGGCGATCCGTCTGTCGGGCTCCGCCTGGACCGAGCGTGACATCGTCACCGTCCTGGACATCACCGGCGACGGTGTGACGGACATGGTGTACCGCACGGACGAGCACGCCCAGCTGATGCTCCGCAAAGGCAAAGCGGCGAGCGGCGGCGGCACCGACCTGGACTCCCTGTCGTCCGGCGCCGACTCCTCCGGCGGCACCGACCTCGAGTACGGTTCCGCCGGCTGGTCCAACGCCAACGTCCCCCTGCTCATCGGAACGCCGGATGCCAACGGGGACGGCATCCCCGACATCTGGACCGTGCGTTCCGACGGCTCGGTCCGCTTCTACGCCGGTGGCAAGACGGTCCTGTCCGGCTCGGGCACGGAGATCATCGCACCCGCGAGCTACTGGAAGACCCGGGTCGCCATCGGCTGACCGGAGTACGGGGAGGGGGCCGGTCACGGAAAGCCGCGGCCGGCCCCCTTTGGCATGCCTGGTTCCACCGTCTCCCCGACCGCGCCATGCACGTGCTGTCGCTCCCACCACCCCACCCACCGACGCTCTAATCTGACGACATGTCAGACAATGAGTCGTACGAGCTGCTCGGATTCGACAACCTCCTCCTCCCCGTCGGCGATCTCGGCCAGGCCGTGTCCTTCTACGAGCGAGCCGGGTTCGACGTGAACTTTCGGCTGGACGAGGCCGGGATCGCGGGGCTGAAGGTCGGCAAGGAGACGCCCGGTCTGCTGCTGCGGGTGGAGGAGGAGCTGCCGCAGCGGCCGCCCGTGTGGGCGCCCGCGCGGGTGTGGCTGGAGGTGCCCGACGCGCGGGCCGCCGCACGAGCCCTCGCGGCGGCGGGCGTGGCCCCGATCGACGCGCCGTTCTCCGTCGCCACCGGATGGACCGTCGAGTTCGCGGACCCCTGGGGGAACGTCATCGGGCTCACGGACTACACCAAGCGGCCGGAGTTGGCCCGCACCGGATGACCGCACCGGACCGCACCGGATGACCGCACCGGATGACCGCTTGAACGTGTTCAAAAAGAGGTCTACAGTCTCTCCCAGGACGCTTTGAACGCGTTCAAGAAAGTCGGGAAGGGGTGGGGACATGGACCTCACGGTCGTCGCGTATGTGGTGTATCTGCTGGTCAGCGTGGGGCTGACGGTGTGGGTGGCGCGGACGTTGAGCAGTAACGGGCGGATCTTCCTCGGGGATGTGCTGCAGGGAAACGAGAAGCTCGCGGACGCGGTGAACCACCTGCTGGTGGTCGGGTTCTATCTCGTGAACCTGGGGTTCGTGGCGCTCTACCTGAACGCGGACGGCGCCATCGACAGCCCGCGCGAGGTGTTCGAGGCGGTGTCGGCGAAGCTCGGGGTGGTGCTGCTCGTGCTCGGGGCGCTGCACCTGGGGAACGTGTTCGTGCTGAACAGGTTCCGGCGGCGGGGCGTGATGGAGCGGGAGCAGATGCCGCCGGTCCAGCCGCAGGGCTGGGTCGCTCCCACGGGGCGGGCATGAGCACCATGGCCGAGCCGGCCACCGCGGACCGGGGCGCCGAGCGCGTCCCGGTCCGCGGGCTCACCGTGCTGTACGACGTCGGGTGCGGGCTGTGCGCCTTCCTGCGGGGGTGGCTGGGCAGGCAGCGGCAGTTGGTGCCGCTGACGTTCGTGGCTGCGGGATCCCAGGAGGCGCGGCGGTTGTTTCCGTCGCTCGATCACGGGGCGACGCTGGAGGAGATCACGATCGTCGGGGACGGCGGGCAGGTGTACCGGGGGTCCGCCGCCTGGATCGTGTGTCTGTGGGCGCTGCGCGAGCACCGGCCGCTCGCGCACCGGCTGAGCACCCCGGCGGGGGCCCGGTTCGCGCGCACCGCCGTACTCGCCGCCGCGAAGTGGCGCGGTACCCACCGGCAGCCCGGCTCGGGCTGCGGGAGCGGCGGAGCCGAGCTGACGGGATGGGTGTACGACCGGCGGTACGGGTGGCTGTACCGCGCGCCCGACTGCGACACCGGTACCTGCCCGACTCGTTAGGCTCTGCCCGTGCCCGCAGTGAACGACAGCCCCAGTCCAGAGCCCGGCGCCGACGAGCCCGGCACCGAATCCGGCGCCGACGAGCCGTACACCGAACCCTCGCCGGGGTCCGGGCAACCCGGCCCCAAGGCCTCCGCCAAGTCCGAACAGACCCGGGCGCTGATCCTGGAGACCGCGCTGCGCCTCTTCCAGGAACGCGGGTACGACAAGACGACGATGCGGGCCATCGCGAAGGAGGCCGGGGTCTCCGTCGGGAACGCGTACTACTACTTCGCCGGCAAGGAACACCTGATCCAGGGGTTCTACGACCGGATCGGCGCCGAGCATCTGGTGGCGGTGCGGCCCGTGCTGGAGCGGGAGAAGGATCTGGAGGCGCGGATCGCCGGGGTGCTCAAGGCGTGGCTGGACGTGGCGGAGCCGTACCACGAGTTCGCGGCGCAGTTCTTCAAGAACGCGGCCGATCCGCAGAGTCCGCTCAGCCCCTTCTCGCCCGAGTCGGAGGGGCCGCGCGAGGAGTCCATCGCCATCCACCGCGAGGTGCTCGCCGGGTCCAAGGCCAAGGTTCCGGACGAACTCCGGGAGATCCTGCCCGAGTTGATGTGGCTGTCCCTGATGGGGCTCGTCCTGTACTGGGTCTTCGACCGCAGTGAGGGGCGCGCCCGCAGCTACCGGCTCGCCGAGCGCGGCGCCCGGCTGACGACCCGGGGTGTCTCCCTCGCCCGGTTCCGCGCGCTGCGCCCCCTGGTCCGCGAGGTCCACGAGCTGTTCACGGACTTCCTGCCGGGCATGACGAAGGTGCTGCCGGACCCGGGGGCGGCGGGCCGGAAGGACTGATCAAGGCCTGACGATCCGACGGGACCGGTGACCTGCCGGGCCTGCGCGCCGGCGGGCCTGCGCGCCCGCAGGCCAGCCGGGCTCGGCTCGCCGAGAAGGGCGCGGGCGGGGGCGCGGAGGAGAGCGCCGACGGGCTCGCGGAGGAGGGCACGGGCACGGGCGTACGCGCGACAGGCGATGGCTTGAAAGCGACGGCCCCACCGCCGTGCCCGGGGGCCACGAGAAACCGCGGCGCGCTCTCATGGGCCCGCCCAGTCATGGCCACCCCCACCCGCCGACCCACTCCCCCCAGGCGCTACGGCACCCCCACCAACGCCCACACCGTCTTCCCGTGCCGCCCCCGGCTCCACACCCCCCACGCCCCCGCGAGGTGCTCCACGAGCCGTAACCCGCGCCCCGTCTCGGCCCACTCCCCCACCTCCTGGAGCCGGGGCTCGGCCGTCCCCTCGTCCGAGACCTCGATGAAGCAGGAACCGTCCGCCAACGCGGTCACGGCCACCTCGAACTCCCGCTCCAGCAAAGGGCCATGGCGTACGACGTTGGTCGCCAGCTCGGAGACCACGAGCACGATGTCGTCCAGGGCGGCGGAACCCTCCCCGTGCCCCCAGTCGACCAGGTGTTCCCTCACGCGTCGTCGGACCAGGCCCACGGACGCCGGATGGCGGGGCAGCCGGAAGGAGTCGCGTCTCAGCACGTTCGCTCCTCACCCCGAACCCGCCCCCGACACGAAGATGCGCGGGGCGGACGCGTCGTGTCACTCCGGCGCTCACCCGACCCGCGAGTTCGCGTCAGCTGTCACGCGGCTTCCGTCATATCCGCGGCCTGATCAGATCCACTCCAGCCGCCACAGCCGGAACACCCCGGTCCCGTCCGACAGATACTGCGCCCCTCCCACGTCCTCGCTGCTGAGTACGTACTCCTTGCGCTGCCACAGCGGGATCATCGGCACGTCCTGCGCCACGACCTCCTGCAGCTCCTTGAAGTCGGACACGGCCCGGCCGCGGTCCGCGTAGCGCTGACTGTTCTTGATGAGACGGTCGGCCTGCTCGCTGCTGTAGCCGTTGCTCAGGGAGCCGCCGGTGCCGACGAGGGGCCCGCCGAAGGTGTCGGGGTCGGGGTAGTCGGCCACCCAGCCCACCCCGTACGCGTCGAGCTTGCCCTCGGCGTACCGCTTCTGGAACTCGGTCCACTCGTACGCCTTGGTCGTCACGTAGAACAGCCCGCTCGCCTCCAGCTGCTCCTTCAGTTCGGCGGCCTCGGCGGCGGACGAACCCCGGCCCTCGGCGTAGCCGTACGTGAAGCGCACCGGCATGCTGACGCCCGCCTCGTCGAGGAGGCGGCGGGCCCGCTGCGGGTCCGGCTGGGGGTTCGCGTCGAAGAACGAGGTGGTGTGGCCCGTGATGCCTGCCGGGATGAGTGAGTAGAGCGGGTCGGTGGTGCCCTGGTAGACGTCGGCGACCAGCTTCTCGCGGTTGATCAGCGCGGCCATCGCCTGCCGTACCCGGCGGTCGTGCAGGGGCGAGTCCGCCCGCACGTCGAGCACGAGGTTGCGGGTCTCGGTGCTGTCGGCCTCGGTGACCCGCTGGTCGGGATCGCTGGGGGACAGGTCGGCCAGCGTCCCGGGCGGCAGCGTGCGCGTGACGACGTCGACCCGCCGCGCCTTCCACGCCTGCTGCAGCGCGGGCGAGTTCTTGTAGTAGCGCATGAGGACGGGGCTGCCGGTGGTGCGGGCGATGCCCCGGTAGGCACGGTTGGGGGTGAGGCGGGCCTGCTCGTTCGTGAAGGAGGTCAGGGAGTAGGGGCCGGTGCCGTCGGCGCCGGCGTCGGTGCGCAGCCGGTTCGCCGGGTACTTCGTGCGGTCGACGATCGACCCGGCGCCTGTGGCCACCTTGAACGGGAAGGTGGCGTCCGGCGAGGAGAGACGGAAGTCGACGGAGAGCCCGCTCGCGGTGACCGACCGCAGGGTGTCGAGCAGCGTGGCCGGGCCGACCTCCGCGTTGATGCGCTTGACCCGGTCGAAGGAGTACTTGACGTCCTTGCCGGTGACCGCGCGGCCGCTCGGGAACGTCAGGCCCGGACGCAGGGTGCAGCGGTAGACCAGGAGGGCGTTGCCGACGAACGCACAGCTCCGCGCGGCGTCGGGCACCGGTACCGCGCCGCCCGGTTCGAAGGTCAGCAGTGACTGGAACACACTGCTGAACATCGCCCAGGAACCCGCGTCGTAGGCGCCGGCCGGGTCCAGCGAGGTGACCGTGTCGGTCGTGCCGACGGTGATCGTCCTGCTCGCGTCCAGCTGGGCGGGCAGCAACTGCCAGCCGCCGATCGCCGCGACCGCCAGCACCAGCAGCGACGCGAGAATCCGTAAGCGAACCGACCGCATCGGAAGACCCTCCCAAGAACCCCACCCGGCCCACTGCGCACAGTGGTTTCGCGGTGGCGCCGATCACCTAACCACAGTCGGCTGTGTTGGCGGAAGGCAGGTTTTGTTGAATTGAGAAAGAACTAGGTAAGTGTATTACCCATGCATGACCGAAAGGCTTCGAAACCTTATACAGAAAGGCTTCTGACGTCCCGTCATGCCTGCTTCGACGCCAATTGCACCAGCGTGATGTCCGACGGCGCCCCGACCCGCACCGGGGGCCCCCACGCGCCGGCGCCCCGGGTCACGTACAGCTGGGTGTCGCCGTAGCGCTCCAGACCCGCGAGAGTGGGATTGGCCGCCTGGGCGACATACGTCATCGGCCACATCTGCCCACCGTGCGTGTGTCCGGAGAGCTGGAGGTCGACGCCGTGGTCGACGGCGTCGTGGATCTGGACGGGCTGGTGCGCCATGAGCACGACGGCCCGCGACGTGTCCCGGTCGCCGAGCGCCTTGGCGAAGTCCGGGCCCTGGCCCTCGTCCTCGCCCGCGATGTCGTTCACCCCGGCGAGATCGAGATACGGCAGCTCGCGACGGGCGTTCTCCAGCGGGGTGAGGCCCAGCCGGCGCACCTCCTCCACCCACTGCTCGGCGCCCGAGATGTACTCGTGGTTGCCGGTGACGAAGTAGCTGCCGTGGCGCGCCTTCAGTCCGGCGAGCGGCGCCGCCGCCGGACCGAGGTCGTCCACGTCGCCGTCGACCAGGTCGCCGACCACCGCGATCAGGTCGGGCTGCGTCGAGTTGATCGTGTCGACGACCTTCTGCGCGAAGCCCCGGCCCAGCATCGGCGAGAGGTGGATGTCGCTGACCACCGCGATCCGGAAACCGTGGGCCGCGCGCGGCAGTTTCGCCAGCGGCACGGTGACCCGCTTGAGCTTCGGGCCGCGGACGACGCCGTAGGTGCCGTAGCCGACCGTGCCGACGGCCGCGGCGGCGACGGCCCCGCCGACGACCCGGGAGACGAAGAGGCGACGGGAGGGGTCGGCCGGGGCCGCGGGGGCGGCCGCGGTGGTGGAGGCGGGCGGGGCCGGGGGGTCCGTCGCGGCGGGGGCGGCGGGCGTGGCCGGTTGTCCGGTATCGATGGCCTCCGCGGGCTGGGCGCCCGCCGGGACCGGCTGCGGCTCGGGTTCGCGCACCGCGGACTCCTGGTCCGGCTCCGGCGCGGGCGCCGGGGCGCGCCGCGCCACCAGACGGCTCACCAAGGGCCGTACGAGCTCCCCCGCCAGCAGGGCCAGCAGCAGGTACAGCGAGAGGGCGAGCCACATGAAGCCCGGCCAGGTCAGCGTCTGCTGCAGCCAGAAGGGGGCGTGGGCGCGCTCGGCCGCGAATCCGGCGAACATCAGCACCGGCCCGACGACGAACACCACCGTGCCCACGCGTCTGGCGAGGCCCGACCCACGTGTCGTGTCGCGCACCAGGCGGCGCCACGCGTACCAGTGCAGGGCCCCGAAAGCGCTCAGCACGAGCAGGGCGACAAGGACGAAGACAATGATCATCACGTCGTGCTCCCGGTCACGCGGTCCGGCGAAGGGCGCGCACTCCGCGCAACCCGATGACCCCGATGGCCGTCCCAAGAGCAAGGGAGACGACGGCGAGCGTCAGATGCACCCAGAAGTACGCCGTCGGATCGCCCGCGTCGTCGAACGCGAGCCCGCTGCCGTCCTTCCACAGGTTCTTGATGAAAGTGGTCCAGATGACCCAGCTCCACACCCCGAAGGCGAGCAGGAACCAGGAGAGGGGGCGGCTGAGCTTCATGCGTTCAGTATCGCCGCCGGCCGCAGGGTCCTCGCGCCGGGGTGCGAGCGGGAGCGCGAGTTGGCGAGAACGAGCCACGGCGCGCTGCGGTGGGATTTACCGGTCGGAGCCATGTACTTTCTCGATCGTGCCCGCCTCCAAGAAGACCGTCAGGCGCCCCCTGCTGGTCACCTCAGCCACCCTGCTGTCCCTCTCCCTCACCTCGCTGACACTGACGGCCGCACCGGCCTTCGCCGCGAAGCCGTCACCGAGTTCGAGCGCCTCGCCGTCCGCGACGCCCCCGGCGACCATGTCGACCGTCGGCGGCGAGCAGTTGGGCAGGCCGGGCACCCAGGCGGCCCTCGGCAGCGACGCGCCGGTCCTGCCCAAGGACATCAGCGCCCGCTCCTGGATCGTCGCGGACGCCGAGTCGGGCGAGGTGCTGGCCGCGCACAACGCGCACTGGCGGCTGGCCCCCGCGAGCACGCTGAAGATGCTGTTCGCGGACACGCTGCTGCCGAAGTTCAACAAGAACGACGAGCACAAGGTCGTCCCCGCCGACCTGGCGGGCGTCGGTGCGGGCTCCAGCATGGTCGGCATAAAGGAGGACGAGAAGTACACCGTCCACGACCTGTGGCTCGGCGTCTTCCTTCGCTCCGGCAACGACGCGGTCCATGTCCTGTCGGCCATGAACGGCGGTGTGAAGCAGACCGTCGCCGACATGAACGCGCACGCCGAGGAACTCCAGGCCCTCGACACGCATGCCGTCAGCCCCGACGGCTACGACGCCAAGGGGCAGGTGTCGTCGGCGTACGACCTGACCCTTTTCGCCAGGTCGGGGCTGCAGAAGAAGGACTTCCGGGAGTACTGCTCCACCGTCCGGGCGAAGTTCCCGGGCGAGACGAAGAAGGGCAAGAACGGCAAGAAGCGCCGCTCCTCCTTCGAGATCCAGAACACCAACCGGCTGCTCACCGGGGACAGCGGCCTCGACTCCTACCAGGGCATCGCGGGTGTGAAGAACGGCAACACCACCAACGCGGGTGCCACCTTCACCGGGGTCGCCGAGCGGGGCGGCCGGGTCCTCCTCGTCACAGTCATGCACCCGGAGAAGAACGAGCACAACCAGGTCTACAAGGAGACCGCGAGCCTCCTCGACTGGGGGTTCAAGGCGGCGGGCAAGGTGACGCCGGTGGGCGAGCTGGTGGCGCCCAAGAGCGCGGAGACCTCCGGCGGGAGTGCCGAGCCGAGTGCGCAGCCGGGGGCCACCGACTCGGCGTCCGCCTCCGGCGGGGCGGGGGGCAAGTCCGTGGCGGCGAGCGCCTCCGGCGGGGGCGGCGGCATCGGGATCGCGCTCGGGATCATGGGAGGCGTGCTGGTGCTGGTGGCCGGCGGCGTGTTCCTGGTGAACCGGAAGTGGCCTCTGCGGGGGCGCAATTAGGGCGGACGGGGAGCGGCCGTGCGGTCGCTGCCCGGTGTGCGGCGCGGGTGCGCCGCGGCTGGTCGCGCGGCAGCCCCTCGCCCCTCACTCGTCCGTTGCCGGTTCCGGTGCCTCCTTGCTGCTCTCCGCCGTCCAGGCCGCGCAGTACAGCAGGAGCTTGGTGGTGAAGTTGATCCACAGGAGCAGGGCGATGGGGACACCGAAGGCGCCGTACATGCTCTTCGAGGCGATGCCCTGCATGTAACCGCTGAGCAGGAGCTTCAGGAGTTCGAAGCCCACGGCTCCTATGAGGGCGGCCACGACGAGGCGGCGGCGGGGCGGATGGACGCCGGGGAGCAGGGTGAGGACGTAGAGGAGGAGCAGGAAGTCGGCGAGGACGGCGACGGCGAACGCGGCGATGCGCAGGAGGATGCCGCCCCAGCCGTCGCGGTCGATGCCGAGCTGGTCGGCGAACCGGCCGACGGCCCAGGAGGCGGCGGTGGAGGCTGCCAGGGAGACGAGGACCGCGCCGCCGAGGCCGACGAGGACACCCGTGTCCTTGGCCTTGGCGAGGACGGGGTTCTCGTCGGGGTCCGGCTTCTCCCAGACGGCGCGCAGACAGCCGCGCATCTCACCGACCCAGCCGATGCCGGTGAACAGCAGCAGCGCGCCGGCGATGACCCCGACCGTGCCGGCGTTCTCGACGAGGCCGGCGATGTCGAGCTGGTCGGAGATGCCGGGCACCTGCTCGGCCAGCCGGCCCTCCAGGTCCTGCTGCCTGTCCTTGCCGAGGGTCGCCGCGGCGACGGCGGCGACCACGGTCAGCAGCGGGAACAGCGCCAGGAAGCTGATGAAGGTCATCGCGGCGGCCAGCCGGGTCCACTTCACCCGGTCGAGCCGCTCGTACGACCGCCACGCGTGCGTGGTCATCAGACGCTCCGCCAGGGGGCCCACCCCGGGAAGCTTTTTCAGCCAGTCCATGATCCGAACTCTGCCCCACTCGTCGCCGACCGATGCCGGGTACCCCGCACCGGTCCGCACAGGCGCTCCGGACGTCACCGCCCCCGGCGTGGTGGCCGTCGCGTCACCAGTCCGCCACCGCCAGCCCGTACATCGTCAGCCACACCACCGCGATGAGGGCGAGGGCGCGGTCGTGCAGGACGACGTCCTCGGGCTCGCCCGCCGTGCCCCGGTCGGCGAAGACGGCGTAGCGCAGGACGGCCAGGACGAAGGCGACCATGGAGAGCTGACGCCAGGGCAGGACCCCGGTGGTGGGGACGCCGCCTTCCTCCAGCGCCCACAGACAGTAGCCGAGCACGGCGACCCCGGCGGCCAGCTGCCAGACGAAGCGCAGGTATCCGGCCGTGTACTCGGTGAGCAGCGCCCGGGTGGCGCCGGGCCGGTCGGCCATCTGCACAGCCTCCGAGTAGCGCTTGGCCGCCACCATGAACAGCGCGCCGAAGCCGGTGGTGATCAGGAACCAGCGCGACAGCGGAATGCCCAGCGCCGGCCCGCCGGCCATCGCCCGCATCAGGAACCCGGTGGTGACGACGGCCAGATCGAGGACCAGGACGTGCTTGAGGCTGACGCAGTAGGCGAGTTGGAGTGCGAGGTAGGCGGTCAGCAGCACGGCGGTGTACGGCGGGCAGAGCCACGCGGCGGTGAGGGGCGCGAGCACGGCCAGGGCGCCGCCGACGGCGTACGCGACCGGTACGGGCACCTGTCCGGCGGCGACCGGGCGGTGGCGCTTGACCGGGTGGGCGCGGTCGGCCTCGGCGTCACGGGCGTCGTTGACGAGGTACACGGCGGCGGCGCAGGCCGTGAAGAGCACGAAGACGAGCGGGAGTTGGATGAGCGCGCGTGGGGTGAGGAGTTCCCCGGCGGCCGCGGGCGCGGCGACGACCAGGGTGTTCTTGATCCATTGGCGGGGTCGGGCGGTGCGCAGGAGGCCGAGGGCGAGGCCGGCCTTCGGGGCCGCCTGCCCGGGGGTCGTCCGCCGCTCCAGGAGGACGGTGCGCTCAGCCACGGCCGTTCACCACCCAGCGTGCGCCCAGCCGCGCGGTGAGCGCCCCGAGCGCCACGCCCGCCGCCACGTCCGACGGGTAGTGCACGCCGGCCACCAGTCGCGAGAGGCACATCGCGGCGGCGAGCGGGGCAGCGGCGGCGAGGACGAGCGGGGCGGCCGGGACCCCGAGGGCGACGACGGCGACCGCCGCCGCTGCCGAACTGGCGTGCGAGCTGGGGAAGGAGTGCCGCCCGGCGGTGCGGACCAGGGGCACGACCCGCGCGGGGCGGGGCCGCCGCACCACTCTCTTGACGCCCATGCTGGCCAGGTGCGCCCCGGCGGTCACCACCGCGCCGCGCCGCCACACGCCGCGCCGCTCCCGGTCGACGGCGGCCCCCGCCAGTCCGCCCGCGAGCCACAGCAGGCCGTGCTCCCCGGCCCAGGACAGTCCGCGCGCGGCGGCCGCGACGCGCGGGTCCGCGCCCCGGGCGTGCAGCACGGAGAGCAACCGCCGGTCCAGGCCGCGCACGCCGTCGACGACGTCAACTTCATCCATGCGATGCCACTCTTCTAGGTGGCCGTCCGGGAGCTGCGGCAATCTAGAACGACATCCCATTAATCACCCGTTTCGGTGAGGCGACAGAGCGGCCGGGCCGACGTACCCGGTTCCTCCGCATACGCGGCGATACGGTCGCGGGCATGCCAGCCGACGCCGCCGGGGCCCCTCCGGCTCCCCCACCCCCCACGCCCGGCCGGACCGTCCCCGTCACCGGCTGGGGCCGCACCGCCCCGACCGCCGCCCGTCTGCTGCGCCCGCGCACCTACGACGAGGCCGCGGCCGCCGTACGGGCGTGCGGGGCGCGCGGGGGGATCGCCCGGGGGCTGGGGCGGGCGTACGGGGACGCGGCGCAGAACGCGGGCGGCACCGTTCTCGACATGACCGGCCTCGACCGGGTCCACGCCATCGACGCGGACGACGGCACGGTCCTGTGCGACGCGGGCGTCTCGCTGCACCGGCTGATGGAGGTGCTGCTCCCCCTGGGCTGGTTCGTGCCGGTGACCCCCGGAACCCGCCAGGTGACCGTCGGCGGTGCCATCGCGGCCGACATCCACGGCAAGAACCACCACGTCTCCGGGTCGTTCGCCCGGCACGTCCTGTCCCTCGAACTGCTGACGGCGGACGGCGGGATCCGTACGGTCGTCCCCGGCACCCCCCTGTTCGACGCCACGGCCGGGGGCATGGGTCTGACCGGCGTCGTCCTCACCGCGACCGTACGGCTCCTGCCCGTCGAGACGTCCTGGATGTCCGTCGACACCGAACGCGCCCGCGACCTCGACGACCTCCTCGCCCGCCTGACGGCAGGCGACCGCCACCACCGCTACTCCGTCGCCTGGATCGACCTGCTCGCCCGGGGCGCGTCGACGGGCCGCGCGGTCCTCACCCGCGGCGACCACGCGCCCCTGGAGGCGCTGGAGCCGCCGGGATCACCGTCCACGCGCGCGCGTGAGGGGCACTCCTCGTCCCCACGCGCGCGTGGGGGGCTTTTCTCTCGCGGGGACGCGTTCCGCGGGAACACCCTCCGGCGGGCTGCCGGTCCGTTGGAATTCCGGACCAGCCGGCTCCCGGCGCCTCCCGCCCGCGTCCCGGAAGGCCTCCTGGGCCGTACGGCCGTCGGCCTCTTCAACGAACTCTGGTACCGCCGGGCCCCCCGGGCCCGCACCGGCGAACTCCAACGCCTCTCCACCTTCTTCCACCCCCTCGACGGGGTGCCGCACTGGAACCGGATCTACGGCAGGTCCGGCTTCGTGCAGTACCAGTTCGTCGTCGGGTACGGCCACGAGGAGGCCCTGCGCCGGATCGTCGACCGGATCTCCGCGCGCCGCTGCTCCTCCTTCCTCGCCGTGCTGAAGGGGTTCGGCGAGGGCGACCCCGGCTGGCTGTCCTTCCCGATGCCCGGCTGGACCCTCGCCCTGGACATCCCGGCGGGCCTGCCCGGCCTCGGCACCTTCCTGGACACGCTCGACGAGGAGGTCGCGGCCGCCGACGGCCGTGTCTACCTGGCCAAGGACGCCCGTCTGCGCCCCGAACTGCTGACCGCGATGTACCCCCGGCTGCCCGAGTTCCGCGCACTGCGGCGGGAGTTGGACCCGGGCGGCGTCTTCGTGTCGGACCTGGCCCGACGCCTCGGCCTCTGAGCGCCGTGGACGCCGTGGAAACCCCTGTCCCCCCACACACCCAGGAGCTGTCTTGAAGGACGCCTTCGGCACCCCCCAGTCCCTGCTGATCCTCGGCGGCACGTCGGACATCGCGCTGGCCACGGCACGCCGGCTGATCGCCCGCCGCACCCGCACGGTGTGGCTGGCGGGACGCCCCTCGCAGGACCTGGAGAACGCCGCCGTCCACCTGCGCGGACTCGGCGCGCAGACGCACACCGTCACCTTCGACGCGCTCGACCCCGCGTCCCACGAGGCGATCCTCGGCAAGATCTTCGCCGAGGGCGACATCGACATGGTCCTGCTCGCCTTCGGCGTGCTCGGCGACCAGGCCAACGACGAGCGCGACCCGGTGGCCGCCGCCCGCGTCGCCCAGACCAACTACACGGGCGCCGTCTCGTCCGCGCTGATCTGCGGGCGGGCCCTCCAGGCGCAGGGTCACGGCTCCCTGGTGGTCCTGTCCTCCGTCGCCGCCGAGCGCGCCCGCCGCTCCAACTTCATCTACGGCTCCAGCAAGGCCGGCCTCGACACCTTCACCCAGGGGCTCGGCGACGCCCTCCACGGCACGGGCGCCCACGTCATGCTCGTCCGCCCCGGCTTCGTCCGCACGAGCATGACGGCGGGCCGCCCGGAGTCCCCCCTCGCGACGACCCCGGAGGCGGTCGCCACCGCCATCGAACTGGGTCTGCGGCGGCGCTCGGAGACGGTGTGGGTGCCCGGTTCGCTGCGCCTGGTGATGGCGGCCCTGAGGCACATGCCGAGGGCGCTGTTCCGCCGCCTGCCGCTCTAGGGGAGGTGGGGGGCTCGCGGGTGGGCGCCCTGTCCCTCCATCGGCGGCGTCAGCGCGTGGGAAGTGTCGTGTCCCCCACCGGCGCCCCCGCCTGCGACGGGACGACCGATCCGCCGAACGCGAACTCGCGCAGCTTGCGCCAGACCGCGTCGGGGCCCTGCTCGTAGAGCGCGAAGCCGGTGCAGGGCCACTGGGCCTCGTATCCGGAGAGCTCCTCGAACGCCCGGTCCATCGCCTCCTCGGCGATGCCGTGCGCGACGGTGACGTGCGGGTGGTAGGGGAAGTTCAGCTCGCGTGCCACCGGCCCCGAGGCGTCCCGGACCTGCTTCTGCAGCCAGGTGCACGCCTCGGCACCCTCGACGATCCGCACGAACACCACGGGCGACAGCGGGCGGAACGAGCCCGTGCCGGACAGCCGCATCGGGAACGGCCGGCCGGCCGCCGCGACCTCGGCGAGATGCGCTTCGATCGCCGGCAGCTCGCCGCCGCCGACCTCGGTCGGCGGCAGCAGCGTGACATGCGTGGGGATGCCGTGAGCCGCGGCGTCGCCGAAGCCCGCGCGCAGCTCCTGGAGCTGGCTGCCGTGGGGCTCCGGGACCGCGATCGACACACCGATCGTTACGGTCCCCACGTCGTCTCCTGTCGTCGTGTCCTGCGTGTGGTCATGGATCTTGCGGGGCGCACTCCGTCGCACCGGCTATCGACTGTACGGCCACGGCGGTGTTCCGGGCAGGCGCAGCCGGAGTGATATGCGGCGCTGTCGGTGGTGCGACGGTGGTGCGATCGGCGCTCGGGGCCCGAGGTGGTGCGGCTCAGTGCTTGGCGGGCAGGAAGCCCACCTTGTCGTACGCCTGGGAGAGCGTCTCCGCGGCGACGGCGCGCGCCTTCTCGGCTCCCTTGGCCAGGATCGAGTCGAGCGTCTCCGGGTCGTCCAAATACTGCTGGGTGCGCTCCCGGAAGGGCGTCACGAACTCGACCATGGCCTCGGCGAGGTCCGTCTTGAGCGCACCGTAGCCCTTGCCGACGTACTTCTGCTCCAGTTCCCCGATACCCGTACCCGTCAGGGTCGAGTAGATGCTGAGCAGGTTGCTGACGCCCGGCTTCTCGGCGGGGTCGAAGCGGATCACCGTGTCCGTGTCGGTGACCGCGCTCTTGACCTTCTTGGCGGTGGCCTTCGGATCGTCGAGCAGGTTGATCAACCCCTTCGGGGTCGACGCCGACTTGCTCATCTTGATCGCGGGGTCCTGAAGGTCGTAGATCTTCGCCGTCTCCTTCAGGATGTACGGCTTCGGGATCGTGAAGGTCGCGCCGAAGCGGCCGTTGAAGCGCTCGGCGAGGTCACGGGTGAGCTCGATGTGCTGGCGCTGGTCCTCGCCGACCGGGACCTCGTTCGCCTGGTACAGCAGGATGTCCGCGACCTGGAGGATCGGGTACGTGAAGAGGCCGACGCTCGCGCGGTCGGCGCCCTGCTTGGCGGACTTGTCCTTGAACTGGGTCATGCGGGAGGCCTCGCCGAAGCCGGTCAGGCAGTTCATGACCCAGCCGAGCTGGGCGTGCTCGGGGACGTGGCTCTGGACGAAGAGAGTGCAGCGCTCCGGGTCGAGACCGGCGGCGAGGAGCTGCGCGGCGGCGAGCCTGGTGTTGGCGCGCAGGTCCGCGGGGTCCTGCGCGATGGTGATCGCGTGCAGGTCGACGACCATGTAGAACGCGTCGTGGGACTCCTGCAGGGCCACCCACTGGCGGACGGCGCCGAGGTAGTTGCCGAGGTGGAACGAGCCGGCGGTGGGCTGGATGCCGGAGAGCACGCGGGGTCGGTCAGAGGCCATGCTCACCATTCTCTCAGGTGTCGGGGGGCGTTCCGGAACCGACCGGAAACAGAGGGGACACGGGCGGGAACCGATCCGGCTCGGGCGGTGTACCCATTGTGTGAGAACGCGGGAGGGGGGCCGCATCGTCGATGAGGCCGCGGTGATCGCACGCGTACGCGCCGGGGAGCCGGAGGCGTATGCGGAGCTGGTGCGCGCCCACACGGGCATCGCGCTGCGGGCGGCCCGGGCGCTCGGCGCCGGTGCGGACGCGGAGGACGTGGTGCAGCAGGCCTTCTTCAAGGCGTACTGCTCACTGGGCCGCTTCCGGGACGGCTCCGCGTTCCGGCCGTGGCTGCTGTCGATCGTGGCCAATGAGACGAGGAACACAGTGCGGACAGCGGGGCGTCAGCGGACCCTGGCCGACCGTGAGGCGGCGTTCGTCGAGGCCGAGCCGTTGATACCGTCCTCGGCCGACCCGGCCCTCGCCGCGCTGGCCATAGAGCGCCGCGTCGCGCTCCTGGGCGCCCTGGAGAAGCTGAGCGAGGAACACCGGCTGGTCGTCACCTACCGCTATCTGCTGGAGATGGACGAGCCGGAGACGGCGGCGGCCCTCGGCTGGCCCCGGGGGACGGTGAAGTCCCGCCTGAGCCGGGCGCTGCGCAGGCTGGGCCGTCTGCTGCCGGAGTTCGAGCCGGGCAAGGCCCTGGAGAAGACGGGAGGAGGTGAGGGAGATGGATGAGCCCGACAGGCCCTGCGGCAGCGAGGACGCGGAGCGGGAGAGTGTGGGCAGCGGCACGGGGAGTGACGGGCGTGGCGTCCGGTTGCCCGAGGAGTTGCGGGCGCTCGGGCGTGCGCTGGACCGGCCGGGGGCCGACGGGGACGAGACCATGGTCGAGCGGGTGCTGGGGCAGATACTCGCCGAGCAGGTGCCCACCCCGGTGGCCGAGCCGCCGGGCGCCGGTGCGCGGCTGCGGGCGGTGCGCCGGTGGCTCGGGCTCCGTCGGCGGGCGCTGACGGCCGCGCTGTGCGGGCTGCTCACCGTGTTCGTCCTCACCCCTCCGGTGCGGGCGGCGGTGGCCGACTTCTTCGACTTCGGCGGGGTCGAGGTGCGGTACGACCCGTCGGCGTCGCCTCCGCCCGGGGCGGGGGTGCCGGGCTGCCCCGATCCGGTCCCGCTCGCCGAGGCAGGGCGGCGGGCGGGGTTCGCCCCGCTCGTGCCGGGTGCGCTGGGGACGCCGGACGCGGTGTCCGTGACGCGTGCGCCGAAGGGCCGCTTCGTGATCACCCTCTGCTGGGAGGAGCGCGGACACACCGTCCGGCTCGACGAGTACGCGGCCCGGCTGGCCCCCGAGTACGGCAAGACGGTGGCCGGTGAGCAGGCCGTCGAGTGGGTCCGGCTGGGCTCGGGCGCGTTCGAGGCGTTGTGGTTCCCGGAGCCGCACCTCCTGCGCTTCTGGATGACCTCGAAGGACGGCTCCCGCTTCACCCGCTCCGAGCGCACGGCGGGGCCCACCCTGCTGTGGGTCCACGGCGAGGAGTTCACGCTGCGGCTGGAGGGCGTGGGCTCGAAGGACCGGGCGCGGAAGATCGCGGAGTCATTGGACTGATCGGTCCGGTCAAGGTGGGAACCCCGGCGGTTCGAGCGGTGTACCAGGAGTGACACCGCGAGTGCGGACGGACCGCACCGGGATCGATCGGGGGTGTCGGATGCGTGGAAAGCGACAACTGGCGACGGCGTTGGGCGCGTTGCTGACCGCTCTGGCCCTGCTCCTGCTGGGGGCACCGCCCTCGGCGGCGGGCGGCCCGACCAGCGTGCTGCTGGTCTCACCGACCAGCCACAGGACGGCTTCGCTGTACGGCACGACCAAGCAGTACGACCTCCTGGTCAGGCTCCTCGTCCCGGCCGGCTCCGCGCTCGACGGGAGCAGGGAGAAGGCTCCGGACTGGGGGCCTGAGGGCACCTGGGGAGGCCAGGTCGGCGACATGGTCACCGTGACGTGGATGAGCCATGACGTGACGGCCTGGCGGGTGGACCGGCTGTACATGTCGGCGCCCGACACGAAGGACGTCTGGATATACACGGGACTGCAAACGGCGGAGGACAACGCGGCCTCGGGCGAGGGTGTCTGGCACAAGGCGAAGCAGTCGGAGGAGCTGCGGGAGCTGCTGCGAGGACTCGGGGTCCTGGGCGAGCCCTCCGACGGCGCGGTGCAGGGAACGTCCTCGGACGACGCGCTCACCGGTTCCGGTACCGAGCCCGGCGGGACGGTCACCGGCACTCGCGCCGCCTCAGACGCGTCCGGTCCGGCCGACCGTGCCCGCTGGGCGATACCCGCCCTGGCCCTGGGTCTGCTCCTCGGCTCCGGGGGCGCCGCGCTTGTGCTGCGCCGCGCGGCGGCCCGGCACGAGTCCGGACCGCCGCGGGAGCCCCGTCAGGAGCTGTTGGATGCCTGACCGGCCGTGGCGAGGGGGTCAGCCGAGGTCGATCTCCGGGTAGAGCGGGAAGCCGGCGACGAGGTCGGTGGCACGGCGGGAGATCTCGTCGGCGACCTTCGCGTCCAGGATGTGCTGTGCCTTGGAGGGGGCGCCCGACTTGGTGGTGCCGGACTCCGTGGTGGTCAGGACACGGTCGATCAGGCCGGCGACCTCGTCCATCTCGGCGGTGCCCAGACCACGTGTGGTCAGCGCGGGCGTACCGATGCGGATGCCGGAGGTGTACCAGGCGCCGTTCGGGTCGGCCGGGATGGCGTTGCGGTTGGTGACGATGCCGGAGTCGAGCAGCGCGGCCTCGGCCTGGCGGCCGGTGAGACCGTAGGAGGTGGCGACGTCGATCAGGTTGAGGTGGTTGTCGGTGCCACCGGTGACCAGGGTGGCGCCCCGGCGCATCAGGCCCTCGGCGAGGGCCCGGGAGTTGTCGACGATGCGCTGGGCGTAGTCCTGGAAGGCGGGCTGCCGGGCCTCGGCCAGGGCGACGGCCTTGGCGGCCATGACGTGCGGGAGGGGGCCGCCGAGGACCATCGGGCAGCCGCGGTCGACCTGGTCCTTCAGGGAGTCGTCGCACAGGACCATGCCGCCGCGCGGGCCGCGCAGCGACTTGTGGGTGGTCGTGGTGACGATCTGGGCGTGCGGTACCGGGTCGAAGTCGCCGGTGAGGACCTTGCCGGCGACGAGGCCCGCGAAGTGCGCCATGTCCACCATCAGCGTGGCGCCGACCTCGTCGGCGATCTCGCGCATGATCCGGAAGTTCACGAGACGGGGGTAGGCGGAGTAGCCGGCGACGATGATCAGCGGCTTGAAGTCCTGGGCGGTCGCGCGCAGGGCCTCGTAGTCGATGAGGCCGGTGGCGGGGTCGGTGCCGTAGGAGCGCTGGTCGAACATCTTGCCGGAGATGTTCGGGCGGAAGCCATGGGTGAGGTGGCCGCCGGCGTCCAGGGACATACCGAGCATGCGCTGGTTGCCGAAGGCCTGGCGGAGTTCGGCCCAGTCGGCCTCGGAGAGGTCGTTGACCTGGCGGGCGCCGGCCTTCTCCAGGAAGGGGGCCTCGACACGGTCGGCGAGGACGGACCAGAAGGCGACCAGGTTGGCGTCGATGCCGGAGTGCGGCTGGACGTAGGCGTGGCGGGCGCCGAAGAGTTCCCGGGCGTGCTCGGCGGCGAGGGACTCGACGGTGTCGACGTTGCGGCAGCCGGCGTAGAAGCGGCGGCCGACGGTGCCCTCGGCGTACTTGTCGCTGAACCAGTTGCCCATGGTGAGGAGGGTGGCCGGGGAGGCGTAGTTCTCGGAGGCGATCAGCTTGAGCATCTCGCGCTGGTCGCTGACCTCCTGGCCGATGGCGTCGGCCACGCGCGGCTCGACGGCGCGGATCACATCGAGGGCGGCACGGAAGGCGGTGGACTCGGGGGAGAGGGGCTCGGCTGACATGGGGACCTCCGGACGTTGCGTTCAGCGTTCACGGTACGGCCCAGGCGCACGGCACTCATCGTTCCCGGGCCGCTCCCCGATGGTCCGTCCCATCCCAGCGCGCCAGTCACGGCCCACCGATCACCCTATCGGGCGTGGTGGACGCCGGGGTCCGGACGTCCACCATACGAACGACGGCAGGAGGTGGAGGAGTGTGCGGAGGTCAGAGGATCACATGGGGCAGGAAGCGGGCGTACTCGTCGGTGACCAGGCCCGAGGACTCGCGGATGCCGAGGCCCGCCGACTCGTCCTCGACGACCCAGGCGCCGAGGACGACATGGTTGCCGTCGAAGGCCGGAAGGGGTGCCAACTCCTGGTAGCAGCAAGCCTCTGTGGACAGGGCGGAGGCGGTGCCCGCCTCGTGGACGGTGACGCCGGCGCCCTCGCGGCCGAGGAGGGGCTTGGCGACGTAGCCGGTGGTGGTGGCCAGTTCGCGGGGGCCGTCGAGATAGGCGGGGAGGAGGTTCGGGTGGCCGGGGTACAGCTCCCAGAGGACGGCGAGGAGGGCCTTGTTGCTGAGGAGCATCTTCCAGGCGGGTTCGATCCACATCGTGGTCCCGGTGCCGCCGCCGTTGTCGAGGGTGGCGAGCACGTGGGGGGCGAAGCGGTCGGTGGTGAGCCACTCCCAGGGATAGAGCTTGAAGATGCTGCGGATGAAACGCAGCTTCTTGTCGACGAAACGGTCCGCGAGGCGGTCCCAGCCGATGTCCTCCATGGAGATCCAGTCGGTGTCCAGGCCGGCCTGTTCGGCGGTCTCCTTCAGATAGGCGACCGTCATCAGGTCCTCGCCCAGTTCGTCGCCCGCGGAGTGCGCGAAGTACAGCGGGCTGCCCGGTGGGAGGAGGGAGGACTGCTTCTTCCAGGCGGCGACGAGGCGTTCGTGGAGGGAGTTCCACTGGTCGGCGCCCGGGAAGCGTTCCTCCATCCAGAACCACTGGGGGCCGGCCGCCTCGACGAGCGAGGTGGGGGTGTCGGCGTTGTACTCCAGCAGTTTGGCGGGACCGGTCCCGTCGTGGCGGAGGTCGAAGCGGCCGTAGACGGACGGCAGTTCGGCCCGTCGGCGCCACGCCTCGGCGACGAGGCCGGCGAGGCGTGGATCGGTGATGCCGAGCTCGGCGAAGCGGTCGTGCTCGACGATGTGCGCGGCGGCCGCCAGGCACATGGTGTGCAGTTCCTCGACGACCTCCTCCAGCGCCTCGACCTCGGGGAGCGAGAAGACGTAGTACGCGCTCTCGTCCCAGTACGGGCGCAGGGAGCCGTCGGGGTAGCGGGTCAGCGGGTAGATGAGCCCCTGTTCCTCGACGGTCTCCTGCCAGCCCGGCCGGGGTTCGATGGTGCGGCGTTCCATAATTCCGCCTCGTCCGCCGGCTCAGCCGCCGCTGGAGCCGGAGCCGTCACCGTCGCCCGAGCAGCCGAAGCCGTCCCGGTCCACGGCCTCGCTGCGGCTGAAGGTGCCGTCGTCGGCCCAGCCGCCGCTGACGTCCGCGTCGTAGTACCAGGCGGCATCGGCCGAACCGGCCTGCTTCCGGTTGCCGCTGCTGTTGCTCTTGCTGTTCTTGCCGTACGACGACGAGCCGGAACCGGTGTTGCAGTTCCTGTCCGCGATGACCTTGTAGCCGTTGGCGTAGTCGTAGCTGTCGCGATCCACGCAACGGCGGTCCGGATCGGATCCGCAGGAGGTCAGGGCCGCCGCGACGACACCCATTCCTCCGAGGACGACCGTGCTGGACCGCAGTCGCCTGCGCTGCTCTCCCATGTGTGCTCCCCCGTCGGGCCGTTGGCCCCTGTCGTACCGAGGCCGGTCCGCTGTGCGCTACGCGATGACCGGCCGCCGTTCATGTGCGCCTTGCCGGCGCTCAGACTAGTGATCGAGCCGTCGAGGGGACCAACCGGGTGTGCCGGGGCGGACTGTTCATCCCCGGACGCAGGTCGCGCCCGTCGGGCAGAGGGAGGTGACCACGGTGGTGACCGGTTCCCGGAGTTCGTCGAGCGGGGTGGACTCGGGGGCGCTGAGGCGGACTCCGTAGATCTTGTCGCCGGCCGTGCGGAAGCGGTGGTCGACGACCTGACGGGGGCCCGCCTCGCCTTCGCCGTCGAAGCGGTAGACGACCTCGGAGTAGCTGTCGTCGTCGGCGGCCGAGCGGTCGAGGGCGCGATAGCCGGGGAGGCGGGCGAAGCCGTAGTTCTCGTTCTCCGCCAGGTCCATGGACTCGGCGGGGCTGCTCTCGCTGACCAGGAAGAGCTGGAGGACGCGGCTGCCGTCCGGGGAGTCGTAGGTCACGACGGTGGGCTTGTCCGTCGGCGTCTTCGCAGTGCGTTTCCAGCCGGAGGGGACGTCGACGGTGAAGCCGGCCGGGTCGTCGGAGTGGACGTAACCGGGGGCGTCGCCCGCGTCGGAGTCCGGGTCCGACTGCTTCGGTGTGGCCGGGTCGGTGCCGTCGTCGTCCGCCGGGCCCGCCGCCGAGACCGAGGGCGGGGGCGTCGACGGGGAGCTGTCCGCGGCGGTCGCCCGGGCCGGGCCGTCCTCGTCACGGGACAGGGTCCACACCCCGAAACCGATGCCGCCGCCGAGCAGGGCCGCGAGGGCGACGGCGACGGTCAGGCGCGGCCACGGGCTGCCGCGCCCGGGAGTGTCGTCCACCCAGCGCCCCTGGTGCGCATCCCACCTCGTCATCCTGCCCCCCTTGCCGTCGCCGGCCTTCTCACGGCGCACGTTCACCGACGATAGCGGCGTACACGCCGAACAGGCCCCGTCCTGGTCGAAACCGGGACAGGGCCTGCGGGAGCAAGCTATAGGACGTCGGCTCAGATGAGGCCGAGCGCGCGGACCGCGTCGCGCTCCTCCGCCAGCTCCTGGACCGAGGCGTCGATCCGGGCGCGGGAGAACTCGTTGATCTCCAGGCCCTGGACGATCTCGTACTTGCCGTCCTTGACGGTGACGGGGAAGGAGGAGATGAGGCCCTCGGCCACACCGTAGGAACCGTCGGACGGGATACCCATGGAGGCCCAGTCGCCCTCGGCGGTGCCGTTGACCCAGGTGTAGATGTGGTCGATGGCGGCGTTGGCGGCGGACGCGGCCGACGAGGCGCCACGGGCCTCGATGATGGCGGCGCCGCGCTTGGCGACGGTCGGGATGAAGTCCTCGGCGAGCCACTTCTCGTCGCCCACGACCTCGGCGGCGTTCTTGCCGGCGACCGTGGCGTGGAAGATGTCCGGGTACTGGGTCGCCGAGTGGTTGCCCCAGATCGTGAGCCGCTGGATCTCGGAGACCGGGACGCCCGTCTTCTTCGACAGCTGGGTCAGCGCGCGGTTGTGGTCCAGGCGGGTCATCGCGGTGAAGCGCTCGGCCGGGACGTCCGGCGCGGCGGCCTGGGCGATGAGGGCGTTGGTGTTGGCCGGGTTGCCGACGACGAGGACCTTGATGTCGTCCGCGGCGTTGTCGTTGATGGCCTTGCCCTGCGGCTTGAAGATGCCGCCGTTGGCCTCCAGGAGGTCACCGCGCTCCATGCCCTTGGTACGGGGGCGGGCACCCACGAGCAGACCGACGTTGGCGCCGTCGAAGGCGACGTTGGGGTCGTCCGTGATGTCGATGCCCTGGAGGAGCGGGAAGGCGCAGTCGTCGAGCTCCATGGCGGTGCCCTCGGCGGCCTTGAGCGCCGGGGTGATCTCCAGCAGGCGGAGCTTGACCGGCACGTCCGCGCCGAGCAGCTGGCCGGAGGCGATGCGGAAGAGCAGGGCGTAACCGATCTGGCCGGCCGCGCCGGTGACGGTGACGTTCACGGGAGTGCGGGTCATGGCGTTCTCCGTATGACAGCTGGCGGTGGGGCGTCCCTGCCCCTGGTGGGACGTACAAATGATCGATCTCTTGGCGTCAAGAGAGATCGGTGGTCAGGCTACCGCGCATCCGGGATCCCGGACGGCCGGGGTTCGTGTGGCCCAGCCCACAAGTCGCTCCGCGCTGTCGCGCCGTGCGGAGCGTCGCATGAAAGGCGGCCGCCGGTCCGGGGGGAGGGACCGAGCGGCCGCCTTTGTGGGGGCGCCGGGCCGGGAGGGGAGGGGGGATCCTCCTCCCGGGCTGACCGGACTCCCGTGGGGGTACTGTCCGCATGCCCCGGAGTTCGGCGGGCATTCCACTTCCGTCGTGATTACTTTTACGATAGAGGTGGCTACGTTCCGTCATGTACCTGACGAGGTACGTGGCAGGCGCGCCGCTCCCCCCACGACCTGAGGGGGCGCGGCGGACGCGCCCCCTCCGCACCACTACCCCGTGCATCCCTTCTGGCCCGATGCCAGCGTCGCGCAGGCCGCGGCATCGCCCGCGTCCTTCACGCTGATCATCAGGGTGTAGGCGATGTTGTCGCCGGCCTCTTCGATGGCGGCGGTCTGCTTGGTCCCGCCTGCCGTGACCCGGACCTCGTCGCCCTGGGCGGCGCCGGTGATGCGGGCCCAGGCGGCCTGGCAGGTCTTGCTGTAGCGGACCTCGACCCGTGTCGTGCCGATCGTGGCCTCGTCGGCGGTGCGCACGAGGTTGCCGATGCACCCCATGGTCTCCGGGTCCTTGCCGTCGCAGTCCTTGCCGCTGCACTTCACTCCGGCCGGGAGGTCGGGGTTCGTGCCGGTCGAGGTCGACCGGGAGGTGGGCGGCTTGCCGTCCGCCTGGTCCTTCCCGTCACCGTCGGTGAGGAAGAAGAAGGCCGCCGCGATCACGACGAGCCCCCCGACGGCTCCCGCGAGGAACATCGGTACGCGCCGCTTCGGCCGGGAATCGCCGTCGTCGGACCGGGCCCCACCGCCCGGCGGCGGGCCGAACACGCCCGACGGCACCGAGCCACCACCGGAGACCTGGGCGCCATCGGCAACCGGCGCCCCGGCCGGACCCCGGGATGAGGACGCCGACGACACCGAGGACGAGCCCGAGGCAGAGGCGGAGGCGGAGGAAGCCGACGAGGACCACCCCCCGACCAGCCCCGACGGTGATGACGTCGAGGGCCGGGACGCGGCCGACGACGGCGTGACACCCCAGCTGGTGCGCGGCGAGCCACCGGAGGCGGCCCTCGCCCCGTACGGCGGGCGCGAGGCGCTGTCGTCGGCCGAGGAGCGCGGCTGCAGCGGCACCGACGGGGCGACGCCGGCCGGGCCCGCCACACCCGGTGTCACGGTCGCGCTCCGGCCTCCCCTGCCGTTCCTGCCACCCTTGACGGTGGACTGCCCGCCCGTCTCTCCCAGGGCGGCGCGCGCCTGGGAGATACGGATCGCCTCCATGGTCATGTCGTGGCGCATCTCCGAACGGCTCCAGGCCCGCTCGGCCAGCTCCCACATGGTGGCCAGGTGGACGGGATCGGTGCCGGTCACCTCGGCCAACGCCACGATCGCGCCCTTCGGCGCGAGCAGTCTGCCGTTGAGATACCGCTCCCAGGACGTCTTGCTGTAGCCCGTGCGGTCGGCCACCGCCGCGATGCTCAGTCCACCGCGGTCGACGAGCCGGCGCAGCTGACCCGCGAACTCCTTGACCTGTGGATCGAGTTCATCGGGCAAGGCCCTCCAACGAGGCATTTCTTCCCCCCTCTTCCCCCCGTACGGATCTCCGTACGACTCTTCGTACAGATGCCCGTACGGATCTCCGTACGACTCTGGACTGTCCCCCCGTGCCCGCTGTCCGCGTGCCACGCATGATGCCCTCGCTGAATCCTGGTCCGGGACCTGCCCGTCGGTCCCGAGGCCCTCTCCGGAGCCCCGTTCTGGCCTACCCACTGGGATGCGCCCGGTCGGGATGCCAGTTCCCCGGAAAGGGGCGCGCGGGTGCATTCCGGGCAGGGCCGCGCGCCGCGCACGCCCCCCGCACCGTCAGCGTTCCAGTGTCCCACCGACGTCCCGGATTCCGGGCGGAATCGCAGGTCCCCACACGGGACGTCCCGGACCGCCCCAAATACCCTTGTCCGCCCTGGTATTGAAGGTCCACGTGCCACACCCCTCGGACCTGCCGGCACAGCGGCACACCGACGGCATCTCCACGTCACGCGGGTCGCACACAGACTCGTGCGACGCGTGTGCGTCAGTAAATGCCGGAAGGCACAGAGGCGCGGAGAGGTAACCGACCCGGCCGGCCTCATGGGGTGAGGCAAAGCGAGGCGAGGCGGAACGAAGGGCGTGGCAGGGGGAACGAAGGGCGTGGCGAGGGGGCGCGCGGATGACGTCCGGGTGCCGCCGTCGTCGCGCGGCGCGGACACCGTGGCGGAATGGTCACTTCCGTGCCACAGCGGGCTGACAGGTGTTGAAGGCGGCCTTCACCGTGCAGGAACGTGGAACGCGACGGCGGTCCGTCCTTACTCGGGGGAGGGGACGGACCGCCGTCGTACGCGCTCGGGGGCCGGGGCGGGGCGAAACAGCTCAGCCGGCCTCGTCGCCCACCGTGAAGTGCAGGGTGTCCTTGAGGAACGGGATCTCCAGCAGCGGCTTCGGCTGGGCCATCAGCGCGAGGAGCACGATGGCGGTGCCCAGGAAGATGTACGTGGCCATGTCCGTGAAGCGGGAGCGGACGGCGAGCATGCCGACATCCCGGACGGCCCAGCGCAGCACCGCGCCGCCGAGCATCGCGGCCCCGATCAGGATCGTGCCGACCCGGAACGCGTCCAGCGCGGTGAGCAGCAGCCCGAGCCCCACGGTGGACAGGACGGCGAGGATCGGCCACTGGCGGACGGGCGCGGGCGCCTCACGCGGCGCCGCCCGGCCACCGCCCTCGGGCCGCGCGGTGTCCCTGGTGAACATCGGGAACCGCCGGGTGCCGCGAACGGGGTTCCCTTCGGCATCGGGCACGCTGATGTGATCACGGACCTCGATCTCGTCCGCGGCCTCGGTCGTACCGGCCACCCCGGTCGTCCCGGCGGTCTTCGCCATGTCCACCCTTTCCGAAGCCGCGCTCTCGTCCGCCGCAGCCCCGTCCGTCGTCGTCCCGGACCGTTCCGTGGCCCTAGGTCCGCCCGCCGTCTCCCCGGACCCACCGCCGGACCCACCGCCGGGCGAAGCGTCGGGCGAAGACGAAGTCACGAGCGGCCCGGCCTCGGCTGAAGCCTTTGCCTGCGTCGAAGGGGTCGGGGCCCCCGCCGCCCCTGGCTCCTCGGAGGTCCCGGAGGTCTCCGCCGTGCCTGACTCCTCGGAGGTTCCGGAGGTCTCCGCCGTGCCGGGCGTACCGGAGGCGCCCGACCCCCGCGGTGCCCCGGAAATGCCCTCCGCCCCGCCGTCAGCCGGCACTGCGCTCCGCCGCCTCCACCACGTTGACGAGCAGCTGGGCGCGGGTCATCGGGCCGACGCCGCCGGGGTTGGGAGAGATCCAGCCGGCGACCTCCGCGACGCCGGGGTGGACGTCGCCGACGATCTTGCCCTCCGCGGAGCGGGACACACCGACGTCGAGGACGGCGGCGCCCGGCTTCACGTCCTCGGGCCGGATCAGGTGGGCGGAGCCGGCCGCGGCGACGATGATGTCCGCCTTCCGCAGGTGCGCGGCCAGATCACGCGTGCCGGTGTGGCACTGGGTCACCGTCGCGTTCTCGCTGCGCCGGGTGAGCAGCAGCGGCATCGGACGCCCGATCGTCACACCACGCCCGACGACCACGACCTCGGCGCCCTTGATCTCGACGCCGTACCGGCGCAGGAGGGTGAGGACGCCGTTCGGGGTGCAGGGCAGCGGGGCGGGCTCGTTGAGGACGAGGCGCCCGAGGTTCATCGGGTGCAGACCGTCCGCGTCCTTGTCGGGGTCCATCAGTTCGAGGATGCGGTTCTCGTCGATGCCCTTGGGCAGCGGCAGCTGGACGATGTAACCGGTGCAGGCGGGGTCCTCGTTGAGTTCCCGCACCACCGCCTCGATCTCCTCCTGTGTCGCGGTCGCGGGCAGTTCACGCTGGATGGACGCGATGCCGACCTGCGCGCAGTCGCGGTGCTTGCCCGCGACGTACTTCTGACTGCCGGGGTCTTCGCCGACCAGGATCGTGCCGAGTCCGGGCGTGATGCCCTTCTCCTTCAGCACCGCCACGCGGGCGGTCAGATCGGACTTGATCGCGGCTGCGGTGGCCTTGCCATCGAGAATCTGGGCGCTCATGGCCCCAATCTTCGCGGATGACCGGTGCCGGGTTCCAATCCGGTCAGCTGGCGGACGCCTTCCGACCTGTACCGGGCCGGATCGCCGCCCGTGCCGGACAAGATCGGATGTGTTGCACTTGCACAACACCCGAGCAATCTCCCTGGACATCCGAGCAGGCATATAAAACGATTGGGTCACAGTGCCGCGGGCACTGCCGGGGGGCGTGACCATTTCAAAAGTTCCAGGGCATTCCTCCGAACCGTGCCGCGCGTCCCCGCACCAGGCAACGGAGGAAACCCCGAGATGAGCTTCGGCGACCCGAACAACCCGTACGGCCAGCCCCAGCAGCAGCCGCCCGCCCAGGGCTACGGCTACCCGCAGCAGACCCCGCCCCAGCAGCCCGGGTACGGCTACCCGAGCGCACCGCCGGTCTCCCAGGGCTACGGCGGCTACCCGAACGCACCCGAGACCATGCCGAGTTCGGTGAACGCGGCCCGCATCATGCTGTGGGTGATCGTCGGCCTCCAGGCCGTCGGCGTGCTGCTCTACGCCATCGGCGCGATCCTCGTCTCCGCGGCGAGCGACAAGGCCGAGGACCCCGCCCTCGCCGAGGCGCTCGGCAACGTCCCCATCGGCCAGATGGTGGCGACCGCCATATTCGCGGCGGCCTGGCTCGTCTACGCGGTCATGATGGCCGTGAAGTTCAAGTCCGGCGGCAACGGCGTACGCGTCGCCACCCTGGTCTTCGGCATCATCACCGCGGTCCTGGGCGTCTTCCCGTTCATCCTGATCGGCCTGGTCCACCTGGTGCTGGGCATCCTGATAGCCGTCTTCGTCGGCAACGCCAACGGCAAGGCGTGGTTCAACCGCCCGCGCTACTGAGCGCCGGGCACCGCACCCGAGGGGCCGTGCCTCCCGTACGCGGGGGCACGGCCCTCGGTGTGTCAGAGCGGGCAGAAGCTGCCGCTCGCCGGTGACAGCTGGTTCACGCCGTGGTCGTAGCTCTGCGTCTGGCCGGGCCCGAGCGGATAGCTCAGGGTGCCGCCGACGCAGTAGGGCGTGTTCGTGGCGTTGACGACCGCGGTGACCCGCAGGGCCGGGCTGTACGTGGCCCGGTCGCCCTCTCTCACCATGACCGGCTGGGCGCCGAGCAGCGGCTGGAGGCAGACGTACCCGCGGAGACAGGGCACCACCGCCTCGTCCCCGGCGGCGCTCGCGGCCGTGGCGCCGCTCATCCCCGTACCGAACGCGACGGCGAGCACCGCCCCTACGGCCGCCGCCCGGCGTGAACCACTCGCCCTGGTGCGCATGACCGACCCCCTGAGTCCCTGTCGACGGAACGGACCTCTCGACCCTCGCAGCGGAGCCCACGCCTGTGCACCGGGGTATCGGCCATTCCGCATGCTCCCGCCCCAGGCGGACACGCCGAAGGGTCCGCCGGTGTACCCGACGGACCCTTCGTCTCACGCCATCGGCTCACGTCTTCGGCTCACGCCATCGGCGCGGCGCTCGGTGGAGCCGATCAGTGCAGCCGATCAGTGCAGCCGATCAGTGGAAGAAGTGCCGCGTCCCCGTGAAGTACATCGTCACGCCCGCCTTCTGCGCGGCCTCGACGACCAGCTCGTCACGGACCGAACCGCCCGGCTGCACCACGGCCTTGACTCCGGCCGCGGTCAGGATCTCCAGCCCGTCCGGGAAGGGGAAGAACGCGTCGGAGGCGGCGTACGCGCCCCGCGCGCGCTCGGCCCCGGCGCGCTCGACGGCGAGCTTGGCGGAGTCGACACGGTTGACCTGGCCCATCCCGACGCCCACCGAGGCGCCGTCCTTGGCCAGCAGGATCGCGTTGGACTTGACCGCGCGGCAGGCCTTCCAGGCGAACGCCAGCTCGGCCAGCTCGTCGGCGGACAGGGCGTCCCCGGTGGCCAGGGTCCAGTGGGCGGGGTCGTCACCGTCGGCCTGGAGCCGGTCGGTCACCTGGAGGAGAGCGCCGCCGTCGACGGGCTTGACCTCGACCGGGGCGGCGGGCGCGCCCGGCGCCTTCAGCACCCGGATGTTCTTCTTCTTCGCGAGGGCCTCCAGCGCGCCGTCCTCGTAGTCGGGCGCGACGATCACCTCGGTGAAGATCTCGGCGACCTGCTCGGCCATCTCCTTCGAGACCGGCCGGTTGACCGCGATCACACCGCCGAACGCCGACAGCGGGTCGCACGCGTGCGCCTTGCGGTGCGCCTCGGCGACATCCGCGCCGACCGCGATCCCGCACGGGTTCGCGTGCTTGATGATCGCGACGGCGGGCTCGTCATGGTCGTACGCGGCACGGCGCGCGGCGTCCGTGTCCGTGTAGTTGTTGTACGACATCTCCTTGCCGTGCAGCTGCTCGGCCTCGGCGAGACCGCCGGTCCCGGAAACGTAGAGCGCGGCCGGCTGGTGCGGGTTCTCGCCGTAGCGCAGGGTGTGCGCGCGCTCCCAGGTCGCCCCGAGGAAGTCGGGGAACTGCGAGTCGTCGGCCGGCGCGTACGAGGACGCGAACCAGGAGGCCACCGCCACGTCGTAGGCGGCCGTGTGCTGGAAGGCCTCGGCCGCGAGCCGCTTGCGGGTGGTCAGGTCGAAGCCGCCGTGCTGCACGGCCGCGAGGACGTCGGCGTACCGGGCGGGGCTGGTGACGACCGCGACGGAGGGGTGGTTCTTGGCGGCGGCGCGGACCATCGAGGGGCCGCCGATGTCGATCTGCTCGACGCACTCGTCGGGGGTGGCGCCGGAGGCGACGGTCTCCCGGAACGGGTAGAGGTTCACGACGACGAGGTCGAACGGCTCGACGCCCAGCTCGGCGAGCTGGCGCCGGTGGTCCTCCAGGCGCAGGTCGGCGAGGATGCCCGCGTGCACCTTGGGGTGCAGGGTCTTGACCCGGCCGTCCAGGCACTCGGGGAAGCCGGTCAGCTCCTCGACCTTGGTGACGGGGACACCGGCAGCGGCGATACGCCCGGCGGTGGACCCGGTGGAGACGAGTTCGACGCCCGCCTCGTGCAGGCCGCGCGCGAGGTCTTCGAGGCCCGTCTTGTCGTAGACACTGACGAGCGCGCGACGGATGACCCGCTGGTCGCTCGTGCCGCTCTGGCCGGCCGTGACAGTGCTGTCGGCGGTCACTGGATAACTACCTTTCGTCCCTCAATGCGATAGCCGTTGCGGGCGAGCCGCCCCACGACATCGACGAGCAGCCTTCGCTCGACTTCCTTGATGCGCTCGTGCAGAGCGCTCTCGTCGTCCTCGTCCCGGACCTCCACCACGCCCTGCGCGATGATCGGCCCGGTGTCGACGCCGTCGTCGACGAAGTGGACGGTGCAGCCGGTGACCCGGGCGCCGTACGCGAGCGCGTCCCGCACGCCGTGGGCCCCCGGGAAACTGGGGAGGAGGGCCGGGTGGGTGTTGACGAACCGCCCGCCGAACCGCGCCAGGAACCGCTTCCCCACGATCTTCATGAACCCTGCGGAGACGACGAGATCCGGCTCGTACGCGGCGACGGCGTCGGCGAGCGCCGCGTCCCACTCGTCACGCGTCGCGTGGTCCTTGACCCGGCACACGAAGGTCGGCAGCCCGGCGCGCTCGGCGCGGGCGAGCCCCTCGATGCCACCGCGGTCGGCTCCGACGGCCACGATCTCGGCGCCGTAGGCCTCGACACCGGCCGCGGCGATGGCGTCCAGCAGCGCCTGGAGGTTGGTGCCGGATCCGGAGACCAACACGACGAGGCGCTTGGCCACGGGCTTGGCGGCCACGGTGGGGCCCTTTCTACGGGTACTGCTTCTACGGGTGCTGCTTCTACGGGTACTGCCTCTGCGGGTTCCGCAGGAGAACGTTCAGGTCCGCCGTACTCGCACGTGCACTTGTACTTTCATACGAATGCTTCGCGTCCCCCGATACGGGGAAGTCTACGAAGCGGCCGACCGTCAGCAACGATACCGGCACACCGGACGGCCCCCGTGGGACGGGGGCGTGGCCGGAAGGTAGCGTCTGCCAGGAGTGGGCTCGGGAACGCGGTCGGCGTGTGTGGCGTTCAAGGAGTGACAGCTCATGCGCTACCAGTAGATTTCACCGCCGTACTCACCAAGGGGAAGACGCACTCCTGATGCCGGACCGCAGTTTCCGCCTTCCTCCGCTCCTGCTGCGCGAGCGGAGTTCTTCGCCCACGCCTCCGCGCGAGAGCGAGGACACCCCCGAGCAGTCCGGGCAGCCCGGGCGGGGCCAGGGCGCAGGCGCTTCGGACGACAACCCGTTCGCGCCGCCGCCCGAGGGCTCGCCCGACCGGCCGTGGCGGCCACGCCGGCCCGACGGCCAGGGTGCCGACGACGAAGCCGGGCGCGGTGGTGGTCACTCGCCGTGGGGCAGTCAGTGGAGCGACCGGCAGCCCGGCCGCTCGTCCGGCGGACCCTTCGGTCAGGGCGCCGGGGGCCAGGGCGGTCCGGGTGGACCCGGCGGCTCCGGCCAGGGCCCCGAGGGCGGTCCGGGCAGCGGCCTGCGCTGGGACCCGACGGACCCCGCCCAGCGCCGCGCGCGGTACTCGTTGCTCTGCGGCATGTGGGCCTTCTTCTTCGCCCTCTTCGCCTGGACGTACGTCGCCCTGCTGCTCGGCTCCCTGGCCGTGTACTGGGCCGTCAGCGCCCTGCGCGCCAAGCCCGCCACCCCGGACCCGGACCGGCCGGCGGCACCCGAGCCGAGCGGCCGGCCCCAGCGGACGGCTGCCATCAGCGGCCTCGTGACCTCGACGATCGCCCTCGCCATCGTCGCCATCACCTTCACGGCCCAGTTCGTGTACCGGGACTACTACACCTGCGTCAACGACTCCCTGACGACCACCTCCGCGAAGGCCTGCAAGGAGCTCCTGCCGGAGGGCCCGCTGCGGCAGATTCTGGGCGCGCAGTAGGAGCGCCCCGGGCAGAGCTGCGCGAAGGCGCGCCGTCGATGGTCATCGGCGGCGCGCCTTCGGTTCGTCATACGGGTTCCTCCCGGCTGGGGGGCGGGGGCGGGGTGGGTTCCCGGTCGTCCCGGGCGCCCCGGTCGAGTGCGGACACCTCGCGCAGCGCCGCCCAGCGGGCCGCGCGGGAGTCGGGGTCCCGGACGGGCGGGGGTACGGCGGCGGACTCGTCGGCGTACGGATCGACGGCGGCGTACGACGTCAGGGCGTCGGTGGAATCGGTGTGATCGGTGTGATCGGTGTGATCCGTGTCATGGGTGTCATCGGTGGCGAGGGCGCTGGGGTGGCTGGGGGCATGCGTGAGGGCCCTGGTACTACCGAGTCCCGGGCCGGGACCGGTGCCGGTGGCGGCGTCGGGGGCGGTGTCCGTGGCGGGGGCGGGGGCGCCGGTCTCGACGGCGGGCGAGGAGTCGGCCGGGATCGACGGCCCGACCGGGCGGTGCTTCGCTCCCGTGAACCACGTCGGGAATCGACGGCGGCGCTTCGGGAGCGGCTGAGACTGCGGATGAGGTTGCGGCTCGGAGAGGGGCGCCGTCGACCGCCCCATGGCCGCCCGGGACCCGGTACGGGACCCAGTGGGGGAATCGGTTCGGGCATCGGTTCGGGATGAGGCGGTGCGGAAATCGGTTCGGGATGCGGTTCGGGGCCCGCCCGGTGTGTCACCGGCAGTTGGCCCGTCTCCGATGGCGCTCGCCCCGCGCCGGAACACTCCGGCCGCCCCCGACCGCTTCCGCCGTCCGGTCCCCTCGCCCACGGCCTCCCCCGGAGTCTTCCCCTGCCCCGCCCCACCCGCCTCCCTGGCCACGGGCACCGCCGACGTCCTCGTCCGGCCGGTCCCCCCGGACGCGTCCGTCCTCGTCCGGAGCCTCGTCCGCCACCACCGCGCGACCAGGGCCACCGGCAGCCCCACCACACCCACCCAGGCCCCGGCCGCACCGCCGGCCTGCCACCACACCGGTCCGAAGGCCGTCAGCGCGGCCACTCCGAGGGGCCCGCCGGCGAGGAGGGCGAGGACGGCGAAGGCGACGGCGGACAGGAGGGCCGCGAGGAGGGTCGCGACGACCGTGCGCCCCGCGGACCACGGCGCCGTCCGGTCGGCGGCCGCCCGCGCCGCGGTGAACCAGCCGACCGTCACCCCCGCGGCCAGCGGCACCGCCCCCACCACCCAGTACACGGACATGCCCCCGCCCGCCGGGACCGCCGCGAGCAGCGGAAACGGGGGCAGAAGGACTGCCGGGGCGGCCACCTCCAGCGGGGCGACGGTGTGTCCGGCGCCCAGCACGAAGCCGGGGCCGAGGGCATAGGCCGCCGCCCACAGCGCCGCGTTCGGGACGAGGGCGAGGCAGAGGAGCAGTACGGCGAACCGCCCGGACAGCCCCTCGGTGAGCTGGAGGAAGGAGGCGCGGGCCGCGCCGCCGTGCCACACCAGGGAGACGGCCACCAGCAGAGCGCCACCACCGCCCAGCACGAGCATGCCCGCCCCGGCGGCGCGTCCGGCGGCCGCCGCGACCTGCCGTCGGTACTCCGTCCTCGGGGCGCCGCCGAGGAGCGTGGGCAGCGGCAGCCGGGGGCGCCCGCGCGCCGCCCACACCCCTGTACCCGCCGCGAGCGCCGCCAGCAGCGGCACGCACAGCACGGCCCACCACCACGACGGCCGCAGCACTCCGCCCGAGGCGTAGAGCGTGACCGCCGCTCCGACGGTCACGTAACCGATGACGAGCCCGGCCCACGTCGCACGAGCACTCACCCCGGAACCGTCGCCCGCGTGGTCGCGGGCCGATCGGTGCAGCAGGACCACCGGCAGGGCGAGCAGGAAGAGCGGGACGAGGCCGACCGGCGCGGGGGCGCCGGAGAGCGTGTCGGTGCGGACGAGTTCCACGCCGTGGGAGAGCAGCCACAGCGCCGCCGCCACGTGCAGTGCCCCGCCGGGCCCGCTGTCCGGGTACGGCGAACTGATCCACAGCACGGTCACGAGGGCGACGAACGCCCCCAGTCCGAGTCCTGCCGCCAGCGCCCCGCCCAGCACCCCGGCGACGAGCTCGGAGGACCGCCGCCGCGCCCGCCGGAGCAGCGGCGACAACGGCGACCGGGGCGCGGACGAGTACAGGGACGGCGTGGAGGCCACGGGCCTCGGGGGCACCCCGGAGGCCGTGGGAGGCGCCGACCGGCCGTGGCCGACGGGGTGCTGGCCCGGCCCCGCGGCCGGGTCGTTCGGGTCGGTCGCGTGTGTCACGTCGGCCATGCTCCCAACGACACGCGCTTCAGGTGCGTAACGGAGGATTCCTGCACGTGTCGCCCAATATGTTCTTATGTGCTTTTTCGTACGCAGATCGGTCCAACGGAGGTCGTTTCCGGGGTCGCTTCTGAGGGAGGCGATCCGGTGACCGGGCGTGGGCCCCGGACCCGGGCCGCCATCGGGCACCGTGACGACGACGGACGCGGTGACCCGGACGGACGCCGCGACGGAGGCGAGTGGTACCGACAGCCGCTCCGCCCGGACGACGCCGCCCGCGCCGACGCCGACCTCTCGGATCCGGCACCGCCGCCCCTGACACCCGGCCAGGCCTTCGACGCGCTCTACGCGTACTGCGCCCCCGCCCTCGTACAGCAGACCTATCTACTCACCGGGCAGCAGCGGCTCGCGCGCGAGGCGGTGGAGCGGGCCTTTCAACTCGCCTGGCACCGCTGGCCGGAGGTGGCCGTCGACCGTGACCCGGCGGGCTGGGTGCGGGCGGCGGCCCACGAGTACGCCCTTTCCCCCTGGCACCGGCTGCGCCCCCGCCCCCGGCGGCACCTCGAACCGCAGCCGGCCGACCCCACCGACCGCGCCCTGCTGTCCGCACTGCTCGAACTGCCTCCCCCGTACCGCCGCACCCTGCTCCTCTACGACGGCGTCGGCCTCGACCTGCCCGACACGGCCGCCGAGACGGAGTCGAGCACACCCGCCGCGGCGGGCCGGCTGCTCCACGCCCGCACCAGGGGCACCGAGCGGCTCCCGGAGCCGGTGGCGGCCGACGACCTCGGCCGCCTCCTGGCCGCGCTCCCCCGCGACGTCCGTCCGGGCCCCGCCAGGCCCCCCGCCCTCCGCGCCCGGGCCGAACTGCGCGCCCGCCGCTGGATCCACGCCGCCATCGCCTTCACCACCCTCCTGCTCACCACCACCGCCCTCACGCTGTACACGGCCCCGGACCACTACGAGGCCCCGGTCCCCCCGGGTGTCCCGATCCACGGCGTCCCTCCGCGAGCGGCCCCCGGCCCGCTCTCCCCGCCCCAGCAGAAGCTCCGGGCCAAACTGCGGGCCGAGACCGCCGCCGGACCGGAACGGCTGCACCCGGAGGCCCACTGAGCCGGGGCGCGGGCCGAAGCCGGCCCCGGGAACGCCAGCGGGCCCGCACCCCCGACAGGGGATGCGGGCCCGCAGAAGGCTCGGCGGAGCCGAAGATCAGCCGCCGAGGATCTCGCGCGCGAGCTTGGCCGTCTCGGTGGGCGTCTTGCCCACCTTGACGCCGGCGGCCTCAAGGGCCTCCTGCTTCGCGGCGGCCGTACCGGAGGAGCCGGAGACGATGGCGCCGGCGTGGCCCATCGTCTTGCCCTCGGGCGCGGTGAAGCCGGCGACGTAACCGACGACCGGCTTCTTCACGTTCGCCTTGATGTAGTCGGCGGCCCGCTCCTCGGCGTCGCCACCGATCTCACCGATCATCACGATGAGGTCGGTGTCGGGGTCGGCCTCGAACGCGGCGAGCGCGTCGATGTGCGTCGTGCCGATGACCGGGTCGCCACCGATGCCGACGGCCGACGAGAAGCCGATGTCCCGCAGCTCGTACATCATCTGGTACGTCAGCGTGCCGGACTTCGAGACGAGACCGATGCGGCCCGGCTTGGTGATGTCGCCGGGGATGATGCCGGCGTTCGACTGGCCGGGGGTGATCAGACCCGGGCAGTTCGGGCCGATGATCCGGGTCTTGTTGCCCTTGGAACCGGCGTACGCGTAGAACGCGGCCGAGTCGTGGACCGCGATGCCCTCGGTGATGACGACCGCGAGCGGGATCTCGGCGTCGATGGCCTCGACGACGGCGGCCTTGGCGAAGGCCGGCGGTACGAAGAGGACGGACACGTTCGCGCCCGTCTTCTCGATCGCCTCGGCGACGGTGCCGAAGACCGGGATCTCGGTGCCGTCGACGTCGACGGTCGTGCCCGCCTTGCGGGGGTTCACGCCACCGACGATGTTCGTGCCGTCGGCCAGCATGAGCTTGGTGTGCTTCATGCCCGTGGCACCGGTCATGCCCTGGACGATGACCTTGGATTCCTTGTTGAGGAAGATAGCCATGGCTGTTCTGTCCCTCGTCCCTTACTTCGCGGCCGCGAGCTCGGCGGCCTTGTCGGCCGCGCCGTCCATGGTGTCCACGCGCTGGACCAGCGGGTGGTTGGCGTCGGAGAGGATCTTGCGACCCAGCTCGGCGTTGTTGCCGTCGAGGCGGACGACGAGGGGCTTGGTGACTTCCTCGCCCTTGTCCTTGAGCAGCTGCAGCGCCTGCACGATGCCGTTGGCGACCTCGTCACAGGCGGTGATGCCACCGAAGACGTTGACGAACACGGACTTGACGTCCGGGTCGCCCAGGATGATCTCCAGGCCGTTCGCCATGACGGCGGCGGAGGCGCCACCGCCGATGTCGAGGAAGTTGGCGGGCTTGACGCCACCGTGGTTCTCACCGGCGTACGCGACGACGTCCAGGGTGCTCATGACGAGACCCGCGCCGTTGCCGATGATGCCGACCTCACCGTCGAGCTTGACGTAGTTGAGGTTCTTCTCCTTGGCCGCGGCCTCGAGGGGGTTGGCGGCCGCGTGGTCGACGAACTCCTCGTGGTCGGGGTGGCGGAAGTCCGCGTTCTCGTCCAGGGAGACCTTGCCGTCGAGGGCGATGACGTCGCCGGAGGCGACCTTCGCCAGCGGGTTGACCTCGACGAGGAGGGCGTCCTCCTTGATGAAGGTGTCCCACAGCTTGACGAGGACGTTCACGATCTTGTCGGCGACCTCGGCCGGGAACTTCGCGGCCGCGACGATCTCGCGGGCCTTCTCCTCGGTCACACCCTCGTTGGCGTCGATCGGCGTCTTGGCGACGGCCTCGGGGCGGGTGGCCGCCACCTCCTCGATCTCCATGCCGCCCTCGACGGAGGCGATGGAGAGGAAGGTGCGGTTGGTGCGGTCGAGGAGGTACGAGACGTAGTACTCCTCGACGATCTCGGGAGCGGTCTCGGCGATCATCACCTTGTGGACCGTGTGGCCCTTGATGTCCATGCCGAGGATGTTGGTCGCGTGCTCGACCGCCTCGTCGGCGGTCGCCGCGAGCTTCACGCCGCCGGCCTTGCCTCGGCCACCGACCTTCACCTGGGCCTTGACCACGGACTTGCCACCCAGACGCTCGGTGGCTGCGCGAGCCGCCTCAGGCGTGTCGATGACTTCACCGGCCAGCACCGGTACATCGTGCTTGGCGAAGAGGTCCCTCGCCTGGTACTCGAACAGGTCCACGCGCGTCCGTCCCTATCAGTGAGCTAGCGGTTCGTTGGATGCGTGGGCGTGCCGCGAAGGGCAACGTGACGTCCGCCGTGAGTCACAAGGGAGGCGCACACGATGTCCGAGCGCGCGGCATGTCCGTCTCGCAGGTTATCGCTGCTTCCGGGAGGCCCCTAAATCGCGGGTCACACCTGAGCGGTGATACCTGTCACATGATGCCGCCCGCACTGGCACCGCGTGCCGCGTATGCGGGACCTCACCGAACGGGGGTACGTCCGGTGAGGTCCCTACGAGGCCCTTCACTGACGCCGAAGGGCCCCTGGCGGGTGATCTCCTCCCCGATCGGAGACCGTCCGCCACCGTCCCCGACTCCCGCCCGGACCGGGCCGACGGCTTTCGGCCGTTCCGGGTTCGAGTCGTGGGTCGGTTGTCTGTGGCCGCTCCCGCAGCCGCGCCTACGGGGGCGGGGCCGGGGTCGGCTTCCGGGGGCGCCGGTGGCGTTGCCGGTGCCGGTGCCCGTTTCGCGCGGGGGTGGCCGGATGTTTTTGTGGAGCCGCGACCGGTAGATCTCCATGCCTCCTGGAGCCAGGGCTCCGCGAGGGGAGGGCGACCGTCCTCCGGAAGAGAGGACCGGCGCTAGCCGGGGAACTCGGCGATGTCCCGGTGCCGGTCCCGGACATCGGCCGCAGGGGCGCCGGGTACGACGCTCAGCGGCGCCCGGCCGAGCGAGGCGACGGTCGACGCCTCCACGTGCCGGGGCCCGCCGTTGTCGACAGCGGAGTGGCGGCCGAGGGCACCGGTCGAAAGACCGCCGGGGCTCCGGTGCGCGGACCCCCGCACGACGGGCGCGTCCCCGACCCCGGCGTCGCGGCGAGGAGCCGACACGAGCACCGATCCGTTGACGACGCGCTTCGGCCCGAACGCGACGGACGGGGGAACGGAACCCCGTTGCCCACCCGTCCCGCCGTCACCGTCGACGGTCGCGCCCGGGTTTCCGGCCACCGCTCGGCCCGGTTCCCGCGGCGTCGCCTCGACGGGCAAAGCCTCCACCGGCGACGTCGTCCACCCGGACGGTTCGGCAAGCCCCGGCACCGTGGGCAGCACCGGCATCCCGGACGACCCTTCGGTGACCGGCCGTAACACGGGCGGGACGACCGGCTGCACGGCATCGTCGACGACGGGCCGCACGACCGCCTCGACGGCCGGCTGTACCAGGTCGTCCACGAGATGCCGCACGACATGCGCGGTGGCCGGCTGTGCGAAGCGCTCGGCCACCGGCTGCACGACTTGCTCGGCCACCGGCCGCAGTACCGGGTCGGTCACCGGCTGGGCGACGTCCGCCATGACCGGTCGAGCGATCCGCTCGGTCAGGGGGACGGCCCGATCGGCCAGGGCGGCGGTCCCCTCGATCGAGGGAGCGTTCACCTCGGTCACGGGCCGAGCCGTCGACTCGCCGACCGGCCGGACGGCCCGATCGGTCCCGGTAGCGGTACCGGCAGCCGGGAGCGAGGACACAACCGGCGCCCCCTCGTCCGCCGCGCTCGCCCGCGCCCCGCACAGAACACCCAGCGCGAACAGCCCGCCCACCAGCAGTCCCACCCGCACCGCACGGCGCCCGGCGGCCCCACGCGTCACGCGCAGGACGGCACCGGCACCGGGGATCGGGGCTGCTGCGGTCAAGACGGGGAGGACCCTCCCGTGCGACGGAACGGCGGAGCACGGGGGCGAAGACGCGCGAGATGCGAACACCCGTGTGAAGGCTGTGAAGCGCTGCCGATCCTCGCACGGGACTCCCGCCGTCACGCAAGCCCCGTGTCACCGACGCGTGGTCATGTCCTCTTTTCAACCACCCTTGTCCGGTTACCGACTGCCACGTCGGTCACAGCCGACGTCCCCGCCCCTCGGCGTCCTCGGCCTGCCCCTCACGCGCTGTCCGGTATCGGCAGCGGCCGCTTCTCGATCGCCGCCGCCATCACCTCCGGAAAGAGGTCGGGCGTACAGGCGAACGCGGGTGCGCCGAGCACCGCGAGGGCCGCCGCGTGTTCGCGGTCGTATGCCGGTGCCCCCTCGTCGGAGAGCGCGAGCAGCGTCACGAACTGCACCCCCGACGCCTTCATCGCCGCCACCCGCTTCAGCATCTCCTCGCGTATCCCGCCCTCGTAGAGGTCGCTGACGAGCACGACCACGGTGTCCGCGGGCCGGGTGATCTGCGACTGGCAGTACGCGAGGGCCCTGTTGATGTCCGTGCCGCCGCCGAGCTGGGTGCCGAAGAGGACGTCGACCGGGTCGTCGAGCTGGTCGGTGAGGTCCACGACCGCCGTGTCGAAGACGACGAGCCGGGTGCTGAGGGACCGCATGGACGCCAGCACCGCCCCGAACACCGACGCGTAGACGACGGAGGCCGCCATCGACCCGGACTGGTCGATGCAGAGGACGACCTCCTTCTTCACCGACCGCGAGGCCCGCCCGTACCCGATGAGCCGCTCGGGCACGACCGTCCGGTGTTCCGGCAGGTAGTTCTTGAGGTTGGCCGCGATCGTGCGGTTCCAGTCGATGTCGTGGTGGCGCGGCCGGTTGACGCGGGCGCTGCGGTCGAGGGCGCCGGTGAGGGTGGCCCGGGTGCGGGTCGCGAGCCGCTTCTCCAGGTCCTCGACCACCTTCCGCACGACGGCCCGCGCGGTCTCCTTGGTCGTCTCGGGCATGGCCTTGTTGAGGGACAGGAGAGTGCCGACGAGGTGTACGTCCGCTTCCACCGCCTCCAGCATCTCCGGCTCCAGCAGCAGCGCGGACAGACCGAGCCGGTCGATGGCGTCCCGTTGCATCACCTGGACGACGGAGGAGGGGAAGTACGTCCGGATGTCCCCCAGCCACCGGGCCACGGACGGCGCCGACGCCCCGAGCCCCGCCGAACGGTCCTGCCCCGCCCGCGCCCTGTCCCCCTTCCCGTACAGCGCGGCCAACGCCTGGTCCATCGCCGCGTCCCGTCCGCCGAGCGTGCGCCCGGTGCCGTCCGCCGTGTCCCCGCCGAGCACGAGCCGCCAGCGTCGCAGCCGTTCGCCGGCTCCGTCGTCCCCCGCGTCCGCCTCTGCCCCTGATGCCGCCCTTGTCCCCGCCCCGCTCGTCATCCGCGCGCCCCCGCCCGAGGCCTGGCCCAGAGCGGCATCACCGTCACGGTCGCCGGGCGCTTGCCCGAACGCGCCCCGCGGCCAGGACCGCGCCCGTCCCCGGTGCCCACCACGGTGTCCATCGCGTCGGCGACCCGCCTCGGTTCGCGCAGTCGTTCGGTCGTCATCCCGCCACCCCCACAAGGTCGTCATCGGTATGCACCCGGCGGCCATCACCATCGTGGGCGCCATCGCCGTCGCGGTCACGGTCGCCGTCGCGGTCGCCGTCGCCGTCGCCGTCGCCGTCGCGGTCGCGGTCGCCGTCCAGGCCGAGGAGCAGCCGCAGCACCGGGAGCACCGCGTCCGCTCGGTCGCTGTCGAGGTCGTCGGCGAAGCCGGGTATGCCGGAACCGCCGGCCACCGTGCTCCTCCGGCGCCCCGGCCCGCGCCGCACCTGCTCGCCGAGCGTCCGGCGCACCCCCGGCTCGTACGCCGAGAACGTCCGCCGCAGCAGGGGCAGTACGTCCGTGAACGCGTCCGCCGGGACCCCGGTGAGCCAGGCGTCCACCAGGCCGAGGAGCCGTTCGTCGTGCACGAGCAGCATCCCGCCGCCGGAACCGCCCCCGACGAAGCCCTCGATCCACGCCGCCGCGTCCGCCGGCGCCGTCCCCGGTGACAGCACCAGACCCATGAGCCGTGCCGCCTCGTCCTGCGCCAACTCCCCGTCGTCCAGCAGCAGTCGTACGGCCCGGCCCCGGATCACACCCGGCACCGTGTCCCGTCCGGACAGGACATGGAGCACCGAGTGCCAGCGGGTCCGTATCCCGCCCCCGCTCCCGCCGTCCGGTGCCGCGTGGTCCTCCGGGGCGGCGTCGCCGAGCAGGCCCACCGCCCCGTGCACGGCGTCGACATGACGGCGCATCTCCTGTGCCGCCTCCGCGTCGAGCGCGGCGCACGCGGGCGGCAGGCCGACGAAGACCCGCTCGGCGAGACCGGCGGCGACCTCCGCGAGCGCGCCGGTGTCGGTGGCGCGGACGTCGCCGTAGCGGAGGGAGCGGACGAGGGCCGGGAGTGCCTGGGCGAGGTGGCCGACGTCGGCGTCGAGGGCGGCGCGGTCGGCGAGCACGCGCATCACCACGGGCAGGGCGTCGGGGAGTTCGGCGAGGAGACAGCGCTCGGCGAGGCCGGTGATGTCGGCGAGCGAGCCGGCCATGACGGCGTCCGCCTCGGCCTTGGCGGTCGCCGCGGAGAGCACGGTGGTCCCCCAGACCCCGGCCTCGGCGACCCGCACCGACAGCTCCGGCTCCCAGCGCAGCCGCCAGGTCTCCCGGAACGTGCCCGTGCTGCCGCGCGAGGTCGCCGGCTCACCCCACTCGACGCCGAGCAGCCGCAGCCGGTGCAGCAGACGGCTGCGCTCGGCGTCGTTCTCCTTGCGCAGGTCGAGCTCCAACTCCCGCTCCAGCGCCTCCGGCTTGAGCCGCAGCCTCCGCTGGAGCCGCGTGAGATCCCGCTGCAGCGGCACCGCCGGCGCCGCGTCGGGCACCTCTCCCAGGGCGTCGCCGACCACCAGCCGGTCCCGCACCAGCGACAGCGGTACGTCCGATCCGTCGCACATCACCGCCTGTACGGCGTCGGTGGTCTCCGTGAGGCCCGGCAGCGGGCGACCGCGCATGGCGGCGAGCGTCTCGGCCAGCCGTACCGCCTCGATGACGTGTGCGGAGGAGACGATCCTGTCCTCCTCGCGCAGCAGCCCCGCCACCTTGGTCAGCCATCGCTCCACGGGGCGGTCCGGCACGGCGAACAGGTGCCCGTACCAGCCCGGCGAGTCGATCCCCGCCCCGTAGCCACCGGCCCGGGCCAGTCGCCGGTTCGTCCACGGCACCCAGGTCATGTCGGCCTTGACCTTGGGCAGGCCCTTCAGCGACGCCCGGTCGGCGGCCACGGTCCGCCTCTCCCGCAGCGCGGGCACGTGCCAGGCCCCGCACACCACGGCAACGGCGTCGTCCCCGAACTCCTTCTGTGCGGCCCTCAGCTGCAAGCGCATGTACGCCTCGCGGGCCGGATCACGGTCGCGCCCCCCGCTTCCGTACACCTCCCGCAGCGCCCCCATGGCCTCCTCCAGCACCGCGAACGGCGCGAAGACGTCCGCGCCCGTCCCCCGATGCTCGACGACGTCCTCCCACCACCGCTCGGCGTCGTCGTACCCGGCGGCTTCGGCGAGCGCGGCGAGCGGATCACCCCGGAGAGCCTCGTCCCCCTGGGCGGTCGGCTCGTCCGGCTCGGCGACGGCGTCCTCCCTCGCCCAGGCCAGGGTGTGCGCGGCCGGCAGGTCGATGAAGCGGGCCGGGACGCCGTGGGCCAAGGCCCAGCGGACGGCGACCCACTCCGGCGAGAACTCGGCGAAGGGCCAGAAGGAGGAACGGCCCGGCTCGTCGACCGCATGGGCGAGGAGCGCGACCGGCGGCCGCATGTCCTCGTCGGCGGCCAGCGGCACGAGCGCATCCGCCTCCGGGGGCCCCTCGATCAACACGACCCGGGGCCGCGCCGCATCCAGCGCCGCCCGCACGGCCCGCGCCGACCCCGGCCCGTGATGCCGCACCCCGAGCAGCAACGGTCCGACCCCGCCCCCTCGCGGCGGCGCCTCGTCCGGGGCATCGCCGCGCACAGCCACCGTCCCTTTCCCCCGTTCCGTCACGCGCTCACCTCGCGGCAGGCTCGGTAGAAGTCGGTCCAGCCGTCGCGTTCGCGGACGACGGCCTCCAGGTACTCCTGCCAGACGACGCGGTCGGCGGCCGGGTCGCGGACGACGGCGCCGAGGATGCCGGCCGCCACGTCGCAGGCGCGCAGGACGCCGTCGCCGAAGTGGGCGGCGAGGGCGAGGCCTCCCGTGACGACGGAGATCGCCTCGGCGGTGGACAGCGTGCCGCTGGGCGACTTCAGCTTCGTACGGCCGTCCGTCGTGATGCCGTCGCGCAGCTCGCGGAAGACCGTGACGACACGGCGGATCTCGTCGACGCCGTCGGGCACGGCCGGCAGGTCGAGGGAGCGACCGATCTGTTCGACGCGGCGCGAGACGATGTCGACCTCGGCGTCTGCGCTCTCCGGCAGGGGCAGCACCACGGTGTTGAAACGGCGGCGCAGGGCGCTCGACAGGTCGTTCACCCCGCGGTCGCGGTCGTTGGCCGTGGCGATGAGGTTGAAGCCCCGGACGGCCTGCGCCTCCTGCCCCAACTCCGGTATCGGCAGCGTCTTCTCGGACAGGATCGTGATCAACGTGTCCTGGACGTCGGCCGGGATGCGGGTCAGCTCCTCCACGCGGGCCGTCATGCCCTCCGACATGGCCCGCATGACGGGGCTGGGCACCAGGGCGTCACGGCTCGGGCCGTGGGCGAGCAGCTGCGCGTAGTTCCAGCCGTAGCGGATCGCCTCCTCCGGGGTGCCCGCCGTGCCCTGCACGAGCAGCGTGGAGTCACCGCTGACGGCCGCCGCCAGGTGTTCGGAGACCCAGGTCTTGGCGGTGCCGGGCACGCCGAGCAGGAGCAGGGCGCGGTCGGTGGCGAGCGTGGTCACGGCGACCTCGACGATGCGGCGCGGTCCGACGTACTTCGGTGTGATCACTGTGCCGTCCGGGAGCGTCCCGCCGAGCAGATACGTGGCGACGGCCCACGGTGAGAGCTTCCAGCGGGCCGGCCGGGGCCGGTCGTCCTGCGCTGCCAGCGCGGTCAGTTCCCCGGCGAAGGCGTGCTCGGCATGCGCCCGCAGCACCTCACCGCCCGTGTGTGTGTTCGCGGGCGCGGACTGGTTGCGGCTCGGGTCGACAGTGGTCGTTCCAACGGACGCAGGCATGGCTGAGTCCCCCTCCAGCTCGGCCGGTTCGGATCTGGTGACCACACTGCACCACGCCACTGACAATCCAGTCTGACCTGCGGAAATTGGATCGCGCAAGCCAATTGTCAGTGGTGGGATCTACCTTCGGAACATGACTCAGCAGGGGGTGCGCTGGACGGCTGAGCAGGTGCTGGCATTGGCACCTGACGCAGCGTCGCGCAAAGCCGGAAGCAAACTCGCCGCGGCAGGGCCGTGGTCGGGTACTGGCAGTTCGGACGAGGGGACGGTGTGGGGACTGTGCAAAGGAAGTGGCAGCAAGCCGTATCAGACGATCATCGACGTGGCGGACTCCTCGGGGCCCGCGTACAAGTGCGGTTGTCCGAGCAGGAAGTTCCCGTGCAAGCATGCGCTGGGGCTGCTCCTGCTCTGGGCGGGCGACGCCGCCGCGGTGCCGTCCGGGCAGGCGCCGGACTGGGCGCAGCAGTGGCTGTCAGGCCGCCGCACGCGCGCAGCGGCGAGGACGACGAGGACGGGCGCGGCATCTGGGGCCACGTCCGCTGACCCCGAGGCGGCGCGCCGCCGAGCGGAGCGGCGCGCCGACCGCATCACCGCGGGCGCGACGGAACTCGAACAGCGACTGACCGACCTGTTCCGCGGCGGCCTGGCCGCCGCGGAACAGGCGGGGTACGGGCTGTGGGAGGAGACGGCGGCCCGCATGGTCGACGCCCAGGCCCCGGGACTCGCGGCGCGGGTGCGGGAGTTGGGCGCGATACCGGGCTCGGGCCCCGGCTGGCCGGCCCGCCTGCTGGAGGAGTGCGCACTGCTTCATCTGCTCGACCAGGGCTGGCTGCGCCGCGATCGTCTGCCGGACGGCCTCGCGGCCACGGTCGGTTCCCGGGTCGGCCTGACCGGCTCGCCGGACGGCTCACCGGTCCGCGATCGCTGGCTCGCCCTCGCGCAGTACGACACGTCCGACTCCCACTCCTCTCTCACCACCCGCCGCATCTGGCTGCACGGCATCCATACGGACCGTACGGCCCTGCTCCTCTCCTACGGAGCCGCCGGTCGCGCGCCTGAGCTGTCGCTTCCGGCCGGGCTGGCGTTCGAGGCCGAGGTGTCGGCGTACCCGGGTGCCGGTCAGCTCCGAGCGGCCCTGGGCGAGCGTTTCACGGCTCCCGAGCCCGCCGCCGTACGACCGCGGGGGATCACTCCGTCCGAGGCGGCGGCCCGTTACGGCGCGGCCCTGCGGGACGATCCCTGGCTGGACTCCTTCCCGGTCACCCTCACCCGCGTCGTCCCCCTCCCGGACGGCGACTCCTGGCAACTGGCCGACGCCGACAGCGACCTTGCCCTCCCTCTCACCCCCTCCGCACGCGCCCGCCCCGGCCTGTGGCGCCTGCTGTCCCTCTCCGGCGGCCTGCCCGTGACCGTCTTCGGCGAGTGCGGCCACCGGGGCTTCACCCCGCTGACGGCGTGGGCGGAGCAACCTGCGGGCGGGGAGGCGGTGGCGCTGTGCTGAGGAAAGGCGAGGCGGCGGACACAGAGCTCGGGCGGCGGACGGAAGGAAGGAACCTCATGACGAGTGCGTCTGAAGCCTCGGCGGGGCCCTCCTGGGAGGAACTGGTCACGACCGCGCTCCTCGGGACGGACCGCCGTGCGCCGGCCGGGCCGGTGCCCGGACGGGCGGCGCCCGTGGCCTTGCTGGACGCGGCGGCCGTGGAGACCGTGCGGCGCCGGGCGGGGATACGGCCGGTGCGGGCGGCGGCACGGCCGGAGCCGGTGGCGCCCGACCGGCGTCCGCCGCTGCCGCCCGCCGCGGCGCGGAGACTGGCGACGCTGCTGGCCGACCGGCCCGGCACCGGTGGCGGACGCCGGGGCACGGCGCCCGATCTCATGGAACTGCTGCCGCAGTGGCTGGCGTTGGCCAACGCCCACGGCTACGCGGCGCCTCCGGAGGCCCTGCCCGCGCTGCTGGACGCGGCGCGCGGCCGTACCGATCTGCGGCCCGCCGTGCTGGTCTTCGCGGGGGCGCGGGCGCTGTGGCTGGCCCGGTTCAACAAGGACTGGCGTTTCGCGCTGCGTGCCGCGCCCGGCGGTGGCGCGGCCCTGCCCGGTCCGGACGAGCCCGAGCGGGTCCGGCGGTTGTGGCGGGAGGGCCTGTTCGCGGAGCGCGTCGCCCTGCTCACGGCGATACGGACCGAGGACGCCGCCTCGGCGCGCGAGGTGCTGTCGGGGACGTGGCAGACGGAGCGCGCGGAGGACCGGCTGATGTTCCTCGACACGCTGCGCACGGGGCTGGAGGCGGCGGACGAACCCTTCCTGGAGGCCGCGTTGGCCGACCGCAGCCGCAATGTGCGGGCCACGGCGGCGGAGTTGCTGTCCGCCCTGCCCGCATCGGCGCTCGCGGGGCGGATGGCGAAGCGGGCGACCGCGTGTGTGGCCGTCGACCGCACAGGCAGCACGTCGACGGCCGCCGGAACCCCCACGCTCGTGGTCGAGGCCCCGCATGAGTGCGACGTCGGGATGGAGCGGGACGGTGTGGTGCCCAAGGCGCCCGCCGGACGGGGTGAACGGTCGTGGTGGCTGGGCCAATTGGTGGAGGCGGCGCCGCTCGGGGCATGGTCGCGGCGGTTCGGGGGGCGTACGCCGGCGGAGATCGTGGCACTGCCGGTCGCGGACGACTGGCAGGGTGAGCTCCACGGGGCGTGGTGCCGGGCGGCGGTGCGGCAGCGGGATCCCGAGTGGTCGCGGGCGTTGCTGGGGGCGCCCTCGACGCCGGAGGCCGGCGGGCCGGGGGCCGTGTCGCTGGCCGAGCGGGCGAAGCTGCTGGCGACGCTCAGCAGCGGGGAGCGGGCCGAGTGGGTGGCGGGGTTCATCGCCACGCACGGTCTGTCGGAGGCGTTCCAGCTGCTGGGGGTGTGCGCGGTGCCGTGGGCTCCGCCGCTGGGCCGGGCGGTGGTGGACGCCCTCAACATCGCGCGGGACGCGGGCAGTTATCCGTGGAGCTTCAGCGGGGTGATGGGGCTGGCCGAGCGGTGCCTGGACCCGGCGGAGGCGGTGCGGCTGCAGCCGCTCACCGCGACGCCGGAGGATGCGGAGGACTCGGCGCCGGGAGCGGGTGGGTACTGGGCGGAGGCGTTTCAGCGGCTCGCGACGACGTTGCGGTTGCGGGCGACGATGCGAGGTGAGTCGGCGGGGGCTGGTCGCGCAGTTCCCCGCGCCCCTGAAAAGCAGGGACTGCGCCCGTGCTTTCCAGGGGCCGAGGTCGCCATACTCACCCCCACCCGACCGTCCGTCCCCCTACGCCCCCGCCGACGCCCGCGCGTTCACCCGTACCCACTCCACGATCGACGCCGTCGTCGCCCCCGGCGTGAAGATCTCGGCGACTCCCTTGTCCTTGAGGGGCGCGATGTCCGCCTCGGGGATGATGCCGCCGCCGAAGACGAGGATGTCCTCGGCGTCGCGCTCCTTGAGGAGTTCGATGACCGCCGCGAAGAGCGTGTTGTGGGCGCCGGAGAGAATGGACAGGCCGATCGCGTCGGCGTCCTCCTGGATCGCGGTGTCGACGATCTGCTCGGGAGTCTGGTGGAGGCCGGTGTAGATGACCTCCATACCGGCGTCGCGCAGCGCCCGCGCGATCACCTTCGCCCCCCGGTCATGACCGTCGAGTCCCGGCTTGGCCACCACCACGCGGATCGGACCGGTTGCCACACCCATCACTGCCTCCATGAAACGACTACACCAACCCGTAACAGAACACAGCCTCATATGTCGCGCGAACCGCGCAAAACGTCCAGATCAGGCCTTCGGGTTCATGGAACACCTATCCACCCCACAGTCCGGGAAAGTGAACGACCGTTATCTCCAGCATCCCGCAACCGGCAGTTTCGCGGCCGAGGGCGAGGGGGAAATCACACGGTGGGACACGTTCGCCGCGCACTGCTCCCGGTTTCCGCGGCCCACGCGTCGCGGGGACCTAGGTGATCACGGAGGTGATCGCGGCATGCGGGCCGTTTCCGGACCGCCTGCCACAGGCCCCTGCGGCGTGCGCGCCACGGGGTAGCGTGCGCAAAGCAAGGAGAGTCGTCGGAAGGACGCCACACCGCCCCACCGCCGCGAAGTTGCACGGCGACGGGACGGACCGGCACCGGCAGACGGCGGAGGGCAGGGCAGCGGGGAGTCAGGAACGTCGCATCCCCGTCGCGCGATCGGCGCCTCAGGCGTCGTTCACGCACCGCATGTCACGCGCGCCACACGCATCGCGTGACGTCGCCTCGCACCCGTCGCCCGTCGGCCACGTCCGCGGCCCTTCACTAGGGCACACGGGGGGACAGAGGCGTCCACCCGTCTGCCGACGGGAGGTCGGCATGAAGGTCACCAGGGCGGTCACGCCCCTTCTTCCGCTCTGCGAGCGGCTGCTGCCCACGAGTCTGGCGGGCCTGTCCCTCGCCCTTCTCAAGGCGACCGCCCTGGAGTTGGCGATCTTCGCCGGACATATGCTGCTCTATCCGTCCGGAATGACCCAGGAACGCCGGACCACCCCCACGCTCCCCCCGGCGGACACCCCCCGGCTGCCCGCCGAGGAGAAGCCCCCGGTCCTCCTGCTGCACGGCTTCATCGACAACCGCTCGGTCTTCGTCCTGCTGCGCCGCGCCCTCGCGCAGCACGGCGGCCGACACCTCGAATCGCTCAACTACTCCCCCCTCACCTGCGACATCCGCGCCGCCGCCGAACTGCTCGGCCGACACATCGAGGACATCTGCGAACGCACGGGCCAGGAGCAGGTGGACGTCGTCGGGCACAGCCTCGGCGGACTGATAGCGCGGTACTACGTGCAGCGGCTCGGCGGTGACCTCCGCGTCCGTACGCTCGTCACGCTCGGCACCCCGCACGGCGGCACCCGGGCCGTGCCGCTGGCGGACGCGCACCCCATCGTCCGCCAGATGCGGCCGGGTTCGGCGCTACTGGAGGAGCTGCGGGAACCGGCGCCGGGCTGCCGTACGCACTTCGTGGCGTTCTGGAGCGACCTCGACCACGTGATGGTTCCGCTGGAGACCGCCTGCGTCGACCACCCGGACCTGATGGCACAGAACGTCCGGGTCACCGGTATCGGCCACCTCGCCCTGCCGGTTCACCCCGCCGTCGTCGGCGAAATACGGCAGGCCCTCGACAACCCGTCGACGGGCGCCCGCCTCACCGCCCGTCCCGGCGGCCTGACCGTCGCCTGAGCCCGCGGCCGCCGTCGGCAGCACAGTGACGCTCGCCACACGGTGCCAAAACAGGGACGCAAGACGCCAAACCCGGCGCACACCCGTGCGCCCCTGCCGCGCGCCCGAGTCGCGCCACTCCTTCCGGCAGCCACAACGCGCCCCACCTCCGGCCCGCCGCCACCCCGTGAAACGTCTCGCCCCCGTCGGCACGGGCGTCCCGTCACCCTCACACGACGGTCGACTATCGAACAACCTTCGAACGCAAGGCCAAAGTCGTACCCACAGACCGCCGAAAGACGCTCGAATGCCCGTTTCCTGCGCGCGTGAAACCCGTTGAAGATTGTCGCGCCCGCATACCGCCGGGTACAGTCACCGCACTGCTCTGCCAGCCCCTGTCGTCGAGGCGAAAGAGAAGTTGGTGAACGATCGTCATCCGTCGGGGACCGCAACACCCCCGGCTCCGGCTTCCGAAGCCGACCCGGCGCACTACGCGTCGTACGGCCACCAGGAAGCCTCCTATGGCGACTTCACCACGTACGGCGAATTTCCCGCCACCGGTTTCGACTCCGGTACCGGCGCCCACGCGACCGGCACCTTCGCGACCGACCCCCTCTTCGGTGACCTGCCGGGCAATGACACCGGCACGGGCTCCTACGACGCCTCGCAGTGGTCGACGGGCAACCACCGGACGCCGAACTACGACCCGTACGCCGCGCAGCACCAGGCCGCGTACGACACGGGCAGTTACGAAACGACGTCCTGGGCGGCGGGTTACGACCACCTCTCCCAGGTCCCGACGCAGCCGGCCGGTCCCGACGCCAGTGGCCAGTGGGACGCGAGCGGCTGGCTGCAGGCCGAACCGTCCGACGAGGCCGGCCAGTCGGGGCACACCGACCGGACCCAGCAGTGGGTCGGCACCCAGCACTTCGACACGGGCGCGTTCGACGCCACACAGTGGAACAGCGACGGCACCCCGGCCGACGACGAACACAGCGGCCCCGCCGAGGAGTCGTACGACCAGGACGGCGCGGCTTCCGAGCCGTACGAGGCACAGTCGCACCCGCAGACCGTCGTGGTGGACCTCTCGGCCGAGGCCACGGACTTCCACCAGCAGGCGACCGCGACCTTCGAGCAGATCGCCCCGTACGACCAGGACGAACACCCCTCCGCGGACGACGAGTTCGAGCCCGACGACGCGGACCGCGTCGCGCTCCTCGACGGCGAGGAGGAGGCCGCCCCGCCGGAGACGAGGAGCGCGGGCCCCGGCCGGGCGGCCACCCGCGCGGCCTCGCGGTCGCGCCGGAAGCCTCCGGCCAAACGTTCCGCCCTGCTGACCGTGGCGGTTCCGTCGGCCTGTGTCATGGGTGTCGCGGGGATCGCGGCGGCCTCCGTCGGCGCCACGTCGGACGACACGGAGACGACCGCGTCGGTCAAGTCGGACGCCACCGCCGTGAAGCCGTCCATCGCCAACAACCAGCTCGACACGCAGCTGGAGAGCCTTTCGGCCGAGGCGGACGACTTCGCCGACCGGGCGAGCCGGACGCAGGAGCGCATCGACCTCAAGGCGCAGCAGGAGCTGGAGCAGAAGAAGGCGGCGGCCGACGCGGCCCGCAAGGAGCGGCTGCGGCCGAAGTTCGCACTGCCGGTCGCCCAGCGCGGACTCAGCGCGTACTACGGCCAGTCCGGCGTCAACTGGATGTCCCTGCACACCGGCATAGACTTCCCGGTCTCGTACGGCACCCAGGTGATGGCCGCGACCGACGGCACCGTGCGCACCCAGTGGAACAGCGCCTACGGCAACATGGTCATCGTGACCGCCAAGGACGGCACCGAGACCTGGTACTGCCACCTCTCCACCTACAAGGTCGCCTCGGGTACGACCGTCAAGGCCGGCGACCCCATCGCCTACTCCGGCAACTCGGGCAACTCGACCGGCCCGCACCTGCACTTCGAGGTCCACCCTGCGGGCGGCTCCGCCATCGACCCCCTGCCGTGGCTGCGCAGCCACGGGCTGGACCCGACGTAACGGGCGCCGTAGCGGCCACCGTTACGGACAGCGAGAACGAAGACCAGGCCCCTGCCGAACGCAGGGGCCCGAGGTGTGTCACGCGGCGACCGACCGCGGCTACAGCTTCTCCACCGGTGCGTACCGCAGCAGCAGCCGCTTCGGCTTGGTGTCGCCGAAGTCGATCGTCGCCTCCGCGTTCACGCCCGTGCCCCCGACGCCGACGACCGTGCCGAGGCCGAACTGGTCGTGGGTGACGCGGTCGCCCACGGCGAGCGAGACCACCGGCTTCTCGTTGCTGCGGCGGGTCGCGAAGCCGGACGCTCCGGAGGCCGAGGAACGGGAACGGGACGACGACAGCGAGGACGCGATCCCGGAGGCCGGGCCCGAGGACACCGGCGCGGAGGCACCCGTGCGCTTCCACTGCAGGTGTGTGGCCGGGATCTCTTCCAGGAAACGGGACGGCGGGTTGTACGAAGGCTGACCCCATGCGCTGCGGAGGGTGGACCGGGTGAGGTAGAGCCGTTCCCGCGCGCGGGTGATGCCGACGTACGCGAGGCGGCGCTCCTCCTCCAGCTCCTTGGTCTGGCCGAGGGCGCGCATGTGCGGGAAGACGCCGTCCTCCATGCCGGTGAGGAAGACGACCGGGAACTCCAGGCCCTTGGCGGTGTGGAGGGTCATGAGCGTGATGACGCCCGAGCCGTCCTCCTCGTCGTCGGGGATCTGGTCGGAGTCGGCGACCAGCGCCACCCGCTCCAGGAAGGCGGGGAGCCCGACGGGCGTCGCAGCCGCCGCCTCGCCCTCACCCTCGCCTTCCGCGGCCGTGGCCTCCTGCTCGAACTCCAGCGCGACGGCGGCGAGTTCCTGGAGGTTCTCGATGCGGGTCTCGTCCTGGGGGTCGGTGGAGGCCTGCAACTCGGCCAGATAGCCGGTCCGTTCGAGGACCGCCTCCAGGATGGTCGCCGGTCCGGCCCCGGACTCCACGACGGTCCGCAGATCCTCCATCAGCGTGTTGAACCGCTTGACCGCGTTCGTCGACCTGGCCGCCATGCCGTAGGCCTCGTCGACGCGCTTCAGCGCCTGCGGGAAGCTGATCTTCTCGCGCTGCGACAGGGCGTCGATCATCGCCTCCGCGCGGTCGCCGATGCCGCGCTTGGGGACGTTGAGGATGCGGCGCAGCGGGACCGAGTCCTCCGGGTTGGCGAGGACCCGCAGATACGCGAGGACGTCCCGGACCTCCTTGCGCTCGTAGAAGCGGACGCCGCCGACGACCTTGTAGGGCAGGCCGACGCGGATGAACACCTCTTCGAAGACACGGGACTGGGCGTTCGTACGGTAGAAGACGGCGACGTCGCCGGCCTTCGCGTCGCCCGCGTCCGTCAACCGGTCTATCTCGTCGGCGACGAACTGGGCCTCGTCGTGCTCGGTGTCGGCGACATAGCCGGTGATCTGCGCGCCCGCGCCCGCGTTCGTCCACAGGTTCTTCGGGCGGCGGGACTCGTTGCGCTCGATGACCGCGTTGGCCGCGCTCAGGATGGTCTGGGTGGAGCGGTAGTTCTGCTCCAGCAGGATCGTCGTCGCGTCCGGGTAGTCCTCCTCGAACTGGAGGATGTTGCGGATGGTCGCGCCGCGGAAGGCGTAGATCGACTGGTCGGCGTCACCCACGACGCAGAGCTCGGCAGGCGGTACGTCCCACTCGTTGGGCGGCACGTCCACGGGGTGCTCGGAGGTGCCGACAAGCTCTCTGACCAGGGCGTACTGGGCGTGGTTGGTGTCCTGGTACTCGTCCACGAGGACGTGGCGGAAGCGGCGGCGGTAGTGCTCGGCGACGTCGGGGAAGGCGCGCAGCAGATTGACCGTCGTCATGATCAGGTCGTCGAAGTCGAGCGCGTTCGCCTCGCGGAGGCGGGACTGGTAGAGCGCGTAGGCCTGGGCGAGGGTCTTCTCGAAGCCGTCGGTGGCCTGGGCGGCGAAGTCCTCCTCGTCGATCAGCTCGTTCTTCAGATTCGAGATCTTGGCGCTGAAGGACTTGGGCGGGAAACGCTTCGGATCGAGGTCCAGATCACGGCAGACGAGCGCCATCAGGCGCTTGCTGTCGGCGGCGTCGTAGATCGAGAAGGAGGACGTGAAGCCGAGCTTCTTCGATTCGCGCCGCAGGATCCGTACACACGCGCTGTGGAAGGTCATGACCCACATCGCGTTCGCGCGCGGTCCGACGAGCTGCTCGACGCGCTCCTTCATCTCGCCCGCGGCCTTGTTGGTGAAGGTGATCGCGAGGATCTGGCCCGGGTGGACGCGCCGCTCGCCGAGCAGGTGCGCGATGCGGTGGGTGAGCACCCGGGTCTTGCCGGAGCCGGCTCCGGCCACGATGAGCAGGGGCGAACCCGCGTGGACCACGGCCGCGCGCTGGTTCTCGTTCAGCCCGTCCAGGAGGGCCGCCGCGTCCAGGGCGGGGCGGGGGGCTCCGTCGCGGTAGTACGCGTCCCGGTCCGGGGGCACGTCGAACTTCCCACCGAACAGATCGTCCGGAAGCGGCTCCGGTACGTGATCGTCCTCGGGTGGCGGCGGGGGCTCCTCCGCGTGGCCGCGGGGGGCCTGGAGGTCCGCCAGGAAGCTGTCGTCAAAGAGGCTGCTCATCGCTCTCCGAGTCTAGGCGCCCGCACTGACAGCGAGAGGCCGCCCCGAAAAGTCCGTCCCCGCCACCTACCGCGACCGCCGTGCGACGGTGAGCGATCGAGCTTACCGTTCGTCGCGCCGAAGAGGCTAAGGTCACGAAAACGTATCGGGCATATCGCACATCAACCTTCACACGGGCCACACGAGTTGGCTAACTTTTTCTTCTGGGCCGTACGACCCAACCGGCGAACGTCGCCGGGCCGCACGACCTCCGCCGAGTCCGGTATGCCTCCCCGAGGCGCCCGGAGCCGGGGACCCACCGTTATCCGGGGTGAATCGACCCGACCGCCGCGCGCGGCGAGGGCCGTAGGGCAAACCTTCCGAAGCTTGCGCCCGAACCCGACAGCTAACTCGGTAGGCGGACAACGGAAGGAGACGCCGCACCATGGCGCCGCACCGCAAGCCGCGTCCGGCCGGAACGCGCGCGGGCATACGCACCCCCGCTCTCGCCACCGCCGCCCTCACCTCGGTGGCCCTGCTCTCCCAGTCGGGCAGCGCCACGGCCGCGCCCTCGACCGACGACAAGCCGAGCCTGGAGGAAGTCGAGAAGAAGGTCGACGCCCTCTACCGCCAGGCCGGTTCGGCGACCGAGAACTACAACCCGGCCAAGGAGAAGACGGGCAGGCAGAAGAAGCAGGTCGACACCCTTTTCGACGGCGTCGTCAAGCGCACGGAGAAGCTCAACGAGGCCCGGGAGGAACTCGGTTCCCTCACCGCGGCCCGGTACCGCACGGGCGCGGCGGCCCCCGACCAGGCCTCGCCGCTGCCGGCGGACGACCCGCAGGGCTCCTTCGACCGGAGCCAGTTGACGGACCGGCCGGCAGACCGCCCGCAGGAGGCCGTCGGCACGTACGTCACCGAGCAGTCCGAGGCGGCGGATCAGCGCCAGGAGGCGAGCGACAGCCTCGAACAGCTCACCGCGTCGCAGAACAGGCTCAAGGCCGGCAAGGCCAAGGTCCAGGCGAAGCTCGCCCAGGCCCGTGAGCTGCTCGCCGCCCTCACCGCCGAGGAGAGGGCCCGGCTCGCCGCGATCGAGCAGCGCGAGCGGGAGGAGGCCGACCGCAGGGCGGAGGAACTCGCGCGGCAGCAGGCGGCACGGGCGACGACCGTGGAAACGCGGGAAGCCCCGCCTGCCCTGGAGAGGCAGGGATCACAGCCAGGCCAGGGGCCGCAGGTAGGCCAGGGGCCGCAGGGCACCTGGGAGGACACGTCCACCGGCACGGAGACGTCCATAGGCACGGGCACGTCCACCGGCACGGAGACGTCCATCGGCACCACCTCCGGGACCACCGTCCCGGCCGAGGACCTCACCTACGCCACGAAGGCCGACAAGGCCATCGCCTTCGCCCGCGCACAGATCGGCAAGCCGTACGTCTGGGGAGCCACCGGCCCCGGCTCCTACGACTGCTCCGGGCTCACCCAGGCCGCCTGGAAGGCCGCCGGCGTCGATCTCCCCCGCACCACCTTCGACCAGCTCACCGCCGGCACCACGGTCCCCCTCTCCGACGCCAGGCCCGGCGACCTCGTCTTCTTCTACGACAACATCGGCCACGTCGGCCTCTACATAGGCAACGGCATGATGATCCACGCCCCGAAGCCGGGCACCTACGTCCGCGAGGAGACGGTCTTCTACGACGCCGAGTCGTCGGTGCACAGCGTGGTGCGGCCGGCGTAGCCGCACGGTCGGCCGGGGGCGCGCCGTCAGGTCCAGAGCACCGCGATGAAGATGTTCGCGATGGTCAGCGCGCCCACCAGGCCGAACAGCGGCTTCTCCACTGTCTCTTCGTCCCGTTTCACATAGACCAGCCCCAGGATCACGATCAGCAGTGCGAGTTTGACGCCGATCTTGATGTTGTCGACGGGCTGGTCGTCCGCCTGATTGAGGCCGACGAGGAGCACACCGGTGACGAGCATGGTGAGGGCGCCGTGGAGCATCGCGGGGACGAAGCGGGCGGTGCCCTGACCCATGGCCTTCATCTGGGTCAGGAAACCACCCAGGAGGGAGGCGATGCCGATGATGTGGAGGGCGACGAGGATGTGGATGAGTACGTCCATGCGCGGAGCCTAATGAGGGGTCTGCGGCAGGCCGGGCGTGGGGGGCTGTGCCAGGCCGGGCGCGGGGCCGCTCCATCTCAGGGGGAACGGGGACCTCACGCGGCCTCCGGGGGTGCCATGGCCTTCCGAAGATCTCCGGCACGGAGTTCGTCGGCACGGAGTTCGTCGGCACGGAGGCTTCCGGCACGGAGGCTTCCGACACGATGGCACCGGCACGATCGCCTCCGGCGAGGTGCTGACGATCTTGCATATATGCGCCGCATAGCATCGCCGCACTCCCGGCAGGTCCGAAATGACCGTATCGGTCATCGCGCAGCGTGAAGTCGGCGATGCCAGGACGAGATCACGGTCACATACGGTCACCTCGCGGTCGGTGCACGTCACTTCCGTACAACGCGTTACCGTGCCCTCACGCCCAGGTTTAGCGTCCTCCCTCAGGTGCCCGGCTCCCCACCGCCGCCCGGCCAGGGGCGGCAGTCGGACACCACCGCCGAGAAGGTCCGGCGGCGGCCCGCTCCCCCTGTGCGGGCCGCCGCCGGACGCGTCACCGCTCCCCCCAGGCGGTCCGTACGGTCGGACGATGTCCGTACCGCGGACGGCGGTCGTACGGAGAGGACATGGACTCCACGTGGCAGCGCACCGCAAGCCCAGACAGCGCTCACTCGGCGGCCACACGGTCCGCACGGCCGCGACCTTCGCACTCGCGGGCGCGGCGACCGCGACCGGCTTCGACGGCACCGGGCACGCCGACCCCCAGCTCACGCCCGACCAGGTCAGGGCGAAAGTGAACAAGCTGTTCCAAGAGGCCGAGGTCGCCACCGAGAAGTACAACGGCGCGAAGGAGAAGGCCGACACAGCCCAGGAGAACCTCGAAGAGCTGCGCGACCAGGCCGCCCGCCGCACCGAACGGCTCAACTCGGCAAGGGACGAGCTGGGTTCGCTGGCGGCGGCGCAGTACCGGCGCGGGGGCATCGACCCTTCCTGGCAGCTCGCGCTCTCCGCCGACCCTGACCAGTACCTGGACGGCGCCGCCCTCGCCGAGCGGGTCGGCGGCCGGCAGTCGGCGGATGTGGCGAGCGTGCGGAAGCAATTGCTGGAGATCGAACGGCTGCGCGGGGCCGCTCGGGTCGAACTGGGCACGTTCAAGACCCGGCAGACGGAGCTGAAGCGGCACAAGAAGACGATCACCTCGAAGCTGTCCGACGCACGGCAGCTGCTCGGCCGCCTCACCAGTGAGGACCGGGCACGGTTCGACACCGCGGGCGGCAGCCCGGGGCACGCCTCCCGCTCCTCCGCCTCACCCCGGCGCGACCTCACCGGCCCGGTCTCCCCGGCCTCCGCCACCGCCGACGCCCCCGACTCCCGCGCCGCAGCGGCCGTCTCCTACGCCTTCTCCAAGCTCGGCAGTCCGTACGTCTGGGGCGCCACCGGCCCCAACGCCTTCGACTGCTCCGGTCTCACCCTGGCGGCCTACCGCGCCGCCGGTGTCTCCCTCCCCCGCACCACCTACTCCCAGATCAACGCCGGCCGCCGCGTCTCCCGTTCCGAACTCCTCCCCGGCGACCTGGTCTTCTACTACTCCGGCATCAGCCACGTGGGCATCTACATCGGCAACGGCCAGATGATCCACGCCCCGAACCCCTCCGCCCCGGTACGCGTCGCCCCGCTCGACGAGATGCCGTACGCGGGGGCCACAAGGGTGGCCTGAGCGGACGCCTCCGGCCGGGCGAGACGGAGCTGACAGGGCGGGACGGAGCGGACAGGGCGGGGCTGCTGCCTCGCGCTGATGGGCGGCGTCGGGCGGCTGCCGGACGCCAAGGCCTGGATGTCCGGCGGCACGGGCGGTCCGGCAGCCCAGGCCAGCTTCCTGCTGGCCGAGGGCTCGGGTCAGCGGGTCAGCAGGTCAGCGGGTCAAGGCGAGGTCGACCACCGAAGGCGCGCCACTCGACCGACCTGGCGCCCGCACCATCAGAGCCAGAGCCAGAGCCAGGCCCAGAGCCGATGCCTGCGCTGGTGCCGAGGCGGCACCGGTGCCCACCCCTCACACCAGGCGTCGTGCCGTCGCCCACCTCGTCAGCTCGTGCCGGTTGGAGAGCTGCAGCTTCCGCAGTACGGCGGACACATGGGACTCCACCGTCTTCACCGAGATGTAGAGCTGCTTGGCGATCTCCTTGTACGCATACCCGCGGGCGATGAGACGCAGCACCTCGCGCTCGCGCTGGGTGAGACGGTCGAGGTCCTCGTCGACGGGCGGGGCGTCGGTGGAGGCGAAGGCGTCCAGGACGAAGCCTGCCAGGCGCGGGGAGAAGACTGCGTCACCCTCCTGCACCCGGAAGATGGAGTTGACGAGATCGGAGCCGGTGATCGTCTTGGTGACATATCCGCGCGCACCGCCCCGGATCACACCGATCACATCCTCCGCCGCGTCCGACACGGACAGCGCGAGGAACCGGACGGGCTGTTCGGCGTCCGCCATCAACGCAGAACAACGGCGCAGCACTTCGACGCCTCCCCCGCCGGGCAGATGCACATCGAGGAGCACCACCTCGGGCCGCGTGCTCGTGATCACCGAGACCGCCTGGTCGACGTCGGGTGCCTCCCCGACGACCTCCACACCCGTACGGTCCGTCTGCCCGATCTCGGCCCGCACTCCCGTACGGAACATCCGGTGATCGTCCACCAGCACGACCCGGACGTACCGCCCGGCCCCGGAGACGCCGGCTCCGGCCCCGCCTTCGGTCGCAGCGGGCTGCCCGGCCGTGGCGGACTTCCCAGGTGCGGCGGTCACGCCGGCATCACCGTCCGTGGTGGTCGCGGCGGGCGTATCGGGGCGGCCGGACCCGCCGGCCACGCCCGCAGCCGCATCCGTGCCTCGCGCGGTCGCATCTCTCTGGCCCCCGTCCGGGTCAGTGCCCGAACCGCCCTGTGCGGCAGTGTCGTTCGCCCCGCTCGCGTCACTCATGACGTCGTCTCCGCCCTCTCCATCTCCAACTCGACCTCCGTGCCGCCGTCCGGTACGGCGCGGAGCCGTGCCGTGCCTCCGTTGCGCTCCATGCGGCCGATGATCGATTCTCTGACGCCCATGCGGTCGGCGGGTATCGAGTCGAGATCGAAGCCCGGACCTCGGTCGCGGACGGACACGAAAACCGTCGTTCCCTCGACCTCGGCGAAGACCTGCACGGCGCCGCCCTCGCCACCGTACTTGGCGGCGTTCACCATCGCCTCGCGCGCGGCCTGCATCTGCGCGGTCAGTCCTTCGTCGAGGGGGCAGTCCCCCACGACGACCACCTCTATGGGGACGCCGTGCTTGTCCTCGACCTCCGCGGCGTTCCGCCGCACGGCCTCGGCGAGGGTGTCCGGCTCGTCGTCCTCGTCCTTTCCTGTGCCCTCGGGTTTGTACAGCCAGTTCCGCAGGTCGCGCTCCTGGGCTCGGGCGAGGCGGCGGACCTCGTTCGGGCTGTCCGCATTGCGCTGTATCAGTGTCAGCGTGTGGAGCACCGAGTCGTGGACGTGGGCCGCTACCTCCGCGCGCTCCTGGGCGCGGATACGCATCAGGCGCTCCTCGGAGAGGTCCTGGGTCATACGGACGAGGTACGGCCCGGCCAGCAGCGTTATACCCACGAGGACCGCGAGCGCGGCCTGCAGCACCGAGCCCAGGTGGGCGGCCGAGCCCTGCAGGACGAATATCCCGGACACGCCCGCGGTGACCAGCAGGACACCGGCCACGGAGCGGAGGAGCGTGATCGTGCGCCGCCGTCGGCCGACCTCGGCCCAGCGGGCGCGCCGCGCGTTGTCCGCCTGACGCCAGACCAGGGCGACACCGGCCGCGACGAGCACGGTCGGCCAGAGATACGCCCGGGCGGCCTCGCCGAGGTCCACATTGCCGACGAAGACCATGGCCACGACGACCATGAGGAGGAGGGCGACTATCTGCCCGCGGTCGGGTTTGCGGGCCACGAGTCTGCGGCGGCCGTCGGGCGAGGTCTCGGTGGCGATGGCCGGCGGCCGCTGATTGTCGACGCCTCCCACACCGAGCGGGACGAAGAACCAGAACGCCGCGTAGACCAGAGCACCGAGACCGTCCGCGAGAAAGAGGCCGGCGAACACGAGCCGCACCCAGGTCACGGGCAGCCCAAGATGTCCGGCGAGCCCTCGCGCCACGCCTCCGAGCCAGCGTCCGTCGCTGCTGCGGTAGAGCTTGCGCGGGGGCCGCGGAGTGTCGACTGGCAGTGCTGCGGCTTCCGGCATGCCACGATATTCACACGCACGGCGGATCGAGGCATCAGGGTCGGTCCCCGAGACGTCCCTGATCTTCGGCCCAGGCGTGATCGAACACATCCCCGTACGGATATCAGGGTTCGACCAGGGTCGTCCCGACTGCCATCCGACCGGCTCGGCGGTCACGATGGACGCATGACGGATCACCAGCACGCGGCAGCGGAGCCGGGCCCCGGCTCGGGTCCGGACGCCCGGCGGCCCATGACCGAGCCGCAGGACGCCACGCCCTCGCCGGGCACAGGCGCAGAGGGGCCGCGCGCACACGGGAGCGCGGACACGGGCCGGCAGGCGCGCACGGGTGCGCGGACAAGCGCGGGTGCGCCTGCGGATCGATCGGCCTCCGCCGGCCCTCACGGAGCTGCCGGCCGCTCCTCCCCCGGAGCGGAAGACCCGTCCGCTCCTGGCGCGGCGGGGCGCCCCGGCCTCGACGATCCGGCGGACGGGCCCACCGCTCCGCACAAGTTCCGCCGCGACCGCCAGCACAAGATGCTGGGCGGTGTCTGTGCCGGGCTCGGGCGTCAGTGCGACATGGATCCGGTGATCTTCCGGGTGGTGCTCGCGGTGCTCGCCGCGACCGGCGGCTTCGGCCTCATCTTCTACGGCTTCGCCTGGCTGTTCATACCGTATGACGACGAGGAGGAGAACGAGGTACGGAAGCTGCTGACCGGCAGGGTCGACGGCCAGGCCCTCGCGGGCGTGCTCTTCGCGCTGGTCGGCTGTGGTGTGTTCCTCACCATGCTGAGCAACACGACCGTCCTGACCTTCTCCGTGGTCGTCTCCTTGCTCTTGGCCGGCGCGGGGTACTGGTCGCAACAGCGCGGAGCCCCTGACCCCGATCCTCTCGCCGCGCAGGCCGTCGCCGACGCCCCACCCGAGGCCCAGGCCCCGCCCGTGGCGTCCGCCTACCCCTCCTGGTGGCGCGACCCGATCATCAAGGACGGAAAGCATGTGGGCGGCACGGGCTATCTGTGGGGGCCGTGGACGACCGGCGACCGGGACATGGCGGCAGCGGTCAACATCGCCGGGGGATACATGCCCTCCCGCCACGACATACGCGCCGCGCGCCCGCCGAAGCCGCGCGGTCCGCGCTGGACAGGAGGCTGGATACTCCTGCTCGCTCTGCTCGCCGGCGGACTCGGCACCGGAGCGACCTGGGAGTACCAGGCTCTCGCCACCAGCCTGCAGACCGGCCTGGCATGCGCGCTGACCGTGCTCGGCCTGGGTATAGCCCTGAGCGCCTTCCTCGGCCGCACGGGAGCGGGGTCGATCTTCCTGTCCCTGGTCACCGCGGGACTCCTGGCATGCACGACGGCGCTCCCGGCGAACATCAGCACCGACTGGGTCCGTACGGAGTGGACACCGCGAAACATGAAGAGCGTGGCGCCCCGCTATGAGCTGGGGACCGGCGTGGGCACGCTGGACCTGTCCGGAGTGGACATACCGAAAGGAGAGACGCTGACGACGAGCTTGGGGCTGGGCGCGGGCAAGGCGAGGGTGGTGGTCCCACAGGACGTCACCGTGCGTCTCGACGTCGAAGTGGGCCTCGGTGACATCCAGTTGCCAGGTGACGACAAGGAGGACGTGGACGTGGCACCGGACAAGAGCGATCGGCTGACACTGTCCCCCGAAAAGGGTTCGGACAGCGGCGGCACGCTCACCATCGACCTCGAAGTCGGTCTGGGACAGGCGGAGGTGGCCCGTGCTGCGTCATGAGTTCCGCCCGGGGAAGCTCATAGCCGGCCTCTTCCTCACCGCTGCGGGCGTCGTGTATCTCGGCGACGCGAGAAACGCCTGGGAGATCCCTTGGTTCGCCGTGATACCCCTCGTGATCGGGGGGCTATGTCTGGCGGGGGCGGTGGGTCTCTTGAACCACGCGATACGAGGACGCGGGACGTCAGAGCGGACGCGGCCGACGGCACCCACGGCACCCACGGCCCCGACGGGGCCGACGGGGTATGGGGGTGCGGCGGGGCCGTCCGGAGTGGCGAAGAGTGCGGGGGCGACTGGGCCCGGGGGTACGGCCGACTCGGGGGAGTAACAGGACCAGGCGGTTCTGCGGGGTGAGTCTTCCTGGGCGGCCGGGGATGGGACGGGGATGGCTGCCGCTGCCCGGCGTGCACGGAGGTGCGCAAGGGCCGCCGGGCGCGCACGGATAAGTCGGAGTTACGAGGGTGGCGGCCTGCGAAAAGAGACGCCGAGAGGGGCGGGCTGCAGTCGGACAGGGGGCGCCGGACGGGCGTGGCGACGGGCCACGGGCCACGGGCCGCGGGCCTCGGGCCACGGGGCGGTCGGTACGACGGGGTCGGCGCAGCGAAGGGCTAACTCGGAGAGCTTGAGAGGAGGGCAGGTGGGCGGCGTCCTGGGCGCGGCGCGCGGCGGTTTGTGGGCAGCCGTGGCTAGACGTGTCTGGCTGGGGGCGCCACCGGCCCGGGGTGGAGATTGGCTGGGGGCACCACCGGCCCGGGGAGAAGATGGCGCTCTGCTGCCAGGCCGGCCAAGACCGCAGTGCAGGCGGGACGAGGTCGTGGGGCGGTCATGGGCCGGGCGCCGCAGACTGGTGGCGGGGCGATCAAGAGCCTGATCCGGCTCGCGCAGAGGCCCCACCCATGCCTGGCGCAGGCGGGCCCAGCTGGGGTCACTGGGGTGTTGAAGGCAGGTGCCGGGGGCGTGCCCTGTGCCGGGGTGGTGAGAGCGAGCAGCAATGACCAGACGGCCGTTGGTGATGCCGTTGGTGATGCCGTGCTGGCGCAAGCTCTGCTGGGTGGCTTCGGTGAGCCGTGGGCGTGGTGGTGCCGTGGGGCTCAGTGGTAGGCGCCTGCGCGGTGCCTGCTGCCGGCGTGGCGGCGGGAGCGGATGGCCGCGTCCACGGAGAGGGCCGGGGCGCCGGCGAGGATCAGGGGGATCCAGGCCATGAGGTAGGGGAGGTCGTTGCCGTAGTAGTACGGGGATGCCGACCAGCTGACTGTCAGCCAGAGGCTGAGGGAGATCAGGGCCCCGCCGAATGCGGCGAGGCGGGTGAAGAGGCCGAGGAGGGCGCCGATACCGACGGCGAGTTCACCGATGGCGATGGCGTAGCCGAAGCCGACGGGGTTCTTGAGGGCCATGTCGATCATCGCTGGGATGGCGGAGGAGTCCCTGGTGGCGCTCATCATGTCGCCGATGGAGCCGGAGCCGGAGGCTGACATGAACGCGCTGTCGGTGAGTTTGTCCAGGCCGGCGTAGATGAAGGTGATGGCGAGGAAGACGCGCAGGGGCAGCAGGGCGTAGCGGGAGGCTGTGTCCCGCCAGTCGGGGCCACCGTCGAGGTAGGGGGTGTGGGAGTCCGTGCGAATGCCGTGAGTCATGGTCTGCGCCGCCTCTTGTCCGCCGTGCCGTTGACCCCTCGACAGACGATACGTTCGGAGGGGTGGGGGTGCTCAATGGTTAGGGCGTGTTTTTCCGGGTCGGGGTGGCTTGTCGGGGTCGGAGTGCGGCCTCGTGGGGCCCTTCCTCCGCCCTCGCCGCCCTTACCCGTCCCACTTCCCAGCCCAAGGGGCTGCGACCCTTGCATCCCTCACCACGCTCACCTAGCGGCGCCCGGCCCGGCCCCGCCCCATCGACGTCACCACAGGTCGTCGACCGGCCCAATCGCCGAGCCCCCACCCCACCGGCCCAGGCCGACCACGTCACCGGCTTGAGCTGAGGTCACCCGTGAAAACGAGACCCGGCATCCGGCACCCGGCACGCGGGCTGCCCAGCACGCGGCCGCCGGCGCCCGTCTCGTCGCCCCCTTCCCCCTCCTCTTGTCGGTCGCTCAGTCCGCTGAGACCTCGATCGTGTAGCGGTTGGTCTCTACGCCGGCGGCTGTGACGACCTGGACGTCGACCTTGCCGGGTTCGACGTCGGCGGGGACGGGGGCGGTGAGGACGGCGTCCGTGGGGTTGCTGAAACCGCCGGCCACGGGGACGAGGGGGACGTGGACATGGACGGCTCCGATGCGGACGACCATGCGGGAGAGGTGATCGGCGGACTGCGCGCCGGGTGGGACGAAGCCGGCGCCGCGGATCTCGATGTCGTCGCCGTTGCGGATGGGGGCGTCGAGGTCGCCGGCCTCGCGGGCGCGGACGACGGACAGGACGACGGGACGGCCGCCCTCGGCGTATTTGCCCGCGACGTAGGTGGCGGCGGAGACCAGGACGAGGAGGGCCAGGCCCCAGGGGAGGTCCGGGAGTTGGTCGGGGCGACGGGCCAGGCGCACCGCCGCGAAGGTGAGGGCGACGGTGCAGATGATCACGTACTGGATGTCCGTGAAGCTGCCTCGGCCGGAGTCGTCGGTGAGGAGGTCGGCGGCGCGGGGGCGGTGGGCGCGGACTTTCTGGAGGCGTTGGGAGAGGATCCGCAGGCCGACGACGCGGCGGACCAGGACCGCGATACCGCAGACCACGGCCAGGACGGTCACGATGCCCGCGCCCCGGGTGAGGTCGAGGCCGGCGATGAGGGCGTCACGTTCCCGGTGGTCGGAGGCGGCGGCCAGGCGGCCGACGAGGACGAGGATCGCGAAGACGACGAAGAGCACCCAGGCGGCCGCGATCGCGCGGGAGGTGGAGAGACGGTTGTCCTCGCCGATGACGGGGGCGAGGGCGCCGCCGCGTGCCCGGTGCAGATATCCGGCGCCCGTCAGTGCCGCACCCATCAGCAGGGCGGCGAGCAGTCCGGCGGTGCGGGCGACCGTCCAGCCCGCGCCGATCGCGGTGAGGGACTGGATGAGGAGGAGGGTCACGACCGCGGCCCAGACGACGACCGCCGTGCGCAGCCACAGGCGCCCGAGCCAGGCCTCGCCCTCGACGCGGCCTCGTTCGGCGACGAGGGCCGCGGACTGGGTGAGTTCGTCCGAGACCCATTGGCGCGAGGCGGACACGGAGTGCGCGACGGCCGCCGGCAACCCCTGCCCGGACGCGAACTCCTCCCGCTTCAGCAGGAACTCGGCGACCGCGCGCCGATGTCCCGCACGCGCCCCGTGCGGGCAGTCCCCGCACGTGCACCCGCCTTCATGGGCCGCGCCCATGCCCCCTCTCGCCTCCTGCACCGCCATGCCCGAGCCCGCCTTCCCGCACCGCGTCCGCCTGCGCGACCGCGTCTCTCGGCATTCGCCGCCGTTGTCATTGCCATCTTCGTCATGGCCACCGTCGCCATGGACACCGTCATCATGACTGCCGTCAGTACCGTTGTTGTCGTCCACCGTTCGCCAACTCAGTACCGTTGCCGTCGCCGTTGTCGCCGCCTTCGACGACGCGGTAACCGTGCCGCCGCCAGCGCCTTCATGAACGGCTCCGAGCAGGACTTCGTGAGCGCGGACCTCGTGAACTTCGTGGACGTCGTGGACGACTTCACAGCCTTCGCCGGGCCTCGCATGTACGTCCGCTCGCTCCCACAGCCGTGCGGCCGTACAAATGCCCTGCGATGACAGCGAATTGTGCCGTACGGAACACGGACCGCATCCAGCAGGGCCACTCCGCGCAAGACAGGGGCGGGGTGAAGTTCCGGTGCCCGTGTTGACCCGGCTGGGAGAATCTCTCCATGGCCGAGATCATCCAGCGGGACGGGGCCTGGTCCTTCGACGGCAGCACGGTCCGGATCACGCCGGGCCTGCACCGTTCCGTGGCGCTGTTCCGGCAGACGTACGGGGAGATCGCGGTGCCGCTGGAGGCGGTGTCCGGTGTCGTCTACGAGCCCGAACGCAAGCACGGGCGGCTCCGGTTGCGGCTTCGTGAGGGCAGTGATCCGCTGCTGCAGGCCACCGGGGGGCGGCTGCCGGACGGAGCCGATCCGTACCGGCTGACGGTCGATCTCGACCGTTCGGGGATCGCCGAGTACGTGGCCGAGGAGATACGGCAGTCCATGCTGCTGGAGCAGACACCGAAGGAGCCCGCCACGGTCTATCTGCTGCCCGGCCCGCCCGTGCCGGTGTCCGTGCGGTCCAGCGACGGCACGGTGTCGTTCGACGGTATGCAGGTGCGGATCGACTGGAACGACACCTCCGACCGGGTCAAGCGGGCGACCGGCCCGCGGATCATCGACGTCGGCGAGCTGGTGCAGGTCGAATGGCTGCCCAACTCCGGTTACGAGGACGGGTTCCTGCGGTTCGTGACGCGTGAGACCGTCTTCTCCAAGCTGCCGCCGGAGCGGGACCCGTACGCCCTCGATCTGTGGGGCAGCACCCGGCGCGACCTCCTCACGGCACTCGTCGCCACGGCGGTCACGGCACGGCTTCCCCATCCGTCCACCCGCGGCGCCGCCGCCCGCCCGGACGCCTCCCGGCCCACGCAGTCCGCCGTCGAGCCACCACCCACCCCTGACCACCACGACGTCCTCCTGCGTCGCCTCCGTGAGCTGGGCGAACTCCACCGCCAGGGTGTCCTGACGGACGAGGAGTTCGCCACCACGAAGGCGGTCGTACTGCGCGACTTCTGACCCACCCGGACGGGCCCGGACCTCAGGGCCCCGGGCGGGCCCCGTCAGCTCAGCAGATCCGGCTCGCTCCTGCTGATGTCCTGCCACAGCGGCTGATAGTTGATCCATGCCACCAGATCGCCGCCCGCCTGCTCCCGCGTCGCCGCGGCCAGCCGGTGTTCGATCAGCAGGGGCCGGCCCGCCGCCTTCGCGGTGAGCTGCACCTGGGCCGAGCGTTCCATCGACAGGAACCACCACGCCGCCGCGTCGACCGAGTCGCCGACCGTCAGCAGACCGTGGTTGCGCAGCACGAGGGCCTTGCGGCTGCCGAGCACGCCGGCGATGCGGCGGCCCTCGTCCGCGTCCACCGCGACGCCCGTGTAGTGGTCGTAGAGCGCCTGGTCCTCGTAGAACGCGCAGGACTCCTGGGTGATCGGGTCGAGCAGGTCGCCGAGCGCGGCCAGCGCGCGGCCGTGCACGGAGTGACAGTGCGCGACCGCGACGACGTCGGGGCGGGCGGCGTGCACCTGGGCGTGGACGGTGAAGGCGGCCTGGTTCACGTGGTAGCGGCCCTCGATCACCTGCCCTTCCTGGTTGGCGAGGACCAGGTCACTCACCGTGACGTGCTTGAACGGCATCCCGAACGGGTTGACCCAGAAACAGTCGCTGAACTCGGGGTCGCGCGCGGTGATGTGCCCCGAGACGCCCTCCTCGAACCCCATGCGCCCGAAGATCCGCAGGGCCCCGGCCAGGCGTTCCTTGCGGTGTCGCCGCTCGTCCTCCGCCGACTCGTGCATCGGCGGCATCGCGAACCGGAGCTGGTCGGTGGGTAGGGGCAGGGGCGGTGTGGGCCCGTGCATGTGTCCTCCAGGGTGACTTCCTTTACGAATCGGAAGTTACCGTCGGTGCCCCTGGCAGAACAGGCCCGTCCCGTGAAGAGAGTGCGCAACCGTTACGCAAGTCACGGAAGCGCGCCACACCGCACACCGTTCGCTCGGGTCGAACCGCCGTCGTTCATCGCTCGCACGTCGCTGTACATCGCTCGCACGTCGCTGTACATCGCTCGTAAGTCGCTGTACGTCGCTCGGGGTAACCGGACAGTGGTTGTCGGGTATCCGCGCGAGACTCGACGTATGCCGGAGAATCTTTCGAACTGGGGCGCGTTCGTCGCCGCCGAACCCGCACTCGGACAGACCGTCGAGGCGCGCTTCGGCGCCTTCACCCATCACGTCCTCGCCACCCTCCGCCGGGACGGCTCCCCGCGGACGACCGGGCTGGAGGTCCGGTTCGTGAACGGCGAGCTGTGGCTGGGGATGATGCCCGACTCGCTCAAGGCGCTCGATCTGCGGCGCGACCCCCGTTTCTCGCTGCAGGCCAATCCGGGCCCGGGCACGGAGATGGGCGGCGGTGACGTGCGGGTGAGCGGGCGGGCGGTCGAGGTCGAGGATCCCGCGGTCAAGGCGGCGTACGGCGAAGAGGTGGAACCGCCGGAGCCGTTCCACCTCTTCCGCACCGAGCTGACGGAGGTCGTGCGGACCTACGTCGAGGACGACACGTACCTGGTCGTCCAGGTCTGGAAGCCCGGAGAGCCGGTGCGGACCCTCAAGCGGACCTGAGCCCGGTCAAAAAGGGCTCACTCCCACTCGATGGTGCCCGGGGGCTTGCTCGTCACGTCGAGGACGACCCGGTTGACGTCCGCGACCTCGTTGGTGATCCGGGTCGAGATCTTCGCGAGGACCTCGTACGGCAGCCGGGACCAGTCGGCCGTCATGGCGTCCTCGGAGGAGACCGGGCGCAGGACGATGGGGTGGCCGTAGGTGCGGCCGTCGCCCTGGACGCCGACGGACCGGACGTCCGCCAGCAGCACCACCGGGCACTGCCAGATGTCCCGGTCGAGGCCGGCGGCCGTCAGCTCCTCGCGGGCGATGGCATCGGCGTCGCGGAGCAGGTCGAGTCGCTCCTTGGTGACCTCGCCGACGATCCGGATGCCGAGGCCGGGGCCCGGGAACGGCTGGCGCTGGACGATCTCCTCCGGGAGCCCCAGCTCCTGGCCGACCATCCGGACCTCGTCCTTGAAGAGCTGGCGGAGCGGCTCGATCAGCTTGAATTCGAGGTCTTCCGGCAGACCGCCCACGTTGTGGTGGGACTTGATGTTGGCCGTGCCGGTGCCGCCGCCGGACTCGACGACGTCCGGGTAGAGCGTGCCCTGGACGAGGAAGGCGACCTCGGGGCCCTCGTCGGCGATGATCTCCGCCTGCGCCTGCTCGAAGACGCGGATGAACTCGCGGCCGATGATCTTCCGCTTCTGCTCGGGGTCGGAGACCCCGGCGAGCGCCTTGAGGAACCGCTCCTCCGCGTCGACGACCTTCAGCTGGACGCCGGTCGCGGCGACGAAGTCCTTCTCGACCTGCTCGGTCTCGTTCTTGCGCATCAGACCGTGGTCGACGTACACGCAGGTCAGCTGGGAGCCGATGGCCTTCTGCACGAGGGCCGCGGCGACCGCGGAGTCCACACCGCCGGACAGGCCGCAGATCGCGCGCTTGTCACCGACCAGCTCGCGGATGGCCTCGACCTGCTCCTCGATCACGTTGCCGGTGGTCCAGCTCGGGGTGATGCCCGCTCCTCGGTAGAGGAAGTGCTCCAGGACCTGCTGGCCGTGCGTGGAGTGCATGACCTCCGGGTGGTACTGGACGCCATACAGCTTCTTCTCGTCGTTCTCGAAGGCGGCGACCGGGACGACGTCGGTGGAGGCGGTGACGGAGAAGCCCTCGGGGGCGGCGGAGCAGGCGTCGCCGTGGGACATCCAGACCGACTGCTCGTCGGGGGTCCCCTCGAAGAGGGTGCTGCCGGACTTGGCGACATGCAGGGGCGTACGGCCGTACTCACGCGCCCCCGTGTTGTCGACGGTGCCGCCGAGGGTGGTGGCCATCAGCTGGAAGCCGTAGCACATGCCGAAGACGGGGACACCGGCCTCGAAGAGCGCGCGGTCGAGGCGGGGGGCGCCCTCGGCGTAGACCGAGGAGGGGCCGCCGGAGAGGATGATCGCCGCCGGGTTCTTGGCGAGCATCTCCGCGACCGGCATGGTGCTCGGCACGATCTCGCTGTAGACCCGGGCCTCGCGGACCCGTCGGGCGATGAGCTGGGCGTACTGGGCGCCGAAGTCGACCACCAGGACGGTGTCGGGGACGGCGGCAGCGGGGTTCGCTGATGACACGGGGTGCCTTCCGGCGGTGGGGCGGGGGTCTGTGTGGTCGAGTCTACCGGGGTGCGCCCCGGCGGAGCGGGCCCACGGTGGGCTCCCCCCGGCCCCCGGCCCCCGGCGCAGAACCGAGCCGGAACGGGCCGTGGCATACTGGCGCCCATGCTCACGCACCCGACCTTCCTCTTTACCTATGGCACCCGGTCCGCCGGCTGCCATGGTCGTGTTGCTTGAGTCACTGACGAGCGACTTTCCCAGGCGCCCCGGACCGACAAGGTCCGGGGCGTCTGGCGTTTCCCGGTCCTGCCGCCCCGGGAGCCTCTTCCGACCAGGAGCCTCCCCATGACCACCACCGCCGCCGCCACCACCGCCATCACCGCCGCCACCTCCACGACCGCCAACACCGCCGCCACGGCCACGACCGCTGCCACCACCTACGCCACCGACATCACCGGCGCCCGTACCTCCGAGGCCGCCGGCGTGATCACCGGTGCCCGTGAGCGCATCGACGCGCTCGACGACCGGATCATCGGCCTGATCCAGGAACGGGTGGCGGTCTCCACCGTGATCCAGCGGGCCCGGATCGAGTCCGGCGGCCGCCGGGTGAACCTCTCCCGCGAGATGGAGGTCCTGGGTCACTACAGGGACGCCCTCGGCAAGCCCGGCACCGCGCTCGCCATGACGCTGCTGGAGCTGTGTCGGGGTCGCATCTGACCGGCGCACGTACATACGCCTGCCCTCTCACCCGTACGGCGCGTGACCGTCGCCCGCCGCGCTTCGTTGGTGTCGGTGTCCGTGCCAGCCAGGTCCGGACCCGAAAGAACCACGCGTGGCTCCGCTGGAGCGATGAGGCGTACGGATCGTGCCGTGCGCCGTGGGACCTCGCTCCAGGGTGGTGACCGGACGGCAGGGGACAGCAGCCCGGTCACACGAGAGAACGGCCGGCTCCGGGGACGCCCGGGGCCGGCCGGCGGAAACCTGTCCGAGGGTGGCCGGAACGGTTGCGGAGGCCGTCGCCCCGCCTCACGACACGGAAACAGGACACTGAAGAACAGAACGCTGCAGAACAGGACACCGCGGAACAGGACACCGTCGACCGCCCCTGGTCGACACCAGGCGCACACCCCCGGTGCGCCGGGTGCAGCCCCCTCATTCACCATCCCGACACGCGGCGCGACCCCCCGGTGCCGCTTCGGGGCACCGGCGCCGCCCTGACGCCGGTGCTGACGCAGAAGGGCCCCGCGACTTCCGTCCCGCGGGGCCCTTCGTCACGCCGTGGTCCGCTCAGCCGGCGGCCTTCTCCAGCTTCGCGACCTGTGCGTCGATGATCGCGTCCGGCACCTCGGCCTTGTCCGCGTCGAGCATGTTCATCGAGTAGAACCCGATCAGCGTCGAACCGCTGCGCACCACCGTGAAGGACATCGGGATCTTGGCGCCCTCGATGTCGGCCTTCAGCTTGTACGCGACGGCCTCGTCGCCCTGCTTCGGGGCGGTGCGGGCCTCGACGTCGGTGTACTTGTTGCCGACGTGCTCGTACCCGTCGCAGTTCTCCGTCGCCTCGCGCAGATCGGCCATGACCTTCTCGGCGTCGCTCTCCTCGTGTGCGGCGAGGGCGAGGGAGATGACGCTCGCGGAGAGCTTGTCCTCGGAGGTGACGGTGCGTCCGGCGCGGGCCTTCGGCTGCGGGTCCGAGGTGAAGTTGAACATGTTCGCGAGCGGCTGGCAGGCGGCCGGGTTCGCGGGAACGGGCACGGCGGGCATGTCCTCCGCGGGCATGTCGGCGATCTTGTAGCCCTTCACGTCCCCCTTCGCGAGGGCCGCCTCCTTCAGCTGGGCCTCGGTCAGCGCGGCCTTCCCGGCCCCGTCCTGCCCGTCCTGCCCGCCCTTCGCGTCCCCGGCGGCCGACGGCTTCGCCTCCGCGTCCTTGGCCTCGTCGCCGCCCCCGCCGCACGCCGCGGTGAGCCCCAGCGCGGCCGCGACCGAGACGGCCGCCACCGCCCGCGACACCTTCGATCTCATGTCCCCCACCTTCATGTCCCCCACCCTTACGGCTTTTCTCGCATGCCTCACAGAGGCCTCACAGGCCACATCAGATCATGGGCGCGACCTGGCACCACAAGCGGTTTCGGGTATCACTTCAGCCTCAGCGGAGTGTGACTCAGGTCACACCAGAAAACTGTCATCGCGGGGGCAACCCTTCACACGACTCACCGGTCACACCTGGCACACGAGAGAAGGACCCGCGCTCGGAGGGGGGTGCGGGTCCTTCTCCGCTGTCCTCTCCCGCACCGCCGTCGCCGCCGCGGACGCACCGGCCGGACCTACTTCTTCGGCGGAACGGCCGGTACCGGCAGCAGCGGCAGCCGCAGCGCGCCGAAGGCGTCCGCCGGGACCGCCGGACGCAGGGGCTCCACGGGAACGAGGCGCTCGTAGGCCGCTCCCGGGGCCGGGCGGTGGTCGGCCTCGCCCTTGTTCGGCCAGTACGACATCGCGCGCTCGGCCTGGGCGGTGATGGTCAGCGAGGGGTTCACCCCCAGGTTCGCGGAGACGGCGGCGCCGTCGACGACGGAGATGCCGGGGTGGCCGTAGAGGCGGTGGTACGGGTCGATGACGCCGTCGGCCGCCGTGGCACCGATGGGGCAGCCGCCGAGGAAGTGCGCGGTGAGCGGGGTTCCCATCAGCTCGCCCACGTTGCTGCCGGCGAAGCCGTTGATCTCGGCGGCGAGGGTGGCGGCGGCCGTCGAAGCGGCCTCGATCTGCTTGGGATTGGGCGCGCCATGACCCTGACGTGCCGTCAACAGTCCCTTGCCGAGGCCCTTCGGCTTCAGATGCGTCGACAGGGAGTTGTCCAGGGACTGCATCACCAGACCGATGATGGTCCGCTCCGACCAGCGGCGGTTGGACAGTGAGCGGGCCACCAGCAAGGGGTGTCTGACCGCGTTCGCCAGCCAGCCGAGCACCCGGGAGGCGTCCGACGCGGTGCCGCCCGCGTAGGGGACCTGGAGGATCGACAGGCCACCCATCGCGTTGGACCCCTTGCCGTAGCGGACCGGCTCGATGTGGGTGTTCTCGTCGGGGTGGATCGAGGAGGTGATCGCCACGCCCCGGGTGAAGTCGACCTCGGGCGCGCCGTGGGCCTTGCGGTAGCGGCGCCGGTCGGTCTGGGCGCCGACCAGGGCCTCCGAGTTGGTGCGGGTCAGCATGCCCAACCGGTCGGAGATGTGCGGCAGTTGGCCGCCCGCCTTCATCCGGTGCAGCAGGGTCTGGGTGCCGTAGGTGCCGGCGGCGAGGACGACGCGGCGGGCCTTCAGCACGCGGGAGTCACCCTTGCGGCGCGCGTCGGTCGGCAGGGTCGTGACGGCGTAGCCGCCCTGGGAGTCCTCGGTGACGGCGACGACCGTGGTCATCGGGTGGACGACCGCGCCCGCCTTCTCGGCGAGGTGGAGGTAGTTCTCGTTGAGGGTGTTCTTGGCGCCGTGGCGGCAGCCGGTCATGCACTCGCCGCACTCGGTGCAGGCCCTGCGGGCCGGGCCCGCGCCGCCGAAGTAGGGGTCTGCCACCTGCTCGCCGGGGGCGGCCTTCGCGGTGCCGTCGGCGTCCTCGCCGTCGCCGAAGAAGACACCGACCGGGGCGAGGTGGAAGCTGTCGCCGACACCCATCCGCTCGGCGGCGGCCTTCAGGTGCACGTCGGAGGGGGTCATCGTCGGGTTGAGCCGTACGCCGAGCATGCGCCGGGCCTGGTCGTAGTACGGCTTCAGCTCCTCCTGCCAGTTGGTGATGTCCTTCCACTGCGGGTCCTCGAAGAACGGCTTCGGCGGTTCGTAGAGGGTGTTGGCGTAGTTGAGGGAGCCGCCGCCCACGCCGGCCCCGGCCAGCACCATGACGTTGCCCAGCAGATGGATGCGCTGGAGGCCGTACATGCCGAGGGCGGGGGCCCAGAGGTAGTTCTTGAGGTCCCAGGAGTTCTTGGGGAGGGTTGCGCGGGTGAAGCGACGGCCCGCTTCCACGACGCCGACCTTGTAGCCCTTCTCGGTCAGGCGCAGCGCGGTGACAGAACCGCCGAATCCTGATCCGACCACGATGACGTCATAGTCGTACGACACTTGTTCTCCTCGTCGAGAACGGTCCTCAGCTTGCGGGCCGTATGTGGTTGCTCACGCGCTTCCCCGCGCCCCCTCACGGGGCGCTCACCTCAGGCGCAGCGCCTTCATCGCCTTCAGGCTGCGGCTCATGAACTGGGCGTACTTCTCGTCGTCCATGCCCAGGGACGGGGCCATGGGCAGCAGGCGCTGCTGGGCGACGGTCTGGGCCTCCGTGTACTTGAGGATGCCCTCGGAGCCGTGGCGGCGGCCGAGGCCGGAGTCCTTCATGCCGCCCATCGGGGACTGGACGCTGCCGTAGGCGGAGGCGTAGCCCTCGTTGACGTTGACCGTGCCGGCGCGCACGCGGGAGGCGATCTCGCGGCCGCGGCGGCCGTCCTTGGTCCAGACGGAGGCGTTGAGGCCGTACGCGGTGGAGTTGGCCTCCGCGACGGCCTCGTCCTCGTCCGTGAAGCGGTAGATGGAGACGACCGGGCCGAAGGTCTCCTCCGTGCACACGGACATGGGTTCGGTGACGCCGTCGAGGATCGTGGGCTCGTAGAAGTAGGGGCCGATGTCGGGGCGGGCGACGCCGCCCGCGACGACCTTCGCGCCCTTCTCCACGGCCTCGTCGACGTGGCGGCTGACGGTCTCCAGCTGGCGTGCGCCGACGAGGGAGCCCATCTCGGCGCCGTAGGCGAGGGACTTGCCCAGCCGCATGGCCTTGGTGCGGGCGGCGAAGCGCTCCAGGAAGGCGTCCGCGACGGACTCGTGGACGTACAGGCGCTCGATGGAGATGCAGAGTTGGCCGGCGGAGGAGAAGCAGGCGCGGACGGCTCCCGCCGCGGCCTTCTCTATGTCGGCGTCGGCCAGGACCAGCATGGCGTTCTTGCCGCCGAGTTCGAGGGAGACGCCGACGAGGCGGGCGGCGGCGCCCTGGGCGACCTCGCGGCCGGTGCGGGTGGAGCCGGTGAAGGACACGTAGTCGGCGTGCCGCACGACCTCGGGGCCGATGACGGGGCCCTCGCCGAGGACGACCTGGAAGACGTCGGCGGGCAGTCCGGCCTCGATGAGCAGGTCGCGGGCCCACAGGGCGGTCAGGCAGGTCTCCGTGTCGGGCTTCATGACGACCGCGTTGCCCGCGACGAAGGCGGGGATCGCGTCGCCGACCGACAGTTCGAGCGGGTAGTTCCAGGGGGCGATCTGGCCGATCACACCGCGCGGGTGGCGCAGCTCGGTGACCTTGGTGAGGGTCGGCACGGCGCCGGTGTGCCGCTTCGGCTTCAGATAGAAGGGGGCCTTGCGGCCGTAGTGCCGGGCGGCGACCGCGACGGCCTGGACCTCCTCGTGGGCGTGCAGACGGGCCTTGCCGGTCTCCAGCTGGATGAGGTCGAGCACCTCGCCCTGGCGCTCCAGCACCAGGTCGTGGAAGCGGAGCAGGACGGCGGCGCGCTCGCGCACCGGTCGCTGGGCCCAGACGGCCTGGGCGGCGCGGGCCCGCTCGTAGGCCGTCGCCACGTCCTCGGGGGTGGACTCCGGCAGGTCGGCCAGCTTCTCACCGGTGAAGGGCGTGTGGTTGGCGGTCCGGCCGGAGCCGACCACGCCCTTGGTGAGCTGGGCGACCAGTTCGGGGGTGACCACATCGGCGGCGGTACGGGCGCCCTGCGGGGCTGCCGCGAGGGGGTTGGTGCCGGTCGTCCGTGCCGTGCCGGTCGTTCCCGTGATGGTCGTGCCGGTCTTTTCGGGGGCCTGCGAGTCCGTCATGACGCGCAGGGTATTCCGGACCGGACGACTTTGGGTACCCGGCGGTAACAGGGTTTCACCGGGTCCACCCATCACGCCAGTGATCGCTGGCAACGAAGTCGCTGATCAGCGCGGCGGGCGGTGCCGTACGGGGGCGGATGCGGCGTGGATCACCTTGTGCGAAACCGCGGGTCGCCCCCCGGGGCACGGTGTGCACGTCCGCCACGCCGGACGCCTAACGCCAGCGGTCCCACAACCGCCGGACGCCTAACGCCAGCGGTCCCACAACCGCTGCGCCCAGCCGTAGCGTTCGCGGTGCTTGGGCAGGGCCGTGCGGCCGACCGCGGCGGCGAGCTTGCGCAGCCGGCGCCAGTCCAGGGGCGGCTTGGGCTCGGGGACGCCGGGCCGGTCCCGGGGCACACGGACGCGCAGGGCCTTGGGCGAGACCCGGCAGTGGACGGGGGTGGGCAGCAGGAGGGCCTCACCGTCGACACCGACCTCGATCTCGGGCCGGTCGGCCTCGACGACGATCTCGTCCGCGACGAGGAGGCTGAGCCCGGGGGCGTTCGGGCCGAGGACCATCCCGGCGGCCTCGGCCGCGCTGTCGACGCGCACTCCGACGACGCCCAGCACCCCGGCGTCCAGCCGCTCACGGCGGCCGAGGCCCACGAGGTCGTCGCTGCGGTAGACGTTGTTGCTGACGAGGACGGCCTGCGGCGCGTCGATGACGGCGTCCCCGATCCGGGCGGTGAGCCGCGGGCCCCGCTGGTGCGTGAGCAGTTCGGGCAGCAGTTCCAAAGTGGTGCGGACCTTGTCGTCGCGGTAGGCGGGGCTCTGCACGACGGCGGCGTACGCGCCGAAGGAGGCGTTGTTGACGAACGGGTGGCCGCTGGCGTAGCCGAGGTCGACGTGCAGCTCGACACCCTTGTCGGTGAGCGCGTCGAGGCAGGCGGCGGGGTTGTCGCGGTCGAGGCCGAGGTCCATGGCGAAGTGGTTGCGGGTACCGGCGGAGATGACGAGGAGGGGGACGTCGTACGCGGCCGCGATGGCGGCGACCTGGGCCTGGGTGCCGTCGCCGCCCGCGACACCGAGGAGGTCGGCGCCGTTCCTGACGGCGTCGCGGGCCAGTACGGCGACGTCCTCGTGGTGCGCGGGGTCGAGCAGATGGACCGTGGCGCCGAGCCGCTCGGCGCGTTCCTTCAGCCGGAAACGCTCGACCTTCCCGCCCCCCGACCTGGGGTTCATGATGAGGAAGGGCCGGATGGGGGCGGGGGTGCGGTGCTCGGGCACATGCACCTGGTGGGACTTGGTGCTGCTGAGGGCGAACTTGCCGGACCAGACGGCCACGGCCCACAGCCCGGCGGAGACGATCACCACCCACAGCAGGTTGGCGACGGCGAACCACCAGATGACGCCGACCGGCGCGGCCACGGCCAGCACGCCCGCCGCGACCCGGACGGCCCCGCGGTGGATCAGCACCCACCACAGCGCGGCCACGGTGAGTCCGGCACCCAGTACGACGCCCGCGACGAGCAGCAGGCTCGCGCCGCGCGCATAGCCGAGCGGCAGCAGTACGGCGAGCGCGGCGCAGCCGAGCGCGGCCCTGGCCGCCCAGCGCTGTCTCGCGTGAGCCCGCACGTCCAGGTGTTCGATGCCCACGCTCGCTCGCCCCTCGCGCCGATCATGCACTTGACACGGCATGTTAGGGGCAAGAGGCCGGACAAAGCGATGCCTCCTGGACACCGGCCGCGTCGTCCTCGGCCGTCCCGCGCGCACACGGCGGACCACGCCGTCGCAGCGAAAACCCACCATTGTTTTCGAGAGCGGGCATTTTCACCGCAACCCCCGTACCCCGCTTGGCAATTGTTCGAGCCCGCCGCCTATAGTCCGGGTGCGCACGCGAGCAGGCCGTGTGGGCGCTCCCCCTGTGGACTCTTCGCGCCACGAGCGGACGCGGACGCCTCGATCGGATCCCGCGCCCCGGGGACAACGGACGCCTGCCGTCGGGTCGTATGCGAAGGGCTGGTGGCCGTGCGTCGCCTCTGGGGTTGTCTGTTTCTTAGCGCTGCGGCGGTCGCGGCGCTTCTCATCTCCGACACGCGCGACAGCGCGGCCGCCGGCCGCGACGAGGCCACGTACTCCTACGGTTCGCACACCCGGCAGACCCTCGACGCCTACTGGAACGCCGCCGGCGAGGAGCGGGACGGCAGGCAGCCGGGCCTCGTGATCCTGCACGGCGGATACTGGCACGAGGACACCGGCTGGGCCACCTGGTCGCGTGCCTTCGCGGACGCCGGGTACGCCGTCTTCGCCGTCGACTACCGGCTGAACCACGACGCCCCCTGGCCGGCCCAGCGGACCGACGCCCTGTCCGCGCTCGACTGGATCCGCGACCACGCCGCCGACTTCGACCTCGACGTCAACCGGATGGTGCTCCTGGGTTCCTCCTCCGGGGGCCAGATCGCGACCAGCGTGGCGACGTACCGGTCCGGTGTGCACGGTCTCGACGGCGTGGTGGGGTTGTCCCCCGTGGTCGCCCCGTACCGCGCGTGGCGGGACGGCAACGCCGCCACCGCGACGGACCGGCAGCGCAGGCTCCGCGACAACGCCGTGATTCTGGCGCGCTGCTCCCCGGAGGGGAAGCCGGACACAGGCTCGGACACGCGGGCGCCGGCGAAGGAGCCCGACACCGCGTCCACGCCCCCCGACTGCCGGGAGACCTGGAACGACATGGCGGCCAAGAGCCGGGCCTCCGGTGCCGACGACGCCCCCATGTACCTGGTCCACTCCAAGGGCGACGCCGCACCCGTCCGGCCCTCGCTCGACCTCGAAGCGGCCGAGGAGAGGGACCACAACATGCCCGCCAACGGGGTGACGGTGAAGACGGTGCCCGGTTCGGCGCACGGCGCGGCGCTGCTGGACGATCCGAAGGTGGCCGAGCGGGTCATGTCGTGGATCGCCGAGAGGACGTACTGAGCGCCTACGTGTGCTTGAACTCCAGGTTCGCGAGGACCGTACGCGCGATCTCGCGGCCCTGGCCGGTGAAGTGCCCCTTGCCCGGATAGTCGATCCAGACCCGGTAGACGTCGCCGTTGCGCGCCTTGTAGTACAGAACCCGCGCCTCACGCCGGCGCGGGGCCCGGGTGTCCGTGGTCGTGTACACGATGGTGTTCTCGGCGGCGTCCCGGTCCTTGAACCGGGCCTCCTGCGGCCGCCCCTTCGGCGTCGGCGTGTCGGCGATGTCCAGGGTGTACTCGCCGTCCTTGACCACCTCCCAGTCGGCGTACGCCTTGTCCAGCGCGTTGCCCGGGATCTCGTTGTCCTTGTCGTCCGCCTCGATGTCCCGGTCGACGTTGATCCGGATCAGCCCGCTGGGGTCGCTGTACTGCGCGAAGGTGCCGTCCGTGGCGTCCGGCTCGAACGTGTCCTTCACGAAGTCCCCGGGCACGCCCACGCTCGCGGCGACCTTCGCACCGAGGTCCCGCTGCTTCCAGCCGTCCGGCAGGGGCCCCGCGAAGGGGTCGGCGATCACCAGGTACGCCGTCACCGCCGCCGCGACGACCACCGCGCCGAGCCCGGTCAGGGTCTTGGCGCCGACCCGGATGCCCCGAAAGTCACCGGCCGGGGTCCCGGCGGCCTGCGGAATAGGCCGGGTGGGCGCGGGCGCCGGCGGGTTCGCGGCCGCCTCCAGCAGCTCACGGACACGGGCGGCGGCCGGGCGGCGCGCCGGGTCCTTCTGCAGCAGGCCGTTGATGGCCTCGGCGAGCGGGCCGGTGGCCGAGGCGGGCGCCGCCGGCGTGGCGTTGAGGACGGACTGCAGGGTCGCCGGCGTGTTGCTGCGCCGGAACGGCGACACGCCCTCGGTGGCCGCGTAGAGGACGACGCCGAGCGACCAGAGGTCCGAGGCGGGGCCGGGCCGCTGGCCCAGCACCCGCTCGGGGGCGATGTACTCGGGCGAGCCGACGATGCCCCCGGTGTCCGTCAGGTTCGTCTCGCCCTCGATCTGGGCGATGCCGAAGTCGGTGAGGACGACCCGGTCGTGGCGGCCGAGGAGGACGTTGTCCGGCTTGACGTCCCGGTGCAGGATGCCCGCCGCGTGCGCCGCCTCCAGCGCGCCGAGCACGTCGAGGCCGATTCTCGCCGCGTCGCGCACCCCGAGGGTGCCCTCCTGGAGCGCGTCGCCGAGCGAACGTCCCCGGACGAGTTCCATCACGATCCACGGCTGGCCGTCCACGACCGCCACGTCATGCACGTTCACGACCGACGGATGGTCGAGCCGGGCCGCCGCACGGGCCTCACGGCGCATCCGCTCGAAGGCGTTGGCCCGTTCACGCTCGGGAAGATGGTCCGGTACGCGAGGCTCCTTGACGGCGACCTCACGATCCACCGTCTCGTCCTTCGCCCGCCACACCGTGCCCATGCCGCCATGGCCGAGCTTGGCGAGCAGCCGGTAGCGCCCCGCGATCAGGCGTCCGGTGCCGGAGTCCTGCGGGGGTTGTGAGGGCGCAGCGGACTGTACTGGTGGCTGCACCGTCGGCCCTACCGGTGACGACGGCGCCGGCTGTGCCACCACCCCGGTCGGCTGGGCATACGGGTTGCCCGGGTACGGCACGCTCGGCTGCGGCGGTTGCAGTCCGAAACTCGTCGGCTCGTCCGACCCGTAGCCGGATCCGTAAGGGGCGCCCCCGTTGCTGCTCATACGCTCATCTGTATCGCGGCGAGCGCGTCGACATCCACCCCCGTCGCTTTCCGGTCACAGACCCGTGACGCGGAACGCCACATATATCCGGTTTGACACGAACGGACGTACTGGCCGACCGCATAAGAGGACGACGCCCAGCCACGCTGGGGGGCGGCGCGCTCAGCCGCGTACGAACGTGTCCACCGCCACGTCGAAGTACTCCTTCGCCTCGCTCACCTTCCCGACCGGCGCCGACACCCACACGTCGTACAGCCGCCCGTCCTGCTCCCAGCACAGGTCGTAGGTGTGCCGGGGCCCCTCCGTCGCGCTGAAGCCGTCCCAGGTGAACTCCCAGCGCGCGGCGGGGCGCCCGCCGTGCGTGGTCTCGGTGACCCTGCCGTCGCGGTAACCGGGATTCGTCGAGGGCCCCTTCTCGTGGGCGCGCCGCATCACGCCGGCCGGTCCGCCCTCCTGCGGGTCGTCGAGCTTGACGCCGATACGGATCACCTCCCCCGGCGACAGGTAGAAGACCCGCTCCCCCTGCGGGTCCCGTGTGAAGCCGTCCGGCACGGCGAGGCTGAAGCCCCGCTCGTCCTCGGCGAGCCGGTACCCCGAGGGCACGGTCGGCCCGGTCGCCGCCCGCGAGCGCGTCACCGTGGGCGTGGCGTCGGACGACGTGCCCGGCGTGTCGTCCGTCGACGTACCGGGTGTGCCGGACGCGCCGCCGGACGCGCCGGGCCCGCCCGAGGTGGCCGGCGCACGCGTCGTACGCGACTCCTGCGGCGTCCCCGGTGCCGAACTGCTCGGCGTGCCGCCGCCGCCCCCGCCGCCCCCGTCCCGCAGCAGCAGCGCCGCCGCCGAGACGCCCGCCCCGGCCATCGCCGCCACCAGCGCCGCCGCGACCAGCACGGTCCGGGCGGACTGCGGTTGCCGCTGCCGCGGGGGCTGCTCCCGCAGGGACGCCTCGGGGGCGCCGGGCGAGGGCGGCCCCGACGGCGACGGTCCGCCCGCCGCCGGCCCGTCCTGGGCGGCGTGCCCGGCCGCGGCCCTCCTCTGCGCGTCCCGCCCGGGGCGCGGCACGTCCCGCCGGGTCGGGGTGTAACCGGCAGACGCCCGCGGGGCCTTGGTGGTCCTCGGTGTCCGGCCGGTCTCCCGGAAGGTCCGCAGCAGCCGTTCCGCCTCCGCCGCGTCGAGCCGCCGGTCCGGGTCGCGCTCCAGCAGCCCCCGCACGACGGGGAGGAGGGGCGCGGCCTGCGCGGGCGGCCGGATCTCGTCGACGACGACCGCGTGCAGGATGCCGCCCAACGAGTCCCGCCGGAACGGCGATTCCCCGCTGAGCACGGCACACAGCAGCGCGCCCAGCGACCACAGGTCGGACTCCGGTCCGGTGCGGGTCCCGGACATCCGCTCCGGCGCGGTGTATTCGGGCGAGCCGACGAAGGACCCGCTCTCGGTGAGCGTGGTCGCGCCTGCGACCTGGGCGATGCCGAAGTCGGTGAGGACGACCCGGTCGGTGCCGGTCTCCATCAGGACGTTCGCCGGTTTGAGGTCGCGGTGCAGGACCCCGGCGTCGTGCGCCCGCCGCAGCGCGCCCAGCAGGGCGATCCCGATCCGCGCGGCCTCGCGCGCGTCCACGGGCCCCTCGGCCTCGACACGCTCCGCGAGCGAGCCGCCGTTGATCAACTCCATGACGATGTACGGGCGTTCGTCCTGCTCGACGACGTCGTGCACGACGATGATGTGCGGGTGCCCGAGCCGGGCGACCGCCCGCGCCTCCCGCAGGGTGCGCTCGCGCCGCTGCCGGGACCGCTCCTCGGGGAGCGAGTCGTCGAGGGCCAGCTCCTTGACCGCCACCTGCCGGCCGAGGAGCTGGTCGGTGGCGCGCCACACGATCCCCATACCGCCGCGGCCGATCCTGGCCTCCAGCCGGTAGCGGCCGGCTATGAGACGGACGTTCTCCCCCTCGGTCCCCATACGCCCCATCATGCCGCACCGGACCGGAACCCTCCGGTGCCGCGGGACGGCCTGGCCGACAAGCGACGTAGGCGCGACCCGTGAGCGCCGCGTGCGAGGCCCACGCGCTGCGCCGAACCGCTCGGCCACGCCTCACTTCTGCGCCGGCCGCCAGCTGCGCAGCACCGTGTAGAACTGCTCCTTCGCCGTGTCCCAGTCCCCGGCGGGCGCGGACATGTAGATCGTGTACTCGACGCCGTCCCGGGAGAGATACATCTGCTCGATCGCCCGGCGCGGCCCGGGGAACTCCGTGTCCTTCGCCGGCGCGGTCCAGGTGAAGTCCCACAGGGCGCCCGGCCGGTCGCGGAAGATGTTCTCCTCCAGACGCACCCGCCGGTACTCGGGCCTCGCCGTTCTCAACTGCTCCTCCAGGTCGAGCTGGTGGTGGTACGGGCTGTCGAAGTCGGGCGCGTCGTCCACGGCGATCCGCAGGAAGTGCTCACGGTCGTCGGGGGTGTAGTCGATCTGCGTGCCCATCACCTGCCGCTTCCACCCCTTGGGCAGGGCGAGGCTGAAACCCTCCGGGTCCTCGACCCGTTCCCACCCCTGCGGCACGCCGTCGTCCGCCTCGCCCGCGCCGTTCGCGCCGGCCGTGGAGCCGCTCCCCGCGCGCCAGGCGTCGGCGTAGTGCATCGCGACGGCACCGCCACCGCCGATCAGCGCGGCCAGCAGGAGTACGGCCACGACCGTACGAACCCGGCCGCGCCGCCCGGCGGTGGGCGTCGGGGCGGGGGCGGCCGGCGCGGGCGGGACGCCCATGGCCATCGGAGCGGCCGGTGTGCCGAAGCCACCGGCGGCGGGAGGGTGGCCTCCGGCGGCGGGCGCGTGCCCCCCGGCGGAGCCCGCACCCACGGTGGGGCGCCCCGGCACCCGCGCACCACCACCCGTATCCGAACCGGGAGTGGCGGGAGTGGCGGGCGCGCCCTGTGCACCACGCGCGCCCCCACCCTCCGCACCGTCCGGCGCGAGGGCGGCTCCACCCGTGTCGTCCACCGCGCCCGCCGACTGCTGCCGGGTCGGCACATACGCCTGCGCCACCCGGGGCCGCCGCCCCTCCGCCGCCTCGGCGAGCATCTGCTCGATCTCGTCGGCGGGGGGCCGTACGGCCGGGTCCTTGCACAGCAGCGCGGTGATGACGGGCCCCAACGGCCCGGCCGCCACGGGTTCGGCGACCTCCTCGCCCACCACGGCCTGCATCGTGGTGAGCGGAGTGGTGCGCCGGAAGGGCGACTTGCCCTCGACCGCCGTGTACAGCGTGGCGCCCAGCGACCACAGGTCGGAGGCGGGCCCGGGGTCGTGCCCGCGCACCCGCTCGGGTGCGATGTAGTCGACGGATCCGACGATCTCGCCGGTGCGGGTGATGGTCGTGTCGCCCTCGACCTGCGCGATACCGAAGTCGGTCAGCAGCACCCGGCCGTCCTCGGCGAGCAGGACGTTGCCCGGCTTCACATCGCGGTGCAGGACGCCGGCCCGATGGGCGGCGCCCAGCGCGCGCAGCACCCACATCCCGATCCGCGCCGCCTCCCGCGCCTCGACACGCCCCCGCTCCTTGACCGCGTCGGCCAGGGACACGCCTTCGACCAGCTCCATGACGATCCACGGCCGGTTGTCGTGCTCCAGCACGTCGTGCACGGTGACGACGGCCGAGTGGTTGATCCGTGCCGCCGCGCGCGCCTCGGCCCGGGTCCGTTGCAGCAGGACGGCCTGGTCGCTCTCCGAGACGTAGAGCGCGGCCGTCAACTCCTTGATCGCGACGGCCCGGTGCAGCACCTCATCGTGCGCACGCCAGACCCGTCCCATGCCCCCGCTGCCGATCGTGTCGACCAGCCGGTAGCGCTCCGCGAGGAGCAGCCCCTGCATCTGATTCACGTTGCCCCGCAATGTTCTTGACAGGGTCACATTAGGGAGCGGCTCGCGCCGCGGGGAACCGGCGGGGCCGCACAGGGACAGCACTGTGACGGTTCTCGCTTCCGCCACCGGAGCGCAACCTTCCGGAGCCCGCCCGACCAAGCACCCGTCCGCCCGCCCGAGGAGCCCGTTCGGCCGCGCGCGGAGCCCGTCCGACCGCCCGGGGAACCGCTATCCGGTCACCTTGTAGGTGGCCGCCGCCTGCTCGTACAGCCGTGTGACCTCGTCCCGCTCCGCCTCCGGCCCGCGCAACTGCACCACGTGGTACCGCCCGTCCAGGAGGATCGCGAGATTCCGTACGTACACCCCGCGCCCCTCGGAGTCCTGCCAGGTGAACTGCCCCTCGGCCGAGGACACACCACCGACCTCGATCAGCCGCATCCCGGTGGAGGTGGCCCAGGACGAGTCGCGGAACGGCTGCAGTTCGCGCTCGTCCTCCCGCTGGTACTTCAGCGGATCGCCGCCGTACGTCGCCCTGCTGTCCCGCCCCGGCACGAGTATCAGCTCGAAGTCGCCCTGGGAGTACACGATCTGACCGCGCCCGTTCTTGCCGCTGCGGTCCCAGCCGTCGGCGACGGCGACATGGAACCCCTCGGGGTCCTTGCGCAGGGTGAACCCCTGGGCGACCTCGGGATCACCGGTCTGCGTCTGCGTCGAACCGGACGACTGCGACGGGCTTGCCTTGTCCTGGTCCTTCTCTCCGCCGTCGGGGGAGTTCGAGTTCCGGTCGGGCCGGGGCTCGTCGCTCGCCGTGGGCACCGAACTCCCCTGCCCGGCACTGTCCGTGCGGGTGCCCGTGTCGCCGCCCTCACTGCCCGGCGCGGCCTTCGGCATGAAGACCACGGCGTACGTGAGGGCCGCCACCAACGCGAGCAGGATCAGCAGGAGCAGGTTCCGGCCCAGTTTGCGGGGCTGCGGAGCTTTCTGGCGAGTGCGCTTGTGGCGGGCGTGCGCACTCGTCGCGGGCAGCCCGGCGCGGCGCCTGCGGACCAGTTCGCCGCGTCGCCGTACGATCGGCAGCCGGCTCGCGTCCACGGGCGGCGTCGGCACGACATGCGCACCGGCCTCGGGCTCGGGCGCCGACCGCACCAGCGAACGCAGCCAGCCGCGCAGGTCCTCGAAGTCCAGCCGCTCAGTGGGGTCCTGGCGCAGCAGGGACTCCACGACCGGTCGCAGCGGCCCGCACTCCTCGGCGAACGCGGGCGGTTCCGCGCACACCAGCTGCACCAGCTCGGCGGTGTTCTCCTCCGGGTACGGCGCGTGTCCCTGCACGGCCCGGAACAGCAGCGCCCCGAGCGCCCACAGATCCGTCGACGGCCCGATCGGCGCCGCCAGCTGCCAGTTCTCGTGCACCGGCCCGGCCTGCTCCGGGGCCCACCGCTCCGTGACGGGCCCGACCACCGCCATCCGCGCCTGACGTGCCCGCTCGGCGGCGAGCGCGGTCGCGGGCCCCCGCCGGGCAGCGGCCCCGCCGCCCACGCCGTCCCAGGCGACGCTGTCCTCGGTACCCCCGGGATACGGACCGGTCGTGTCCCGCACGGAGTCGGTGTGCCCACCGAGTACCAGGTGAGTGCCGGTGTCGCCGCCGTCGAAGGTGTCATCGGCCCGGCCACCCACGGCCGGGGCCCCGCCGAGCGGACTCGCGGCGTACGGCGAGGAGTTCCCGGCGGCCGGGACCATCCGGCCGTTGCCGCCGGGCGCGGCCGTCGTGCCGCGTGGTGCGGCACCGTGCCAGGCGCTCGTGGCGCCGCCGTTCGCGAGGACTCCGTAGGGGTCGGCGATCTGGCCCAGGGGCACCGGTCGTGTCCCCGCGCCGGAGGCAGGGTCGCCGTCGCGCCCGGGTCCCGTCGCCGGGGTGTCCCGCGGCGCCGGCCGCTGCGCGGGCAACCCCGCGCCCGAACCGCCTTGTTGGTCGTCCTGCACCCGGGCCGCTGCCCGCGCGCCCGCACGGTACGCGGCGATCGCGCCCGCCCGCGCCGCCCGGGCGTCCCCGCCCGCCTCCAGCGCGCGCTGCCCCCCGGAGGGGTCGCCCTGGGCCGTCGTACTTCCCGCCCGTGCCTCTATCGCCGCCCGCCGCGCGGCCTCGGGGTCCTCAAGGGCGCCCCCGGGCACGCCGGCGCGGGCGCCGCCGAACGTACTCGCGCCGGTGCCCCCGGGCGCCGACGCCCCGCGCGCCGCGGGAAGTCCACCGGGCGGCACCGGGTCACGGCGCGCGACCTGACCTCCGGCGGGTCCCACGGCAGGCACCACCGCGCCACCGCCGGGAGCCCCTGGGGGCGTGTCCTCGAACTCCCGCACGGGCACCGGGTCGTACCCGCACAGCGCCTCTTCGGCCGCCCCCGTCGCCAGCCCGGTCAGCATCACCCGGCCGTCGTCGCAGATCAGCACCGTACGGGCGGTGATGTTCCGGTGGACCCAGCCGTGGGCGTGCAGCGCCCGCAGCGCGGTGAGCACGTCGGAGGCGATCTCGGCCGCCCGGTACGGGGTCAGCGGCTGGTCCGCGAGCAGTGCGGCGAGGGGCCGCGCGGGCACCAGTTCGCTCACTATCCACAACGAGCCGCCCTCGGCGAACACGTCGAAGACCTGGTCGAGCCGCGGATGGTCGGGGATCTGGGCGGCGGCCTGCGCCGCCTCGATGGCCCGTCGTACGGCGGGGTCGGCGGAGCGGCGCGTGGCCCGGCCCGCACCCCGGCCGCCTCCGCCGTCCCGCGCGACATAGCCTTCGGGCAGCCCGTCCGCGTCGAGCATCTCCGCCTCGACGACCTCGGGCAACGGCACCTGGCGGACCAGGACTTCCTGTCCGCTGTAGGTGTCGAAGGCGCGGAGCTCCGAGGCGGGTTCGTACTCGTCGGAGGGCGGCAGCGGCAGGCGATAGCGGTCGGCGAGCACGCGCCCCGCGTATGCGTCCACAACGCCCTCCCCCGGCCGCCCGGTTGGTCAATTCCGTTCGTCTTGTGGCCCGTTCCGCTCTTGATGCGTACGGTCCGCAGCCCTTCACGATACGTGCCGGAGGCAACTCACATTGACTCGATGCGATATCTCGTTCGTCTCGAATGTGCTCGAACGCATCCGATCTTCCCCGGAAGCGGCGCCCCCGAACTCACCAGGCGGGCACAAGTACCGAAGCCGAGGTCACATCGGGGAGGCCCACCCCGGCCCCGAGCCCCGCACGCCCCCGTACGGCACCCCGAGCTTGAGGCACGAAACCGCACACGGTCCCGACTCCGTACGAACCGGCGCACACCACCCCACCCGCGCACGCTCCCGCGCACACCGTCACGGGCGGGGCACCCGGCGCCTCACGACTTCGGCTTGAACGTCTTCGTGAACGTCCGCCACGTGTTCTTGCGCAGCTCACCGCTCCACTTGGACGCCTTCGCGGTGTACATCAGCGCGTAGCCCTGCCGGGAGTCGACGACGAAACCGCGGTCGATCGACCGGTACTTCGTCCCGCTCTCCACGTAGGTGAACTCCCAGTCGGCCGCGTTCCAGCCCCGGTAGTCCACCGCCTCTATGCGGATCCGCTTGTACTGCGAGCGGACCATGTACCGCTCCTGGTTCTTCCAGTCCGCGACCGGGTCCGTCTTCGGCCGTCTCGTCCAGCCGACGAGCAGCCGCTGCCCGTCGGGGCCGGAGAAGCGGGCGCCCGCGGCGTCCGTCGACTGGTACTTCCACCCGTCGGGCAGCCCGATCGAGAGCCCCTGACCGCTCTTGTACGTCTCGGTCGCGATGGTGCCCGAGCCGGAGCCGCCCTCGCCCACGGATCCGTCCGACCCGCCCGTGGGGTTCGGCGAACTGCCCCCGGAGCCGCCCGAACGGCCGGCCCCGTCCGTCGTGTCACCGTCCGGACCGGGGTCGGACCCCTTGTCCTTCCCCTTGTCCGCTTCCGTGCCGCCCTTGTCGTCCTTGGTGTCCGCGTCCTTGCCGTCGGCGTCGCTCCCCGACGCCGCTCCGCCGGACGCGACCGCCTTGGTGCCGGCGCCCTTGCTGTTGTCGGAACCGCCGTCGTCGCCGAGGGTGAGGGCGAGGACGGTCCCGAGGACGACCAGCACCACGGCCACGGCGATGACGGCCAGGGTCCGCCGCGACACCACGTCCGTGATCGGTGCCCGGGGCACCGGCCGCGGCGGCAGATCAGGCGGGGGCACCTGGGGCCACCCGGAAGTCCGCTTCGCCGACACGGAGTTCCCCGCACCGTCGCCCGCGCTCGCGCCCGCCGCACGCGGCCCCGGCACCGCGGCCCCCGACCCACCCGGGGTCTGGCCCGAGCCGCCGCCGGTCCTCGTGGCATCGGCACCCGACGCCACCCCGACGGACGCGGACCTCGTCGTCACCGCCGCCGAGGACGCGGCCGGAGAGACGGCACCGGCCTCACCCGAAGCCTTACCGGAGCGCCCGCCGGACGTCCCACCCGAGGCGCCGGCACCGACACCGCGCGCCACACCGGCACCGGCACCGGCACCGGCGGCAGCGGCCCCCGACGAGCCCTTCCGCATGGACCACCGAGGCGCCCGCGGCCGCTCGCCGCCGCTCTCCTTGGCCCCGGCGCCCGCGGAACCACCCTTCTTCGGGCGCTCCTCCGGCACCGGCGGCAGCGGCACGACCCGCGTCGCGTCCACCGGATCGACGTCCTTCGGATCGGGCGCGTGGATCACGGTGTTGAGCATCGCCCGCGCACCGGCGTCGTCGAGCCGCCGCTCGGGGTCCTTGGTCAGCAGCCCGAAGATGACGTCCCTCAGGGGGCCGGCGCGCTTGGGCTCCGGCACCGGCTCGGTCATCACCGCGGTCAGCGTCGCTATGGCCGACCCCTTGTCGTAGGGCGGCACCCCCTCGACCGCCGCGTAGAGCAGACCGCCGAGCGACCACAGGTCGGCCGCGGGGCCGGGCTTGTGACCGCGGGCCCGCTCCGGCGAGATGTACGAGGGCGCGCCCACGAGCATGCCGGTCGAGGTGATGGAGGGGTCGCCCTCGACCTGTGCGATACCGAAGTCGGTGAGGACGACCCGGCCGTCGTGCTTGTCGATGAGCACGTTCGACGGCTTCACGTCCCGGTGCAGGATGCCCTCGCGGTGCGCCGCGCGCAGCACGTCGAGGATGGCGAGCCCCACCTCGGCGGCCCGCCTCGGCTCGAGGACGCCGTCCTCACGGATGGCCTCGGCGAGCGACTTGCCCTCGACGAGTTCCATGACGATCCACGGACGGTCGTCCTCGTGCACGACGTCGAAGACCGTCACAGCGGCGTTGTTGCGGATCCGCGCGATCGCCTTCGCCTCACGCAGCGTGCGTGTGATCAGGCGCCGTTTCTCGTCCGCGTCGATGCTCGACGGGAACCGCAGCTCCTTGACGGCGACCGTACGCCCCAACGTCTCGTCCATGGCACGCCATACCGTGCCCATACCGCCGCGACCGAGCACCCCTCCCAGCCGGTACCGCCCGGCGAGGAGACGTGCGTCCTTGTCCTGACGGGATTCCCCAGCCCGCTCCGCCTCCGACATGCGTCCCCTCATACAACCCGCCCTGACAGAGCCTCCATTGTCACCCACCCGCCAACCGCCCCACGCCCAGGGCCCCCTCAAGCAGCCACGGCGGCGGCTGAGAGGGCTTCAGAGGCGCAGGGTACGGGGGGCGGACGGGGACCGGCGGGGCCCGGCGAGGGGGCGGACACCGGCCGCCGTCCCCGCGACCCCGACCGCGCGCGACTACAGCGGCACGATGTCCGGCGCCCCCAACCGGGCCGCGTCCGCCGTCAGATCGTCCGGCTGCCGCTGCGACTCCCGCTCCGCCTCCACCCTCTTCTCGTAGTGCTGGACCTCCCGCTCGGTCTGGTCCTTGTCCCACCCGAGCACCGGTGCCATCAGCTCCGCCGCCTCCCGCGCGCTGCGTGTCCCGCGGTCGAAGGTCTCGATCGAGATCCGCGTCCGCCGCGTCAGCACGTCGTCGAGGTGCCGCGCCCCCTCGTGCGAGGCCGCGTACACCACCTCGGCCCGCAGATAGTCGTCGGCCGCGTGCAGCGGTTCGCCCATCGACGGGTCGGCCGCGATCAGTTCGAGCACCTCCTCGGTCGCCGACCCGTACCGGTTCAGCAGGTGCTCCACCCGCACCACGTGCAGCCCGGTACGCGCCGCGATCCGCGCCCGCGCGTTCCACAGCGCCCGGTACCCCTCCGCGCCCAGCAGCGGCACGTCCTCGGTGACGCACTCCGCGACCCGCTGGTCCAGCCCGTGCACGGCGGCGTCCACCGCGTCCTTGGCCATGACCCGGTACGTCGTGTACTTCCCGCCGGCCACGACCACCAGCCCCGGCACCGGATGCGCCACGATGTGCTCGCGCGAGAGCTTGCTGGTGGCGTCCGACTCCCCGGCGAGCAAGGGCCGCAGCCCGGCATAGACCCCCTGCACGTCGTCCCTGGTCAGCGGCACGGCGAGGACCGAGTTCACATGCTCCAGCAGGTAGTCGATGTCCGCGCTGGAGGCCGCCGGATGCGCCTTGTCGAGGTCCCAGTCGGTGTCGGTCGTCCCTACGATCCAGTGCCGCCCCCAGGGGATCACGAACAGCACGGACTTCTCTGTCCGCAGGATCAGCCCGGTCGTGGAGTGGATCCGGTCCTTGGGTACGACCAGATGGATGCCCTTGGAGGCCCGTACGTGGAACTGGCCCCGCTCACCCACCATCGCCTGGGTGTCGTCGGTCCACACCCCGGTGGCGTTCACGACCTGCCGGGCGCGGATCTCGTACTCCCCGCCGGCCTCGACGTCCTGCACCCTGGCGCCGACCACGCGCTCGCCCTCGCGCAGGAACCCGGCCACCCGCGCACGGTTGGCGACCTTCGCCCCGTACGACGCGGCCGTGCGCACCATCGTGGCCACATAGCGGGCGTCGTCCATCTGGGCGTCGTAGTACTGCAAGGCGCCGACCAGCGCGTCCTTCTTCAGACAGGGCGCGACGCGCAGGGCGTGACCGCGGGTCAGATGACGGTGGACCGGCAGCCCCCGCCCATGCCCGCGCGCCATCGACATCCCGTCGTACAGCGCGACGCCCGAGCCCGCGTACCACCGCTCCCAGCCCTTGTGCTGCAAGGGATAGAGGAACGGCACGGGCTTCACCAGATGGGGTGCGAGCCGCTCCAGCAGCAGCCCCCGCTCCTTCAAGGCCTCGCGCACGAGGGCGAAGTCGAGCATCTCCAGATAGCGCAGACCGCCGTGGATCAGTTTGCTGGACCGGCTGGACGTGCCCGACGCCCAGTCGCGTGCCTCGACCAGGCCCGTGGACAGGCCGCGGGTCACGGCGTCCAGGGCCGTGCCCGCACCGACCACGCCACCACCCACGACCAGCACGTCCAGCTCGCGCTCGGCCATACCCGCCAGTGACTCGGCGCGCTGCGCCGGTCCCAGTGCCGCTGTCCTCACCGCTGCCTCCTGCTGTCGGTCGCGCCGGCCTCACCTGTCCATACCTCTCGGACGAGACCCGGTACATGTCCCCCTGCCCAAAATTCTGACCGCCCTGCCCGACTTCGGCCACCACCCGCCCGCAGCCTGCGGATAACTCCGCAGGACGCGCACAGAAAAACGACTCCCCAATCCCGCATATCGGTCATATTTACGCCTAGTGTGACATTGCGCTCGCTCGTCCAGTCCACAGGGCTTGCGCGTCTGTCCCGCTTCGGTTACTGGGAAGGACGGCCCACGCCATGCCCGCAGATCTCGCCGTCATCGGACTCGGCCAGTTGGGGCTGCCGCTGGCCCAGGCCGCCGTCGCCGCCGGCATCCCCACGCTCGGTTACCGCACCGGCCCCGACTCCGGCTCCCTCACCCCCGGCGAACTGCGCCGCATGCTCGCCCGCGGCTTCAAGCCCACCACCAGCCCCGCCGAACTCGGCCGCGTCCGTACGGCGGTCATCTGCGCGCCCACCCCCCTCGGCGCCGACGGCTCGCTCGACCTCACGCAGGTCGAGGAGGCCGCCCGCACGCTGGCCGCCCGGCTGCGCCCGCACACCACGGTCATCCTGGAGTCCCCGGTCCCACCGGGCACCACCGGGGAACTCCTGCGCCCCCTCCTCGAAGAAGGCTCCGGCCTGCGCGCCGGCCGCGACTTCCACCTCGCCTACTCCCCCGCGCGCGTGGACCCGGGCAACCGCGACTTCGGCCCCGCCAACACCCCCAAGGTGATCGGCGGTCTCACCTCCGCCTGCACGGAGTCGGCTGCCGCCTTCTACGGCCGCCTCACCGACAAGGTCGTACGCGCGCGTGGCCTGCGCGAGGCGGAGACGGTCCACCTCCTGGAGACCAACTACCGCCACGTCAACATCGCCCTGGTCAACGAGATGGCCGCCCTCTGCCACGACCTCAACGTCGACCTCTGGGACGTCATCCGCTGCGCCGAGACCAAGCCCTTCGGCTTCCAGGCCTTCCGCCCCGGCCCCGGTGTCGGGGGCCACGCCCTCCCCCAGGACCTCTCGGGCCACGCCCCCCGATCGCTCCGCATGGTCGAACTGGCCCAGCGCGTCAACAACCGCATGCCCCAGTACGTCGTCCAGCGCGCCGCCACGCTCCTCAACGAACACGGCAAGTCGGCCCGGGGCGCCCGTGTCCTCCTGCTGGGCATCACCTACAAGCCAGACATCCCCGACCAACAGGGCACCCCCGCCGACGAGATCGCCCGCCGCCTCATCGAACTCGGCGCCCACGTCAGCTACCACGACCCGCACGTCCCCACCTGGAGCGTCCTCGACCGCCCCATCCCCCGCGCCGACTCCCTCTACGAGGCCACCGCCGACGCCGACCTGACGATCCTCCTCCAGCAGCACCGCACCTACGACCTCCAGGGCCTGTCGGTGAAGGCGCAACTCCTGCTGGACACCCGGGGGGCCACGCCCACGGGGGCGGCGCATCGGTTGTGAAGGGGGCGCACGACGCGGCCCCGTCCTCCGGGGCTGGTGGCAGACCCCGCCCCACCCCGGTACCGTACGGAAACAGGTGGAGCCCACCGCAGCGGTCACTGCGGCAGGCTCCTGGATGGTTCACGGAGTGTCCGCCCCTATTCCGCTTGGGGGCGGCCGCTCACCATCCGAAAAGCCGCAAGATCCACCTCCTCCGGCACTTCACCATCCGAAGACGGACTCGGTCCCAGCGGGTGGGCTTGCGGTGACGTCCCATGGGCGCCCCCTTCCACGACACCGCCCATCGACCCGGTAGGCGGTCCGTCGGAATCGGGCCGGGCCCCGAGGGCGGGGTCCGGACCAGGTCCTTGGAAGGGGGCTCCCAGCCGAACTGGGGCACCGAACAGGAACGTTATCGCCCGGCTACGCCCATTCGGCCCACATTCGTCCCCAACACCCCCACGCGCCCCCACCCCACAACTCGCGCCCCCACCACCCCACTTGGGCACACAAATGGGCCCGGTCACCCGAAGGCGACCGAGCCCCAAGAGCCCCGCTCAAGCCGAGCGCCGCGTCAGCTCACCGCATGTGCTGCGAGTCCGCCACCGTCACCTCGACGCGCTGGAACTCCTTCAGGTCGCTGTACCCGGTCGTGGCCATCGCCCGCCGCAGCGCTCCGAAGAGGTTCATGGAGCCGTCAGGGGTGTGCGAGGGTCCGGTGAGGACCTCCTCGATCGTGCCGACGGTCCCGAGGTCGACCTTCTTGCCGCGCGGCAGCTCCTCGTTCACCGCCTCCATGCCCCAGTGGTTGCCCTTGCCGGGCGCGTCCGTGGCGCGGGCCAGCGGGGAGCCCATCATCACGGCGTCCGCGCCGCAGGCGATCGCCTTCGGGATGTCGCCGGACCAGCCGACACCGCCGTCGGCGATGACGTGCACGTACCGGCCGCCGGACTCGTCCATGTAGTCGCGGCGGGCCGCGGCGACGTCGGCGACCGCCGTGGCCATCGGGACCCGGATGCCGAGCACGTTGCGCGTGGTGTGGGCCGCGCCGCCGCCGAAGCCGACGAGGACGCCGGCCGCGCCGGTGCGCATCAGGTGCAGGGCGGCCGTGTAGGTGGCGCAGCCGCCGACGATCACGGGGACGTCCAGCTCGTAGATGAACTGCTTCAGGTTCAGCGGCTCGTGCGAACCGGAGACGTGCTCCGCCGACACGGTCGTGCCGCGGATGACGAAGATGTCGACGCCCGCGTCCACGACGGCCTTGGAGAACTGGGCGGTGCGCTGCGGGGAGAGCGCGGCGGCGGTCACCACACCCGAGTCGCGCACCTCCTTGATGCGCTGCCCGATCAGCTCTTCCTTGATGGGAGCGGTGTAGATCTCCTGCAGACGGCGGGTCGCGGCCTCCTCGGGCAGGCCGGTGACCTCGTCGAGCAGCGGCTGCGGGTCCTCGTACCGCGTCCACAGACCTTCGAGGTTCAGGACGCCGAGGCCGCCCAGCTCGCCGATGCGGATCGCGGTGGCCGGGGAGACGACCGAGTCCATGGGAGCGGCCAGAAACGGCAGCTCGAAGCGGTAGGCGTCGATCTGCCAGGTGATCGAGACCTCCTTCGGGTCCCGCGTACGGCGGCTGGGGACGACGGCGATGTCGTCGAAGGCGTACGCCCGGCGGCCGCGCTTGCCGCGCCCGATCTCGATCTCAGTCACGTCTGTGGCCTTTCCCTGATGCGTTCAGCGTCTACCAGTATCGCCGACGGGCACGACGAGGGCGGCCCCGGATGCCCCGGGGCCGCCCTCGCGAAGCCTGGCGACTTTCGTACGGCTACTTACGGCTGTAGTTCGGCGCCTCGACCGTCATCTGGATGTCGTGCGGGTGGCTCTCCTTGAGGCCCGCGGAGGTGATCCGGACGAAGCGGCCCTTGGTCTCCATCTCCGCGATGGTGGCCGCGCCCACATAGCCCATGGTCTGGCGCAGACCGCCGACGAGCTGGTGCAGCACGTTGCCCAGCGGGCCGCGGTAGGGCACCTGGCCCTCGATGCCCTCGGGCACGAGCTTGTCGTCGGCGGCGACCTCGGCCTGGAAGTAGCGGTCCTTCGAGTACGACCTGCCCTGGCCGCGGGACTGCATCGCGCCGAGCGAGCCCATGCCCCGGTAGGACTTGAACTGCTTGCCGTTGATGAACTGCAGCTCGCCGGGCGACTCCTCGCAGCCCGCGAGGAGGCTGCCCAGCATGACGGTGTCGGCGCCGGCGGCGAGCGCCTTGCCGATGTCGCCGGAGTACTGCAGGCCGCCGTCGCCGATGAGCGGGACGCCGGCCGGGCGGGCGGCGAGCGAGGCTTCGTAGATGGCGGTGACCTGCGGGACACCGATACCGGCGACCACCCGGGTCGTACAGATCGAGCCGGGACCCACGCCGACCTTGATGCCGTCGACACCGGCGTCGATCAGTGCCTGGGCGCCGTCACGGGTGGCGACGTTGCCGCCGATCACGTCGACGGAGACGCTCGACTTGATCTTCGACATCCAGCTCAGGGCGTTGCTGTTGTGGCCGTGCGAGGTGTCGACGACCAGGAAGTCCACACCGGCCTCGGCGAGGGCCTGGGCACGCTCCAGCGCCTCGGGGCTGGCGCCCACGGCGGCACCGACGATCAGCCGGCCCTCGGAGTCCTTGGCGGCGTTCGGGTACTGCTCGGCCTTGACGAAGTCCTTGACCGTGATGAGGCCCTTGAGGATGCCCGCGTCGTCGACCAGGGGAAGCTTCTCGATCTTGTGGCGGCGCAGCAGCTCCATGGCGTCCGCGCCGGAGATGCCCACCTGGCCGGTGACCAGCGGCATCGGGGTCATGACCTCGCGCACCTGACGGGAGCGGTCGGTCTCGAAGGCCATGTCGCGGTTGGTGACGATGCCCAGCAGCTTCTTGTTGCCGTCGGTCACCGGCACACCGCTGATGCGGAACTTGGCGCACAGGGCGTCGGCCTCGCCGAGCGTGGCGTCCGGGTGCACGGTGATCGGGTCCGTGACCATGCCGGACTCGGAGCGCTTCACGAGGTCGACCTGGTTGACCTGGTCCTCGACGGAGAGGTTGCGGTGCAGTACGCCGACACCGCCCTGGCGGGCCATCGCGATCGCCATGCGGGACTCGGTGACCTTGTCCATCGCCGCCGAGAGCAGCGGGATGTTGACACGGACGTTGCGGGAGATGCGGGACGAGGTGTCGACCGCGTTGGGGAGCACCTCGGATGCGCCCGGCAGCAGCAGCACGTCGTCGTAGGTGAGCCCGAGGGTCGCGAATTTTCCGGGCACTCCGTCGACGTTGGCAGTCATGACACCTTCCCCAAATGGCCTTGATCGGTGCGGATGTCCATGCTAACGGGAAGCGTGGGGCACACATTCCACGGTACGAAGTGATACCGGGCTTCGTATGTTCGTACGGAGAATACGGAGAACGCACCCCGCGTGTTCAGGCGCGGACCACCGAGGAGCCCGTACGAGCTGTACTGCTACTGCTCGGCCAGCGCCCGGAGCCTGCTCAGCGCACGGTGCTGCGCCACCCGGACCGCGCCCGGTGACATGCCCAGCATCTGCCCGGTCTCCTCGGCCGTGAGCCCGACCGCGATCCGCAGCAGCAGCAGCTCCCGCTGGTTCTCGGGGAGATTGGCCAGGAGCTTCTTGGCCCACTCGGCATCGCTGCTGAGCAGGGCGCGCTCCTCGGGACCGAGCGAGTCGTCGGGGCGCTCGGGCATCTCGTCCGAGGGGACGGCCGTCGACCCGGGGTGCCGCATCGCGGCGCGCTGGAGGTCGGCGACCTTGTGGCCGGCGATGGCGAAGACGAACGCCTCGAACGGCCGGCCGGTGTCCTTGTAGCGCGGCAGCGCCAGGAGGACGGCGACGCAGACCTCCTGCGCCAGGTCCTCCACGAAGTGCCGCGCGTCACCCGGGAGCCGGGACAGACGGGTGCGACAGTAGCGCAGCGCCAAGGGGTGGACATGGGCGAGCAGATCGTGCGTGGCCTGCTCGTCCCCGTCGACGGCGCGATGCACGAGCGCACCGATCACTGTCGTCTCGTCGTCGCGCATCGGTCCATGGTGCCTTGCGGCCGTCCGGTCCGTGGCGCCGCGTCCATGGTTGTGCACCGAAGCGTTATGAGCAGGTGCGCCGGAATCCATCTCCTGCGCCCTCCCCTCCCGCTCGTTCGACTGCTCCCCGAGAAGCTCCACACCTCAAGGATGCGGCATCCGCGGCGAAACGAGCAGCGGGCACCCGCGCGACCCCGCTCACCTCGCGGTAAGCGCCCCCGCCCGCCGCATGGCAGGCGGGGTCTCCCGAACCCCCGTCGCGGCTCACCTAGCGAACCAGGCCCCAGCGGAAGCCGAGCGCCACCGCGTGCGCGCGGTCCGAGGCGCCGAGCTTCTTGAACAGGCGCCGGGCGTGGGTCTTGACGGTGTCCTCGGAGAGGAACAGCTCACGGCCGATCTCGGCGTTGGAGCGGCCGTGACTCATGCCCTCCAGCACCTGGATCTCACGCGCGGTGAGCGTGGGCGCGGCGCCCATCTCGGCGGAGCGCAGCCGACGCGGGGCGAGCCGCCAGGTCGGGTCGGCGAGGGCCTGCGTCACCGTGGCGCGCAGCTCGGCGCGGGAGGCATCCTTGTGCAGATAGCCCCGCGCCCCGGCGGCGACCGCGAGGGCCACGCCGTCCAGGTCCTCGGCGACGGTGAGCATGATGATGCGCGCCCCGGGGTCGGCGGACAGCAGCCGCCGTACGGTCTCGACGCCGCCCAGTCCGGGCATGCGTACGTCCATCAGAATCAGATCCGAGCGGTCGGCCCCCCAGCGGCGGAGGACTTCCTCGCCGTTGGCCGCCGTGGTCACGCGCTCGACGCCGGGCACAGTGGCCACCGCGCGGCGCAGCGCCTCTCGGGCGAGCGGGGAGTCGTCGCAGACGAGGACGGATGTCATGGCCGCCCTCCGCAGCTGATGCGCGTCACCTTGAGCCTCCAGGCTGGTACGAAATCGTCACCTGTGCGGTCGACACTCACGAGCGGACACGAACGCCTGCCCGAGCGCTTGTTCCTTCAACCGCCTCCGCCCGTCTCAACGACGGTCACTCGAAAGAGTTACGGGATGGCCGGCTACCTTCGGCACTCTACGTGAGGGCGCGCACACGGTGCAGACATGCACAACGGACCCTCAATGTTTCATCACAACGCATGCCCCATTCAGCCGTTTTTCTTCCCATTTCTTGGTGTCTGAGGCTAGATTCGCAATGAGTCATATTTTCATCTCCTTAGATAGTCGATGTACGGTCATGGGCAACATCTCCGCCCATAACGGCAACAAGGGGACACGTAATGGCAGATTTCTCCCGCCTTCCCGGACCGAACGCTGATCTGTGGGACTGGCAGCTCCTCGCGGCATGCCGCGGGGTCGACAGCTCACTCTTCTTCCACCCCGAAGGAGAACGCGGTGCGGCACGGAGTGCTCGTGAGAACTCGGCCAAGGAGGTCTGCATGCGATGCCCCGTCCGCGCCCAGTGCGCGGCCCACGCCCTCGCGGTGCGCGAGCCGTACGGCGTGTGGGGCGGGCTGACCGAGGACGAGCGCGAGGAACTCATGGGCAGGGCGCGCCACCGGCTGGTGACGGCGTCCGCGTCGGCGCCGGGGGGCGACACCGCCTCGGACGACTGAAGGAACGTTTCTCTAGGATCTCGACGGCCGTGGGACCGTCCGGCGCCACCGTCCGGCGCCACCGCGCGGCCTCAGCGCGCGGCCGCCCCGGCCAGCCGGTCCAGCGTCGCCGCGACCGTGGGCACCTGGGCCAGGTCCGGCAGGGTGAGTGCCACGATCTCCCGTCGCACCACCGGCTCGACCGACACCATCCGCACACCCTTGGGGCGCACGGACTCGATGGCCAGCTCCGGCAGGACGGCGACCCCGAGGCCCGCGCCCACCAGGCCGACCACCGCCGGGTAGTCGTCGGTCGCGAAATCGATGCGGGGCGTGAAACCCGCGCTCTCACAGACCCGCACCAGTTGTCCCCGGCAGCGCGGGCAGCCGGCGATCCAGGCCTCCCCGGCGAGTTCCCCGATGCCGATGGACCGCGTACGGGCCAGCCGGTGTCCCTGCGGTACGAGTCCCACGAGCCGGTCCGTGAGCAGGGGCCGGACGACCAGGTCGGCCCACTCCCCCTCCTCCGCGCCCGGCGCGCCCTCGTAGCGGAAGGCGAGCGCGATGTCGCAGTCGCCCTCGCGGAGCATCTCGACCGAGCGCGGCGGTTCCGCCTCCTCCAGGGAGACCCGGGTGCCGGGGTGGGCGGCGCGCAGAGCGGCCAGGGCCGTGGGGACGAGGGTGGAGCTGCCGCTGGGGAAGGAGACCAGGCGGACCCGGCCGGCGCGCAGTCCGGCGATGGCCGCGACCTCCTCCTCGGCCGCCGTGAGCCCGGCGAGGATGCCGGCCGCGTGCCGCACCAGGGCCTCGCCCGCCTGGGTCAGCCGTGTCTCGCGGCCGCTGCGCACGAGCAGCGGTGTGCCGACGGAGGATTCGAGCGCCTTCATCTGCTGGCTGACGGCGGGCTGGGTGCAGCCGAGTTCGCGTCCGGCGGCCGAGAAGGAGCCGGTGGCGGCGACGGCGCGCAGAACACGGAGATGACGGGCCTCGATCACGGGAGTGAGCATAAGGGGAGCTTGGGCGAGGTGCCGAATATTGCGTCGACGCTTTGATGTCCCTCCGCCTACCGTGCCCGTATGAAGCTTCTGTCACTGAATGTGGGGCGTCCCAAGGCCGTCGACGTCCCGGAGGAGTCGAAGCGCGTCACGGGCATCGACAAGCGGCCGGTGGACGGGCCGGTGCGGGTGGCGGCGCCCGGGCCGAAGGGGGTCGGCGCCAGCGGCGTGGCCGGGGACGCGGTGTGCAACACCGAGCATCACGGCGGCGACGACCAGGCCGTGTACGCGTTCGCCCGCGAGGACCTGGACGGCTGGGAGCGCGAACTGGGCCGCACCCTGCCGAGCGGAGTCTTCGGCGAGAACCTCACCACCGAGGGGCTCGACGTCTCCGGCGCCCTCGTCGGCGAACGCTGGCGGATCGGTCCCGAGCTGGTCCTGGAGGTCACGTGCGGCCGTGTCCCCTGCCTCAACTTCCAGCGGCACCTGGGCGAGCGGGGGTGGGTCAAGCGCTTCACCCGGCAGGGCGCGCCCGGCGCGTATCTCCGGGTGATCGAGCCCGGCGAGATCCGGGCGGGGGACCCCATCGAGATCGTCCACCGGCCCGCCCACGACGTCACCGTGAACCTCGCCTTCCGGGCCACGATGGGCGAACGCGAGCTGCTGCCGCGGCTGTTGGCGGCGGGCGAGGCGCTGCATCCCGAGCTGCTGGAGATGGCGCGCGAGCACGTGGCGAGGCAGGGGTGACGGGCCGGTGGGCGGTGCGGTGTCCGTGAAGGCGTCCGGCCGGTGCGGGTGTTCCGCGTGACAGCGGCGCGTACGCCGCCGAACGGGGGGTGGAGCGAACGGACCCGCACAGTTCCGGTCACTACGCTTGCGCCATGACAACGGCTCTGATTACGGGATCGACCGCGGGGATCGGTGCCGCGTTCGCGCGGCGCCTGGCGGCGGACGGGCACAACCTGGTGCTGGTGGCGCGTGACACCAAGCGGCTGCGGGAACAGGCGACCGAACTGCACGACCGGCACGGCATCGAGGCGGAGGTGCTGACGGCGGACCTCGCGACGGACGACGACATCGAGACGGTGGCGCGGCGGCTGTCGGACCGCAAGAACCCGGTCGACCTGCTGATCAACAACGCCGGCTTCGGCAACAAGGGCCGCTATCTCGACGTCTCCATGGCCGACGAGCTGAGAATGCTGAAGGTCCACTGCGAGGCGGTCCTGCGTCTCACCTCGGCGGCCGGCGAGGCCATGCGCGAGCGGGGCCGGGGTGGCGTGGTGAACGTGGCGTCGGTCGCCGCGTTCGTGCCGCGGGGCACGTACGGGGCGTCGAAGGCGTGGGTCGTGCAGTTCACGCAGGGCGCGGCGAAGGACCTGGCCGGCACCGGGGTCCGGCTGATGGCCCTGTGCCCCGGCTTCGTGCGCACGGAGTTCCACGACCGGGCCGGCATGGGCACCGACAGCATTCCGTCCTGGATGTGGCTGGACGCCGACAAGCTGGTCACCGCCGCCCTCGCCGATCTGTCCCGGGGCCGGACCGTCTCCATCCCCGACCCGCGCTACAAGGTCCTGATGGGTGTGGTGAAGGTGGTGCCGCGGGGGCTGCTGGGCGGGATCAGCTCGAAGACGGGGCGGAAGTACGGGCCGCAGTAGCGCAGGACGGCTCCGGGCCGCGGTGGCGGCGGGCCTCGGCGGCGTCCGGGGGTGAGAGACGGCGGGTGCCGGGGGACAATGGAGCTGTTCACCCGGACGCAGGGGGGCCGGAGGCGGTCTCATGACATTCGTGCAGCTCATCGACTGCAGGACCAGCCGGTTCGACGAGATGAACCGGCTGATGGACACATGGGTCGAGCAGACCAAGGGCAAGCGGACGGCGACGCACAGCGTGATCGGGAAGGATCGGTCGGACGGGTCGCACTTCGTGGAGATCGTGGAGTTCCCGTCGTACGAGGAGGCGATGCGGAACTCCGGGCTGCCGGAGACGGAGCGGATCTTCCAGGAGATGGTGGCGCTGTGCGAGGAGATGCCCACGTTCACGGATCTGGACGTGGTGCGTGACGAGCAGCTGTACGCGGAGACGGCCCGGCGGTTCCTCTCGGCCATCGCCGCCGAGGGCGAACTGCCGCCGCTCGACGGTCTGCTCGTCGAGGACTACCACGACCATGTTCCCTCGGAGGAGCCGGACGCCATCGGGATGGACGCGTTCCGGCGGACCGTCGAGGAGTGGCGGCGCGGGTTCGACTTCGCGTTCACCGTGGAGGACCAGATCGCCCAGGGCGACCGGGTGTGCACACGGTGGACCTGGAACGCGACCCACAAGGGGGACTTCCTCGGGATCCCGGCCAGCGGCAGGGCGGTGCGGATGACGGGGACGATCGTGCACCGGTGCGCTTCCGACGGGAAGATCAGCGAGGGGTGGTGGGAGTACGACCGGCTCGGGCTGATGGGGCAGTTGGGCGCGCTCGACGACCTGGAGAAGTAGGCGCGGCGACCTGAGCGGACGGAGCGGAACGGGCTGCGACGCGGTGAGGCCCGGCACCCCCTCGCGCGGGGGTGCCGGGCCTCATCTGTGGCGGTGGCCCGCCGACGTGGCTGACGTCAGTGGGAGTGGCCGTGGCCGCCGTGGCCCGCGTCGGCCGGCTCCTCTTCCTTCTTCTCGACGACCAGGGTCTCGGTCGTCAGGAGGAGGGAGGCGATGGAGGCGGCGTTCTCCAGGGCGGAGCGGGTGACCTTGACCGGGTCGATGACGCCCTGCTTGACCAGGTCGCCGTACTCGCCGGTGGCGGCGTTGAAGCCCTGGCCCTTGTCCAGCTCGGCGACCTTGGAGGTGATGACGTAGCCCTCCAGGCCGGCGTTCTCCGCGATCCAGCGCAGCGGCTCGACGGCGGCCTTGCGGACGACGGCGACACCGGTGGCCTCGTCGCCGGTCTTGCCGAGGTTGCCCTCCAGCACCTTCACGGCGTGGACGAGCGCGGAGCCACCACCGGAGACGATGCCCTCCTCGACCGCGGCGCGGGTCGCGGAGATGGCGTCCTCCAGACGGTGCTTCTTCTCCTTCAGCTCCACCTCGGTGGCGGCGCCGACCTTGATCACGCACACGCCGCCGGCCAGCTTCGCGAGGCGCTCCTGGAGCTTCTCGCGGTCCCAGTCGGAGTCGGTGTTCTCGATCTCGGCCTTGATCTGGGCGATGCGGCCCTGCACGGCGCCGGAGTCACCGGCACCGTCGACGATCGTGGTGTCGTCCTTGGTGACGGTGACGCGGCGGGCGGAGCCGAGCACGTCCAGGCCGACCTGGTCGAGCTTGAGGCCGACCTCCTCGGAGATGACCTCGGCGCCGGTCAGCGTGGCCATGTCCTGCAGCATCGCCTTGCGACGGTCGCCGAAGCCGGGGGCCTTGACGGCGACCGCGTTGAAGGTGCCGCGGATCTTGTTCACGACCAGGGTCGACAGGGCCTCGCCCTCGACGTCCTCGGCGATGATCAGCAGCGGGCGCGAGGCGTTGGACTGGATGACCTTCTCCAGCAGGGGCAGCAGGTCGGCGATGGCGCCGATCTTGCCCTGGTGGATGAGGATGTACGGGTCGTCGAGGACGGCCTCCATACGCTCCTGGTCGGTGACGAAGTACGGGGAGAGGTAGCCCTTGTCGAAGGCCATGCCCTCGGTGAAGTCCAGCTCCAGACCGAAGGTGTTGGACTCCTCGACGGTGATGACACCGTCCTTGCCGACCTTGTCCATCGCCTCGGCGATGAGCTCGCCGACCTGGCTGTCCTGGGCGGACAGACCGGCGACGGCGGCGATGTCGGACTTCTCGTCGATCGGTCGGGCGGTCGCGAGGAGTTCCTCGGACACGGCCTTGACCGCGGCGTCGATGCCCTTCTTCAGGGAGGCCGGGGAGGCACCCGCGGCGACGTTGCGCAGGCCCTCGCGGACGAGCGCCTGGGCCAGCACGGTGGCGGTGGTCGTACCGTCGCCCGCTACGTCGTTGGTCTTGGTCGCCACCTCCTTCACCAGCTGGACGCCGAGGTTCTCGTACGGGTCCTCGACCTCGACCTCGCGGGCGATGGTCACACCGTCGTTGGTGATGGTGGGGGCGCCGAACTTCTTGTCGATGACGACGTTGCGGCCCTTGGGGCCGATCGTCACCTTGACCGTGTCGGCAAGCTTGTTGACGCCGCGCTCGAGGGCGCGACGGGCGTCCTCGTCGAACTTCAGGATCTTCGCCATGGGAGCGGTTCAGCCCTCTCGGAAAACGTGGGTGAAACGAACTGCGCCCCGGGCGCCCGGCTGATTATGGTCGGGGGGCCAGGGGCGCAGCTCAGAAAAACGATGGGTGAATTACTTCTCGATGATCGCGAGCACGTCGCGAGCCGAGAGGACGAGGTACTCCTCGCCGTTGTACTTCACCTCGGTGCCGCCGTACTTGCTGTACAGCACGATGTCGCCGGTCTTGACGTCGAGCGGCAGGCGCTCGCCGTTCTCGAAGCGGCCCGGGCCCACGGCCAGGACGACGCCCTCCTGGGGCTTCTCCTTGGCCGTGTCCGGGATGACCAGGCCAGAGGCCGTGGTCTGCTCGGCGTCGAGCGGCTGGACCACAATGCGGTCCTCGAGCGGCTTGATGGCAACCTTGGAGCTGGTGGTCGTCACGATCCGACCTCCCCCTTCGGAGATTACGGGGTTAACTGTCTGAGGTGGCGACCAGGTGGATCCGTCGTCGCGGGTGCCGGACCTGCCCGTCGCTAGTTGGCACTCTCCAGGGGGGAGTGCCAGACCTGAGACTATGACCGCGATTAGCACTCGGTCAAGCGGACTGCTAATCGAGTGGGTCGCGGCGGGTCGGCGAGGGTGCCTCAGAGGTAGTCCTCCAGACGTCCGACCGTCAGGCCCTGGGCCTGGATCCGGCGCAGCAGCCGTGCCGTCATCTCCGTGAGGGTGGCGCCCCGGAGCTGGTCCGGGCCCCGGAACTGGGCCAGGACGATGTCGCCCGGGCGCAGGCGGTCGCCGACGGCGTAGCGGAGGTCGTTGATCTGCATGGACGCCCGCCACAGGACGACGGCCGCGATGCCGCAGTCGGCGGCGGCGCGGAGCGTGGTGGCGTCGTGGACGCCGTAGGGCGGCCGGAAGAGGGTCGGCCGGGCGCCGAAGCGCTGCCTGAGCTTGTGCTGCTGGCCGCAGATCTCGGCGCGCTGTCCGGCGTACGGCAGGCCGCGCAGGGCGGTGTGGTCGAGGGTGTGGTTCTGCACGGTCGCCCCGACGGCCCGCAGCCGCGCGAAGTGGCCGTATCCCGGCCCCACGACACTGTCCGTCAGGAACATGCTCACCGGCAGCCGCAGCTCGCGGACCATGTCGACGAACGCCGGGTCCTTCTCGGCCCCGTCGTCGTAGGTCAGGAAGACCACCTTGTCCCGGGTCGGCACCCGGTCGACGACGGGCGGCAGCCCCGGGCCCGCCGCGCGGAGCCGGGAAGGCCGGTCGGGACGCGCGGGCGGCGGAGCGAGGGGGGCGGTGAGGCCCCAGCGGCGGTACGGGGGCGTCTGCCCGGGAGCGTGGGAGGCGGCCGGGATGCGGGGCGACGCGCCGTCCGCGCGGGGGCGGGGAGGGGCCGGGACCGGGGCACGGCCGTCCGGGGACGCGGTGGCCGAGGCCGGTGTCCGGACGGCCGCCGGGGCGGAGGGCGGGCTCGTCCCCCGCGTCGGCAGGCGGCCGTTCGCCGTCGCTTCGGCTCCGGGCCCCTCGTCACGGGCCGCGGGGTCGACGGGACGGGCCGCGCATCCGGCGAGGAGCAGGGCGGCGAGGGCCAGGAGCACGGAGAGGGCGGCCAGGGCGCGGGCGACCGGCGCACGGGGTGCCGCCGCGCACGCCGGTAGGGCCCCGCGCGCTCGCCCCTCCCGGCGTGCCTCCCGCGCCGCACGCGTCCGGCGCCCTCCCTGCCCCGCGAGGACCCCCGAGGTCTCACCGCCGGCGCCCCCTCCCGCCGCGCCCCCGCTCCACGCCGGTCGCGCCACCCGCGCCCCGCGATTCCCCCGCCCCACACGGTTCTCCGAGGCATCACGCGCGGCCTCCCCTCCCGCCGCGCCCCCGCTCCACGCCCGGCGCCCTCCCCTCCGATGCCGTCCGGCGCCCCTCACAGGTAGTCCTCCAGCCTCGCAACCGCGTAGCCCTCGGCGGTGACCAGGTTCAGGAAGCGGCGCATCATGTCGGGCATGGTGCCGTTCCAGTCGGACCTGCCCCGGAAGTGGGTGAGGACGATGTCGCCGGGGCGGAGCTCGCGGTCCGCTTCGCGGTAGTCCCAGCGGTCGACGAAGACCTCCTCGTTCCAGAGGGGGACGGCCTCGATGCCGCAGGACCCGGCGGCGCGGAGGGTGTCCCGGTCGTAGCTGCCGTACGGCGGCCGGAACAGCGTGGGCCGCTTGCCGTACCGCTTCTCGATCACGTCCTGTATGCCGCAGATCTCGCGCTTCTGGGCGGCGTAGGAGAGGGCGGGCAGGTGGCGGTGGTGGAGGGTGTGGTTGTCGAGGGCGACGCCCCGGTCCCGCATCCGCGCGAAGTAGCCGTAGTCCTCCTTGATCAGGTAGTCGCTGAGGAAGGCGGTGTACGGGATGCGCAGTTCGCTCGTCATCCGCAGGAACTCGGGGTCCTTCTCGGCGCCGTCGTCGATCGTGAGGAAGAGAACCTTGTCGCGGGTGGGGACGGTCGTGAGGACCGGGGGGAGACCGTCCTCCTCGTGGCCGTCGACCTCGAACCCCTCGCGCGTCCTGAGCACCGGCTTGCGGACCGGGGGCGCCGGCGCGAGCAGGGGGACCTCGGCCAGTCCCCAGCGTTTCGCGGCGGCGACCCGCGCGGCGTGCGCCCGGCGCAGCTTCCCGGCGTACGCGTCGAGGGCACGGGCGCCCGGCGCCTCGAAGGGCCGCTGCCCGCGCTCCTGGCCATGGGCGGGCCCCGCGGTGTCCCACCACCCGGCCGGGTCCCCCTCCGGACCCTCCTGCGAGCCACCCCCGGCGCACCCCGACACGATGACCGCGGCGGCGAGCACGGCGATGCCGCCCCGGACCCCGCCGCTCCCCCTCGCCGCCCCCTTCCAGAAACTCGCCCGCTTCGCACTCTTTACATCATTTTGTCGTACGAGTCGCATGGCGCCGCATCCTCGCAGGACGGCCCCTTCCCACGGCCCCGACACCGCCAACCGGTCCCCACCATCCACCGACTGGCCCACGCCCCCTCCCCCTGACCGACAATGGCCCGGTGAACGACCTGGACCCCGCCGCCTTCCTCGCCCCCCTCCTCACCCCCGAGGGCCGTGCCCTCCTCGACGAGGTGCGCGACACCGAACCGGCGCGGGAGCTGGCCGTGGCGACCCGGCTGCGCCGTGACCACCCGGCGGCGCTCGTGTCGGCGGCCCTTGCCCAGGCACGGCTGCGGCAGCGGGCGGCCGTGAAGTTCGGCGCGGCGGACGCGGGGCGGATGTTCTTCACGCCGAACGGCGTCGAGCAGTCCACCAGGACCACCGTGGCGACCTACCGGGCCGAGTGCTTCCGGGCGCTCGGCGTGCGCTCGGTCGCCGATCTGTGCTGCGGCATCGGCGGGGACGCGATCGCCCTGGCACGCGCCGGGATCCGGGTCCTGGCCGTCGACCGCGATCCGCTGACGGCGGCGGTCGCCCGCGCCAATGCCGACGCCCTCGGCCTCGCCGAGCTGATCGAGGTGCGCGAGGCGGATGTGACGGAGGTGGACACCGCCGGGTACGACGCCGTGTTCGTCGACCCTGCCCGGCGTTCGTCCAGGCGCGGCCGGATCTTCGACCCGGAGGCCTACTCCCCGCCCCTGTCCTGGGCCGTGGCGGCCGCGCTCAGGGCCCCGCTGGGCGCGCTGAAGATCGCGCCCGGCATCCCGCACGAGGCGATCCCCCCGGCCGCCGAGGCCGAGTGGATCTCGGACGGCGGTGATGTGAAGGAGGCCGTGCTCTGGTTCCGTGCGGACGGCACACCGGGGGCGCGGCGCGCGATGCTGCTGCCCTCGGAGGCCGGTATCCGCGCCTCCCCCGACACGATGCTGCCCGACCCCCCGGTCCGTCCGGTCGGCCGGTACCTGTACGAGCCGGACGGCGCCGTCATCCGCGCCCACCTGGTCGCCGAGGTCGCGCGGGACCTCGGGGGCGGGCTGATCGACCCCACGATCGCCTACGTCACCGCCGACGAGCACCACGTCACCCCGTATGCCACCGCCTACGAGATCACCGACCGGCTCCCCTTCGGCGTGAAGAAGCTGAAGGCCCTGCTGCGGGAGCGCGAGGTCGGCGTCCTGACGGTGAAGAAGCGGGGGTCGGCCGTCGAGCCGGAGGAACTGCGCAAGATGGTCAAGCCGCGGGGACGCAACTCGGCGACGGTCTTCCTGACCCGGGTCGCGGGAGCGCCGACGATGCTGATCGGCCACCCCGCCTGACCCCCGCGCACCCCGGGCGACCCTCCTCGGGCGACCCATCTCGGGCGACTCCCCTCACGCGCCCTCCTCCGCCCGCGCCAGCAGCAACGCCCGCTCCCGCTCGTTGCGCGCCAGCCCGGCCGCCCGTGCGAACTCGGCGCGCGCCTCCTCCGTGCGGCCGAGCCGCCGCAGCAGATCCCCGCGCACGCTGGGCAGCAGGTGGTAGTCGCGCAGCACGGGTTCGGCGGCGAGACCGTCCACGATCTCCAGGGCGGGGCCGGGGCCCTCGGCCATGGAGACGGCCACCGCGCGGTTCAGCTCCACCACGGGGGACGGGGCGCGGGCGGCCAGCAGGGCGTACAGGATGGCGATCTTCGGCCAGTCCGTCTCCGCGTAGGTGTACGCCTGGGCGTGGCAGGCGGCGATGGCGGCCTGGAGGGCGTACGGACCCGGCGCGCCCGGCGCGGCGGCGGTGGCGCGGCCCAGGGCGGTGAAGCCCCGGGCGATGAGCGGGCGGTTCCAGCGGCGGCGGTCCTGGTCGGCGAGCAGGACCGGCGCCCCGGAGGGTCCCGTGCGGGCGGCGGCCCGTGACGCCTGGAGCTCCAGCAGCGCGGCGAGGCCGTGCACCTCGGGTTCCTTGGGCATCAACTGGGCCAGCACGCGGGCCAGTCGGAGGGCGTCCTCGCACAGGGCCGGGCGCAGCAGGTCGTCGCCGGCGGTGGCCGCGTACCCCTCGTTGAAGATCAGGTAGATGACCTCCAGCACGGAGTCGAGGCGGGCCTCGCGGTCGGGGCCGTACGGCACTTCGAAGGCGATGTTGCGCGTGGCCAGGGTGCGCTTGGCGCGGACGACGCGCTGGGCGATCGTCGGCTCGGGGACCAGGAAGGCTCGGGCGATCTCGGGCGTGGTCAGGCCGCCGAGGAGGCGGAGGGTGAGGGCGATGCGGGCCTCGGCGGAGAGCACGGGGTGGCAGGTCGTGAAGACGAGGCGGAGCAGGTCGTCGTCGATGTCGTCCGGGTCGGACGGCCGGTCGAGGTACGGTCCCGCCGCCTCCTGGTCCCGGCCCACCTCGGCGAGCTTGCGCGCGTACCGCTCCCGGCGGCGCACGAGGTCGATCGCCCGGTGCTTGGCGGTGGCCGTCAGCCACGCGCCGGGATTGTCGGGCACACCGTCGCGCGGCCACTGCTCCAGGGCCGCGACCAACGCGTCCTGTGCCAGTTCCTCCGCGATCCCGACGTCCCGCACGATGCGCGTGACCCCGGCGATGAGCCGGGGCGACTCCATGCGGAAGACGGTCTCGATGGCGACGCGGGGGTCGGGGGCGGGACCGGACGCGGGACCGGACGCGGGACCGGACGCGGGACCGGACGCGGCGGTGGGCTGTGAGGTCACAGCCCACCATCAGACACCCGGACGGCGCCCCGGCCAAGCGGGCTCAGGCCTCCATGATCTCCCGCACCTCGCAGGTGACCGTCCAGTGCTCCTCGTGCACCTTCAGGAACCGCTTGGTCCACTCGATCGCCTCGGCCATGTCCTTGGCCTGGACGATCGCGTACCCGCCCACGACCTCCTTGGACTCGGTGAACGGCCCGTCGGTGACGGAGAGCTTCCCGCTCTCCCAGTGCACCCGCGTGCCCTGCGCGGTCGGGGACAGACCCGCGGTGTCCAGCAGCACCCCGGCCTTGGTCATCTCCTCGATCAGGTCCCCCATGCGCTGCATCAGCTCGGGGCTCGGGCCCTCGGCGGGGGCGGTCGTCTCGTCGATCCGGACCATCGACAGATAGCGCGGCATGGTGACTCCAGGTGCGTCGGCGGCCGGGGCTTCTCCCCGACTCTCACCCATGCGTCGAACGGTCGCACCCCGGATCGACACGACCGCCGGAATTTCCCGGAGAAGTTTGTTCGCCGCGCTCGGGCCGCGCTCAGGCCGCTACTTCAGCGACTCCCACAGCTTGCCCGCGTCCGGCTCCCGCGCCACCACCCGGTTGCCGTCGTAGGGGGCCGGCGCGACCGGCATCATCACGGTCGTGGTGGCGGCGGAGGACAGTCCCTTGAGGCTCTGGCCGAGGCGCACCAGCTCCGTGAGCGAGTCGAGGCCGGTGTCCGTCGTCAGGCTCGCGGTGACCGCGTCGGCGGCCCGGTAGAGCCGGGCGGGGTTCGTCAGGAGGTCGGTCGAGGAGATCTGGTCCAGCAGGGCCTTCACCAGCATCTGCTGGAGGCCGATACGGCCGAGGTCGCTGCCGTCGCCGATGCCGTGGCGGGTGCGGGCGAGGGCGAGGGCCTGCTCGCCGTCGAGATGGTGGGTGCCGGCGGCCAGCTCCAGGTGGCTGTCCTCGTCGTCGATGTCCTCGTCCGTCGTGACGGTGACCCCGCCGAGGGCGTCGACGAGCTTCGCGAAGCCGGCGAAGTCGATCTCCATGTAGTGGTCCATGCGGACGTCCGTCATCGACTCGACGGTCTTGACCGCGCAGACCGGGCCGCCGACCGCGTACGCGCTGTTGAACATCACGTGGGACGCCACCGCCATCGAACCGCCCGACTCCAGCGGGCAGGACGGGCGGGTGACCAGGGTGTCGCGGGGGATGCTGACGACGGTCGCCCCGGTGCGGCCCTCGTCGATGTGGACGACCATCGCCGTGTCCGAGCGGGCGCCCGCGCCCTCGTCGCCGCCGCCGAGCGCGGCGTTCTCCTTGCCGCTGCGGGAGTCGGAGCCGAGGACGAGGATGTTCAGCGCGCCGCTCGGCAGGGGCTCGGCAGCGGTGGCCGACGCCTCGGGTGACGCCGTCGGTCCGATCCTCGCGGGACGGTCGTCGCCGAGCGCGCTGTTGATGTCGACGCCGGTGATGTTGTCGTTGAGCCGCCAGAACGCCCAGCCGGCCCCGCTCGCACCGAGGACGAGGACGCCGGCGAGGGCGAGACCGGCGAACCTCAGCCGGCGCCGCCGTCTGACCGCGTCCCCGCCGTTCTCGTCCCCGCCGTCCTCGGTTCCGCGCTCGTTTCCTTCACCAGTCACACACATGAACGTACGTCCGAATTGTTACGGCGAGAAACTACCCGCCGCTTTTCCTTCGGAAATTCTCAGATTTCTCAGCCCAGGGTCACGGTCGGCACCGGATTGGTGCCGCTCCAGGTGCCGTTGAAGCCGAAGCTCACCGAACCGCCGCTCGGTACGCCGCCGTTCCAGGAGGCGTTGGAGCAGCTGACGGCCGCGCCGGTCTGGGTGCAGATCGCGTTCCAGGCCTGGGAGAGCTGTTGTCCGGCCCCGAAGGTCCAGTTGAGCCGCCAGGAGGAGAGCGAGGAGCCGGCGGCGCAGCGGATCGTCACGTTGCCGGTGAAGCCGGTGCTCCACTGGTTGGCGACCGTGTACGCCGCCGAGCAGCCGGCCGGGACTGGGGGCTCGGTCACCGTGCCGCCGAGCGCCGTCACGATGCCCTGGTAGGCGGGTTTCGGTGCGTAGTTCTCGTCGTACGGGGTCGCCGCGCCCTCTCCGGGGAAGGTGTCCGGGATCCAGGAGTCGGAGTCGGTGAAGCCCCAGACGGTGAGGGCGGTGCAGCGGGTCACGGCCACACAGGCCTTCACCACGGTCTCGTACTCGGTGCGCTGCTGGGCCAGCTTGGCCTGGGTGGCCGGGAGTTGCATGCGGATGTCGAGTTCCGTGATGGCCACGTCCACGCCCAGGTCGGCGAAGCGCTGGATGTTCTGCTGGAGGGTGGCGGGGACCTGGCCGAGGATCAGGTGGGCCTGGAGACCGACGCCGTCGATGGGGACGCCGCGTGCCTTCAGGTCCCGGACCAGGTTGTAGAGGGCCGTGCTCTTCGCGTTGACGCCCTCGACGTTGTAGTCGTTGATGTAGAGCTTGGCGGCCGGGTCGGCGGCGCGGGCGGCGGTGAGGGCCTGGGCGATGTAGTCGGTGCCGAGGCCGTCGTACCAGAGGGTCTGGCGGTAGGTGCCGTCCTCGTTGAAGGGCTCGTTCACCACGTCCCAGGCGGCGAGGCGGCCCTTGTAGCGGCCGACCTCCAGGGCGATGTGGTCCTTCATCAGCTGGCCGAGCTGTGCGGGTGTCCAGGTGCCGTTCGCCAGCCAGTTCGGGTTCTGGTTGTGCCAGACCAGGGTGTGGCCGCGTACGTCCTGGTCGTGGGCTTCGGCGAAGTCGACGATCCGGTCGGCCTCGGTCCAGTCGAAGTTGCCCCGGGTGGGCTCCACCGAGGCCCATTTCATGGCGTTGCCGGGGGTGAGCCAGTTGAACTCCCGGGCCGCGATCTCGCCGTAGGTGCCGGTGAGCTTGGAGCCGGTCACCGCGGTGCCGATGCCCTTGCCCTTGGCGGCGGCGAGGTCCCGCAGGGACGGGTCGGCGGCGTGGGCGGTGGGGGCGGTGGTGAGCAGGGCGGCGGCGGTGAGAGCGGTGAGGCTGGTGAGCAGGGCGGTGAGACGGGCGCGCAGGGGGGTTCTGGGGGTATGGGGGGTTCTCATTGCGGGTGCCTCCGAAAGTTTCGGTTGTGCATCCGATTGACTGCGGAGGAGTGTGGAGCGGGTTGCGTCACTCGTCAATACATCAACTTCCGGCCAGGACGCTTTGCGCGTCGCCGGGGGCGGGGTGGGCGTGTGCCGGGTGCGGGGCGTGGTCGGGTGCCGCGTCGTTGTGGCTTGTCGCGCCGTTCCCCGCGCCCCTGAGAAGCCGCTCGCGCGGCAAACGGGGTCGCGTCTGCCCGATCGGGTTCGTGGCCGGGTGCCGCGTCGTTGTGGCTTGTCGCGCCGTTCCCCGCGCCCCTGGAGGCCGCTTGCGCGGCGGCGGGTGCGCGTCTGCCACATCAGGTTCTCCGTCGTGGCTGATCTCGTAGTTCCCCGCGCCCCCAGAAAGTCGCTCGTCGCGCCGTTCCCCGCGCCCCCTTCAGGGTGCCGGTGGTGGTGCTGCCGTGCTGCTTCGTATGACCAGGCTTGTTGCCAGTTCGACCCGGGTCGCTGTGGACGAGGTGTCCTGCCGGCCCAGGTCCAGGACCAGGCGGGCGGCTGCTTCGGCCATCTTCATCAGGGGCTGGCGGACCGTCGTCAGAGGAGGGCCCACCCAGCGGGCGACCGGGAGGTCGTCGAAGCCGACCACGCTGAGGTCCTCCGGGATGCGCAGGCCCAGTTCGCGGGCGGCCTCGTAGAGGCCGAGGGCCTGAAGGTCGTTGCCGGCGAAGACGGCCGTGGGGCGGTCGGGGCGGCGCAGCAGGTCCAGGCCCAGCCGGTAGCCGGTCTCGTGATGGAAGTCCCCGGCCTTGATGAGATCCGCGGCGACCGGCAGCCCGGCGGTCTCCAGCGCGGCCCGGTAGCCGTCGACCCGGGCGCGGCTGCACATCATCCGTGAGGGCCCGCTGATGGCACCGATGCGCCGGTGGCCGAGTTCGATCAGATGGCGCGTGGCGGCGAGGCCGCCCTGCCAGTTCGTGGCGCCGATCGAGGGCACGTCGTCGCCGGGGTCGCCCGCCGGGTCCATCACCACGAACGGGATGGAGCGGCTGGTCAGCAGCGCCCGCTGGGACTCGTCGAGCCCGGACAGCACGAGGACGACCCCGTGCGGGCGGCGCGCGGCGACCTGGTCGGCCCAGGTGCGGCCGGGGGTGAGACGGCCCGCGCTCTCGGAGAGGACCACGCTCAGGCCCTCCTCCCGCGCGATGTTCTCGACGCCCCGGATGACCTCCATCGCCCACGCGCTCTCCAGCTCGTGGAAGACCAGGTCGATGAGGGGGGACCGGCTCGCCTCGGCACGCCGGCGGCGGTAGCCGTACTCGCGCAGCAGCTCCTCGACGCGGGTGCGGGTCGCGGGCGCGACGTCCGCGCGGCCGTTGAGCACCTTCGAAACAGTCGGAGCCGAGACGCCGGCCTGCCGGGCGATCTCGGCGAGCGTCGCGGTCTGCGTGGACTGGGACGCACGCGCTCTTGTCTGGATTTCCTCAGGCTTCGCGGGCTTCATGAGCGGGATCGTATCCCTGCGCGACCTCTTGACGAACCCTTTCGACGGCCATACGTTCCCGGAACATTCGAAGTACCAGCCGAAACATTCGCAGAGATTCATACGTCCGACCATGCGCGAAGGGTGCTCTCATGGAGTCGAGTAGAGGCCAGGTCACCGGCGACAGTGCGGCCACCAGGCCGTTCAGCAGGCGCTGGTTCCTCGGCGCCGGTTCCGCCTCGTTGCTCACCGCGGGACTGGGCACCGGCCTCACCGCCTGCGGCTCCGGCGGCGGAGCGGGCGGCGGGGACGGCAAGACGCTCACCGCGTTCGTGTACGGCGACGACGCGGTGAAGGTCCAGCAGGCGAGCGTCGACCGGTTCAACAAGTCGGCCGCGGCGAAGAAGGCCGGCGGCACCATCAAGCTGCAGAAGGTCCCCGGCTCCGACTACTCCCCCAAGCTCCGCACGGCGATGGGCTCGCCCAGCTCCCCGGACATCTTCTTCAACTGGGGCGGCGGCTCGATCAAGCCGTACGAGGACGCGGGCAAGCTCGTCGACCTCACCGACATCATCGAGGGCGACCCGGTCCTCAAGGACGGCTTCCTGCCCTCGGTCCTGTCCGCCGGCGACCTGGGGGGCCGCCACTACGGCATCCCGATGCGCGGCATGCAGCCGGTGATCCTGTTCTACAACAAGGCGGTCTTCGCCGAGCACAAGCTCCAACCCCCCACCACCTGGGACCAGTTGCTCGACAACAACGCCAAGCTCAAGAAGGCGAGGATCACCCCCTTCGCCCTCGGCGGCTCCGACCTCTGGCCCAACCTGATGTGGCTGGAGTACCTGGTCGACCGTCTCGGCGGCCCTCAGGTCTTCAAGCGCATCCAGGACGGCGACGCCGACGGCTGGGGCAACCCCACGATCCTCAAGGCCGCCGAACTGGTCAGGGAACTCATCGACGACGGTGCCTTCGGCTCCAAGTTCACCTCGGTGTCGTACGTCAACGGCGGCGCCCCCGCGGTCTTCGCGCGCGGCAAGGCCGCCATGCACCTGATGGGCTCCTGGGAGTACTCGACCCAGCTCGGCAAGTTCCCCGACTTCGCCAAGAGCGACCTCGGCTGGGCCCCCTTCCCGACCGTCGAGGGCGGCACGGGCGACGTCCGCAACGTCGTCGGCAACCCCACCAACTACTGGTCCGTCAACGCCCGTACGAAGAACAAGGACCTGGCCGTCGGCTTCCTGAAGGACTGCGCCTCGGAGGCGTACGCGAAGGCGCTGATCGACAACGGAGACGTGCCGACCACCTCGAACGCGGCCGCCCTCCTCGCCTCCGCGCCGAACCCCGAGTACGCGAAGTTCCAGTACGACATGGTGCAGAAGGCCCCCGCCTTCACGCTCTCCTGGGACCAGGCGCTCGGCGACGGCCTCGGCACCAAGATGCACACGGAGATCGGCAAGCTGTTCGCGGGCAAGTCCTCGCCCAGCGAGTTCGTGACGGCGTGCAAGGGGCTGAAGTGACCGTCACGGTCGAGAAGGCCCCGGCGGCGCGGAAGGGGCCGGTACACCGTGCGAGCCGCGCCGGCCGTCCGCACGCCGCCTGGGCCCTCCCCGGTGTCCTCTTCTTCACGTTCTTCGCGGTCGTCCCGATGGCCCTGGCGCTCTACCTCTCCTTCACCAGCTGGGACGGCCTCGGCGACCCGCGGCCGGTCGGTCTCGACAACTGGCGGAAACTCTTCGACGACCCCCGGATGGGTCAGTCCCTGTGGCTGACCGTCGTCCTGACGGTCGCCAGCTGGGTCTTCCAGACGGTCGTCGCCCTGCTGCTCGGGGTCTGGGCCGCGGGCCGGCAGCGCAACCGCGCGATCCTCTCCGCGGTGTTCTTCGTGCCGTTCCTGCTCTCCTCCACCGCCATCGCGATCCTCTTCTACGCCCTCCTCGACCCGAACTTCGGCATCATCCAGGCGGACACCCTGGGCTCGCAGAGCGGCGCGTTCCTCGCGATCGTGTTCGTCGGCGGCTGGCAGTTCATCCCCTTCCACACCCTGATCTACCAGGGCGGGGCCCGCCAGATCCCCGAGGTCCTCTACCAGGCCGCCGCCATCGACGGCGCCGGCCGCTACCGCCAGTTCTTCTCGATCACACTGCCGCAGCTGCGGCACACGATCACCACGTCCACGGTCCTGATGGTCGTCGGCTCCCTGACCTACTTCGAGACGGTCCTGATCCTCACCAAGGGCGGCCCCGGCACGGACACCGCGATCCTGCCGTACCTGATGTACGAGGCGGGCTTCAAGACGTACGACTTCGGCTACGCGAGCGCCATCGCGTCGTTCCTCGTCATCGCCGCGACGGGCCTCTCGCTGGTCCTGGTCCGGCTGTCGGGCTTCGGCGCCATGCGCAGCACCCGCGAAGGGATGTGACGCAGTGTCACACGACACGTTGGCACGCCCCGCGAGGACCGACGAGCCCTCGCGCGAGCGCGTGAACACCCCCCGCCGCCGGCGTCACTGGACGAGGCGCGCCAACCCGGTCGCGGGTCTCGGCGCCTTCGTCTGGCTGGTCATCGTCCTGGTCCCGATCTACGCGATGCTGTCGGCGTCCCTCACCGGCGCGGACAAGGCCCTGACCGGCAACCCCCTCAAGCCCCCCACGAACCCGACCCTCGACAACTACAACACCGTCCTCACCAGCGGCTTCGGTCATCTGCTGAGCAATACGGCGATCGTCGCGGTCTCGGTGGTGGGCATCGTCCTGACCCTGTCCATCCCTCTCGCCTACGTCACCGTCCGCACCCGTGACCGCTGGTCGAACGCCGCCTTCCGCCTGTTCCTCCTGGGCGTGGCGATCCCGGCGCAGGCCGTGGTGGTGCCGTTGTATCTGCTCATCGCGAAGCTCGACCTCTACGACACCCTCCTGGCCGTCATCCTGCCGACGGCCGCCTTCGCGATGCCCGTCTCGGTCCTGGTCCTGGTCGGCACCCTGCGCGACGTCTCGGAGGACCTGTACGAGGCGATGGCCCTGGACGGCGCCTCGCCCCTGCGGACGCTCTTCCAGCTGACGATCCCGCTGGCCAAGGGCGGCATCAGCACGGTCGTCATCTTCTCGGCGCTCCAGGCCTGGAACGGCTTCCTCTTCCCGCTGATCTTCACGCAGTCCGACGGCCCGCGCGTGCTCACCCTCGGCCTGTTCAACTACGTCAGCCAGTTCGGCGTCAACATCCCCGCCCTGCTCGCCTCGGTCGTCCTGTCCGGCATCCCGATCTTCGCCGTGTACCTGGTGGCGCGACGGGCGCTGGTCGGCGGGCTGATGGGAGTGGGCGGCAAGTGACCCCTCATCGCAGCGTCGCGACTGAAACTCGCCAACCCACCAAAGGAGTTTCATGACCACGGCCCCTTGGCGCGACCCCGCCCTGCCCGCAGCGGCCCGGGTCGACGACCTTCTCTCCCGGATGACCCTGGAGGAGAAGACCGCCCAGCTGTACGGCGTGTGGGTGAAAAGCGATTCGACCGGCGAGGACATCGCCCCCGACGAGCAGGGCATGACGGAGGCGTTCGACTTCGACGAGCTGATCACCCGGGGTCTCGGCCAGCTCACGCGGGTCTTCGGCACGGCCCCTGTGGACCCGGCGCTGGGCGCGGTGGCACTGGCCCGCGCCCAGCGCCGCATCATGGCCGCGAACCGCTTCGGCATCCCCGCCGTCGCCCACGAGGAGTGCCTGGCCGGTTTCACGGCCTGGCACGCCACCGCCTACCCGGTCCCCCTGGCCTGGGGCGCGACCTTCGACCCGGCGCTGGTGGAGGAGATGGCCCGGCACATCGGCCACGACCTGGCCGCCGTCGGCGTCCACCAGGGTCTGTCCCCCGTCCTGGACGTCGTCCGCGACCCGCGCTGGGGGCGGGTCGAGGAGACGATCGGCGAGGACCCGTACCTCGTGAGCACGGTCGGCACGGCCTATGTCCGTGGCCTGGAGTCGGCCGGGATCGTGGCCACGCTGAAGCACTTCGCCGGGTACGCCGCGTCCGTAGGCGCCCGCAACCACGCGCCCGTACGCGCGGGGGTACGGGAGTTCGCGGACGTGACCCTGCCCCCGTTCGAGATGGCGGTGCGCGAGGGCGGTGCCCGCTCGGTGATGGCCGCGTACACGGAGACGGACGGCGTCCCGGTCTCGGCGGACCCCGAGCTGCTCACCGAACTCCTGCGCGACACCTGGGGCTTCACCGGCACGGTCGTCTCCGACTACTTCGCCGTCGGCTTCCTGGAGACGAACCACCGCGTGGCGGGAAGCCGCGCGGAGGCCGCGCACGCGGCGCTGGCGGCCGGCCTCGACGTGGAACTGCCGTCCCTGCGCTGCTTCGGCGAGCCCCTGCTGGAGGCGGTCCGCGCGGGCGAGATCCCGGAGGCGCTGGTCGACCGGGCCGCCCACCGGGTCCTGCTCCAGAAGTGCGAGCTGGGCATGCTGGACGAGGACTGGACGCCGGAGCCCGCCGAGGACCGGATCAGGCTCGACTCCACGGCGAACCGCGCCCTGGCCCGCCGTCTGGCCGAGGAGTCGGTGGTCCTGCTGGACAACCCCGACGCCGTCCTCCCCCTGGCCCCCGACATCCGTATCGCCGTGGTCGGCCCCCGCGCCGACGACCCCCTCGCCATGCTCGGCTGCTACTCCTTCCCCTCCCACGTCCTGCCCGCCCACCCCGGCACCCCTCTGGGCATCGAGATCCCCACCGTCCTCGCCTCGCTGCGCACCGAACTCCCGGACGCGAAGATCACGTACGCGGCGGGCAGCGACGTGGACGGCGACGACACCGGCGGTTTCGCCGAGGCGGTCGCCCGCGCGTCGGAGGCGGACGTCTGTGTGGCGGTCCTCGGCGACCGGGCGGGCCTCTTCGGCCGGGGTACCTCCGGTGAGGGCTGCGACGCGGAGGATCTACGGCTCCCGGGCGTCCAGTCCGAACTGCTGGACGCGCTGCTCGCCACGGGTACGCCGGTGGTGGCGCTCCTGCTCACCGGGCGCCCGTACGCGCTCGGCCGCTGGCACGGTCAACTGGCGGGCGTGGTGCAGGCGTTCTTCCCCGGGGAGGAGGGCGGCCCGGCGGTGGCGGGCGTGCTGTCGGGCCGTGTCTCCCCGTCCGGCCGTCTACCGGTGAGCGTCCCGCAACGGCCGGGGGGCCAGCCGTGGACGTACCTCCAGCCGCCGATGGGCCTGCTGGGCGGAGCGAGCAGCATCGACCCGACCCCGCTCTACCCCTTCGGGCACGGCGGTTCGTACACGACGTTCGCGTGGACGGACTTCGCGGAGGAGGGCACCGGGATGACCACGGACGGGAACGGCGCGTACGACGTGTCGCTGACCGTCCGCAACACCGGTGAGCGGGCGGGCGCGGAGGTCGTCCAGCTGTACCTGCACGACCCGGTGGCCTCCGTGACCCGCCCCGACGTCCGTCTGATCGCCTACCGGCGTGTGGAGTTGGAGCCGGGTGCCGCCCGCCGGGTCACGTTCCGCTTCCACCCCGACGTGTCGTCCTTCGCGGCCCGCTCGGGACGGCGCGTGGTCGAACCGGGCGACCTGGAACTGCGGTTGGGCGCGTCGAGCGTGGACATCCGCCACCGGGCACGGCTGACCCTGACGGGCCCGGTCCATGAAGTCGGCCCGGACCGCCGGCTGCACTGCGAGACGGAGGTCCAGGCCGTGCAGAACTGAGGGTGCTCAGTCCGCCCGGGCCGCCGCGAACGCGACGAAGGTGGCCCAGGCGGAGGGGGCGGGGCCGAGGTGGGGGCGGGTGGTGTCCTTGGAGTCCCGGACGTGGATGGGGTGGGGGTCAGCATGACCGCCCGGTCACGGCACTGTCCACCGAACACCTTCCTCACCACGCTGGTCGCGGGGGTACTGGTCATCGCGAGCGCGCTGCACGCGATGGCGACGCTCGGCCCGTCGGGCTGGAACGTGTTGGCCGTGGCCGCCTGGGTGGCCACGGTGAGCCGGGTCGTGCTGGAGCAGTGGCGGGCGCGGACGTCGGTCACGGCCGACGGGGTCACCGTACGGGGACCGCTCCGCACGCGCCGCTGGGCGTGGCCGGACATCTACGGCATCCGGGTCGAGGACAACAGAGGCGGCGTCCCCCGCTGGTCGGGGTACCTCTACGCCTCCGACGGGCGCCGGGCCCGCCTCCCGCACCTCGACGAGTACCGGCCGGCCGACCCGATCGCCGAGGTCGCCGACCTGTGCGCCACCGCCCTGCGGCTCGGGCTCACCTCACCGGAGACGCGGCCGGAGGTGGAGGCGCGCATCGAGCGGGGGGCGCGGCGGCGCACGGCGGCGCGGCGGGCGGGTGTCGCGAGCCTGGTCGTCGCGGCCGTCATGTTCGTCCTCGACCTGGGGATGGTCCTCACCGACCGGCCGACACACACGGTGCTGCTGGTCGGGGGCGTCCCGCTGCTCTTTCTCGCGCTCGCCCTCCCCGCCCTGGACGGCCTCGGGGAACGCCGGTACCGCCGCCTCACCCGTCCAGCGACTCGAACCTCCACCGGTGGACCGCCCGACTGACCAACTCCCCGCCCGGCTCGGGCAGTTCCGGCAGTTCGGTGTCGTAGTCCGCGTCCCACCAGGTGATGACGAGCACCCGCTCACCGGGCGCGCGCAGGGTCTCGCGCCGCAGTGGCCGCACGGGAAGCTCCTGGGCCCGCGCCCAGGCGAGGAGTTCCCCGCCGCGGCCCTCCGCCGCCCGGGCCTCCCACATCAGCGCGACGGTCACGAGTAGAGGTTCTCCTTGCTGACCTCGTGCACATGGTCGTGGCCGTGGTCGTGACCGTGTCCGCGTCCGTGTCCGTGTCCGTGTCCGTGTCCGGCGGAGCGTCCGGGCACATGCGGATCGGTCACCGGCAGCGACGAGTCCGCCGACAGGTCCCAGTCGGAGGCGGCCCGCCCGCGGGCGACCATCTCGGCGCCCAGCGCGGCCACCATCGCCCCGTTGTCGGTGCACAACTTGGGCCGGGGCACCCGGAGTCGGATCCCGGCCGCCTCGCAGCGCTCCAGCGCCAGCGCCCGCAGCCGGGAGTTGGCGGCCACCCCGCCGCCGATCATCAGGTGGTCGACGCCCTCGTCCTTGCACGCGCGCACGGCCTTGCGGGTCAGCACGTCCACGACGGCCTCCTGGAAGGACGCCGACACGTCCCGCACCGGCACCTCCTCGCCGGCCGCCCGCTTGGCCTCGATCCAGCGGGCCACGGCGGTCTTCAGGCCGGAGAAGGAGAAGTCGTAGGCGGGGTCGCGGGGACCGGTGAGGCCGCGCGGGAAGGCGATCGCGGTCGGGTCGCCCTCCTTGGCGTACCGGTCGATGACCGGGCCGCCGGGGAAGCCGAGGTCGAGCACGCGGGCGATCTTGTCGAAGGCCTCGCCGGCCGCGTCGTCGATCGTCGCGCCCATCGGCCGTACGTCCGAGGTGATGTCGGTGGACAACAGCAGCGACGAGTGTCCGCCCGACACCAGCAGCGCCATCGTCGGCTCGGGCAGCGCCCCGTGCTCCAGCTGGTCGACGCAGATGTGGGAGGCGAGGTGGTTGACGCCGTACAGCGGCTTGCCGAGCGCGTACGCGTACGCCTTGGCCGCCGAGACGCCCACCAGCAGGGCGCCCGCGAGGCCCGGCCCGGCGGTGACCGCGATGCCGTCGAGGTCCTTCGGGCTCACCCCCGCTTCCTTCAGCGCGCGGTCGATCGTCGGGACCATCGCCTCCAGGTGCGCGCGGGAGGCGACCTCGGGCACCACCCCGCCGAAGCGGGCGTGCTCGTCGACGCTCGACGCGATCGCGTCGGCCAGCAGGGTCGTCCCGCGCACGACACCGACACCGGTCTCGTCGCAGGAGGTCTCGATCCCCAGAACCAGCGGTTCGTCAGCCATGGACCTAGCCATTGATCTCGGTTCCTTGTACGGATGCGGAAGGGTCGTTGAGGCGCATGACGAGGGCGTCCACGTTCCCCGGCTGGTAGTAGCCGCGGCGGAAGCCGATCGCCTCGAAGCCGAAGCGTTCGTAGAGCTTCTGGGCCCGGACGTTGTCGACCCGGCATTCGAGCATCACCTGGGCGCACTCGAACGTGGTGGCGGCCCGCAGCAGCTCGGTGAGGATCAGCGCGCCGAGGCCGGTGCCCCAGTGTTCCCGGGCGACGGCGATGGTCTGTACGTCGGCGGTGTCCCCGGCGGAGGCCAGGCCCCCGTAGCCGATGATCCGGCCGTCGGCGTCCTCGGCGACGTAGTACCGCCGGGTCGCGTGGGGTCCGCGCGCGTGGGCGAGGTCCGACCAGAACATGCCGCGGGACCAGGCGTCCTCGGGGAAGAGGTCCTTCTCCAGCTCCAGGACGGGCTCGATGTCCCACCAGCGCATCTCGCGCAGCACCGGAGTCGTCACTTGGGGGTGACCACCTTGTAGTTCTTGGGCACCTGGGCGTCGGGTCGGCGCAGGTACAGCGGCCGGGGCGCCTCCAGTTCCCCGCCCGCCGCGAGCCGCTCGGCGGCCAGGGCCGCGAGGGCGGCGGCGCAGACGTGCTCGGGCGCGCGGGCGTCCGGGAAGGTGTCGGGGTAGAGGACCGCCCCGGCGCCGACGGCGGGCAGTCCGGCGACCGTGCCGGCGATGTCGGCGGGCCGGTCGACGGCCGGCTCGGTGGTTCTCGTGCGCGCGTCCGCGTACCGCGCCCAGTACACCTCCTTGCGCCGGGCGTCCGTCGCCACCACGAACGGTCCCTCGACCGTCCCCTCGGCGCCGGCCGCGTACGCGAGCCCGTCGAGGGTGCACAGGCCGTGGACGGGGACTCCGAGGGCGAGGCCGAAGGTGTCGGCGGTCATGAGGCCGACGCGCAGCCCGGTGTACGGGCCGGGGCCGATGCCCACGACGATGCCGGTGACGGCGTCGAGGCGGGTGCCCGCCTCGGCGAGAACCCGGTCGACGGCGGGCAGCAGCAGTTCCCCGTGGCGCCGGGCGTCCACCTGACTCGACGCGGCGACGACGTCCGTCCCGTCGTGCAGCGCGACGGTGACGGCGGGGGTGGCGGTATCCAGAGCGAGCAAGAGCACGCAAACAGCCTACGGCGCTTCGGGCCGGGCCACGGCCGACCCGGTACACGTCCCCTCTGCTGCTACCGTCACAGCACAGACGTGCTTCAAGGGCGTACGTGGGTACGAGAGGTGGACGCAGAAGGTGGCCAGTAGCAGCTCGGTATTCGTGGCCGGGCTCACCGCGGCGGCCGTCGCCGCAGTCGGTTTCCTCGCCTATCAGGCGTCGGCGCACGTGCCCGACGACCTCGGGAAACCGTCCCCCTCCAAGTCCTCGGCGCTTCCGAAGTCCAAGACCCCCGGCGAGGAGAAGAAGGACACGCGGAAGATCCTGCCCGACGACTCGGGCAGCGGCGAACGCGTCGTCTACTCCCTGGACGGCGACCGCGTCTGGCTGGTCGGCGCGAACGAGAAGGTCACCCGCACCTTCGAGGTCACCCCCAGCACGGTCGACCCCACCCCCGCGACCTACACGGTCACGTCCCGCTCGGCCGCCGTCACCGGCTCCGACGGCACTCCCATCGAGAACGTCGTCCGCTTCGCCACGGTCGACGGCGTCTCCATCGGCTTCAGCGCGGCGGTGGACGGCTCCACCCCCGAACCGGACCCCACCACCAGGACGGGCGGCATCCGGGAGGCCCGCAAGGACGGCAAGGCGATGTGGCAGTTCGCAGGCATCGGCACCAAGGTGGTCGTGGTCGAGTAGCCCGGCGGCCGTCCTGGTCACCGGTCAGGGGATCGCCGGCCCGTTCGGGGGCGCGGGGAACCGCGCGACCAGCCCCCACCCACCCGCAGCCGCGAATCGCCCGAAACCACCCCTTCCCGGAGCGCTAAGCAGCCTCGCGGCACCGATTCTGCCCGCCCCGCCGCCCCTCACCCTTGACCGGTGGAGTCACAGGCGGAGCCACCGGCGGAGCAGGCGGCGGGGTCGAAACCGCCCTCGCCGCCGCACAGGAAGCCAGAAGGTCCCGCATCGACACTCCGCCCACCCCGGAGGGCCTCGGCCTACGTTCCGCTGTCGACATGGACGCCTCCTGGTGCAACCGGCGAACCAAGTTAGGTAGACCTAACCAAGGACTGGTCACCATGTGACCACGCCGAGGACGACCTGCGCAACACTTACCGACACCCCGTCGGAACCCGCGGCGGGAGCACAGCGCGGGACCACGCCCCGCCTCGGCGGAGCGTCACGCCGCGAGCACGCCCAGCTCCACGGCCCCCCACCGTTCACCCAGTCCGGTGACGGTCACATGCCGTACCTCGTCCGTGGTGTCGCCGACGGCCCGGTGGATGACGACATGCAGCCGGTCGTCCGCCAGCTCCTCGACCTTGCCCTCGCCCCACTCGACCACGATCACCGAATCCGGCAGCGAGACGTCGAGATCGAGGTCCTCCATCTCGTCCAGCCCGCCGCCCAGGCGGTACGCGTCGACATGGACGAGCGGCGGCCCCTCCACCAGCGACGGATGCACCCGGGCGATGACGAACGTCGGCGAGGTGACCGCACCCCGCACCCCGAGCCCCTCCCCGAGCCCCCGGGTCAGTGTCGTCTTCCCGGCGCCCAACTCCCCGTTGAGCATCACGAGATCGCCCGCGCGCAGGAGCTCGGCCAGGCGACGGCCCAGCTCCAGCATCCGGTCGGGAGAATGTACGGTGATCCGCAGAGAAGGCCCGGACTCACCCGGGACGTGCGGTGCTGCTGGCGCTTCCATAGCCACTTACCGTAGCCCCCGCCGGCACGGCCCCCGCACGGGTGAGCAGGTCCGCGAGCCGGTCGGTCACCACCTCCGGGTGCTCCAGCATCACCAGATGCCCCGCGTCGGGGACGAGCACCAGCTCCGCGTCCGGCAGCAGATCGGCGATCGCCTCACTGTGCTCGCTCGGCGTGACGAGATCCTTGACCCCGGCCAGCACGAGCACCGGCAGCTCCGCGAAGGCCGCGAGCGCCTCGGTCTTGTCGTGCTCGGTGAACGCCGGATAGAACTCGGCGACCACGTCGATCGGCGTGCCCTCGATCATCCGTTCGGCGAAGCGCGCCACCGCCGGGTCGACGTCCCGCGAGGCGAACGAGTACCGCTTGATGATCCCGGCGAACAGATCGGCGGTCGCCCGCCGCCCCCGCTCCACCAGCGCGGCCTGCTGCCCCAGCGCCTTCAGCACCCCCGGCAGCACCCGCCGCACCACGTTCACGCCCGCGACCGGCAGCCCGAAGTTGACCTCGCCGAGCCGCCCCGACGACGTCCCGACCAGGGCGACGGCGACGACCCGCTCGCGGATCAGCTCCGGGCAGTGCGCGGCCAGCGCCATGACGGTCATGCCGCCCATGGAGTGGCCGACGAGCACGATGGGCCCCTCGGGCACCGCCGCGTCGATGACCGCCCTGAGGTCGCGCCCCAACTGGTCGATGGTGACCGGCTGCCCGTCCTGCACCTGGGCCGCGCCCCGGCCGGAGCGGCCGTGGCTGCGCTGGTCCCAGTGCACGGTCCGCACGACACCGCGCAGCGCGGCCCGCTGGAAGTGCCAGGAGTCCTGGTTGAGGCAGTAGCCGTGGCTGAAGACGACGGTGACCGGGGCCGGGGCCTTGCGGCCGAACAGCCGACGCCTGCGGGGCGAGAGCCCGGCCTCGGGCTCGACGTCGTCGACCTCGTAGTACAGCTCGGTGCCGTCGTCGGCGTACGCCTTGCCGGGGGTGCCGCGCAGCCCCCCGTACGGGCCGGTGGAGTCGAGCGCGAGCTGGGCCCTGCGGCGCATCCCGCGCCCGACGGTGAGCCGCTCTATGGCGACGCCGGCCGCCGCGCCCGCCGCGACCACGCCTATCGCCGCCCCGGCGACACCCGCTCTGCGCCAGATCCCGTCGCCGGACGCGGCCGAGGCGGCGGCCGCGCTCGCGACGGCCTCCACGGCCTCCGCGCTGCTCTCGCTCACGTCCCGCTCCTCTTCGCCGACGTCCGGTCCTGCTGTCGATCCCGCTACCGCTGGCGCTCCGCGCATGTGTACGGAGTTTCCAGTCCTTCGTCTTTCACTTACTCGTGTTCGGGCACCGACCGCTCATGCCCGCACCCGGACGTGCCCCGGATCACACTCCGGCGCACCCGCGCCGGACACCCGTGATCACATACTCGGGGGCCGCACGCGTGGCCGCACGTGCCCGCTCAATCACCCGTATCGACGTAGACGCGCGGGACGCGGGTTCCGATGCGCGTCACGATCTCGTAGGCGATGGTTCCGGCCGCCTGCGCCCAGTCCTCGGCGGTCGGCTCACCCTTGTCACCGGCCCCGAACAGCACGACCTCGTCCCCGGCGACGGGTTCGTCCCCGCCGAGATCGACGACGAACTGGTCCATGGCGACGCGGCCCGCGACCGTCCGCCACTTGCCGCCGACGAGCACCGGCCCGGCGCCGGAGGCGTGCCGGGGGATGCCGTCCGCGTAGCCGACGGGGACCAGGCCGAGGGTGGTGGCGCCCGGGGTGACGTAGTGGTGTCCGTAGCTGACGCCGTGGCCGCCGGGGACGTGCTTGACCAGCGCGAGCGAGGCGCTGAGCCGCATGACGGGACGCAGGCCCAGATCGGCCGCGCTGCCCAGTTCCGGGCTGGGCGAGATGCCGTACACCGCGATGCCCGTCCGTACGAGGTCGAAGCGCGCGTCCGGGCGGGTGAGCGTGGCCGGCGAGTTGGCGATGTGCCGCACCTCGGGGCGGACGCCCTGCTCCTCGGCGTGGGCGACCATGTCGCGAAAGCGGGTGAGCTGGGCCTCGATGGAGGGGTGCCCCGGCTCGTCGGCGCAGGCGAAGTGCGACCAGAGTCCGGTGACCTTCACCAGTCCCTCGGCCTCGGCCCGCAGCGCCTCGGCGACGAGTTCCGGCCAGTCGCCGGGCGCGCAGCCGTTGCGGCCGAGCCCGGTGTCGGCCTTGAGCTGCACCCGCGCGCGCAGACCCGCGGCACGGGCGGCGTCGGTGACCTCCCGCAGCGCCCACATCCCGCTGACCGCGACGTCGAGATCCGCCTCGACCGCCTCGCGCCAGGGCCCGCCGGGCGCCCACAGCCAGCACATCAGCCGCCCGGACAGACCCGCCGCCCGCAGCGCCAGCGCCTCCTCCGGTGTGGCCGTCCCCAGCCAGGTCGCCCCCGCCTCGACGGCCGCCCGGGCACACCGCACCGCACCGTGGCCGTACGCGTCCGACTTGACCACGGCCATCAGTTCGGCACCCGCGGCCCGCGCACGCAACGTGCGCACATTGGCCCGCAGGGCATCCAGATCGATCTCGGCACGGGCCCGCAGGGGCGCGCTCCGCGCAGGTGCTGTCTCACTCATGTCGGCCCCAGTGTCTCAGAGCCACGGAAGTCCCCTTCGAACGGGCGCGGCCCATGACGTACGAACGACCCCGCCCCCACCCGCCTCACTTCCCCGGCCGCTTCCCCCACACGAAGACCCGGTCCTTCGTCTTCAGCACCCCCCACAGGGCCCGGGCGTCCGCCAGCCGCAGGTTCACGCACCCCATGGACCCGATCTCCGTGTAGATGGACCCGTACACCGCGTGGAACGCCTGGCCGCCGCTGAAGAACTGGCTGTACGGCATAGGCGTGTTGTAGAGCGTCGACCAGTGGTTCTTGTGCTTCCAGTAGACCTTGTGCCACCCCGCACGGGTCGGGTACGCCTTCCGCCCGCTGCGCATCGGCACCGGCCCGAACACCACCTTCTTCCCCTTCTGCACCCACGTCAGCTGCCGCGACAGATCCACACACGCCACGCGGTACGTCCGCACCGGGCACTTCCCGGCCGCGTTGGGGTTCTTGCGGGCGGCGAGCAACTGCATCCGCGCCCAGGTCACCGGCCCCGCGAAGCCGATCGCCGGCTTGATGCGCTGCTTGATCTGGAACGCCCGGATCGCCAGACAGTCGGCCCGCGACTGCTTCCCGTCCACCTTCCGCCGCAGATACCGCTCGACCTGCCGCTGGTACGGGCCCGTCAGCTTCGTGCAGGTCACCTCGGCCCCGGCGAACGCCTGGGCCTCGCTCAGCGGCACGTACTCGATGAGGTCGTACGTCCCGGCCGCCGCGCGCCTCGGCTCCACCGCCTCCTCCGCCGCGCCGGGCGCGTACACCCGCGGCGGCAACGCCTGGTCCGGCGTGTCGATCTGCCAGGGCTGGTGCGGGCCGGGCGGCACGCCCGGGACGAGGGGACCGTCGCCGGAGGGGGCGGCCGGCTCGCGCGCGACGCGTCCGGCCGCGGCGGCGTCGACGGCGCCGACGGGAAGGGCGGTCACCAGGGCCGCCAGTAACACGGCGAGGGCGCGGAATCTCATGGGTCCGAACCTCATGGACCCGTTCGTCATTTGTCGGCTCGTCATGCGATCAGCGATACGTGCCGTACTCGCGCGAGAGGGGGCGCCGCGCGTACGGTCACCCGATATGCGCGTGCGAAGTCACCCGATATGCGGGCTGACCGGACGTCACCGGCGTCACGTAGAGTCACACAGGGCACACGACAGGTCGCGAACGGTACGACACAGGGGTTGATATGTGCGGAATCGTGGGATACGTCGGCGCGCAGTCCGCGCTCGACGTGGTCCTGGCCGGGCTGAAGCGGCTGGAGTACCGGGGGTACGACTCCGCGGGCGTGGCGGTCCTGGCCGACGGGGGCCTGGCCGCCGCGAAGAAGGCCGGGAAGCTGGTCAATCTGGAGAAGGAGCTGGTCGGACGGCCGCTGCCGACCGGTTCGACCGGCCTCGGCCACACCCGCTGGGCCACCCACGGCGGTCCCACGGACGCCAACGCCCACCCGCACCTCGACAACGCGGGCCGGGTGGCCGTCGTCCACAACGGCATCATCGAGAACTTCGCCGCGCTGCGCGCCGAACTCACCGAGCGTGGCCACGAGCTGGTCTCCGAGACGGACACCGAGGTCGTCGCCCACCTGCTCGCCGAGGCGTTCTCCTCGTGCGACGACCTCGCGGAGGCGATGCGGCTGGTGTGCCGCCGCCTGGAGGGGGCGTTCACGCTGGTCGCGGTGCACGCGGACGCGCCGGACGTGGTCGTGGGCGCCCGCCGGAACTCACCGCTGGTGGTCGGGGTCGGCGAGGGCGAGGCCTTCCTCGCCTCCGACGTGGCCGCGTTCATCGCCCACACGCGCTCGGCGATCGAGCTGGGCCAGGACCAGGTGGTCGAGCTGCGCCGCGACGGCGTGACGGTGACGACGTTCGACGGCCGCCCCGCCGAGGTCCGCTCGTACCACGTCGACTGGGACGCGTCGGCGGCCGAGAAGGGCGGCTACGACTACTTCATGCTCAAGGAGATCGCCGAGCAGCCCAAGGCGGTCGCGGACACGCTCCTCGGCCGGATCGACGCGGCGGGCGCCCTGAGTCTGGACGAGGTCCGCATCCGCGACGCGGAGCTGCGCGAGCTGGACAAGGTGGTCATCGTCGCGTGCGGTACGGCGTTCCACGCGGGCCTCATCGCCAAGTACGCCATCGAGCACTGGACCCGTATCCCCTGCGAGGTGGAGCTGGCCAGCGAGTTCCGCTACCGGGACCCGATCCTCGGCCCCCACACCCTGGTCATCGCCATCTCCCAGTCCGGCGAGACCATGGACACGCTGATGGCGCTGCGGCACGCCCGCGAGCAGGGCGCCCGTGTCCTCGCCATCTGCAACACCAACGGCTCGACGATCCCCCGCGAGTCCGACGCGGTCCTCTACACCCACGCCGGCCCGGAGGTGGCCGTCGCCTCCACCAAGGCGTTCCTGACCCAGCTGGTGGCCTGCTACCTCGTCGCCCTCTACCTCGGCCAGGTGCGCGGCACCAAGTGGGGCGACGAGATCCGGGCGGTGGTCCGCGACCTGTCCCGCATCTCCCGCGAGGTGGAGCGGGTCCTCGAAACGATGGAACCGGTACGGGAGTTGGCGCGCACCCTCGCCGACAAGGACACGGTGCTGTTCCTGGGGCGGCACGTGGGCTATCCGGTGGCCCTGGAAGGCGCCCTGAAGCTGAAGGAGCTGGCCTACATGCACGCGGAGGGCTTCGCGGCGGGCGAGCTGAAGCACGGGCCGATCGCCCTGATCGAGGAGGACCTGCCGGTGGTCGTCGTGGTCCCCTCCCCGGCGGGCCGCTCCCTGCTCCACGACAAGATCGTCTCCAACATCCAGGAGATCCGCGCGCGCGGCGCCCGCACGATCGTCATCGCGGAGGAGGGCGACGAGGCGGTCGTCCCGTACGCCGACCATCTGATCCGCATCCCGGTGACCCCGACCCTGCTCCAGCCGCTGGTCGCCACGGTTCCCCTCCAGGTCTTCGCGTGCGAACTGGCCACGGCGCGGGGGAACGAGGTGGACCAGCCGCGGAACCTGGCGAAGTCCGTGACCGTGGAGTGAGGCCTCGGGGGCACCGTAGGGTGCGGATCATGCCCATCATCGGAGTCGGCATCGACGTCGCCGAGATCGACCGTTTCCGCGCCTCGCTGGAGCGCACGCCCAGCCTGGCCGACCGTCTCTTCCTCCCGAGCGAACTCCTGCTGCCCAGCGGGGAACGCCGGGGGCCCGCCTCCCTCGCGGCCCGCTTCGCCGCGAAGGAGGCCCTCGCGAAGGCCCTCGGCGCCCCCAGCGGCCTGCGCTGGACCGACGCCGAGGTCTACGTCGAGCCCTCCGGCCAGCCCCGCCTCCGAGTGACCGGCACGGTCGCGTCCCGCGCCTCCGCGCTCGGCGTCAAGTCCTGGCACATCTCGTTGAGCCACGACGCGGGGGTGGCGTCGGCGGTGGTGATCGCGGAGGGCTGAGGGGTGCGCGCCACAACTCGGGGGTACGCACCACGGGGCGACCGCGGGCCGGACGTGGCCCCGCACCCGACAACCGAGGGCTCCGCCACGCTCGGAAAACACAGGGCGCAGCCCGTGCTTTTCCAGGGGCGCGGGGAACTGCGCGAGAAGCCCCCACCCACCCGCACCCGACACCACACGAGCCAGAGCCCCTGCGAACCGAAAAGCGCAGGGCGCCACCCTCGCCCTCCAGGGGCGCGAGAAGCCCCACCGGCCCCGCACCCGACAACGCCCCACCCCACCCCGCCCCCACACAAGGCAGACTCATCCCATGCGCTCAGCCCACCGCGTAGAAACCGTCCGCACAGCCGAACGCACCCTCATGGCCGGCCTCCCCACCGGCGCCCTGATGCAACGCGCGGCCGCAGGCCTGGCCGCGGCCTGCGCCGACGTCCTCCCCCGCCGCGTCTACGGCAGCCGCGTCGTCCTCCTCACCGGCAGCGGGGACAACGGCGGCGACACGCTGTACGCCGGCGCCCGCCTGGCGAGGCGAGGCGCGGGCGTGACCGCCGTACTCCTCGCCCCGGACCGCACCCACCCCGCCGCCCTCGACGCCCTCCTCCGGGCAGGCGGCACCACCGCCGCCCCCACGTCCGCCCCCGCCCTCATCGGCCGCGCCGACCTCGTCCTGGACGGCATCGTCGGCATCGGCGGCAAGGGCGGCCTGCGCCCCGAAGCCGCCCGCCTGGCCGACCTGGCCGCCGCCTCCCCCGCCATCGTCGTCGCCGTGGACCTCCCGAGCGGCATCGAACCGGACACCGGCGAGATCCACGGCGCAGCCGTCCGCGCCGACCTGACCGTCACCTTCGGTACCCACAAGCCGGGCCTCCTCATCGACCCGGCGCGCGAGCACGCCGGCTCGGTCCGCCTGATCGACATCGGCCTGGCGGACACCCTCCCGGCCGCCCCCGCCCTGGAGTCCCTCCAGCACACCGATGTGGCCGCCCTCCTGCCCCACCCGTCCCAGGAGAGCGACAAGTACCGCCGCGGGGTCGTCGGGATCGCGGCGGGCTCGGCCCGCTACCCGGGCGCGGCGGTCCTCGCGGTCGCCGGTGCCCTGCGCGGCGGCGCGGGCGCGGTCCGCTACGTCGGCGCGGCCGGCGACGTGGTCCTCGCCCGCTTCCCGGAGACCCTGGTGTCGAACACGGGCCCGAAGAAGGCGGGCCGGGTCCAGGCCTGGGTCGCCGGCCCCGGAGCCGCCGACGACCCGGCCCCCGTCGCCGAGGCGCTCTCCACCGACGTCCCCGTCCTCCTCGACGCCGACGGCCTCCGTCTCACCGACCGCGAGACGGTCCGCGGCCGCACGGCCCCCACCCTGCTGACCCCGCACGCGGGCGAGGCCGCGGCGCTCCTCGGCATCTCCCGTGAGGAGGTCGAGGCCTCCCGCCTCACCGCCGTACGCGACCTGGCCCGCGCCTACGACGCGACGGTCCTCCTCAAGGGCTCCACCACCCTGGTCGCGGCCCCGGACCCAGGCGTCCCGGTCCGCGTCAACGCCACCGGCACCCCCTGGCTCGCCACCGCCGGCAGCGGTGACGTCCTTTCGGGCCTGGCGGGCTCGCTCCTGGCAGCCGGCCTCTCCCCCCTGGACGCGGCGAGCGTGGCGGCGTACGTCCACGGCCTGGCGGGCCGCTACGCCGCCGACGGCGCCCCGGCGGGCGCCCACGACGTGGCGGAGTCGATCCCGGCGGCCTGGCGGGACATCACCGCCTGAGGGCCGTCCCGTTCCGTCCCATGCCGTCCCGCCCCGTTCCCCCCACTCCGCTCAACTTCCCTCCTCGATCCGCTCGATCGCCTCCCGCACCATCCCCAGATACTCGGCTTCCTCGCACCGGGGCTTGCTCCCCATCCGGTACATGTCCATCGCGTCGGAGGGACACTCGCCCAGATCCTCGTCCGGAAGATCCGCCGAAAGCTCGCTGCACACCCGCCCGGCCAGCTCCGCGTCACCGCGCGTAGTGTCCCGCCGGACGGCGTCCCGTACGCGCAGAGGTACACCAAAAGGCATCAGACAACCTCGATTCCCCCGGGCCCGCAGCCCCGGATCGGCCGGGAGGCGGCTCCCTCCCGGCCGCCCGGACGCTAGTCCTCCCTCCATTCCAGGTCCATACCTTCGTCACAGTTCACGCACAGTGAGGGGCGGATCCGCTATCGTGCGCCCCGGCGTGACGGACCCCACCCCGTCACCCTGTTCAAACTCCGTTAACAATGGACTGTGATCTCACCGGTCTCCCCGTTGCCGCGGAGCGCCCACCGGCCCAGGCCGGAGGCGACTCCCTACGTCGACCTCACCCGTGCCGAATGGAGCGCGCTGCGCGAAAAAACGCCGCTCCCGCTGAACGCCGAGGAGGTCGAGAAGCTGCGCGGCCTGGGCGATGTCATCGACCTCGACGAGGTACGGGACATCTATCTGCCGCTGTCCCGGCTCCTCAACCTCTACGTGGGCGCCACCGACGGCCTGCGCGGCGCCCTGAACACGTTCCTCGGCGAGCAGGGCTCCCAGTCGGGCACCCCGTTCGTCATAGGCGTCGCCGGCTCCGTGGCCGTCGGCAAGTCCACCGTCGCCCGCCTCCTCCAGGCCCTCCTCGCCCGCTGGCCCGAACACCCGCGCGTGGAGCTGGTCACCACCGACGGCTTCCTGCTCCCCATGAAGGACCTCCAGGAACGCGGCCTGGTCTCCCGCAAGGGCTTCCCCGAGTCCTACGACCGCCGGGCCCTGACCCGTTTCGTCGCCGACATCAAGGCCGGCAAGGGCGAGGTGACGGCCCCCGTCTACTCCCACCTCATCTACGACATCGTCCCCGACCAGCGGCTCACGGTCCGCCGCCCCGACATCCTCATCGTCGAGGGCCTCAACGTCCTGCAGCCCGCTCTCCCCGGCAGCGACGGCCGCACCCGTGTCGGTCTCGCCGACTACTTCGACTTCAGCGTGTACGTCGACGCCGGCGCCGACGACATCGAGCGCTGGTACCTCAACCGTTTCAAGAAGCTCCGTCAGACCGCCTTCCAGAACCCCGGCTCGTACTTCCGCAAGTACACCCAGGTCTCCGAGGACGACGCCCTCGACTACGCCCGCACCCTCTGGCGCACCATCAACAAGCCCAACCTGGTCGAGAACATCGCCCCCACCCGGGGCCGCGCCACCCTCATCATCCGCAAGGGCGCCGACCACAAGGTGCGCCGCCTCAGCCTGCGCAAGCTGTAGGCCCGCACGCGCGCCCCGCTACCCTGCGGGCATGCTGCATCTGCGCCTGATCACCCCGTCCGACCGGACCGACGAGGTGGTCCGCCTGATCGAGGACACGGTCGGCACCACCCACCTCGTCGTCATGGAGGGAGCCGCCCGCGACCCCGCCGGCGACGTCGTGACGTGCGACGTGGCGCGCGAGGCGGGCGACGAACTGATCGGCGTGCTCCGGTCGTTGGACCTCGACAGGACCGGCTCCATCGCCGTGGAGAACATCGACCTGTCGCTCTCCGAGCGCGCCGACCAGGCGGAGAAGGACGCGCCTGGAGAGAGCGCGGACGCGGTCCTGTGGGAGCACCTGACGGACGCGACCCACGAGGAGTCGACGCTCTCCGTCACCTACGTCGCCTTCATCACGCTGGCCACGATGATCGCGGCCTGCGGAGTGGTCCTGGACAACGCGGTCCTGATCGTCGGCGCGATGGCGGTGGGCCCCGAGTTCGGCCCCCTGGCCGGCATCAGCACCTCGCTCGTCCAACGCCAACCACGCCTGGCCGTCCGCTCGTTCGTCGCCCTGCTGGTGGGCTTCGCCGCGGCGATGGCGGTGACGGTGGGCTTCACCTTCTTCATGGACGCCCTCGGCTACTTCACCGAGGCCAAACTGGAGGCCGAGCGCCCCAACACCGCCTTCGTCTACGCCCCCGACGCCTTCTCCTTCATCGTGGCCGTCCTCGCCGGCATCGCCGGCACCCTCTCCCTCACCTCGGCCAAGTCGGGCGCCCTGGTGGGCGTCGCCATCTCGGTCACCACGGTTCCGGCGGCGGCCAACGCGGCGGTGGCCCTGGCCTACGGCGACACGAAGCAGACCGTGGGCTCCTCGGAGCAACTGCTCCTGAACCTCCTGGGCATCGTCCTGGCCGGCACCCTGACCCTGCTGCTCCAGAAGTGGCTGTGGTCAAGACAACGCAGCGCCTCATAGCCGGGGCCGCACGCCGAAGGGGCGCGAGGAACTGCGCGACAAGCCACGACGAACCCGCAGCCCGCACCACACAGAACCCCACGCCCCTGCCCGGAACGCGCAGAACCCCGTAGCCCTCGTACCCCCCGGACCTACCCGAGCGCGGACTTCACCACATCCGCCAACCGCCCCGCCACGGCTCGCGCCTGCTCGATGTCCGCGGCCTCCACCATCACCCGAACCAGCGGCTCGGTCCCGGACGGCCGCAACAACACCCGCCCGGTGGCCCCCAGTTCCGACTCCGCCTCGGCCACGGCCGCGGCCAGCTCCGCCGACGACCCCACCCGCGACCGGTCCACGTCCGGCACATTGACGAGCACCTGCGGCAGCCGCTCCATCACACCCGCGAGCTCCCGCAGCGTCCGTCCGGTCTGCGCGACCCGGGCCGCCAGCAGCAGCCCCGTCAGCGTGCCGTCACCCGTGGTCGCGTGGTCGGAGATGATCACGTGCCCGGACTGCTCGCCCCCGAGCGTGTACCCGTGCTCCTTCATCTCCTCCAGCACATAACGGTCCCCGACCGCGGCCTGCACCAGCCGCAGCCCCTCCCGCTCCAGCGCCAGCTTGAACCCGAGGTTGGACATCACGGTCGCGACCACGGTGTCCGAGCGCAGCTTCCCCCGCTCCCGCATGTCCATGGCGAGCACCGCGAGGATCTGGTCCCCGTCGACCTCGTCGCCCTCGTGGTCCACGGCCAGGCACCGGTCCGCGTCCCCGTCGTGCGCGATGCCGAGGTGCGCCCCGTGCTCGACGACGGCGGCCCGCAGCTTCCCGAGGTGCGTCGACCCGCAGCCGTCGTTGATGTTGAGCCCGTCCGGCTCGGCCCCGATGGTGACGATCTCGGCACCGGCCCGGGTGAACACCTCCGGCGAGACCCCGGCGGCGGCGCCGTGCGCCTCGTCGAGGACGATCTTCAGCCCCTCCAGACGGTTGGGCAGAGCGGAGAGCAGATGCGCGACGTACCGCTCGAAGCCCTCGTCGTAGGACCGGATGCGCCCGACACCCGCGCCCGTCGGCCGGTCCCAGGGCGCCCCGGTGCGGTGCTCCTCGTACACGCCCTCGATGCGGTTCTCCAGGTCGTCGGCGAGCTTGTGGCCGCCGCGGGCGAAGAACTTGATGCCGTTGTCGGGCATGGCGTTGTGGCTGGCGGAGAGCATCACGCCGAGGTCGGCGCCCAGCTCACCGGTGAGGAACGCCACAGCGGGAGTGGGCAGTACGCCGACGCGCAGGACGTCGACGCCCGCACTGGCGAGGCCGGCCACGACGGCCGCCTCCAGGAACTCTCCGGACGCCCGCGGATCCCGCCCGACCACCGCCACCGGCTTGTGGCCCTCGAACGTTCCCGCCTCGGCGAGTACGTGTGCCGCCGCGACGGAGAGTCCGAGCGCGAGCTCGGCCGTCAGATCCGCGTTGGCGACACCGCGCACGCCGTCCGTGCCGAAGAGTCGTCCCACAGTGGTGTCCTCCGAATTGCTGAGAATGTGCGGCTCGTACCTGATGGTCCCCTACCGGGCGGTCCCGCACCGGCTGTCCCCGAGTGTCCCGGCATTCGCCGGACCAAGTACATCCCCTGAGACTGTCCTCCCCCTATCGGGGTTGTACCGACAGTCTGCGTGTAAGCCCCCGTACGAACGGTCGGCCCTGCTACGCAAACCGCCCCGGCGGCACGAGTACGTGCCACCGGGGCGATACGCGCAGCTGCGCGGCGCGCGAGACGCGCGCCGGGCGCGAGCGCGATCTAGCGCTTGCTGTACTGCGGAGCCTTGCGGGCCTTCTTCAGACCGGCCTTCTTGCGCTCGACCGCACGGTCGTCGCGACGGAGGAAGCCGGCCTTCTTGAGGGCGCCGCGGTTGTTGTCCACGTCGGCCTCGTTCAGCGCGCGGGCCACGCCGAGGCGCAGGGCGCCGGCCTGGCCGGAGACACCGCCACCCGCGATGCGGGCGATGACGTCGTAGCGGCCCTCGAGCTCGAGCACCTTGAAGGGCTCGTTGACTTCCTGCTGGTGCACCTTGTTGGGGAAGTAGTCCTCAAGGGTGCGACCGTTGATCTTCCACTTGCCGGTGCCCGGGACGATCCGGACGCGGGCGATGGCGTTCTTGCGACGGCCCAGGCCGGCGGCCGGCTGCGGGTCGCCGAAGCGGCCGGCGAGCGACTCCGAGGTGTACTCACCCTCGACGGGGACCTCGGACTCGGTGGTGTAGCTCTCCATGTCGACGAGCTCGGTCTCGGTCTCTTCGACCGGCTGCTCAACGGTGGTCTCGGCCACGGTTCTCCTCAGATTCTTTTCTGTTTGGGGTGTGGCCGGAACTACTGCGCGACCTGGGTGATCTCGAACGGCACCGGCTGCTGGGCAGCGTGCGGGTGCTGGTCGCCCGAGTAGACCTTCAGCTTGCTGATCATCTGACGGCCCAGGGTGTTCTTGGGGATCATGCCCTTGATGGCCTTCTCGACGGCCTTCTCGGGGTTCTTCGCCAGCAGCTCGTCGTAACGGACGGAGCGCAGACCACCCGGGTAGCCGGAGTGGCGGTACGCCAGCTTCTGGGTCTTCTTGTTGCCGGACAGGTGAACCTTGTCGGCGTTGATGATGATGACGAAGTCGCCCATGTCCATGTGCGGGGCATAGGTCGGCTTGTGCTTGCCGCGGAGGAGGTTCGCGGCAGTGGTAGCCAGACGGCCCAGGACGATGTCCTGAGCGTCAATGACGTGCCACTGGCGAGTCACATCGCCGGGCTTAGGGCTGTACGTACGCACTTCGCAGCCTTCTTCTTCAGTGGATGGGTGCTGAGACATGGCATCACTGAAGCGATCGTGCAGCTGGGGACGACAGTGCCGGGAACGCTGCCCGTATGCCGCCCACTGGTAACTGCTCCAGGGAACCTACGTAGGGACTTCTCGCCTGAGAGAGGCCAAGCCAATACGCATAACAATCGGCAAGAGTACTCGCGCTGCCCCGGACGGGTCAAAACGGCCCCCGGCCACGCCCCGGACCACCGGTGGGAGAGGGCCTCACCCGTAATCGAGTGAGGTATGCCTTCGTCCGTCTAAACTGCGGCCCATGAGCTTTGGGCAGGGGGGGTCTCAGTGGAGCCCCGGGGGTTCCCACAATCCGTGGGACGATCAGTACAGTTCCACCAGTAACCGGACCCCGGACTGGGCGTCACTCGCCGAACAGTCCGAGATACGCAACAGACGCCGCAGACTCCTGATGATCGTGGGCGGCGCACTCGCCACGGTCGGCATAGGTGTCGCCGTGGCCGTCGCCGTCGTCAACAACGACAGCGGCAGCACCACGGCGAACGGCCCGAACGACCTGCCGACCGCCGCGGACATCCCGAGCGCCAGCGCCAAGGCGGACCCGTCGTTCGCGCCGACCTCGGCCCCACCGCCCCTGGACCCGAAGGAGTTCATCTCCAGTTCGGGCAAGGACAAGGCGCCGATCAGCCCGGACATCCTCTTCCCGGGCTCCCAGCTGACCAAGCGCGACGGCGTGGTCTACCGCAAGGGCGCCACGGCCTCGACGACGAACTGCGCGTCGGCCGTCCAGGGCAGCCTGGACACCCTTCTGACCGGCAACGACTGCACGCGCTTCCTGCGCGTGACCTACGTCAGGGACAAGATCGCGGTCACGATCGGCGTCGCCCTGTTCGACACCGAGGCCAAGGCGACCGAGGTCAAGAAGGACTGGGACAAGAAGAGCACCATCGTCTCCCTGCCCGGCGAAGGCGTCGCCACCTTCTGCCGCACGACCTTCTGCCGCACGACCGCCAACTCCTACGGCCGCTACGCCTACTTCACCCTGTCCGGCTTCACCGACGGCAAGGACGTCACGGAGAAGGACAAGGCCGTCTTCGCCGCCGGCGACGACCTCAGCCAGTCCGCCTACGAGCAGATCCACCGCCGGGGCGAGACCCAGGCAGCCGCCGCGGCAGGCGGGCAGTAGCCCGAGCGAAGCCGCCCCGGGGTCAGCAGCAGCCGGCGGCCCCGGGCGCCCCCGGCAGGGTCCGCCGGTTGCGCGCCTCCCTGCTCCGCGCGGCCAGCAGCTCGTCGGCCGGGTAGCCGACCTCCTCCAGGGTCAGCCCGTGCGGCCGTACGACGTGGACGGCGGAGTCCCGCACACCGGCGGCCAGCACCTTCCCCGGCCAGTCGGTCCCCCGGTGCCCGTCCCCCACGAACAGCAGCGCCCCGATCAGCGACCGCACCATGTTGTGGCAGAACGCGTCGGCCCGCACGGTGGCGGTGATGATCCCGTCGTCCCCCCGCACCAGGCTCAGCTCCTGGAGCGTGCGAATGGTGGTGGCCCCCTCGCGCCGCTTGCAGTAGGCGGCGAAGTCGTGCTCCCCGAGCAGCAGCCGGGCCGCCTCGTTCATGGCGTCCACGTCGAGCGCCCAGTCGTGCCACAGCACATGGCTGCGCAGCAGCGGGTCGACACCGCCGGGATTGTCGGTGACGCGATAGGCGTAGCGCCGCCAGACGGCCGAGAAACGCGCGTTGAAGCCGCTGGGAGCCTCCCTGAGCGCCCACACCCGCACATCCCTCGGCAGCCGACCCGCGAGCCGCTTCAACAGCTTCTCGTGGTGCTCACGCCAAACCGTCTCGGGCAGGTCCACGTGCGCCACCTGTCCGCGCGCGTGCACCCCGGCATCCGTCCGCCCGGCCACGGTCAGCTCGAAGGCCTCCCGGGACCGCGTCACGGTCCGCAGCGCGTCCTCGATCTCCCCCTGCACGGTCCGCCGCCCCCCGGCCTGCTTGGCCCACCCGGAGAACTCACTCCCGTCGTACGACAGGTCCAGCCGGACACGGACATGACCGGGCGCCGCCTCATCACTCACACGAAGATCCTCTCAGGTACAGAAAAGCGGGCCCGCTCCCTGAGGAACGGGCCCGCTCACACTGCGCCCCGTCTTTCAGGGGCGCGGGGAACTGCGCGAACGACCACGACGAACCCGAGGCCGCCCTCGCACAGTCCCCCGCGGAACGCTTACGCGTCCTTCGACTCCTCGGCAGCCTCGTCGGCAGCCTCGTCAGCCTTGGTGGTGTCCACCTTGGCCTCGGCGGCCGGCGCCTCCGCGTCCTTCGCGGCACGCTTGGTGGCGGCCTCGGCCTCACCGGTGGCCTGCTGCGCGACCGTCAGCGCCTCGACCAGCTCGATGACAGCCATGGGCGCGTTGTCGCCACGACGGTTACCGATCTTGGTGATGCGGGTGTAGCCACCGGGACGGTTCTCGTACCGCGGGCCGATCTCGGTGAAGAGCGTGTGCACGATGCTCTTGTCCGTGATGACCTGGAGCACCTGACGGCGGTTGTGAAGGTCGCCCTTCTTCGCCTTGGTGACCAGACGCTCGGCGTACGGCCGCAGACGGCGGGCCTTCGCCTCGGTGGTGGTGATGCGGCCGTGCTCGAAGAGGCTCTTCGCGAGGTTCGCGAGGAGCAGCTTCTCGTGCGCGGCGCTGCCGCCCAGACGGGCACCCTTGGTGGGCTTCGGCATGGTGTTTCTCCTAGGTGTCTGCCCCGGCCGTACTAGGTACCGGAGTCAGTATCTGAGCAGACGGTCGCCTGTCAGAGATCCGGGCGAGGCCCCGAAGGGCCTGCCCGGAAGCGGCGCGGGGAACTGCGCGATCAAGCACAGCGCACCCGCGCCCGAGTACGGACCCGATGGCCCGAGCTCTTAGTACTGCTCGGTCTCCACGAAGCCCGCGTCCGCGTCGTCGTCCGCGCCGAACGCGTCCGCCGCGGCGGTGGGGTCGAAGCCGGGAGGCGAGTCCTTGAGCGCCAGGCCCATACCCGCCAGCTTGGCCTTGACCTCGTCGATCGACTTCGCACCGAAGTTGCGGATGTCGAGCAGGTCGGCCTCGGAGCGCGCGACCAGCTCACCCACGGAGTGGATGCCCTCACGCTTGAGGCAGTTGTACGACCGAACGGTGAGCTCCAGCTCCTCGATCGGCAGCGCCAGATCGGCGGCGAGCGCGGCGTCCGTCGGGGACGGACCCATGTCGATGCCCTCGGCGTCGATGTTCAGCTCACGGGCCAGACCGAACAGCTCGACCAGGGTCTTACCGGCCGACGCCATGGCGTCACGGGGACGCATGGCCTGCTTGGTCTCGACGTCGACGATCAGCTTGTCGAAGTCGGTGCGCTGCTCGACACGAGTCGCCTCGACCTTGTACGTGACCTTGAGGACCGGCGAGTAGATGGAGTCGACCGGGATACGGCCGATCTCCTGGCCCACCTGCTTGTTCTGCACGGCGGAGACGTAACCGCGGCCACGCTCGACCGTCAGCTCCATCTCCAGCTTGCCCTTGCCGTTGAGCGTGGCGAGGACGAGGTCGGGGTTGTGCACCTCGACACCGGCCGGGGGCGCGATGTCGGCGGCGGTGACCAGACCCGGGCCCTGCTTGCGCAGGTACATCACGACCGGCTCGTCGTGCTCCGAGGAGACGACCAGCTGCTTGATGTTGAGGATCAGGTCGGTGACGTCCTCCTTGACGCCCGGCACGGTGGTGAACTCGTGCAGGACACCGTCGATACGGATGGACGTGACCGCCGCACCCGGGATCGAGGAGAGGAGCGTGCGGCGGAGGCTGTTGCCGAGGGTGTAGCCGAAGCCCGGCTCCAGCGGCTCGATCACGAACCGGGAGCGGAATTCGTCGACGACCTCTTCGGTCAGCGAGGGACGCTGAGCGATCAGCATAGGGAGATCCTTCTGTCAGGGGCGCCCGCTATTTGACGCCCTGAGGTGTAACAAGGGTACGGGCGATACGACCCGAAGGAGCCGTACCGCCCGAAAACCTCAGACCAAGCAGCCTGCGTCGAAGATCTGCGGAAGATCGGACGCGGCGGCGCCTGGACGGACGGCAGCCGTGCTGCGACGTTGCGGGGGACAACCCCCACGCCCTCAGCCGGAAGCCGAGCCGCCCGGAGCCGGTGCGTCAGACGCGGCGGCGCTTGGGCGGACGGCAGCCGTTGTGCGGGGTGGGCGTGACGTCCTGGATGGAGCCGACCTCGAGACCGGTCGCCTGCAGCGAACGGATGGCCGTCTCACGACCCGAACCCGGGCCCTTGACGAACACGTCGACCTTGCGCATGCCGTGCTCCTGCGCGCGACGGGCGGCCGACTCGGCGGCCATCTGCGCGGCGAACGGCGTGGACTTCCGGGAGCCCTTGAAGCCGACGTGGCCGGCGGAGGCCCAGGAGATCACGTTGCCCGAGGGGTCCGTGATGGAGACGATCGTGTTGTTGAACGTGCTCTTGATGTGCGCGTGGCCGTGAGCGACGTTCTTCTTTTCCTTGCGGCGCACCTTCTTGGCAGCGCCCTGACGACCCTTGGGGGGCATCTACAAACTCCTACGGGGAGGTGGTCGGTCCTACAGCGAAGACCGCTGATGAAGCGTTGTCCGCTGAGGACTACTTCTTGCCCGGCTTCTTCTTACCGGCGATGGCGCGACGCGGGCCCTTGCGGGTGCGGGCGTTGGTGCTGGTGCGCTGACCGCGGACGGGCAGACCACGACGGTGACGGAGGCCCTGGTAGCAGCCGATCTCCACCTTGCGGCGGATGTCGGCCTGGACCTCGCGACGGAGGTCACCCTCGGTCTTGATGTTGTTGTCCACGTACTCGCGGATCGCGACGAGCTGCTCCTCGGAGAGGTCGCGGACGCGGGTGTCGGGGTTGACGCCGGTCGCTGCCAGCGTCTCCTGGGAGAGGGTCCGGCCGATGCCGAACACATAGGTGAGGGCGACCTCCACACGCTTGTCGCGCGGGATGTCAACACCGGAAACGCGTGCCATTCAATGGCTCCTGGTGATTGTCGGAGGTCTTCCACAGAACCGGGCCCCGGCCGCCGGCCTCTTCCATGGCGAAGAGTAGGTACGGCTCGGGTCCCCGGCCTCCGAGCCGGGGGTGTCAGGCCAGCAGCTCGCCTGGGTCCTGCGTATGAACAAATTCAGCTTGCGTCGCGCGAATCTCTGCGAATCGAGCAGAGGGATCGGTCGTGCGTCAGCCCTGGCGCTGCTTGTGGCGCGGGTTCTCGCAGATGACCATGACCCGACCGTGACGGCGGATCACCCTGCACTTGTCGCAGATCTTCTTGACGCTCGGCTTGACCTTCATGGTGAGGTTCTCCGGGTCAGTGCCACCACCCGCGTCCCGGGAGACCGGGCACGGAGAGCGGGGGCAAGATCTACTTGTAGCGGTAGACGATCCGGCCACGCGTCAGGTCGTACGGAGACAACTCCACCACGACCCGGTCGTCAGGGAGGATACGGATGTAGTGCATACGCATCTTGCCGCTGATGTGTGCCAGGACCTGGTGGCCGTTCTGGAGCTCGACCTTGAACATGGCGTTCGGAAGAGACTCGACGACAGTGCCCTCGATCTCGATGGCACCTTGCTTCTTGGCCACGCTTCGCCCTTCGAATCGACTACCTTGATCGACTCGGCGTAACCGAATGAGGACACACGGAAACACGAGAGCCGACGAGTCAGTCTACGCCAGGGCCCCCGGAAACACGAATTCGGGTAAGGATGCCCAGAGCCGGTGATCCTTATGCCACGCGCCCCGGAAGCGACGGGCCGGCCTTCAGGGGCGCGGGGCGGTGGCACCGAGCGGCTCCGCCGCGTGGGCACCACAGGCCCCACCGGTCACGCGCTCGGCGACGAGGACTCAGCCCAGCGGATCGGGAGCCGCGACGATGCCGTGCTCCGCCAGCTTGGCCCTGCCGCCGTCGGGGGCGGTCAGCACCAGCGGCCCCGCCTCGGTCAGCGCCACCGAGTGCTCCCAGTGCGAGGACCACGTGCCGTCCGTGCTCACCACGGTCCAGTCGTCCGCGAGGACCTCGGTCTTCGGGGTGCCCAGGGCCACCATCGGCTCGATCGCGAGGCAGAACCCGGGGACGAGCTTGGGTCCCTTGCCCCGCCGCCGCTCGACGTAGTTCAGCAGGTGCGGATCCATGTGCATCTCGGTCCCGATGCCGTGGCCGCCGTAGTCCTCGACGATGCCGTACTTGCCCCCGCCCGGCTTCGGCTGCCGGCGGATGTACGTCTCGATGGCCCGGGAGACGTCCACGAGCCGGTTGCCCACCTTCATGGCGGCGATCCCGGCCCACATGGATTCCTCGGTCACCCGGGACAGCTCGATCAGCTCCGGGGCGTGGCCGGATCCCACGAACGCGGTGTAGGCCGCGTCACCGTGCCAGCCGTCGACGATCGCGCCGCAGTCGATGGAGATGATGTCGCCGTCCTTCAGGACGACCTCGTCGCTCGGGATCCCGTGGACCACGACCTCGTTCACCGACGTGCAGATCGTCGCCGGGAAGCCGCCGTACCCGAGGAAGTTCGACTTGGCGCCGTGCTCCGCGAGCACCTTGCGGGCCACCTCGTCCAGATCCTTCGTGGAGGCCCCCGGCACGGCGGCCTCGCGGGTGGCCGCGTGGATGGCCGCGACGACCAGCCCCGCCTCGCGCATCTTGGCGATCTGCTCGGGGCTCTTGATCTGCACCATGAGGGCCTGCGCTCTCCGTCTTCCGCGAATTGGACGTCTTGGGTGTGCCTACACAACAGTACGGCCGCGGCGCCCTCCTCGGGCACCGCGGCCGACGTACCGACCGACGGCCTACTGGCCGTCGTCCTCGCGCTTGAGCGCTTCCATGGCGCGCTTGGTGACATCCTCCACCGGGCCGAGCGCCGTGATCGTCACCACGAGGCCCTGGGCCTTGTAGTAGTCGATGATCGGCTCGGTCTGGGTGTGGTAGACCTCCAGGCGCTTGCGGACGGTCTCCTCGGAGTCGTCGTCACGCTGGTACAGCTCGCCGCCACAGGCGTCGCACACGCCGTCCTGCTTCGGCTTCTTGTACGTGACGTGGAAGACGTGCGCGGAGTCGTTGCGGCAGATGCGCCGGCCGGCGATCCGCTTCACGACCTCCTCCTCGGGGACCTCCAGGTCCAGCACCGCGTCCAGGTTCATGGACTCGTCCTGGAGGGTCACGTCGAGCGCCTCGGCCTGCGAGACGTTGCGCGGGAAGCCGTCGAGCAGGAAGCCGTTCACGGCGTCCGGCTGCTCCATCCGGTCCTTCGCCATGGCGATGGTGACCTCGTCCGGCACCAGCTCGCCCTTGTCCATGTAGGACTTGGCGAGCTTGCCCAGCTCCGTCTGCTTGCTGATGTTGGCCCGGAACAGGTCGCCCGTGGAGATGTGCGGGATCGACAGGTTCCCGGCCAGGAACGCGGCCTGCGTTCCCTTACCCGCACCCGGCGGCCCGACGAGGACGATTCGCATCAGCGGAGGAACCCTTCGTAATTGCGCTGCTGGAGCTGGCTCTCGATCTGCTTCACGGTCTCCAGACCCACACCCACGATGATCAGGATGCTGGTACCGCCGAACACGAAGTTCTGGTTGGCGCCGAGGGGTGCCAACGCCATTGTCGGCACGAGAGCGATCAGAGCCAGGTACAGCGAACCCGGCCAGGTGATCCGGTTGAGTACGAAGCTCAGGTACTCAGCGGTCGGTCGGCCAGCCCGGATGCCCGGGATGAAGCCACCATACTTCTTCATGTTGTCCGCGACTTCCTCGGGGTTGAACGAGATGGCCACGTAGAAGAAGGCGAAGAAGATGATCAGGAAGAAGTAGAGCGTGATGTGCGCCGGAGCGTCCGGTTGCGCAAGATTCTTCTCGATCCAGGTCTTCCAACCGGAAGTTCCACCGGCGAACTGGGCGACCAGCGCCGGGATGTAGAGAAGCGACGAGGCAAAGATCACAGGGATGATGCCCGCCTGGTTGACCTTGAGCGGAATGTACGTCGACGTACCGCCGTAGGACCGACGGCCGATCATGCGCTTCGCGTACTGCACCGGGATCCGGCGCTGGGCCTGCTCGACGAAGACCACGAGCGCGACCATGACCAGACCGACGGCGATGACGACGGCGAACTCGATCCAGCCGTCCGCCAGGTCGCCCTGCTCCTTGATCGCCCACAGCGAGGACGGGAAGGTGGCGGCGATCGAGATGAACATCAGGATCGACATGCCGTTGCCGATGCCGCGGTCGGTGATCAGCTCACCGAGCCACATGACGACGGCCGTGCCGGCGGTCATGGTGACGACCATGACGATGGTGGCGAAGATCGACTGGTCAGGAACGATCTGGGAGCCCTGCGGGCAGCTACTGAACAGCGCGCCGCTGCGAGCGGTGGCGACGAGGCCGGTGCCCTGGAGAATGGCGAGGGCGACCGTCAGATAACGCGTGTACTGCGTGATCTTCGACGTACCGGCCTGCCCCTCCTTCTTCAGGGCTTCCAGACGCGGGATCACCACGGTCAGCAGCTGCAGAATGATGCTCGCCGTAATGTACGGCATGATGCCAAGCGCGAAGATCGTGATCTGCAGCAGCGCGCCACCGCTGAACATGTTGACCAGTCCGAAGAGACCGGAGTTGCTCTTGGTCTGGTCGATGCAGTACTGGACGACGGTGTAGTCGACACCCGGGATCGGGATGTGCGTGCCGATCCGGTAGATCACGATGATGCCGAGCGAAAAGAGCAGCTTCTTGCGCAGGTCGGGCGTCTTGAACGCCCGGGCGAACGCGGTGAGCACGGTGCCTCCTGCGACCCCCGCGCTACTGCGTCAAGGGTGACGGTATTGAGATTCTGATGAGGACGACTTACGTAACGTTTAACTGCCGCGACGAGTGCCCGGTGAGGGGTCCCCTGTGAAAAACGGACAGCGCAGGCCACCTTACCGGCGGGACTGCCTCCCTAGGAACGACCAACCGGGGATACCCCATTTGTAGGGTATCCCCGGTCGGGATCGCTCAAGTCATCGAGACGCCTGATGTGTTCAGACGAGCTCGGTGACGGTACCGCCGGCGGCGGTGATCTTCTCCTTGGCGGAGCCGGAGACGGCGTCGACCGTCACCTGCAGCGCCACGGAGATCTCACCCTGGCCGAGGACCTTGACGAGGCTGTTCTTGCGGACGGCACCCTTGTCGACCAGGTCGGCAACGGTGACCTCCCCACCCTCGGGGTAGAGGGCGGCGAGCTTGTCCAGGTTCACGACCTGGAACTCCGTCTTGAACGGGTTCTTGAAGCCCTTCAGCTTCGGAAGACGCATGTGGAGGGGCATCTGGCCACCCTCGAAGCGCTCCGGAACCTGGTAGCGGGCCTTCGTGCCCTTGGTACCACGACCGGCCGTCTTACCCTTCGACGCCTCACCACGACCGACACGGGTCTTCGCGGTCTTGGCACCGGGGGCGGGACGGAGGTTGTGGATCTTGAGCGGGTTGTTCTCCGCCATGATCAGTCGACCTCCTCGACCGTCACGAGGTGGCGGACGGTGTGCACCATGCCGCGGAACTCGGGGCGGTCCTCCTTGACGACCTGCGTGTTGATGCCCTTGAGACCAAGGGAACGCAGGGTGTCACGGTGGTTCTGCTTGCTGCCGATGTACGACTTCGTCTGCGTGATCTTGAGCTGTGCCATTACGCAGCACCGGCCCCGGCACGCGCACGCAGCAGAGCCGCGGGAGCGACGTCCTCGAGGGGCAGACCACGGCGAGCCGCGATCTCCTCGGGACGCTGCAGGCCCTTGAGGGCCGCCACGGTCGCGTGCACGATGTTGATCGCGTTGGACGAGCCGAGCGACTTCGACAGGATGTCGTGAACGCCGGCGCACTCGAGGACAGCACGCACCGGGCCACCGGCGATAACGCCGGTACCGGGGGAAGCAGGCTTGAGCAGGACAACGCCCGCGGCCTTCTCGCCCGTGATCGGGTGCGGGATGGTGCCCTGGATGCGGGGGACCTTGAAGAAGTGCTTCTTGGCCTCTTCAACACCCTTGGCGATCGCGGCCGGCACCTCCTTGGCCTTGCCGTAACCGACACCGACGGTGCCATCGCCATCGCCCACTACGACGAGCGCAGTGAAGCTGAAGCGACGACCACCCTTCACAACCTTGGCGACGCGGTTGATCGCGACGACGCGCTCAACGTACGCGGTCTTCTCGGCGGCAGCAGCGCCGCCGTCACGGCCCTTCCGGTCCCGCCGCTCGCCGCCACCGGCACCGCTTCCGCGGCGCTGGGGTCCAGCCATTGGATTTACCTCTCTCTTTCCGCTAGCTACGCAGCGAGCTCAGAACTTGAGCCCGGCCTCGCGGGCGGCGTCGGCCAGGGCCGCGATGCGACCCGCGTACCGGTTACCACCACGGTCGAACACGACTGCCTCGACACCGGCGGCCTTGGCACGCTCGGCGACCAGGGCGCCGACCTTGCCGGCCTGAGCCGACTTGTCCTCCGACGCACCACGGATCGACGAGTCCAGGGTGGACGCCGACGCAAGGGTGTGCCCCTTGAGGTCGTCGATCACCTGGGCCACGATGTGGCGGTTCGAGCGGGTCACGACCAGGCGGGGACGCTCAGCCGTACCGTTGACCTTCTTACGGATCCGGATGTGGCGCCGCTTGATGGCTGCACGCTTGTAAGCGTCGCCCTTAGCGATCTTCGTACCGTATGCCATGGCTTACTTACCCGCCTTTCCGACCTTGCGGCGGATGACTTCGCCCTCGTACTTGACGCCCTTGGCCTTGTACGGGTCGGGCTTGCGCAGCTTGCGGATGTTGGCCGCAACCTCGCCGACCTTCTGCTTGTCGATGCCCTCGACCGAGAACCGGGTGGGGTTCTCCACCTTGAAGGTGATGCCCTCGGGCGCCTCGACGGTGATCGGGTGGCTGTAGCCGAGCGCGAACTCGAGGTTCGAGCCCTTGGCCTGCACTCGGTAACCGACACCGCTGATTTCGAGCTTCTTCACGTAACCCTGGGTCACGCCGGTGATCATGTTCGCCACCAGCGTGCGGGACAGGCCGTGCAGGGCCTTGTTCTGACGCTCGTCGTTGGGGCGGGTGACGTTGAGAACGCCGTCCTCACCCTTGGCGATGTCGATCGGCGAAGCGACGGTGTGGGTCAGCGAGCCCTTGGGGCCCTTGACCGAGACCGTACGGCCGTCGATGGTGACGTCCACGCCGGCGGGAACCGTGATGGGGAGCTTGCCAATACGCGACATAGCTGTTTCCTCCGTTCCCTTCCGCTACCAGACGTAGGCGAGGACTTCTCCGCCTACGCCCTTCTTGCCGGCCTGCTTGTCGGTGAGGAGCCCGTGGGACGTGGAGATGATCGCCACGCCGAGGCCACCCAGCACCTTGGGCAGGGAGGTGGACTTCGCGTAAACCCGGAGACCGGGCTTGGAGATCCGCTTGATGCCCGCGATGGAGCGCTCACGGTTCGGGCCGAACTTCAGCTCGAGGACGAGGTTCTTGCCGACCTCGGCGTCCTCGACCTTCCAGCCCGTGATGAAGCCCTCCTGCTGGAGGATCTCCGCGATGTGAGACTTGATCTTCGATGCCGGCATCGTCACGGAGTCGTGGTATGCCGAGTTCGCGTTCCGCAGACGCGTAAGCATGTCTGCGATCGGATCAGTCATGGTCATGAATTGGCCTTCGGCCTCTCTCGCCGGGGTTTCCTGTATGCGCCATCCCTCTCCCCACTCGGTGGCGGGACGGGTGCGGTGCGGGGACCTACGGCGTAGTAAGTCGTACGGGCTACCGTCAGGCGCCCAACCCTCCAAGCCTAAGCCATGGAAGGGTGGGCGCCTGACACGCCCAGTGCTTACCGAGAGCTTCTGGAATCCCTGAAAAGCAGGGACTACCAGGAGCTCTTGGTCACGCCCGGCAGCTCGCCACGGTGAGCCATCTCACGAAGGCACACGCGGCACAGGCCGAACTTGCGGTACACGGAGTGGGGACGGCCGCAGCGCTGGCAGCGCGTGTAGCCACGCACGCCGAACTTGGGCTTGCGAGCAGCCTTCGCGATCAGAGCCTTCTTCGCCATCTCGCTCACGCCTCCTTGAAGGGGAAGCCGAGGTGACGAAGGAGGGCGCGGCCCTCAGCGTCGTTGGTCGCCGTGGTCACCACGGTGATGTCCATACCCCGGGTACGGTCGATCTTGTCCTGGTCGATCTCGTGGAACATGACCTGCTCGGTGAGACCGAAGGTGTAGTTGCCACGGCCGTCGAACTGCTTGGGGGACAGACCACGGAAGTCGCGGATGCGCGGGAGCGCGAGCGACAGGGTGCGGTCCAGGAACTCCCACATGCGGTCGCCACGGAGCGTGACGTGGGCACCGATCGGCTGGCCCTCACGCAGCTTGAACTGCGCGATGGACTTGCGGGCCTTGGTGACGGCCGGCTTCTGCCCGGTGATCGTGGTGAGGTCGCGGATGGCGCCCTCGATCAGCTTGGAGTCGCGGGCGGCGTCGCCCACACCCATGTTGACCACGATCTTGACGAGGCCCGGGGTCTGCATGACGTTCTCGTAGGAGAACTCTTCCTGCAGCTTGCCCGCGATCTCCTCGCGGTACTTCGTCTTGAGACGCGGAGTCGTGGTGGTAGCCATCAGATGTCCTCACCCGTCCGCTTGGCAACGCGAACCTTGTTGCCCTCGTCGTCGAAGCGGTAACCGACACGCGTGACGACCTTCTTGCCGTCCTTCTCAACGACCAGCTGGACGTTGGAGACGTGGACCGGCGCCTCGGTCGTGATGATGCCACCGGCCTGCGAACCCTTGGCGGTCGGGCCGGCCTTGGTGTGCTTCTTGACCCGGTTGACACCCTCGACCAGGACGCGGTCCTCGCGGGGGAAGGCCGCGATGACCTTGCCCTGCTTGCCCTTGTCCTTACCGGTGATGACCTGGACCAGGTCGCCCTTCTTGATCTTCATGCTTACAGCACCTCCGGCGCGAGCGAGATGATCTTCATGAACTTCTTCTCGCGCAGCTCCCGGCCGACCGGGCCGAAGATACGGGTGCCACGAGGGTCGCCGTCGTTCTTGAGAATGACAGCGGCGTTCTCGTCGAAGCGGATGTACGAGCCGTCCGGACGGCGGCGCTCCTTGACGGTGCGAACGATGACCGCCTTGATGACGTCACCCTTCTTCACGTTGCCGCCGGGGATCGCGTCCTTGACGGTGGCGACGATGACGTCACCGATGCCCGCGTAGCGGCGACCGGAGCCACCGAGCACACGGATGCAAAGGATTTCCTTCGCACCAGTGTTGTCGGCGACACGCAGTCGCGACTCCTGCTGGATCACGTCTATCTCCTGATTGTCTGCCGGTTCCCGGCAGGGGCCGCCTCTTCACGAGAGAGCCCCTGCCGAGCCTGGCGGAACTGACCTGCGGGGTTGGCCGCAGGCGGATCTTTGGGAATTCGCTTGCGCGAATTACCTACTTGGCCTTCTCGAGGATCTCGACGACACGCCAGTGCTTCGTGGCGGACAGCGGCCGGGTCTCCATCAGGAGGACACGGTCGCCGATGCCGGCGGCGTTCTGCTCGTCGTGGGCCTTGAGCTTGCTCGTGCTGCGGATGACCTTGCCGTAAAGGGCGTGCTTCTTGCGGTCCTCGACGGCGACGACGACGGTCTTGTCCATCTTGTCGCTGACGACGATGCCCTCACGGGTCTTGCGGAATCCGCGAGCCTCGGTGTTCGTCTCAGTCACGTTGCTCTCGCTCATCAGGCGCTCTCCACCGTTTCGATGCCCAGCTCGCGCTCACGCATCAGGGTGTAGATCCGCGCGATGTCCTTACGGACGGCCTTGAGCCGACCGTGGTTCTCGAGCTGACCGGTCGCCGCCTGGAAGCGGAGGTTGAACAGCTCTTCCTTGGCTTCGCGGAGCTTGTTGAGAAGCTCCTCGTCACCCAGTTCGCGCAGCTCGGACGCCTTGGTACCGGCCGACATCACGCTTCACCTGCCTCGCGCTTGACGATCCGGCACTTCATCGGCAGCTTGTGGGCTGCGCGAGTGAGGGCCTCACGGGCGATCTTCTCGTTGGGGTAGGACAGCTCGAACATGACCCGGCCCGGGTGCACGTTCGCGATCCACCACTCCGGCGAACCCTTACCGGAACCCATGCGGGTCTCGGCAGGCTTCTTCGTGAGCGGACGGTCCGGGTAGATGTTGATCCAGACCTTGCCGCCACGCTTGATGTGGCGGGTCATGGCAATACGGGCCGCTTCGATCTGGCGGTTGGTCACGTACGCCGGCGTGAGGGCCTGAATGCCGTACTCGCCGAACGCGACCGTCGTACCACCCTTGGCCTGACCACGGCGCTTCGGGTGGTGCTGCTTGCGGTGCTTGACCCTACGGGGGATCAGCATGTCCCTCAGGCCTCCGTTCCGGTGCTCTCAGCCGGAGCGGCGGCGGCGGGAGCCTCGGCCTTGGGGGCCTCGGCGCCGGCAGCCTGCTGCGGCTTACGACCGCGACCGCCACGCTCGCCACCGCGGCCACCACGGCCGGCCGGGCGGTCAGCGCCGCCACGGGCCGGACGGTTGCCGGCGCGGGCGGCGGCGTTCTCGGCGCGGACCTCGGCGATGTTCTTGACGTCGCCCTTGTAGATCCAGACCTTCACGCCGATGCGGCCGAAGGTCGTCTTGGCCTCGAAGAAGCCGTAGTCCACGTTCGCGCGGAGCGTGTGCAGGGGCACACGGCCCTCGCGGTAGAACTCCGAGCGGGACATCTCGGCGCCACCGAGGCGGCCACCGCACTGGATCTTGATGCCCTTGGCGCCGGCCTTCATCGTGCCCTGCATGCTCTTACGCATGGCGCGACGGAAGGAGACGCGGGAGGAGAGCTGCTCGGCGACGGCCTGAGCGACCAGCTGGGCATCGGTCTCGGGGCTCTTGACCTCGAGGATGTTCAGCTGGACCTGCTTGCCCGTGAGCTTCTCGAGGTCACCGCGGATGCGGTCGGCCTCGGCGCCACGGCGGCCGATGACGATGCCCGGACGCGCGGTGTGGATGTCCACGCGGACGCGGTCACGGGTGCGCTCGATCTCCACCTTCGAGATACCGGCGCGCTCCATGCCGGACGTCATCATCCGACGGATGGCGACGTCTTCCTTGACGTAGTCCTTGTACAGCTTGTCGGCGTACCAACGCGACTTGAAGTCGGTCGTGACACCGAGCCGGAACCCATGCGGGTTTACCTTCTGGCCCATTACCGGGTTCCTTCCTTGCTGCTGACGACCACGGTGATGTGGCTGGTCCGCTTGCGGATCCGGTAGGCACGGCCCTGGGCACGCGGACGGAACCGCTTCAGGGTCGGGCCCTCATCCACGTACGCCTCGCTGATGACCAGCGAAGAGGCGTCCGTGTGGTCGTAGTTGTGTGCGGCGTTGGCAATGGCGCTGTCCAGCACCTTGCCGACCGGCACGCTCGCGGCCTGCGGGGCGAAACGCAGGACCGCCTGAGCCTCCGTGGCGTCCATGCCACGGATGAGGTCCACCACGCGGCGGGCCTTCATGGGCGTGACGCGGATGTACCGCGCCTGGGCCCTGGCTTCCATGGTTGTCCTTCCAGTGTCTGTCATGGTCGATTCCACCCCGCGTTAGCGGCGCTTCGACTTCCGGTCGTCCTTGACGTGACCCCGGAAGGTGCGCGTCGGCGAGAACTCGCCGAGCTTGTGGCCGACCATCGACTCGGTGACGAACACCGGAATGTGGGTCTTGCCGTTGTGCACCGCGATCGTGTGGCCGAGCATGGCCGGGATGATCATCGAGCGACGGGACCAGGTCTTGATGACGTTCTTGGTGCCTGCTTCGTTCTGTACGTCCACCTTCTTGATCAGGTGGTCGTCGACGAAGGGCCCCTTCTTGAGACTGCGCGGCATCTAAACCCGCTCCTAGCGCTTCTTGTTCGTCTTGCGGCGGCGGACGATGTACTTGCTCGAAGCCTTCTTCGGCGAGCGAGTACGACCCTCCTTCTGACCCCAGGGGCTGACCGGGTGGCGACCACCGGAGGTCTTGCCCTCACCACCACCGTGGGGGTGGTCAACCGGGTTCATCGCCACACCGCGGACGGTCGGGCGGACGCCCAGCCAGCGCTTGCGGCCGGCCTTGCCCCAGTTGATGTTGCTCTGCTCGGCGTTGCCGACCTCGCCGACGGTGGCGCGGCAGCGCACGTCGACCAGGCGGATCTCACCGGACGGCATGCGCAGGTGGGCGTAGGCGCCCTCCTTCGCGAGCAGCTGCACGGAGGTACCGGCGGAGCGGGCGAACTTGGCGCCGCCACCGGGACGGAGCTCGATCGCGTGGATCGTGGTACCGACCGGGATGTTGCGGAGCGCCAGGTTGTTGCCCGGCTTGATGTCGGCCCCGGGACCGTTCTCCACCCGGTCGCCCTGCTGCAGGTTGCGCGGGGCGAGGATGTAGCGCTTCTCGCCGTCCGCGTAGTGCAGCAGCGCGATGCGCGCGGTGCGGTTGGGGTCGTACTCGATGTGCGCGACCTTCGCCGGCACGCCGTCCTTGTCGTGACGACGGAAGTCGATGACACGGAAGGCGCGCTTGTGTCCGCCACCCTGGTGACGAACGGTCACACGACCGGCGTTGTTACGGCCGCCCTTGCTGTGCAGCGGGCGGACCAGCGACTTCTCCGGCGTGGACCGCGTGATCTCGACGAAGTCGGCGACGCTGGAGCCACGACGGCCCGGCGTAGTCGGCTTGTACTTGCGGATTCCCATTTCTCAGTCCTCGTCCGATATCGGACGATCCGACCCGCTTACGCGGTCGGACCGCCGAAGATGTCGATACGGTCGCCCTCGGCAAGGGTCACGATCGCGCGCTTGCTGTCGGCACGCTTGCCGAAGCCCGTGCGGGTCCGCTTGCGCTTGCCCTGGCGGTTGATCGTGTTGACCCCGGTGACCTTGACCGAGAAGACCGCCTGGACGGCCTGCTTGATCTGGGTCTTGTTGGCGCCGGGCGCGACGATGAAGGTGTACTTGCCCTCGTCGAGCAGCGCGTAGCTCTTCTCCGACACGACCGGCTTCAGCAGCACGTCACGGGGGTCCGTGAACGCCTTGCTGGGCGCGGTGATGACGGTGTTCTTGCCCTCGGCCTCGTGGCGCTTCGCCTTGGCGACGCGCGCGGCCTTGGCGGCCTTGGCCGCCTTCGAGGCGATGCTCGGGTGACGCGTAGCCATCAGGCGTCACTCCCTTCGGTGTCGTTGGCCGTGTTCGGGCCGGACACGAAGGACTCCAGAGCGGCCTGGGTGAAGACCACGTCGTCCGAGACGATCACGTCGTACGTGTTCAGCTGGCCCGGCTCCAGGATGTGCACCTGGGGCAGGTTGCGGGCGGAGAGCCACGCGGCCTCGTCGGCACGCTCGACGATCAGGAGCAGGTTCTTGCGCTCCGAGATCTTGCCGAACAGCGTCTTGGCGGCCTTCGTGGAGGGGTTCTCGCCCTCGATCACGCCGGAGACGACGTGGATGCGGTTGTGACGGGCCCGGTCGGTGAGGGCGTGGCGCAGGGCCGCGGCCTTCATCTTCTTCGGGGTCCGCTGCGAGTAGTCACGCGGCTGCGGGCCGTGGACGACGCCACCACCGGCGAACTGCGGCGCACGGGTCGAGCCCTGACGGGCGCGGCCGGTGCCCTTCTGGCGGTACGGCTTCTTGCCGCCACCACGGACTTCACCGCGACGCTTGGTCTTGTGGGTGCCCTGACGGGCAGCCGCGTTCTGCGCGACGACGACCTGGTGGATCAGCGGGATGCTGATCTTCTCCACGCCGAAGATCTCCGCGGGGAGCTCGACGCTTCCGGTCTTCTCGCCGGCAGGCGAAAGGATGTCAACAGTGCTCATCGGTACCTCAGGCCCCCTTGGCCGCGGTGCGGACCAGGACGAGGCCGCCGTTCGGACCCGGGACAGCGCCCTTGATGAGCAGCAGACCCTTCTCCGCGTCAACGGCGTGGACGGTCAGGTTCTGGGTGGTGACCCGCTCGTTGCCCATGCGGCCCGCCATGCGGAGGCCCTTGAACACGCGGCCCGGGGTGGCGCAGCCACCGATGGAGCCGGGAGAGCGGTGCTTGCGCTGGGTGCCGTGACCGGCGCCGAGGCCCTTGAAGTTGTGACGCTTCATGACACCGGCGAAGCCCTTGCCCTTGCTCTTGCCGGTCACGTCCACCTTGACGCCGGCCTCGAAGACCTCGGCGGAGATCTCCTGGCCCAGCGTGTACTCGGAGGCGTCCGCGGTGCGGATCTCGACGAGGTGACGGCGGGGGGTGACGTCGGCCTTGGCGAAGTGGCCCTTGAGGGGCTTGTTCACCTTGCGCGGGTCGATCTCGCCGAAGGCGATCTGGACCGACTCGTAGCCGTCGACATCGTTCGTACGGACCTGGGTCACGACGTTGGGGCCGGCCTTGACGACGGTGACCGGAACAACACGGTTGTTCTCGTCCCACACCTGCGTCATGCCGAGCTTCTCGCCCAGGATTCCCTTGATCTGCTTAGCCATTCTCAGATCACCGACCCCTAGAGCTTGATCTCGATGTCGACACCGGCCGGGAGGTCGAGTCGCATCAGAGAGTCAACGGTCTTGGGCGTCGGGTCGAGGATGTCGATCAGGCGCTTGTGCGTGCGCATCTCGAAGTGCTCGCGCGAGTCCTTGTACTTGTGCGGCGACTTGATGACGCAGTACACGTTCTTCTCAGTGGGCAGCGGCACCGGGCCCGCGACCGACGCACCAGTGCGCGTCACCGTCTCGACGATCTTCTTCGCCGAGGAGTCGATGACCTCGTGGTCGTAGGCCTTGAGCCGGATGCGGATCTTCTGTCCCGCCATGGCTACTCAGTAGTCCTTTGTCTCGTTTAACGCTCTGCAACCCGGTGTTCCGTCACCTGATCCTCCGACCCACGCGGTCGGGTGTGTCGCGCTTCCTTCGACACGGAGGCCCCTTGTTCGAGCATCCCTTGTCCGGGAAACACGGCCCTTCCCTCAGCCGTGGGCCGGGGGCAGAAGCCCACCGGGTGCCTGGCCGGCGCCGCACTGACACTTCCCGAAAGATTCCCGTACGTCCGCTCCAGCGCTGCCGTAAGGCAGTTGGGGCGACGAGTACTGTGGGACTCGCTTCCGGTCCTCCCGGCGGGAGGCGCGCAGCATCAACACTCGACCGAGCAACCCCGCTAGTCTGCCATACGGCCCACCGGCTCCGCCAATCGAGCCGGAGAGATTACCCCGAGAGTGACGCACGTCAAACCCGGGAGCCGTCGACGCGGTCCGGGGCGCTGTCCGTGGTGTCGTACGAGGTGCCGTGCGGGGCATCGGCCGGGTCGCTGTCCGGCGAGTCACCCGACGTCTCGGGAAACACGAAGCGGGCTCCGAGGCTGATCGTGCCCAAGGACGACAGCGCCAGCGCGGTGCGTAACCATCTCATTCCCCCGGTCCATTCCTGAGGTACACCGAGCGCCAGCCAGAGACAGACGCAGATTCCGGTGAGCACGAGGGCCGCGCCGACGAAACGGCTCGCTACGAGAGTCATGCACCCATGATCCACAGTCCCTTCACGGGAGCGGCCCGTTTCAGCCGGGCTCCGGCGCATGCCGGCGCCGTATCGCCCAGAGCACCACGCCCAGGACCAGGACCAGCGCCGCAGGCAGCAGCAGGACCAGCGCCGGGGGGACCGTCCCGTGCAGGAGCCAGGCGCCCAGCAGGCCGCCGGCGAACATCGCGGCGAGCGAGGCGCGGGCCGGCAGGGCTCGCCACAGCCGAAATCTGCCTCAAGACGGGACTCGGCACTGCCGGAATCTGCCTCAAGGGGCGGGGCTCACCACTGCGGGATCTGTGTCGCGACGGCACCTGCTTCGCGACGGACCGGCCGCACCGGGGGCCGGTTCTTGACCGGACCCTGAGCCGCCGGTAATCCGCTCGCCCGTCCCCGCCCGCGCTCCTACGCTGATCAGGTACAGCGGCTGTCACGGGGGAACGTTCACGATGCGTACGCACTATCCGCGGACCAGGCATCTGCCCTGGTCCCCCGGCGCCACCGCCGACGATCTCCGGGTCACCGACCTGTCCGGCCTGCGCGGTCGCGAGGTCGTCGTGACCGAGAAGCTGGACGGCGAGAACACCACGCTGTACGCCGACGGCCTGCACGCCCGCTCGCTCGACTCCGCGCACCACCCCTCGCGCACCTGGGTCAAGGCGCTCCAGGCCCGGGTCGGCCACGCCCTCCCGCAGGGCTGGCGGGTGTGCGGGGAGAACATGTTCGCCCGCCACTCCCTCCCCTACGACGACCTGGACAGCTGGTTCTACGGCTTCTCGGTGTGGGACGCGGACGGGAACTGCCTGGGCTGGGACCGCACGACGGCGTTTCTGCGCGGAGTCGGCATCCCCGTGCCGCGTGTGCTGTGGCGGGGCGTGTTCGACGAGCGGGCGCTGCGCGGGCTGCGGCTGGATCTCGGGCGGCAGGAGGGGTACGTCGTCCGGGTCGTGGACGGCTTCGGCGCCGCGGAGTTCGGCGCCCGCGTCGCGAAGTGGGTACGGGCCGGGCACGTGACGACGGACACGCACTGGATGCACGCGGCCGTCGTCGAGAACGGGCTGGGTGCGCGGGCCCCCCTGTGGGCGGTGCGTTCCGGCGCGCCCGCCGACGCCGCCGCGCTGGCGGCGGCCGTCGGGCTGCCCGGCGAGGGCGACCGGGAGGCCGTCGCCCGCTTCGACGCGGCCGGTCGGACGGGTGACGACCGGCTCGTCGGCGTGCTGGCCGCGCTGCTGCACGCCCACGGCCCGGGGGGCCGGCGCGCCCGGGTCGCGGCGCGGCTGGCCGGTGCCGTGGGCATGCCGCTCGCGCGCCGGGTCGCCGACCTGGTCGGGCTGCACCCCGCGCTGCACCGGCCGTACCCGGACGAGGAGCGCCGGGCGGGCCTGGCCCGGCTGTCCCTCGCCGCCGATCTCGGTCTGCTGCACGCGGTCGCCCGCGCCACGGCGGCGACGCACGAGGCGCGCGAGCTGGTGGAGTGGTCGGCCCTGCACGCCGACGAGGTACGGCCCCTGGACGAGGGTGCCGTGCGAAAGGCGTTCGCCGGGCTGTCGCCCGACGCGGCCGTCCGGTGCCGGGCCGAGGCGCGGGAGGCGTACGCGCGGGGGCGCGTCGCGGATGCGCAGGGCGCTGTCGCCGCGACCTGGCGCTGGCGGTCAGGGGCCTATCCCAAGCTGATCCAGCTGGTCGGGCCGTCGGGCAGCGGCAAGAGCACCTTCGCGCGGGGGCTCGCGGGCGTGGACGCGTACATCTCGCTGGACGAGTTGCGTGCGGCGCGCGGCGCGCGCGCCGACCAGCGGGCCAACCCGGACGTGCTGCGCGCCGGGCTGGACCGGCTGGACGGGGCGCTGGCCGCCGGCGGGACGGCGGTGTGGGACGCCACCTCGCTCACCCACCAGCAGCGCTCGCTGGCGCACGCGGTCGCGCAGCGCCGCAACGCGCTGATCACCCACGCCGTGGTCCTGGTGGACGAGGACGAGCTGGTCCGGCGCAACTCCCACCGCGCGCACCCGGTGCCGCCCGAGGTGCTCACCGCCCAGCTGCGCCGTTTCGCCCCGCCGTATCCGGGCGACGCGCACCGCACCTGGTACGTCGGGGCGAGCGGAACCGTCGAGGAAGAGGTCTGAGGAACCGTGCGGACGAGCGAGGAGATCTATCACCGGGTGCGCTGGGACGCGCGCTTCGACCCGGCGCGCTTCGTGTTCGGCGTCCTGCAGCGGGGCGCCGCGCCCAAGCGGGTCCCGCTGCCCGCGTTCGTGCCCGGCGGGGAGATCCCGTGGCACCGGGTGCTGTTCGTCGAGGCGGACGGCGAGGTGGTCTGGGACCGGGCGACGGGTGTGGACCGGATCGACGCGACGGAGGCGGGGCGCGTCCGGGAGACCCGGCTGCTCCGGGCGCCGTTCTTCACGGCGCGCACGCCGCACGCGTGGGACGCAGAGGAGTGGGTGCCCCGGCGCACGCCCGAGGGCGCCGGATACGAGGCCGGCGTGGCAAGCGTGCGGGTGCTGACCTGGAACACCCTCTGGGACCGCTACGACGCCGACCGCATCGACAGCGCCCGGCGCAGGCCGCTGCTGCTGCGGGCCCTGTGCGAGGCCGAGGTCGACGTCATCGCGTTGCAGGAGGTCGAGGCGGAGCTGCTGGCGATGCTGCTGCGCGAGCCGTGGGTGCGGGCGGGCTGGACGCTGGGGACGGACCCGCGCGGGCGGGACGTGGACGGCTGCGGTCTGCTGCTGCTGAGCCGGCTGCCGGTGCGCGAGGCGGCCTTCCACGCGCTGGGCCCGCACAAGGCGGTGACCGCCGTGGTCGTGGAGACCGGCGCACGCCCCCTCGTCGTGGCGGCGACGCATCTGAGCAGCGACCACTCCGCCGACGGAGCGGGTCGCCGGACCGCCGAACTCGCCCGTATGGCCGAGGGGTTCGCGGGCCTGGACGCCGATCTGCTCCTCCTCGGCGACTTCAACGACGGCGGCGACACACCCCAGGCGACGCTCGGCATGCGGGACGCGTGGAGCGAGGCGCACGGTCCGGCCGACATGACGCCGACGTTCGACCCGGGCGCCAACCCCCTGGCGGCGGTCTCGTCCCTGACGGGGCGGGCCTCCCGGCTGGACCGGGTGCTGGTGCGCGGGCAGGGGCTGGAGGTGCGCTCGGCCGAGCTGTACGGGGACACGCCCACGCGGGACGGGCTGTTCGTCTCGGACCACTACGGCGTACGGGCGGAGGTGGGGCCCGGCTCCCCGGCCCCGGCCGCCGCGCGCCTCGACGTACCGACGACCGCCCGTACGGCTCTGGCGTGGCTGCCGCCCGAGGAGCTGTGGCCGCCGCTGCAGGACATCCGCCGTGACCACGACCCGCAGATCCACCGCTGGCCTCCCCATGTGAACGTCCTCTTCGGCTTCGTACCGGAACACGCCTTCGAGCAGGCGGCCTCGGTGCTCGCGGCGTCGATGCCGGCCGCGACCACCCCGTTCGACGTCCGGCTGGAGGGCGTGCACTGGTTCGGCCACCGGGACGACGCGACGGTGTGGCTGGACCCGGCGGCGGCCGGTGAGGGGCCCTGGGCCGAGCTGCACAGCACCCTCGTACGCCACTTCCCGCGCTGCCAGGGCCGTCAGGAGGGGTTCACGCCGCATCTGAGCCTGGGCCGCACCACCGACCCGAACGCCCTGGCCGCCGTCTGCGCGGCCCGGCTCGGCCCCCTGTCGGCCAGGGTCGGCGAGCTGGCGCTGCTGTCGCGACGCGGGGACGAGCCGATGCGCGTGCGGGGGACGGTGAGCCTGGGGACGGGTGAGGTGAGCTGGGCCGAGGAGGAGCCGGTGCTTCACAGGGCCGAGGGGGAGGGGGAGGTCGGCGTCGCCGACCGGATCACCCGCCTCGTCGCCGACGCGTTCCCCGGCGGTGTCGTCCACGTCGTCGGCTCTCGGCGCATGGGCTGCGCTCTGCCCGGCGCGGATCTGGACCTGGTGGCGGCGCTGCCCGGAACAGCTGAACTCACCTCTGTGCAGCGGGAGTTGCGCGAGGCCGTCGACGTGCGCGAGGTGGTCGGAGCACGCGTCCCCGGTCTGCGGCTGCGGCTCGACGGCGTGAACGTGGACCTGGCCGTCGTGGCCACCGGCTCGCTGGACCCGGTGGAGGCCGTGGCCCGCCGGACGGAGCTGGGCGAGGCGGCGGCGGTCGCGCTCAGCGCGGTGAGCGACGCGGAAGCGGTGCTGGCCTCGGTGGGCGGCCACGAGCCGGCCTTCGCCGGGTTGGCCAGGCAGGTCAAGGCGTGGGCGCGGGCGCGGGGGCTGGACTCGGCGCCGTTCGGCGGGCTGCCGGGCCTGGCCTGGTCCGTGCTGGCGGCCCGCACGGTGAGCGAGGCGGGAGACCTGCCGCCGGACGGCCTCCTGAGGCACTTCTTCGCGACGTGGGCGGCATGGGACTGGCGAGAGCCGGTGGGAGGCCCCGGGGGCACCTCCGGCCGGCTCCCTCTCACCATCGTGACGCCCTCGGCTCCGGTCCGCCCCTGCACGGACCAGGTCACCACGGGCATGCGCGACCTGATCACCCAAGAGCTGTTCCGGGCCTGGGAGTTGCTGGAGGAGGGGTCCTCGTGGGCCGACCTCCTCACCCCTCCCCCGCTCCACCGCCGCCACGCCGCCTGGGCGATCGTGACGGTGGGCGGGGGCCCGGCCGGGGTCGCGGACGAGGGCCGGGTGCGGGGCAGGATGCGGGCCCTGGTCACCGACCTCGCCGAGGTGGCCCCCGGGTGCCACGCCTGGCCCCGCCCCTTCACCACGGCCCCCGCCCGCTATGCCATCGGCCTGGGCCCGACCCCGCCGACCGCCGATGCCCTGGCCGCCGTGGCGGACCGTCGGCTACGGGGTCTGGCGGGGGTCACGCTCACGCGGGCGGAGGGCGGCGAGGTGCCGACGCTCCGCTGAACACCTCGGCGGCGAGGGTCAGCGCACGTCGACGTAGTCCGCCGCGCTGGTGGCGACGCCGGTCGTCGAGTTGCCGTAGTACACCCAGCGATAGGAACCGTCGACGGAGGCGGGGACCGTGGCCTTCAGCGCACCGGTGCTGCTGGTGGTGCCCTTCTTGACGGTCTTGAAGCTGTCGGTGCCCTTGGCACGGAACTGCAGGCTGACCGTACGCCCGCTGTAGGCGTTGTACTTCTTCGTGCTCCAGTTCGCCCGGGTCAGCTTGCCCGTGACGGTGACCGCCTTGCCCTTGACGACCGGCTCGGGCGAGGCGTTGGCGGTGACCTTGGCCGCGCGCTTGAGCTGGACGGTCTTGGACCGCTTCTCGTACTCGCCGGCCTTGAGACCGTGGTCCGCTGTCCACAGCCGCAGCGCGACGCCGACTTTCCACGTCGTGGCGTCACTGTTGGAGTCGACGTGTTCCTGGCTCGGGTGCGGGTCGATGTAGAGGTTGCCCTCACAACGGGCGTGCTTGGAGTCGATCTCGTAGCAGGTGTAACCGCCCGGCCCGATGAAGTTCTCCCCGGTGCTGGCCGCCGTCTTCATGGTGCCGCGGTAGAGGAAGGGATACGCGTCGTAGCGAGATGGGTTGGACGTGCTGTACCCGGCGGGCAAGGCGATGTTGAAGGAGAGGGACGGCTCCACCTCCTTCGACGTGCCGACGACGATCGGCTTGCCGTTGTTGATGACGATGTCCGACACGGTGATACCGGTGTCCGCCGCGTGGGCCGCCGGCGCGTTCAGCACCGAGAATCCCAGCGCCCCCACGAGCGTGGCCACCGCGACGGTCCGTCTGCCTGACTTCATTCACACCTCTTCGAACAGATGCCCTACAGGAAGCGGCAGAGTACCAAGAGTGACCCCACGGCGATCGACATCGTCGATGACGACTTCGCCGCGATCACCAAGGTCAGGCCCGGCCTTTCCGCCGTCCGCGGGCAACCGTCGGCCGTCTGATCACCGGGATCCGAGACGCCGTCAGCCCCCGGTCGCGTACGACACGAAGTCCGACCAGGCGGACGGCGTGAGCGCGAGCCGAGGAAGCCGTGTGTCCTTGGAGTCGCGGACGTGGACGGTGCCGGGGGTTATGGCGACCTCGACGCAGGAGTTGCCGTCGTTGCCTCCGCTGTGGCTGCTCTTGAACCACGCCAGCTCCGAGGCATCCCCGGCAGTGGTCTTGCGGATCATGTCTCTCCCAGCAATCGCTCGATGAAGGCCAGCGACTCCCCTGGTGAGAGAGCCTGGGCCCGGATCGTGCCATACCGCAGTTCAAGGATGCGCAGGTGCTTGGGTTCGGAGGTCGGGCGACCGTTGAACGCGCCGTCCGAGCGGCCGACCGCCGTTCCGTCCGGGAACTTCAGCAGTTCGATCCGACCGTCCAGACCGGAGTGGGTGTCGCAGCTCATCGGCATGACCTGAAGCACGACATTGTGCAAGCGCCCCACCTCCAGCAGATGTTCGAGCTGTCGACGCCAGGCCATTGTGCCCCCGATGGGACGCCGCAGGACTCCCTCTTCCAGGACGAAGCTGACCGCCGGAGCCGGCGAACGTGCGAAGACCGACTGCCGGGCCAGACGAGCAGCCACCATGCGCTCCACGTCGTCGGGCGGGTACGGCGGTTGCGCTGCCCCGATCACGGATCGCGCGTGCTCCGGGGTCTGCAGCAGCCCGGCGATGATGTGGCACTCGTACAGAGCGATCTCGACCGCCTGCCCCTCCAGCTTCCCCAGCTCCCGCACCTTCTTCGGGTACCGGACCTTCTTCACGTCCTCCCAGGTGGCCGAGATGAGCCCGCACGCCGTTAGCACCTCGTCGGACTTGTCCAGGTACTCCTGCCGGGGAATCCGCTTCCCGGCCTCGATCTTGTAGACCAGGTCCTCGCCGTACCCGATGGCCACCGCGAAGTCGGCCACCCGCATGCCGACGGCCTCGCGCCTCAGCTTCAGCTGCCGCCCCACGGTCTCGACGACCGCGACGCCCCAGTCATCGTCGGGGTCCACCTCCCAACCCGGCTCGTCCGTCGCGTCCTTGAGCCCGTCCACGTGCATCGCGCACCTCTCCGCCGTACCGCAGTGACTCGACGCCCCCTACCCGTGCAACGGTTCCGGACAGGCTGGACAGCGCCGGACAAGCCCTGGACAGTAACCGTACGTACCGGCGCAGTCACTGTTCACGGTACGCACGCACCGCCACGCTGAGTGACGTGAATACGGAAACCGCCGCCCCTGAGGCCGAACCGCACAGCCCCATCCGCAACTTCAGCGTGCGGCTGTCCCCCACACCACGCGGAGCCCGTCTCGCCCGCCTGCTGGCGACGGAGCAACTGCGCGCCTGGGGGCTGCCGTTGGACCCGGCGCGGCACATCGTCGCCGAGCTGGCTGCCAACGCGGCCACGCACGGGCGGGTACAGGGCCGCGACTTCGGACTCACGCTCTACGTGATCGGCGGCACCCTCCGCATCGAGGTCACGGACACGCGTGGTGAACGGCTGCCCACAGCCCAACGCCCCTCCCCGGACGCCGAGTCCGGCCGGGGCCTCCTCCTCGTCGAGGCGCTGGCCGACCGCTGGGGCACCGCGCCGGGGCTGCCGCCGCGCAAGACGGTCTGGGCCGAGGTCGGCGTCCGACAGGAACCGGAACCCGCGGATGTGTGCTCCGGTGCGACGTGCGGTCTTTCCTCAAAGGACCGGGGAGAGAAAGAACCCGACCAAACCCCACCCCTCCTCCCGCCCGTCAGGCCGTCTCACCCTCGCGGGTGAACATCGCCGACTCGGCTGGATTCGGGGCCGGTTGATGCCCTTACTCTCAGCGCAGCAGGACACCGCAACCGCACACCAATCGCAGACAGACGACGGCCCCCGCCGGGACGGCAATCCCAGTGCGAGGGCCTGACCACCAAGGAAGACGAGACCCTTCCCGATGGATACGCAGAACCCTAGCGCGCCCTCGCGCGCCCACGCCCGGGTTGGCGACAACAACCACCCGAACCGGCAGAGCCACTCCGGCGGCGGTCTGATCCACGACCACACCCGCCACACCGCCCGTTTCACGGTGATCGGCAACCACCTCGCCCAGCACCCGGAGCTGTCGCTCCTCGCGATCGGGCTGGGGGCTCACATCCAGTCGCTGCCGAAAGGCGCCCACGTCGACATCAAGAGCCTCACCGCCCGCTTCAAGGAGGGCGCGAAGCGGATCGCCGCCGCCCTGCACGAGTTGCAGGACCACGGGTACCTGCGCCGGGAGCGCGTACGCACCCCCGGCGGCCGGATCGTCACCCGCACGATCTCCTGCAACCAGCCCGGCCGCACCCAGGCGGAGGACGAGCCCGTACGCCGGGACGACGTACGCCGTAACAGCGCGCCCCGGAAGGAGAAGGCACGCCGCAAGCCGCTCCCCGCCGTTCCCCAACCCGCCTACCGCTCCCCCACCCTCCTCCAGACCGCCACCGACCTCCTCGCCGACCTGCGCCGCACGGACCCCCGGCTGCTCCTCTCAGCCTGCGACACCGCCCATCTCGCCCCGGGCGTGGCTGCCTGGCTGGAGCGCGACCTCACCCCCACCGCCGTACGACACGCCCTGACCGGCGGCCTCCCGAACGAACCGCTCCACCGCCCGGCCGCCCTCCTGGCCCACCGGCTCACGGACCGGCTGCCACCCCTGCCGCCGTTCCGCGCCCCGGCGTCACCGCCACTCGTCCAGTACGAGGTCACGAACTGCGACGGATGTGACCGCGGCTTCCGGGGCCCGAAGGGAAGCCGCTGCCGTGACTGCCGGGAATCCTTTCCCGACGTTGCCTGACACGCCGTTCTCCGACTACGAGAGGCACAGCCATCCATGGCTCACGCAACGCGGATAGCCTGTCCGGGGCACTCCCTGGAGGACACCATGAGCACTCAAGCCGACCACGGAAACGAGCTGATCCCCCGCCCTGAGCCGACCCCCGACGCGTTGCGCGCGGCCCTCGCGGTCGTAGACCCCAGGCGTCTTGAGGAGATGCAGGCCACGAAGGACGAGGCCTTCGCCAAGGCGGTCGAATGGCAGTCCCTCAGCCCTGTGCAGAGCTGGGTCCTGGTGTGGGCCAGAGACATCGAGATCGCCCGCCGCCCTGACCTGTCCTCTCGGCACGCCCGCGCGAAGAGCAACCTGGAACACGAGGATCCGGTCATCGCCCGGGAGGCCCTCCGGGAACTGAGCACCGTCCTGGACGAAGCGATGAAGGCAGTGCGCGGGTGAGCTGGAAGTGGGAGTACGCCTTCGGGGCGGAGGAAACGGCCCGTACGGCTCCCGCCGAGTTCCTCGCCGAGGTGGAAGTGAAGGCGGACGAGCTGGTCAGGGCCGCCGAAGCGCTCCACATCCACGGCCGGGCCCATGACGGGATCGACCCGAAGGGCGGCGACATCATCGTCTCCGGAGGCATGTTCACCTACCAGCTCGTCGTGCGCAGCGAACGCGTCTACATCGTTCAGATCACGTACCTGGGCTTTTGAACCCCATACGGCGCTCGCTCACCGCCCCGCCGCCAGCCCCTCCCGCAACGCCCCGTACGCTGCCTTCCGCCCGTACTCCTCGTCCATCGGCGTGGCCGAGCCTTCGCCGTCGAAGACCCCCGGCACCCATGAGTACTTGTCCGTGAAGCCCCACACCGTGAACGACGTGCAGCTCCGCGCCCCCAGGCAGGCGTCCAGCAGCCGCCGGTAGTAACTCGCCTGAGTCGCCGCCTTCGTCTCGTCCACCGGCAGGATCATCCGCACGTCCACCTCCGTGAACGCCGTCCGCATCCCCAGCGCCCCGAAGCGGGCGAGGTTGTCCGCCACCTGGCCCGGGAAGCCGTACTGGATCGCCAGATGCCCCTGCGCACCGAACCCCTGCACCGGCACACCCTCGGCACGCAACCGCTTCGCCAGTTCGTAGTACGCCGTGGACTTCGCGTTGACGCCCTCCACGTTGTAGTCGTTGAGGAAGAGCTTCGCCTTCGGGTCGGCGGCGTGGGCCCAGCGGAAGGCGTCCGCGATGTATGACGGCCCCAGCTCACGCAGCCAGATCGAGTTCCGCGGGCTGCCGTCCTCCTCGAAGACCTCGTTCACCACGTCCCACTGCTGGATCTTCCCCTTGTACCGCTTCACCTCGGTGGTGATGTGCTTGCGGAGGATGCCGCGCAGCTCGGCCGGGCCGATCGACCCGTCCGTCACCCCGGCCGTCAGCCAGGCCGGCAGCTGGCTGTGCCAGACGAGGGTGTGGCCGCGGACGACCTGCCCGTTCGTGCGCGCGAAGCGAACCAGGTCGTCGGCGGCCTTCCAGTCGTACACACCGCGCTGCGGCTCCACCGACTCCCACTTCATGACGTTCTCGGCGGTCACCGAGTCGAACTCACGGACCGTCGTCCTGCGGTACGTCCGGTCGGCCGCGAGGGCCGCCATGTCGACGGCCGTCCCGATGCGTACGCCGGCGCGGTCGGCGAGCGCCCTCAACGACGGGCCGGAATGAGGCCCGTGCGCCGAGGCCGGGTGCACGGCCACGGCCGTGGACAGCAGCGCTCCGGCGAGGATCCCGAGCGCGGGCAGGCGAAGGCGGTTCATGTACGTCATCTGTCTCCAGGTCCCTTCTCAGATCCGGTGGCTCTCCAGCGGCCCCAGATACGTCGGTGTCAAACCACCCGTGTCGATCACCAGCCGCTGCAGCACCACGGTCGGATCGACCATCCAGAACGTCAGCCGGTGCACCCCGGGCCCGGCGATCGCGTGCCGGGTCACCGTGACGCTCACGTTGTCGGAGGTGTTGCGCGCCCACTGCTTGTTCATGAGCCCGTCGTCGGCCCCGGTGACGGCGTTGATGTCGACGACCTGGGGTTCCGCCCCGTCGAACGACACCCCGTAGCGCAGGCCGCCCGTCGCGAGCGTCGGGTTCCTCGGCGAGACGTACGCCCGGACCGTCACCTCGTCCACGGCCGACAGCAGCCCGACCTCGTACTCCAGCCGCGGCCCCGAACCGCCCGGCGTCTGCCGGGGCGCCGTCACGGGCCACGGCGTCACCCCCGCCCCCGTACGCCCGATCCGCTCGATCCGGCGCCAGCCCACGCGCCCGTCGCGCGAACCCACCGCCCGCGTGTGGTGCTCCGCGTCGATCGCCACATAGCCGCCCGCCTCGACGAACCCCCGCAGCTTCCGCGCCTCCCGCTCCGACGGCTTCTCCGCGACGGCCTTCACCGCGACCGAGGCCCCGGCCCCGCTCACCGTCAGTGAAGCCTCGGCGCCCCCCGCCGGCACCCGCCCCCAGTCCACCCGGACCCCGACCCGCACCTGCTCCTCCACCTGCCCCCGCGGGCGCTCCACCACCAGCCAGGGTGCCGACGACTCGATCCGGTACGAGAAGGGCGTGCGCCCCCGGTTGAAGATCTCCACGTACTGCTGGGGCCTGGTCTGGTACGGGCTGAACACCGGCAGCACCGCCTCCACGGCGGACCGGGGCCACCACTCCCCCGCGTCGTCGCCCCCGTCGACCGCCACCCCCAGCTCCGCCGCCACCGGCACCTCGATCCGCCGCACCCTGGGGAAGATCTCGTCCGGCAGTGCCACGTTGTTCCGCTCCGGCTGCTGCCACCCGGCGTTCGGGCCGTAGCGCTCCACGTCCCCGTAGCCGATGTGCGGCTGCGTCTGGAAGCCCCGCCACTTCCCGCCCGCCACCTCGGAGTTGAAGCGCTCGGCCAGCGCGAGGTCGCGTGCCAGTCCCGCCTCGGCGGCCTCCGCGCGGCCGTTGGCCGCCGCCCGTCCCTGCCGTGCGTACAGCAGGTTCTTGAACTCCGCCTCCCGCAGCTCGTACAGGTTCGCGGTGGCCGCCACCTCGTATCCGACCAGTTCGAACCACGCGTCCCGCACGGCCGCCGGCAGTCGCCGCCCCACCCGGTCGGCCCGCTTCGCCAGCGCCCGCCACTGGGCCGTGACGCGTTCCAGCTCCCGGTGGCCGAAGAAGAACGGTGTCGCCTGGTCGTCGTAGACGATCGCCCGCTCGTCCTTCGTGGGGTCCTTCGTCTCGTCGAGGGTGATCCGGCGGTTGAGCAGCTCGGGCTTGCGACGGGCCTGGAGCTGCCCGTAGGCGGCCAGCACCTCGGCGATCTCCGCCGCCGCCTGCGCGCCGAAGTTCTGCCGCGCGAACCCCCGCTCCCACTCCTCCAGGTCCTTCGATCCCCAACGGCCCGGATTCCAGGCGTAGTTCAGGAAGAACTCGGTCGGCAGCTCGTTCCCCTTCAGGTCGCCGACGTTCACCACCCACAGACCGTGGTTGCCGTACGCGTCGGCCTGGTGCAGCTGCTCCCACAGATTCGCGAGGTTCGCCGTGTCGACCCACTTGTAGTTGCGCCCGACACCGACGTAGTCGAAGTGGTAGTACAACCCGTAACCCCCGGGCCGTACGGGCTCCCCCGGGTCCGGATGCCTGCGGATGTTCCCCCAGTTGTCGTCCGTGAGGACGACCGTGACGTCGTCCGGAGCCCGCAGCCCCCGGTCCCAGTACCGCTGGACCTCCTTGTAGAGGGTCCACACCTGCGGAGTCTCCCGCACCGGGCGGCCGGTCACCTCGGCGATGATCCGCCGCTGGGTGTCGATGATCTCCCGCATCAGCTCGATGCCGTCGCCGTCCGGCAGGCTCGTGTCGCCGTTGCCCCGCATGCCCAGCGTGACGACGCCCTCGAAGTCCTCGTCGACCATGCGCCGGATGCCGTCCCGCCAGTACGCCCTGATGGCCTCGGCGTTCCGGCGGTACGACCACTCCCCGGTACCCCCGTAGGGGTCCCGCCCGGGGGTCACCACCTTGCCCGCGCCGTCGCGCACAGCGGGGATCGCGTGGCGGTTCCACTCCTCGATCCCCCGCATCATGGGCGCCTCATGCGACGTGCCCATGACAATCCCATATTCCTTGGCCCGCGCGTGGTTCTCGGGGTCGTCCTCGGCGAAGGCCCGCCCCCACACCGCCGGCCAGACGTAGTTCCCCTTCAGCCTCAGCAGCACCTCGAAGACCTTCGCCCAGAAGTCCGCGTTGAAGCCACCGGGGTGCCCCGGCGCCTTCCCGGGCCCGAAGTACGCCGGCGCCCACGTCCCGAGCGCCGGGTTCTCGTCGTTGATGAAGACGCCCCGGTACTTCACGGCGGGCGTGCCCTGACTGAACCGGCCCGGCCGTACGTACACCGCGTCCCGGCGGACCGGCGGCACGTCGTCCCACCAGTACCAGGGCGAGACGCCGAGGCCGTACGAGACGTCGTACGCCCCGAAGATGGTGCCGCGCGGATCGCTGCCGGCGATGACGAAGGCCCGGCGCACCCCCGGCATCGGCCGCTCGACGACCGTCTGCAGCGAGGTCTCCCACTTCCCCCGCACCCCGTCGACGCCCAGTTTCCCGGCGGCGATCAGCCCGTCGATCAGCGGACTCCGACCGATGGTCCCCACCAGCACGATCTCGGCCGCCATCTGACTCCCCGGCCGTACCCCGGTCACCCGCTCGATGTCGTCCCGCAGATCCCCCGCGACCCGTACGACTCCGGGGTGATCCTCCGGGCTGACCACCACCGGGGCACCGACCAGCGCGAACGCCCTCGGCACGGGCGCGAAGGAGAGGTACGCGCCGGGGTCGGTGACCCGCGGCCCGCCCGGCACACCCCCCGAGGCCATGTCCTGCGCCGACGCCTCCTCCGCCCCCGCGACCCCCGGCACGGCGGGCACCACGGCGAGCCCTGCACCCGCTCCCAGAACGGTTCTCCGACTGACGTCCGCGGACATGCCACACCCCTCGACCGGTCATCCCGAAGGCTGAATTTGCTCAGCGCCATGACAAATGGTGGAGGGAGTGAAGCGAGGGGACAACGGGTCGAACGCGCCGAATAGTTTCGAAGCCTGCCGCTAGACGCCGGAGGGCCCGTACGGTCGATGCCGTACGGGCCGCTCGGCCTACTTCTCCTCGAAGGAGTCCCTACGGGCGCCGCTCCCGTCCCAGGGCACTTCCCGGCAGGGCTCGGCCCGCCCCTTGAACCCGACCACGGTCGAGGCGGGAGCGCGGTCCCCCGCCCCCCATTGCGGCAACTCGAACACCAGGGAGTCACCAGGGCGCAGGGTGAACGCATGGTGTGGCACCACCTCAGCGGTGCCACGCGACGGCCCCACCACCCAGCCCGGCTGATAGGCCTCACCACGAAACCCCGCGCAGACATAGCCGTTCCTCGGCTTGTCGACGGTCACGCTGATGCCTTCGGCACGCAGCCGCTCGCTCAGCTCCTTCTGGTCGTCGCCGCTCAGCCCGATCTCCTTCATGCTGACCGTGACACTGCCGTCGTCGTTCCGCTCCACCGCGTACGCCTGCGCCCCACCGGTCGACGACGGCAGCGCCACCACCACACCCGCCGCCGCGACGCACGCCGCGAGGGCGACGAGCGCACGCCGGGTCGTGATCGTCCGGCGGTTCACGGGCTCGGGCACGTCCTCGGCCCGCAGCGCGATCTCCCGCCGGAGCTCGTCCAGCAGCCGGTCCTCGAAGGTCTTCGTCGTCCTCGTGGTCATGCCTCTCCCCCTGCGTAGCTGAGCCCTGCCGGATGATCACTGCCCACCGCCGCCGAGCGCAGGGCCCGGCGGGCCCGGTGCAGCCGTACGCGCGCCGTGACCTTGCGTATCCCCAGCGCGGTGGCGGCCTCGGTGACGCTCAACTGGTCGACGGCGACGAGTTCGACGACCGCACGCTCGCCCTCGGGGAGCCCTTCCAGCGCGGCCAGCGCCCGGCGCCCCGCCGCCTCCGCGTCGAGCTTGTCCTCCAGCCGGCCGATGTCGTCGGCCTCCAGCAGCCGCCGCCCGGCGATCCGGCCGCCGAGCACGCTCTGCCGCGCATGGCGCCGAACCTCGGCCGCGACCACGTTGCGCGCGATGCCGTACAGCCAGGCCGTCTCGCTCCCGAGGTCGGGGCGGTAGGCGCGGGCGGAGTCGATCACCGCGAGGAAGGTCTCGGCGGTGAGATCGGCGACGGTGTGCGGGTCGGTGACCCGCCGGGCCATGAAGCGGGTCACGGCGTCGACATGACGGCGGTAGAAGACCTCGAAGGCCGCCGGATCGTACATGCCTCCCGGCGGACCGCCACGGCTTCTGCTGTCCGGTGCCAAGGTGCGTACCTCCCGTGGTCGGTCGTGCTGTCACTTGTACTTGGACCGGCGAGGGAAAGGCGTTACAGGAAGGACGGAGAGACAGAAAGCCAGGGAAACAGAAAGCCAGGGAAACAGAAGAGGCCCGTACGACCGAAGTCGTACGGGCCTCTCCAGAGACCTACCTACCGGTCAGCCCTCGCGGGCCAAGATCACTTCGTGATCTTGATGACCTGGCCGGCGCCCACGGTCCGGCCACCCTCACGGATGGCGAACTTCAGGCCCTCTTCCATGGCGATGGGCTGAATGAGCTCAACCTTCATCTCCGTGTTGTCGCCGGGCATGACCATCTCGGTGCCCTCGGGGAGGGTCACCACGCCGGTCACGTCCGTCGTACGGAAGTAGAACTGCGGGCGGTAGTTGTTGAAGAACGGCGTGTGGCGGCCACCCTCGTCCTTGGACAGGATGTAGGCCTGGGCCTCGAACTCGGTGTGCGGCGTGACCGAACCGGGCTTGATGATGACCTGGCCGCGCTCGACGTCCTCGCGCTTGATGCCACGGAGGAGCAGACCGACGTTCTCACCGGCCTGGCCCTCGTCGAGCAGCTTGCGGAACATCTCGATGCCGGTGACCGTGGTGGTGGTCTTCTCCTGCTTGATACCGACGATGTCGACGGTCTCGTTGACCTTGAGGACACCACGCTCGATACGACCGGTGACGACGGTGCCACGACCGGTGATCGTGAAGACGTCCTCGATCGGCATCAGGAACGGCTTGTCGACGTCACGCTCGGGCTGCGGGATGTTCTCGTCGACGGCCTTCATCAGGTCGAGGACGGACTGGCCCCACTCCTTGTCGCCCTCAAGGGCCTTGAGCGCCGAGACCTTGACGACCGGCAGGTCGTCGCCCGGGAACTCGTACTCGGAGAGCAGCTCACGGACCTCGAGCTCGACGAGCTCCAGGATCTCCTCGTCGTCCACCATGTCGGCCTTGTTCAGGGCGACGACGATGTACGGAACGCCGACCTGGCGGGCCAGGAGCACGTGCTCCTTGGTCTGCGGCATCGGGCCGTCGGTGGCGGCGACAACGAGGATGGCGCCGTCCATCTGCGCCGCACCCGTGATCATGTTCTTGATGTAGTCCGCGTGACCGGGGCAGTCGACGTGGGCGTAGTGACGCGTCTCGGTCTGGTACTCGACGTGCGCGATCGAGATCGTGATACCGCGCTGGCGCTCCTCAGGAGCCTTGTCGATCTGGTCGAAGGCCGAGGCCTCGTTCAGGTCCGGGAACGCGTCGTGCAGCACCTTGGTAATGGCGGCCGTGAGGGTCGTCTTACCGTGGTCGATGTGACCGATGGTGCCGATGTTGACGTGCGGCTTAGTCCGCTCGAACTTCGCCTTCGCCACGGGGGTCCTCCTGGGAGTGGTTCTGGAACGCCTTGCTTCATCGGCGCCAGGTGATCTTTGCTGGAAAGTCCGGGTCCTTGGACAAACACCCGTGTTGGCGGGTGTTTGCCCCCTGAGGCTCCGGAGTCAAGCCTAAAGCGTGTGGACGCGGAGCGTTACTCGCCCTTGGCCTTCGCGATGATCTCCTCGGCGACGTTCCGCGGAACCTCGGCGTAGGAGTCGAACTGCATCGAGTAGCTTGCGCGACCCGAGGTCTTGCTGCGGAGGTCTCCGACGTAGCCGAACATCTCCGAGAGGGGCACGAGGCCCTTCACGACGCGGGCACCGGCCCGCTCCTCCATGGCCTGGATCTGACCACGGCGGGAGTTGATGTCGCCGATGACCTCACCCATGTAGTCCTCGGGCGTGGTGACCTCGACGGCCATCATCGGCTCAAGGAGCACGGGGGACGCCTTGCGCGCGGCCTCCTTGAAGGCCTGCGAACCGGCGATCTTGAAGGCGAGCTCGGAGGAGTCGACCTCGTGGTAGCCACCGTCGATGAGCGTGACGCGGACGCCCGTCATCTCGTAGCCCGCGAGGATGCCGAACTGCATGGCCTCCTGCGCACCGGCGTCCACCGAAGGGATGTACTCCTTCGGGATACGGCCACCGGTGACCTTGTTCACGAACTCGTAGCTGGCGTCGCCGCCCTCGATCGGCTCGATCGCGATCTGCACCTTGGCGAACTGGCCGGTACCACCAGTCTGCTTCTTGTGCGTGTAGTCGACGCGCTCGACGGCCTTGCGGATCGTCTCACGGTAGGCGACCTGCGGCTTGCCGACGTTGGCCTCGACCTTGAACTCACGGCGCATACGGTCGACCAGCACCTCAAGGTGCAGCTCGCCCATACCACCGATGATGGTCTGGCCCGTCTCCTCGTCCGAGTGGACCTGGAAGGAGGGGTCCTCCTCCGCGAGACGCTGGATGGCGACACCCAGCTTCTCCTGGTCACCCTTGGACTTGGGCTCGATCGCGACCTGGATGACCGGCGCCGGGAAGTCCATGGACTCCAGGATCACCGGCTGCTTGTCGTCGCTCAGCGTCTCACCGGTGGTGGTCTGCTTCAGGCCCATGACGGCGACGATGTCGCCGGCGCCCACCGACTCGATCTCCTCACGCTTGTTCGCGTGCATACGGTAGATCTTGCCGATGCGCTCCTTCTTGCCCTTGACGGAGTTCAGCACGGCGGTGCCGGACTCCAGGCGACCGGAGTAGATCCGGACGAAGGTGAGCTTGCCGAGGTGCGGGTCGCTCATGATCTTGAACGCCAGCGCCGACAGCGGCTCGTCGTCGGACGGCTTGCGCTTGACGACCAGCTCGGGGTCCTTCACGTCGTGGCCCTCGATGGCCTCGACGTCGAGCGGGGTCGGGAGGTAGCGCACGACCGCGTCGAGCAGGGGCTGGACGCCCTTGTTCTTGAACGCGGTGCCACAGAACACCGGGGTGACCGTGACGCCGTCGGACTTGCCGGACGCGATGGTGATGCGACGGATCGCGGCGTACAGCTGCTCCTCGGTGGGCTCCTGGCCCTCCAGGAACAGCTCCATGATCTCGTCGTCGTTCTCCGCGACGGCCTCGACCAGCTTGCCGCGGTACTCCTCGGCAGCCTCGGTGTGCGTGGCCGGGATGTCGACGACGTCGTACATCTCGCCCTTGGCGGCCTCGGCGGACCACACGAGCGCCTTCATGCGGACCAGGTCCACAACGCCCTTGAAGTCCATCTCGGCGCCGATCGGCAGCTGCATGACGAGCGGGACGGCGCCCAGGCGGCTGGAGATCATGTCCACACAGCGGTGGAACTCCGCGCCCGTACGGTCCAGCTTGTTCACGAAGCAGATGCGCGGCACGCCGTAGCGGTCGGCCTGACGCCACACGGTCTCGGACTGCGGCTCGACACCGGCGACACCGTCGAACACCGTGACGGCACCGTCGAGCACGCGGAGCGAACGCTCCACCTCGACCGTGAAGTCGACGTGCCCCGGGGTGTCGATGATGTTGATCGTGTAGTCGTTGTCCTCGAGCGGCCAGTGACAGGTGGTGGCAGCAGAGGTGATCGTGATGCCACGCTCCTGCTCCTGCTCCATCCAGTCCATGGTGGCAGCGCCGTCGTGGACCTCACCGATCTTGTAGCTGACGCCGGTGTAGAAGAGGATCCGCTCGGTGGTGGTCGTCTTGCCCGCGTCGATGTGGGCCATGATCCCGATGTTGCGGACCCTGGCCAGGTCAAGTGAAGTGGTAGCCATAAGGCTTCGGTCTTCTCTCGGTCTCGATGGGGGTAGCGACTACCAGCGGTAGTGCGCGAAGGCCTTGTTGGACTCGGCCATCTTGTGGGTGTCCTCGCGCTTCTTCACAGCGGCACCGAGGCCGTTGGACGCGTCGAGAAGCTCGTTGAGCAGACGCTCGGTCATGGTCTTCTCGCGACGGGCGCGGGAGTAACCGACCAGCCAGCGCAGCGCGAGCGTGTTGGCACGACCGGGCTTGACCTCGATCGGAACCTGGTACGTCGCACCACCGACACGGCGGGACTTGACCTCGAGGGTCGGCTTGATGTTCTCCAGGGCGCGCTTCAGCGTGATGACCGGGTCGTTGCTGGTCTTCTCGCGCAGGCCCTCCATGGCGCCGTACACGATGCGCTCGGCGGTGGAGCGCTTGCCGTTCAGCAGCACCTTGTTGATCAGCGACGTGACAAGAGGAGAACCGTAGACCGGGTCGATGATGACCGGGCGCTTCGGGGCGGGGCCCTTACGAGGCATTCTTACTTCTCCTTCTTGGCGCCGTAGCGGCTGCGGGCCTGCTTGCGGTTCTTGACACCCTGGGTGTCAAGCGAACCGCGGATGATCTTGTAGCGAACACCGGGCAGGTCCTTCACACGGCCGCCGCGCACGAGCACGATGGAGTGCTCCTGCAGGTTGTGTCCCTCACCCGGAATGTAAGCAGTGACCTCGATCCCGCTGGTCAGACGCACACGCGCGACCTTACGCAGGGCCGAGTTCGGCTTCTTCGGGGTGGTCGTGAACACACGCGTGCAGACGCCGCGACGCTGGGGCGAACCCTCGAGCGCGGGCGTCTTGTTCTTCTCGACCTTGTCCTGCCGGCCCTTCCGGACCAGCTGCTGGATCGTAGGCACTACTTCTCCGGTTTCTGTGTGCCGAATGGTGAAGCTAACCTGAAACATTCGCCGACCCACGCGGTCGGGTGTGTCGAAACTGCAGACTCCCGCCGCAAGGCAGAAAGGGCGCAGAGTACGGCGGCCGCTTACGGCTCCCCCTGTGCGGTTGAAGGCACGCACGGGAGCCAGGGCACACCCCAGGCACAAGGTCTGAGCGTACCTACCTCATTCGCTACGGTCAAAACAAATGGGCGGGCGGTGGTTTGAGCAGGGGGCGCCCGCCCGGCCGAACCGGCCACCGGCACGGTCCCGCGCCCCGGCAACTCCCGGGCGCGGTACCGGCTCAGGGGGTCGCGGACGTCTCCAGAACGGCGATGAGGACGAGGAAGAAGGCCCAGCCGGCCACGGAGAGCCAGCCGAGGATGATCCCCGCCAGCGCGAAGCCGTCACCGCCCTCGCCCGTACGTTTGATCTCGGCGCGGGCGGTGTGGCCGAGAATGACTGCGGGAATGCCGGTGAGCCCCATCGTCATGGTGGTGAGCACGCCGCACACCATGGAGCCCACGGCCTTGCCGTTGGTCATCGGGGGCGGCAGGGGCGCCGGCATGAACGTCCTGGGCACCGGAGCGCCCATGACGGTCGGCTGCATCCCCGAGGGCCCCTGCGGCAGGTCGGCGACCAGAAGGGACAGCTCCCCCACTGTGCGCGCCCTGTAGGCCCTCTCGACGCGCCTCTCGTACTCGTCCTGCGGAAGGCGGCCCTCGCTGAACCCGGCCTTCAGTACATCCACGGCACGCTCACGGTCGGCGTGCGCGGCGAGCATCGAAGGACCATTGCCCTGCGGCTGCTGCCACGGAATCGGCTGCCATGACGGGTTCGACACGAGAAACACTCCCCCGGACTGGTTGTCCCTCCATGATGCTCCAACGCCCGCCCCCGAGCACGGGTTCCCCGCCCCGGTTCTGTTGCGGTTCTGCTACCGCACGCGTGCCGTGTCCCCGAACCGGGCCGAACACCGGGCGGGCCGCTCCGCAAGTACCGGGCTCCGGCCACGGCTGGCCGGTTGCGGGCCGTTGCCCCCGCGGTCATCCCAAGTACGTTGGCTGATTGCGGAGTCAGGGGCATCGGCACAGGTGAAAGCGGGGGCGGCGGCATGACCTGGGGGACGGCCGACAGACGTACACACGCCTGGGACGACGACGGGTTCGACGACCGCGTGCCCTTCCTCGCCCGTCTGGAGAAGGACGACCGCGTCGCTCTGCTGACCACCGGCCGTCCCCTGCGCTACCGGGCCCGCAGCGTGATCATGCACCAGGACGAACCGTCCACCCACGTGGTGCTCCTCCTGCACGGCTGGACCAAGGTCACCGCCATCGCGGCCAACGGCTACGAGGCGTTGCTCGCCCTGCGCGGCCCCGGCGACATCGTCGGCGAGGGTGCCGCGCTCAGCGGGCGGCACCGGGCGGCCACCGTGACGGCCCTGGAGGCGATCGAGGCGGTGGCCATCGACCGGTCCCGCTTCACCGCGTTCCTCGCCGGCAGTCCCCAGGTCTCCTTGCAGCTGCTGGGGCTGACCACCGATCGCCAGCGGTCGACCGACCGCCGTCGCCTGGAATGGGCGGCCCTCAGCGTGCGCGAACGGCTGGCCGTGCTGTTGCTCGAACTCACGCGCACCCACGGCACCCGTACCGACGAGGGCATCGAACTCACCATCGGGCTCAGCCAGCAGGAGTTCGCCGGCTCGGTGGGCTCCTCGCGCGAGGCCGTGGCCCGCTTGCTCAAGGAGCTGCGGACCAGGCAGGTCGTGGTCACCAGGCGCCGCCGCATCGTCGTTCTCCGCCCGGACGTGCTGCGTCGCATCATCGGTGAGGGCTCCGCCTGACGTTTCTGTCTGTGCACACGGTCACAGTTCGTGCATGTCATCGTTCCTCGGCCGCGCGCCGTCCGCCCGCCATCGTGCTGGGTGCCGGACGCGACGGACCGACTCACGAGACGCGTCCCGCAGAAGGGACAGTCATGGCCGACCCCGTGTTCCGCACGATCCTCCTCTTCGACATCGAACAGTTCGGCAGCCGCGACGACGTGGAACAGGCGTTCCTGCGCCGCATCCTGTACGACGTGGTCGACGCCACGGTGGCCGCCGCCCACGTGGACGAGACCGACCGGCTGCGCGCCGACCGAGGTGACTCCGTCATGGAGCTCATCGACACCCGGGTCTCCGTACCCACCCTGGTGAAGATCCTCCTGACCGAGACGCCAGCGCTCCTGCACAACAAGAACCGTCTGCTCGCGAGCAGCGCGCGGATGCGGGTGCGGATCGTGCTCGCCTCCGGCTACGTCGCCGTGGACGAGCTGGACGGCTGGGTCGGCTCGGATCTCAACCACGCCGTACGCCTGCTGAACTCCGACCCGTTGCGCGACGCCCTCAAGCAGTCCGACGCGGGCAGCGTGCTGTGCGTGTCCGACGGCATCTACGGCGGTGTCGTACGCCATGGCCCCCTGGGGGTGCGCCCGGACGACTTCCACCGGATCACCGTGGAGACCAAGGAGGGGCCGACGGTGGCGTGGCTGCACGGTGAACCCCGAAGCCCGGCGGGGTCCCCGCCCGTCGAGGACGCCCCGCCGGCCGCGAGCCCCGCCGCGGGCAGCGCGCACTCCCACACCCAGGTCGGCGGCGACCAGTACGGCGTCACCGGTGGCACCGTCCACGGCGGCCTCCACTTCCAACTGCCCGACCGGGGTGGGCGGCGATGAGCCAGGACAACGCGGCCGACGCGGCGAAGGCGGGCGGGAGAACCGAGGAGGGTGAGGAGAAGCAGGAGGAATCGCCCCAGGCTCCTGAACAGCGGCAGAAGGCGTGGGAGGCGCGCCAGGATCTGTTCAAGCACGCGGCCACGGCCCGGGCGTTCTCCTCCACCCTGGTCGACGGCGACCAGTTCGGGCAGACCGGCGGCACCCACTACGGCGACAAGATCTTCCACATCGGAGGCCGTTTCGACGTCTCCGGCCGTTCGTCCGGTCCGGTTCCCCGGGAGGAGGTCGAAGAACTGGCGCTCGTCTTCCGGCACGGTCCCCGGTTCGACGAGGCACTCGGCCGGCTGGGCACCCATCGGGTCGTGATCCTCACCGGCGGACACGCCACGGGGCGGCGATCGGCCGCGCTGATGCTGCTGTCCCGGCTCGGCGTCGAGGAGTTGCGCGAACTGGCTCCGCCCGACTCCCCCGACGCCCTGCTCCAAGAGGTGGACCGCCCGGTCGGATACGTCCTGTGCGGCTGGACCATCGGCCGCCACCGTCCTCTGCGGGCGCCCCATCTGTCGTTGCTGCGCGAGCGGCTGGAGCGCGGCGGCGGCCATCTGGTGATCACGGTCGAGCCGTCCGCGCTGCCGGCCGACCTCCCTTCCGTACGGTGGGAGCCGCCGCCGACCGTGGAGATGCTGTCCTCCCACGTCACCCGGGCCGTGGGAGAGGCATCCTGGACCGAGCTGAGCGGGCTGGCGGTCGTCAAGGAGTTCCTCGAACGGGAGCACCCGCCGCGGGAGATCTCCGAGTTCGCCGGGCGCCTCGTCGCGCGGCACCGTGGCGAGATCAACGAGCAGGCACTCGCCGCATACGGACAGGCTGCGGCGATGGCCCAGATCGACCGTTGGCTCACCGGGGAGGTGCCGGCTCTCCTCGACAAGGCGTTCCTCATCTCGCTGGCCGTGTTCGACGGGGCGCCCTACGCCGTGTGCGCCGAACTCGGGGACGTCCTCTTCAAGCGCCTGCACCGGATCCAGGACCCCGACAGGGCACCGGCCATCCCCGTCTTCGGCAGCTCCCGCGCCGACCGCCTGCAACTGGCCCGTGCGAGCGGCTACGTGGAGACCGAGCTGATCGACGGAGGCATGCTCGGTCACTTCGTCGCCCAGTTCCAGGACGAACGGGTCGCCCCGCTGCTGCTCCACGAGGTGTGGAACCTGCACCCCTCGGCCAGGCCCGCTGTCGTCGGCTGGATCCAGCAGCTCGCCAAGGACGGCCGCCCACTCGTCCGCACACGCGCGGCAGGTGCCACGGCGCTCCTCGCCCAGGCCGACTTCCCTTCCACGATGGCCCACCTCATCGAGCCCTGGGCCGACTCCAAGAGCTTCAACGCCTGGTTGACCGCGGCGAACGCCCTGACCCTGGCCGTCCTGCTGGAGGTCCCGTCGGCATTGGGCGTCCTGCACGACTGGTGCACCGGCGACCACCCGAGCCGCCGCTGGACGGCCGTCCGCGCCTACGGCCTGCTGGGCCCCGCCCACCACGAGACGACCCTGCGCGCCCTCCTCGACGCCGTCCGCCGACCGGTGGAGGACGAGGAGACGGACGACGACGAGGACGAGAAGCAGCGGGCGAAGAAGAGGGAGAAGGCGAGGAAGGAGGAGAACAAGCAGTTCGCGGACGCCCTGGAACTCCTCCTTCTCACGGTGCAGAGCCCCGTGCTCCATGCCCTGGCCGAGCGTCTGGACCCGCACGGCCCGCGCCACGACCGCGCCGTCCGCGCCCACGCCCTGCGGGCCTTCGTCCAGGCATGCGCCCAGTACGAGGAGGACGGCGACCGCCCGATCGTCCTGGACTGGTACTTCCGGGCCATGGCCACCGACGAGACCACGGACGTACGGCACCTGACCGCCTTCTGGACCACAGCGCTCGGTGACCACGAGCTGACCTCCCGGGCCCTGCGGGTCCTGCGCGGCTGGGTGCTCACGGCTGACCGGGACCGGGAGTCGGAGGTCGCGCTCGCCACCCTGCTCCCCGCGCTCGCGGTCACCACCGCCAACCATCAGCGCGTCACCCATCTGCTGAAGACCGTGCGCGACGCCGACGAGCGCGAACCGGCAGTGGCCGAGCGCCTGCTCGCCCACGTCCCCGCCCCCTGACCCGCCATCCGGAGCAGCCCATGGAAGCCCCTGACACACACCCCCGATCCGACGAACCCGACCGGCTGGAGGAAGAGACGCTCCCGCCTCCGTCCGCCCCCTTCCCCGACCCCGTCCTCAGGGTCCGGGAACTGCCCCGCCTGCGCCTCGGCGGCCGCCGCTTCACCGGACGGATCGACAACGCCCTGGTCTGCGTGCCCCGTAAGGGTCCGTACGAGACCTTCCTGCCACCCGCCCGGCCCACCACCCTGCGCCGCTACACGGTCCTGTACGAGGTGAACACCGAGGCCCACTCCTTCCGCCTCCGGGAGCAGCTGCCCAGCCAGGTCGACAGCTTCGCGTTCGAAGCCGTCGCCGACATCACCTGGCGGGTCGCGGACCCGGCCCGCTTCGTCACCAGCCAGGAACGGAACGTACCCGGCCTGCTCATCGGGCAACTCGTCCCGCTGATGCGCACCGCGAGCCGCGGCTACGCCATCGCCGACAGTTCCGACGCCGAACAGGCCGTGCAACGGGCGGTCGACTCCGCCGCGCCGATCGGCGTCCGCCAGGGCCTGCGCGCCACCGTCACGGTCCGTCTGCGACGCGACACCACCGAACGCACACACCAAGAACGGCTGCGCACCGCACGGCACGAGGCGGAGGCGGCCGCACCGGAGCACACGGTCTCGATCCAGCGTCAGCGGCACGAGGCCCACATGCGGGCGGAGCGGATCAAGTTCTACGAGGACTGCCTGGCCAGGGGTGGCACCGCGGCACTGGCACTTCATCTGACCGAGCACCCCGAGGACACCGGGCTCGTCCTCCAGCACCTCGGCGAGGAACGCAGGCAACTCATCGAGACCCGGGGCCACCTGATCGACCGGGTCCTCGACAAGGAAGGACTGGAGAGCTATCAGATGCAGGAGCCGCGAGAGCTGACGGCCAAGTGGATGACGACCGTCCTGAAGTCCGGCACGACGCCCGAGGACCAGACTCCAGGAACCTCACCATGAACGCCGTACCCGCACGAGGGGTCGCCGAGGACATGCGGGCAGGGGCGCAACTGCTCGCCGATCTGCGAGCCGAGATCGCCCGTGCCGACACCAAGGCCTCCGTCCTCGCCGGCGCCCTCGGCATCATGGCCGGTCTGCTCGGCGGCCACCGGTGGAGCCCGGCCGCGCTCTCCCCCACCGCCGCGATTCTCTGGTGGGCGGGCGCGACCTCGCTGGTCACGGCATTGTTCGCCCTGCTGCTGGCAGTGCTGCCCCGCTACCGCAGAAGCACCTGGGAACCCGGCCGCCCCCTCACCTACTTCGGGGACATACGACGTGCCGCCCGGGTCGACGCTCTCGCCGCGGCCCTGTCGGAGACCGGGCGCGACCCCGCCCTCGGCCTGTTCCTTGCACTGGCCGAGACGAGCCGCATCGTGGCCCGCAAACACCTCTGGATCAGGACGGGCCTGATCGCCTTCGGCTGCGCCGCGGTACTGCTGCCCGGGTCCGCGCTCACGACCTGAGTCCCGTCACCCGTCCAGTTCGCGACAAGGAGCGCCATGTCCGAGCCCCACGAATCCGAGTACCACCGAGAACCTCCGGCCCCCGCCCACGACGACCTCGCTCCTCACTTGGGCCGTGTCCACCTGTCGGCCCGCCATCGAGGCGTGGACGCCACCACCCTCGGCCGCCTCCTGCTGCAACTGCCCCAGCTGCTGACGAGCCTGGCCGTCGTCTTCCTGGTGTCGTACGCGGCCGATGCCCTGTTCGGGCCGCCCTGGTGGATCCCGCTCGGCTGCTGGGTGCTCAGCGGAGCGTCGGCCTTCCACCGGCCCAGCGAACGTCTCCTCGCCCGCCGGTTGTACCGGCTGCGGTACCCGACGCCCGAGGAGGACCACAAGCTGAGGTCGGCCTGGCGCCAGGTGACCGCGCGGGCCGGTGTGGACGCGGACACCTACCAGCTGTGGGTGGAGGACAGCCCCGGGATCAACGCCATCGCGGCCGCGGGCCACATCGTCGGAGTCACCAGCCACTCGGTCAGGACGCTGACGCCCGGCCGGCTCGCCGGTGTGCTCGCCCACGAGCTGGGCCACCACGTGGGAGGCCACGCCTGGGCCTCCCTGCTCACCTACTGGTACGCGCTGCCGGCGCGGATCGCCTGGTGGCTGCTGCGCCGACTGGCCTCGCGCGTCGACCGTGTCTCCGTGGGTGTCACCGCGGTGGTGACCGGCGTACTGGGAGCCGCCCTGTTCGCCCTGGCGACGGCCACGTACGGACTGATACTCCTGCCGCTGGCCACGCCCTACCTGGTGGCGGCTGTCTCGCGCCGGGCCGAGCTCCGCGCCGACGCGCACGCGGCCGGGCTCGGCTTCGCCCAGCAGTTGATGGCCGTGCTGCACGAGGATCTCGACCGTGCGGCGACCGCACGCGTCAGTGCCTCGGCCATGGGCGCCCGCTTCGAGGAGGAAGGAGTGATGGCACGGCTCCTCGCCTCCCACCCCGACGCGCATACCCGTCTCCACCACCTGCGGGCCCATCTGGACAACGGCCGCTGAGACACCGGTCCGGCCGGACGGACCCGTACCCACGCCGAAGGGCGGCCACCCGAAGGTGACCGCCCCTCAACTCAAGCAACCGCTATCGCTCGCCTACTGGTTGTACGGACCGTAGTCGTAGTCCTCCAGCGGGACGGCCTGGCCGGAGCCCGTGCCGAACGGCGAGTAGTCGATGTCGTCGTAGCCGACGGCCGAGTACATCGCGGCCTTGGCCTCCTCGGTCGGCTCGACCCGGATGTTGCGGTAGCGGGACAGACCCGTACCGGCCGGGATGAGCTTACCGATGATGACGTTCTCCTTGAGGCCGATGAGGCTGTCGGACTTGGCGTTGATCGCCGCGTCCGTCAGGACTCGGGTCGTCTCCTGGAAGGAGGCGGCCGACAGCCAGGATTCCGTCGCCAGCGAGGCCTTGGTGATACCCATCAGCTGCGGACGACCGGAGGCCGGGTGACCGCCCTCCTGGACCACACGACGGTTCTCGGTCTCGAACTTCGAGCGCTCGACCAGCTCACCGGGCAGCAGCTCGGCGTCGCCGGACTCGATGATCGTCACGCGGCGGAGCATCTGCCGGATGATGATCTCGATGTGCTTGTCGTGGATCGACACACCCTGCGAGTTGTAGACCTTCTGGACCTCGCCGACCAGGTGGACCTGGACGGCACGCTGACCCAGGATGCGCAGCACGTCGTGCGGGTTGGTGGCACCCACGGTGAGCTTCTGGCCCACCTCGACGTGCTCGCCCTCGCTCACCAGCAGACGGGCGCGCTTCGAGATCGGGAACGCCGTCTCGTCGCTGCCGTCGTCCGGCGTGATGACGATCTTCTTGGTCTTCTCCGTCTCCTCGATGCGGACGCGACCGGCCGCCTCGGAGATCGGCGCGACACCCTTGGGCGTACGGGCCTCGAAGAGCTCGACGACACGCGGCAGACCCTGCGTGATGTCGTCACCGGCCACACCACCGGTGTGGAAGGTACGCATCGTCAGCTGGGTACCGGGCTCACCGATGGACTGGGCGGCGATGATGCCGACCGCCTCACCGATGTCGACCAGCTTGCCGGTGGCCAGGGAGCGGCCGTAGCACATGGCACACGTGCCGACCTTGGACTCACAGGTCAGGATCGAGCGGGTCTTGACCTCCTCGACACCGTGGTGCACGAGCTGGTCGATGAGCACGTCGCCCAGGTCCACGTTGGCCGGCGCGATCACCTTGCCGTCGATGACGACGTCCTCGGCGAGCATGCGGGCGTAGACGCTGGTCTCGACGTCCTCGGCCTTGCGCAGGACCCCGGTCTCGTCCTTCGAGGCGATCCGCAGCTTCAGACCGCGCTCGGTGCCGCAGTCCTCCTCGCGGATGATGACGTCCTGCGAGACGTCCACCAGACGACGGGTCAGGTAACCCGAGTCGGCGGTACGCAGGGCGGTGTCCGCCAGACCCTTACGGGCACCGTGCGTGGAGATGAAGTACTCCAGCACGGACAGGCCCTCGCGGAAGGACGCCTTGATGGGACGCGGGATCGTCTCGTTCTTGGCGTTCGACACCAGACCACGCATACCGGCGATCTGACGCATCTGCATCATGTTTCCGCGGGCGCCCGAGTCGACCATCATGAAGATGGGGTTCGTCTTCGGGAAGTTCGCGTTCATCGCCTCGGCGACCTCGTTGGTCGCCTTGGTCCAGATCGCGATGAGCTCCTGCGTGCGCTCTTCCTTGGTGATCAGACCGCGCTCGTACTGCTTCTGGACCTTCTCGTCCTGCGCCTCGTAGCCCTTGACGATCTCCTTCTTCGCCTCGGGAACGACGACGTCGGAGATGGCCACGGTGACACCGGAACGGGTCGCCCAGAAGAAGCCGGCCGCCTTCAGGTTGTCGAGCGTCGCCGCCACGATGACCTTGGGGTAGCGCTCGGCCAGGTCGTTGACGATCTCGGAGAGCTGCTTCTTGCCCACCGAGTAGTCGACGAACGGGTAGTCCTCGGGCAGCAGCTCGTTGAAGAGCGCACGGCCGAGCGTGGTGTTCAGACGGAAGCTGTCACCCTGCTGCCACTCCGGCTCGCCCTCCTCGCGCGCCGGCGGCATCCAGCCACGCGGCGGGATGGTGCCCACCGGGAAGCGGATGTCCACCTGGGACTGCAGCGCCAGCTCACCGGCGTCGAACGCCATGATCGCCTCGGCCGTGGAGGCGAACGAACGCCCCTCGCCCTTGGTGTCACGCAGCTCGCCGTCGGTGGTGAGGAAGAACAGACCGAGGACCATGTCCTGGGTCGGCATCGTCACCGGACGGCCGTCGGCGGGCTTGAGGATGTTGTTCGAGGACAGCATCAGGATGCGGGCCTCGGCCTGCGCCTCCGCGGAGAGCGGCAGGTGCACGGCCATCTGGTCACCGTCGAAGTCCGCGTTGAACGCGGTGCAGACGAGCGGGTGGATCTGGATGGCCTTGCCCTCGACCAGCTGCGGCTCGAAGGCCTGGATGCCGAGGCGGTGCAGGGTGGGCGCACGGTTCAGCAGCACCGGGTGCTCGGCGATGACCTCTTCGAGGACGTCGTACACCACGGTGCGGCCGCGCTCGACCATGCGCTTGGCCGACTTGATGTTCTGCGCGTGGTTGAGGTCCACGAGCCGCTTCATCACGAACGGCTTGAACAGCTCCAGCGCCATCGCCTTCGGCAGACCGCACTGGTGCAGCTTCAGCTGCGGACCGACGACGATCACGGAACGCGCGGAGTAGTCCACACGCTTGCCGAGCAGGTTCTGACGGAAACGGCCCTGCTTGCCCTTGAGCATGTCGCTCAGGGACTTCAGGGGGCGGTTGCCGGGACCGGTGACCGGGCGGCCACGACGGCCGTTGTCGAACAGCGCGTCGACGGCCTCCTGGAGCATGCGCTTCTCGTTGTTCACGATGATCTCGGGCGCGCCGAGGTCGAGAAGCCGCTTCAGTCGGTTGTTCCGGTTGATCACACGGCGGTACAGGTCGTTCAGGTCGGAGGTCGCGAAGCGGCCACCGTCCAGCTGCACCATCGGGCGGAGGTCCGGCGGGATGACCGGCACGCAGTCCAGCACCATGCCCTTGGGGCTGTTGCTGGTCTGCAGGAACGCGGAGACGACCTTGAGGCGCTTGAGCGCACGGGTCTTCTTCTGGCCCTTGCCGGTACGGATGATCTCGCGGAGGCGCTCGGCCTCCTCGTCCAGGTCGAAGGACTCCAGGCGCTTCTGCAGCGCCGCGGCACCCATCGAGCCGTCGAAGTACGTGCCGAAGCGGTCACGCAGCTCGCGGTAGAGGAGTTCGTCGCCCTCCAGGTCCTGGACCTTGAGGTTCTTGAACCGGGTCCACACCTCGTCGAGACGGTCGATCTCGCGCTGCGTACGGTCGCGCAGCTGCTTCATCTCACGCTCGGCGCCCTCGCGCACCTTGCGGCGCACGTCGGCCTTGGCGCCCTCGGCCTCCAGCTCGGCCAGGTCGGTCTCGAGCTTCTTGGCGCGGGCCTCCAGGTCGGCGTCCCGGCGGTTCTCCACCTGCTGACGCTCGACGGAGACGTGGGCCTCCAGCGAGGGCAGGTCGCGGGTGCGGCGCTCCTCGTCGACGTACGTGATCATGTACGCCGCGAAGTAGATGACCTTCTCCAGGTCCTTCGGGGCGAGGTCGAGCAGGTAGCCCAGCCGCGACGGAACGCCCTTGAAGTACCAGATGTGGGTGACGGGCGCGGCCAGTTCGATGTGGCCCATCCGCTCACGTCGCACCTTGGCACGCGTGACCTCGACGCCGCAGCGCTCACAGATGATGCCCTTGAAGCGGACGCGCTTGTACTTGCCGCAGTAGCACTCCCAGTCCCGGGTCGGACCGAAGATCTTCTCGCAGAAGAGTCCGTCCTTTTCGGGCTTGAGCGTGCGGTAGTTGATCGTCTCGGGCTTCTTGACCTCGCCGTGGCTCCACTGACGGATGTCGTCAGCGGTGGCCAGACCGATCCGGAGCTCGTCGAAGAAGTTGACGTCGAGCACTATGCGTCAATCCCTCTCAGGGTTGTAAGTCATGGGGTCTGATACGGGGGTCCTGGGGCCGGAGGCCTTCATGGCGAAGGCCTCCGAACTCCCGTCAGACCTCTTCGACGCTGCTCGGCTCACGCCGGGACAGGTCGATGCCAAGCTCCTCCGCAGCGCGGAAGACGTCCTCGTCGGTGTCGCGCATCTCGATGGACATGCCGTCCGAGGACAGCACCTCCACGTTGAGGCACAGGGACTGCATCTCCTTGATGAGCACCTTGAAGGACTCGGGGATGCCGGGCTCGGGAATGTTCTCGCCCTTGACGATGGCCTCGTAGACCTTCACGCGGCCGGTCACGTCGTCGGACTTGATGGTCAGCAGCTCCTGGAGGGCGTACGCGGCGCCATAAGCCTCCAGCGCCCACACCTCCATCTCACCGAAGCGCTGGCCACCGAACTGGGCCTTACCACCCAGCGGCTGCTGGGTGATCATCGAGTACGGACCGGTCGACCGGGCGTGCAGCTTGTCGTCGACCAGGTGGTGGAGCTTGAGGATGTACATGTACCCGATGGAGATCGGGTCCGGGAACGGCTCACCGGAGCGGCCGTCGAACATCCTCGCCTTGCCGGTCGGCTGCACCATGCGCTCGCCGTCGCGGTTCGGGATGGTGTGCTGGAGCAGGCCGGCCAGCTCGTCCTCGCGGGCACCGTCGAAGACCGGGGTCGCGACGTTGGTGCCGGGGGCGACGGAGTCGGCGCCGATGACCTGCAGACGCTTCGCCCAGTCGTCGCCGAGACCGGAGACGTCCCAGCCGCGGCTGGCGAGCCAGCCGAGGTGGATCTCCAGGACCTGTCCCGGGTTCATTCGGGACGGGACGCCGAGCGGGTTGAGGATGATGTCGACCGGGGTGCCGTCCTCCAGGAACGGCATGTCCTCGATCGGCAGGATCTTCGAGATGACGCCCTTGTTGCCGTGACGGCCGGCGAGCTTGTCACCGTCGGTGATCTTGCGCTTCTGCGCCACGTACACGCGCACCAGCTGGTTCACACCGGGGGGAAGCTCGTCGCCCTCCTCGCGGTCGAAGACGCGGACGCCGATGACCTTGCCGATCTCGCCGTGCGGCACCTTCAGCGAGGTGTCACGGACCTCGCGCGCCTTCTCACCGAAGATCGCGCGGAGCAGACGCTCCTCGGGGGTCAGCTCGGTCTCACCCTTGGGCGTGACCTTGCCGACGAGGATGTCACCGGCGACGACCTCGGCACCGATACGGATGATGCCGCGCTCGTCGAGGTCGGCGAGGACCTCCTCGGAGACGTTCGGGATGTCCCGGGTGATCTCTTCGGGGCCGAGCTTGGTGTCACGGGCGTCGACCTCGTGCTCCTCGATGTGGATCGAGGAGAGGACGTCGTCCTGCACGAGGCGCTGCGACAGGATGATCGCGTCCTCGTAGTTGTGACCCTCCCACGGCATGAACGCCACGAGCAGGTTCTTGCCCAGCGCCATCTCGCCGTTCTCGGTGGCCGGACCGTCGGCCAGGACCTGGCCCTCGATGATCCGGTCGCCCTCGTTGACGATGACCTTCTGGTTGACCGAGGTGCCCTGGTTGGAACGGGCGAACTTGGCCAGGCGGTACGTGATGTACGTGCCGTCGTCGTTGGTGGTGGTGATGTAGTCCGCGGAGACCTCCTGGACCACACCCGCCTTCTCGGCCTTGACCACGTCGCCGGCGTCGACGGCGGAGCGGTACTCCATGCCGGTGCCGACGAGCGGGGCCTCGCTCTTGATGAGCGGCACGGCCTGACGCATCATGTTCGCGCCCATGAGGGCACGGTTGGCGTCGTCGTGCTCCAGGAAGGGGATCATGGCGGTCGCGACCGACACCATCTGGCGCGGCGAGACGTCCATGTAGTCGACGTCGTCACCGGGGACGTAGTCGACCTCACCGCCACGGCGGCGGACCAGGACGCGGTTCTCGGTGAAGCGCATGTCGTCGTCGAGCGTGGCGTTGGCCTGCGCGATGACGAAGCGGTCCTCCTCGTCGGCCGTCAGGTAGTCGACCTCGTCGGTGACGATGCCGTCGGTGACCCGGCGGTACGGCGTCTCCACGAAACCGAACGCGTTGACGCGGCCGTAGGAGGCGAGCGAGCCGATCAGACCGATGTTCGGGCCTTCGGGCGTCTCGATCGGGCACATGCGGCCGTAGTGCGAGGGGTGCACGTCACGGACCTCGAAGCCGGCCCGCTCACGGGACAGACCACCGGGACCCAGCGCCGAGAGACGACGCTTGTGCGTCAGACCCGACAGCGGGTTGTTCTGGTCCATGAACTGCGACAGCTGGCTGGTGCCGAAGAACTCCTTGATGGAGGCGACGACCGGCCGGATGTTGATCAGGGTCTGGGGCGTGATCGCCTCGACGTCCTGGGTCGTCATGCGCTCGCGGACGACACGCTCCATACGCGCCAGACCCGTACGGACCTGGTTCTGGATGAGCTCGCCGACGCTGCGCAGACGACGGTTGCCGAAGTGGTCGATGTCGTCGGTCTCGACGACGATCGTCTGGCCGTTGTCGGCGGCCGTCTCGGTCTCGCCCGCGTGCAGCTTCACCAGGTACTTGATCGTCGAGATGACGTCCTCGACGGTCAGGACGCCCGCGTCGAGCGGAGCCTCCGCACCCAGCTTCTTGTTGACCTTGTAGCGGCCGACCTTCGCGAGGTCGTAACGCTTGGGGTTGAAGTACAGGTTCTCAAGAAGCGTCTGCGCGGCCTCACGCGTGGGGGGCTCGCCCGGACGCAGCTTGCGGTAGATGTCGAGCAGCGCGTCGTCCTGCCCCTGGGTGTGGTCCTTCTCCAGGGTGGCGCGCATGGACTCGTACTCGCCGAACTCCTCCAGGATCTGCTCGGTGGTCCAGCCGAGTGCCTTGAGGAGGACGGTCACGGACTGCTTGCGCTTGCGGTCGATACGCACACCGACCATGTCGCGCTTGTCGATCTCCATCTCCAGCCAGGCACCCCGGGACGGGATGATCTTGGCGGAGAAGATGTCCTTGTCGGACGTCTTGTCGATGGAGGAGTCGAAGTAGACACCCGGCGAACGGACCAACTGCGACACCACGACACGCTCGGTGCCGTTGATGACGAAGGTGCCCTTGTGGGTCATGAGCGGGAAGTCGCCCATGAAGACCGTCTGGGACTTGATCTCGCCGGTCTCGTTGTTGGTGAACTCGGCGGTGACGAACAGCGGGGCCGCGTACGTGAAGTCGCGGTCCTTGCACTCGTCGATGCTGTTCTTCGGCGGCTCGAAACGGTGGTCGCGGAACGTCAGCGACATCGACCCGGAGAAGTCCTCGATCGGCGAGATCTCCTCGAAGATCTCCTCCAGGCCGGACTTGGTGGGGACGTCCTGTCCGTTCTCCAGAGCCTCCTCGACCCGACTCTGCCAGGCGGTGTTGCCGAGCAGCCAGTCAAAGCTCTCGGTCTGCAGCGCGAGCAGGTTGGGAACCTCGAGAGGCTCCTTGATCTTTGCAAAAGAGATGCGCAGCGGGGCAGTGCTGGCGGCGGGGTTCGTATTCGAGGTCGAGGCGTTGCGCGAGGCGGCCAAGAGGGGGTCCTTCCGAGGGCTCGGACTCACTACGCGCGTACCGGCCCCTCTTATGCGCAAAGAGAGCAGGTTGTTCCCGATCTGACGGAAAGGCCAGGTCGGGAATGATCTGTTCATCGATGCTCAAGCGAGGGCATGCCCCTGGTGACGGGCAGGGGACAGCTAACAGGCAGCGCAAAGGGTCAGTGTAGCCAGTTGGCACACTGATGTCCAGTGCGGGTTTTTTGAGACCCTCGTTGTTCTCGACACCTACGCAAGCCCACGCCCTCAACGCACGTTGATACTGCCCTCTTCGCCGTCGATCCATGCCTCGGAGTTCGGATCGGTGTGACGACGCGTCCTGAGAATTGCGCGCTGCGTGCAGTTCGTCAAGGCCCCTCATACCCGATCCGGGTGCCGCGATCGTCACTCGCGGCTCGTCGCCCATGGCGGCGGAGGCACGACGAAGATCACCATACTCGTCGCCACCGACAAGGCAAGGCAGCCGTCCGCCGACGTCCCGGAACGCCGAAAGGCGACCACCCAGTTGGGTGATCGCCCTTCGGTACGTTCGCGTTACAGCCTCGAACAAGTTTTTGACACTCGTCTCGAAACCGTCCCGCACGGATCCTCGCGGATCCAGGAGAGCTGGCGGACCAGCGAGGCCTTACTTGACCTCGACGGAGGCGCCGGCGGCCTTGAGGGACTCGGCAGCCTTCTCGGCGGCCTCCTTGGCGACCTTCTCGAGAACGGGCTTCGGAGCGCCGTCCACGAGGTCCTTGGCCTCCTTCAGGCCCAGCGAGGTCAGCTCACGCACGACCTTGATGACCTGGATCTTCTTCTCGCCGGCGCCGGTGAGGACGACGTCGAACTCGTCCTGCTCCTCGACAGCCTCGGCGGCGGCGGCCGGACCGGCCGGGCCGGCGACGGCGACGGCCGCGGCGGCGGTGACGTCGAACTTCTCCTCGAACGCCTTCACGAACTCGGAGAGCTGGATGAGGGTCATGCCCTCGAACTCGGCGAGCAGTTCGTCCTGGGTGAGAGCCACGATGGCTTCCTTCCACTAATTCGGCAGGTGCCGGATGTACATGTCTTGCGGGCGTACGACGGCCCGCTACGACCGCTTTCCGGAGGCGGACTGCCTCAGGCGGCGGTCATTTCGCGAGCCGAGTTACTCGGCACCGCCCTGCTCTTCTTGCTTGGCACGGAGCGCGTCCACGGTGCGGACGAGCTTCGAGGGAAGCGCCTGGAAGAGCTGCGCAGCCTGGGACTGCTTGCCCTTGAAGGCACCTGCCAGCTTGGAGAGCAGAACCTCGCGGGACTCGAGGTCCGCGAGCTTCTTGATCTCGTCGGCGGACAGCGCCTTGCCGTCAAGGACACCGCCCTTGATGACGAGGTTCGGGTTGTCCTTGGCGAAGTCACGAAGACCCTTCGCCGACGTCACCGGGTCACCGGTGATGAAGGCGACCGCCGTCGGACCGTTGAACAGGTCGTCGAGCGTCGAGATCCCGGCCTCGTTGGCCGCAATCTTGGTCAGCGTGTTCTTCACCACGGCGTACTGGGCGTCCTCACCGAGTGAACGACGCAGCGTCTTGAGCTGCGCCACGGTGAGACCCCGGTACTCGGTCAGCACGGCGGCGTTCGAGCTACGGAACTGCTCCGTGAGCTCGGCCACCGCGGCAGCCTTGTCGGGCCTTGCCATAGAGCGTCGGCCTCCTTCCGGGTGATGAGGACCGCTCAGAAGGGGCTGAAGAAAACGAAACGCCCCGGCGCAGGCGCTCGGGGCGTGACTCGACCGGACGAATCCCGTACGAGACGGAACCGGACCAGGAGCAACTTCCACAGTCACCTGCGCGGGTCGTCCGCGTATCAGCGGATCCTTCGGCCACCGCGCCCTCTTGTGAGCACACGGCAACGACCAGCGGTCTTTGGCTTCCTCGGAAGAGTACGGGACGGCGTCCCTGTCGAGCAAATCCGCTCCCGGAGGCCGCCGCTCAGCCCTCTCCGGCCCCGTCCACCCGCTCGGCGAGGTCGACCGTGTCCGCGGCCGCCGGGGTCTCGACGGTCACCGGCCGGTCGACGTCCAGGAGGGTGACGGTCAGGTCGAGCGGGCCCGCGTCGACCATGCGCCCCTCCCGCAGGGCGTAGGTCTCGCCCCTGAGCCGGTATCGCTTGGCCCGGCCGTCGTCGTCGACCCACAGGTCCACGGTGAGCGTCTTCTCGATGCCCAGCATCATGAACTGGTCCAGACTGGTCGTCCGCGCCTCCCGGGTCGCCTTGTCCCGGGCCGCCGTCCGGGCGGCCCGCAAACTCCTCGTGGTGACCGTGCCCCGGTAATGCGTGGCCTCGCCGCCGTCGACCGTCTCGGCACCGACCTCGCTGACCTTCTTCGCGCCGGTGAGGAGCGTGGACTGCGCGAGCGGGCTCGCCTCCAACGGACCGGGCAGGACGCGGTACGTGTTGTTGTCCGCCGCGCCGCGTCCCCACACGGCCGGCCCGGCGCTGATCCATTTCTTGCCCGCCGGGGCGCCGATGGCGGACGCGTCCCCCTCGGCGTAGATCACCCCGTCGGCGAACCGCACCGCCAAGGCCTTGTCCTCGCTCGGGCCCCACCCGGTCAGTTCCATGCGCATCGCGGTCGGCCGCGCGGTCATCGCCGCCTCGACCCGTATCCTCCCGTGCTCCGGCAGGGTCCCCGACACCCGGTAGCGCAGCGACGCGATGTCCGTCGTCCGCTCCGCGGCACGGGCCACGGCCTCGGCGGGCGTTGCGGGCTTCGCCTCGGCCTTCGCGGGCGTCGTCGGCTTCGCCTCGGCCTCCGCCCCCGCCTCCGTGCCGCAGGCCGTGGTGGCACCGCCCAGCAACGCGGCCACGACGGCGATGCCGACGCCCCTACGACGACGTACGGAGCCGTGTCCGGCCAACCTCATCTGTCCCCCTGTAACCTCACGCCCCACCTCTATGGGGCGACGGGGACACTAGCGTCGACGGACGGCGGCTGTCGTGCGCCTTTCCGCTCCCGCGCACAAGACACGAGCCCCGCAGCCTCGAAAGGCTGCGGGGCTCGTGTCTTGCGCGTGCGACCGCGACGCGGCTGCCGGTGAGCGTCAGGCTCAGACGGCGGCCGGGTCCTCCTCGACGAGGAGGTTGCGGGTGCGGTTCGAGTCGATCGGGATGCCGGGGCCGATCGTGGTGCTGAGCGCGGCCTTCTTGATGTAGCGCCCCTTGGCGGCCGACGGCTTCAGACGGAGGATCTCCTCCAGCGCCGCGGCGTAGTTCTCCACCAGCTTGGTGTCGTCGAACGACGTCTTGCCGATGATGAAGTGCAGGTTCGAGTGCTTGTCGACGCGGAACTCGATCTTGCCGCCCTTGATGTCGTTGACGGCCTTCACGACATCGGGGGTCACGGTGCCGGTCTTGGGGTTCGGCATGAGACCACGGGGACCGAGCACGCGGCCGAGGCGGCCGACCTTGCCCATGAGGTCCGGGGTGGCGACGACGGCGTCGAAGTCCAGACGGCCCTTCGCCACCTCGTCGATCAGTTCGTCGGAGCCGACGATGTCGGCGCCGGCGGCGGTCGCGGCCTCGGCACGGTCACCGGTCGCGAAGACCAGGACCCGGGCGGTCTTACCGGTGCCGTGCGGGAGGTTCACGGTGCCACGGACCATCTGGTCGGCCTTGCGCGGGTCGACACCCAGACGGAAGGCGACCTCGACGGTGCCGTCGAACTTGGACGTGGAGGTCTCCTTGGCGAGACGGACGGCCTCGAGCGGGGCGTAGAGCTTGTCCCGGTCGACCTTGGCGTCCGCAGCGCGGAGAGCCTTGCTGCGCTTGCTCACAACTGCTCCTGTGTGTGCTTGGTAAGGAGTCGTGGTACGGGCCGAGCAGGCCCTGCCACGCGCGGCTGCCGTGTACGGCCGCCGCGTGATGCTACGAAGGTGGGACTCAGCCCTCGACCGTGATGCCCATGGAACGGGCGGTGCCGGCGATGATCTTCGACGCGGCGTCCAGGTCGTTGGCGTTCAGGTCGGGGAGCTTGGTCGTGGCGATCTCACGGACCTGCGCCTCGGTGATCTTGGCGACCTTGGTCTTGTGCGGCTCGCCGGAGCCCTTCTCGACACCCGCGGCCTTGAGGATCATCTTCGCGGCCGGCGGCGTCTTGGTGACGAAGGTGAAGGAGCGGTCCTCGTAGACCGTGATCTCCACCGGGATCACCCAGCCACGCTGCGACTCGGTCGCGGCGTTGTAGGCCTTGCAGAACTCCATGATGTTGACGCCGTGCTGACCGAGCGCGGGGCCGACCGGCGGGGCGGGGTTCGCCGCACCGGCGTTGATCTGGAGCTTGATGAGCCCCGTGACCTTCTTCTTCTTGGGAGGCATTGCTCTCCGGGTCCTTTCGATTCGAGTGCGCCCCCATCCAGGTCGCGTCCCGGATGAAGGCATACCGCACAACGATAACGGGTATGGATGCGCGGCCAAAAACCGAGCAGGTCAGACAAGCTTTTGACAGCCCGTCTGACCTGGTCGGAAAGCGGTGGTCCAGGAAGGAGCCGGTGGCCGGCTAGTTCTTCTGGATCTGGTCGAACGACAGCTCGACCGGCGTCTCGCGGCCGAAGATCTCCACGAGACCCTTGACCTTCTTCGAGTCCGCGTTGATCTCGTTGATGGTCGCCTGCAGCGTGGCGAACGGGCCGTCCGTGACGGTGACCGAGTCGCCGACCTCGAAGTCCAGCACCTGGACCTCGACCTTGCGGGCGGGCGCCGGCTTGCCCTCGGCCTCGGCCGCCTCACGGGCGGCCTTCTCCTCGGCCTCCGGCGCGAGCATCTTGACGATCTCGTCCAGGGTCAGCGGGTAGGGGTCGTAGGCGTTGCCCACGAAGCCGGTGACGCCGGGGGTGTTGCGGACGACGCCCCAGGACTCGTTCGTCAGGTCCATGCGGACGAGGACGTAGCCGGGGAGCTTGTTCTGGCGGATCGTCTTGCGCTCGCCGTTCTTGATCTGCGCGACCTCTTCCTGCGGCACCTCGGCCTGGAAGATGAAGTCCTCGACGTTCAGCGAGACGGCACGCTGTTCGAGGTTGGTCTTCACACGGTTCTCGTAACCGGCGTACGTGTGGATGACGTACCACTCGCCGGGCAGGGCCCGCAGTTCCGCGCGCAGGGCCTCGACGGGGTCGACCGGCTCGGTCTCCTCCTCGACGGCCTCTTCGGCATCGTCGTCCTCGGAGTCATCGGAGTCCTCGACGTCGGCTTCCTCGTCGTCGGCTTCCTCGACGTGCACAGCCTCTTCCTCGGCCGACTCCCCCGCCTCGGCCTCGGCAGCCTCGAACTCGTCGACACCGTCCTCGGGATCTGCTCCCTCGACGATGTCGAGTTCGTCATCCACGGACTCGGCACCTTCACCGCGAGGCTCCATGGCGTCCTTCAGGTTCGGGTCAGACACGTGGCTGCTTCTTCCTGGATCATGGGGGTGGAACATGCGAAAGGGGCGCCAAGTGTCGGCGCCCTTCGCTTTCGGCTCAGCCGAAGACGTACTTGGCGGCCTTGTCGAGGCCGAAGTCAATCACGGTGACAAGACCGATCATGACGACGACGAAGACGATGACCACCGAGGTGTAGGTCGTCAGCTGGGAGCGGGTCGGCCAGACGACCTTACGCAGCTCCGCGACGATCTGCCGGTAGAAGAGCGCGAGGCGCTTCAGCGGGCCCTTCTTGGCCCGCTTGCCGCCCTTGCGGGTCTTCTTCTTGTCCTCGGGCACCTCGTCCTGGGCATCAGGCGTGTCGATGGAGCCCACGGCGTCCGTCATTCATCCTCACCTGATTCCGGTCCGGGTCGTGGCCGTGCCGCGCCCGGTCTGAGCCGCACGGCGGAACATTGCTGTACGTACATGCGCACACATCCTGGCGTGAGGAGTGTGTAGCAGGGCCGGAGGGACTTGAACCCCCAACCGCTGGTTTTGGAGACCAGTGCTCTACCAATTGAGCTACGACCCTTTGTGGTTCTCCCCCAACGTACCGCATCCGAGCGAGTGCACGGTGTGCACCTGACGGGCGCGGCCGGTGAAGGCCAACGAGGACAGAGCATACGTGGTCCGAGAGCTGTCGTCGAACAGAAAGCGTCCGTAGGGATGTTGTCCGTCGAAGATCGACCGTTTCCGGCCGCGGAGGCGGGCGGTTGTTCCGTCGCTGCTCAGTCTGTGAAACCCGCGTGCCCGGCGCGTTTCCGGTCTGGAACGATGGGGCCCATGAGCGCTGCAACCCCTCCCACCGAGCGCCGGGTCTCCGCGCGCATCGGCGCGATCTCCGAGTCCGCCACCCTCGCCGTGGACGCCAAGGCCAAGGCCCTCAAGGCCGCAGGGCGTCCGGTGATCGGCTTCGGCGCCGGCGAGCCCGACTTCCCGACTCCCGACTACATCGTCGAGGCGGCCGTCGAGGCCTGCAAGAACCCGAAGTACCACCGGTACACGCCGGCCGGCGGTCTGCCCGAGCTGAAGGCCGCGATCGCCGCGAAGACCCTGCGCGACTCCGGTTACGAGGTCGACCCGTCGCAGGTCCTCGTGACCAACGGCGGCAAGCAGGCCATCTACGAGGCCTTCGCCGCGATCCTCGACCCGGGCGACGAGGTCATCGTCCCGGCGCCGTACTGGACGACGTACCCGGAGTCGATCCGTCTGGCCGGCGGTGTCCCGGTCGAGGTCGTCGCCGACGAGACCACGGGCTACCGGGTCTCCGTCGAGCAGCTGGAGGCGGCCCGCACGGAGAACACGAAGGTGCTCCTCTTCGTCTCCCCCTCCAACCCGACCGGCGCGGTCTACACGCGCGCGCAGATCGAGGAGATCGGCCGCTGGGCCGCCGAGAAGGGCCTGTGGGTCCTGACCGACGAGATCTACGAGCACCTGGTCTACGGCGACGCGGAGTTCCACTCCCTGCCGGTGGTCGTACCCGAGCTGGCCGACAGGACCATCGTGGTCAACGGTGTCGCGAAGACGTACGCGATGACGGGCTGGCGCGTGGGCTGGGTCATCGGCCCCAAGGACGTCGTGAAGGCCGCGACCAACCTCCAGTCGCACGCGACCTCGAACGTCTCCAACGTGGCCCAGGTCGCCGCGCTCGCCGCCGTGTCGGGCGACCTGTCCGCCGTCGACGAGATGAAGGAGGCCTTCGACCGGCGCCGCAGGACGATCGTGCGGATGCTCAACGAGATCGACGGCGTCCTGTGCCCGGAGCCCGAGGGCGCGTTCTACGCCTACCCCTCGGTGAAGGCTCTGGTCGGCAAGGAGATCCGGGGCAAGCGCCCGCAGGACACGGTCGAGCTGGCCGCGCTGATCCTGGAGGAGGCCGAGGTGGCGGTCGTCCCCGGCGAGGCCTTCGGCACCCCCGGCTATCTGCGTCTGTCGTACGCCCTCGGTGACGAGGATCTCGTCGAGGGCGTCTCGCGCCTCCAGAAGCTGCTGGCGGAGGCCCGGGACTGACGTCGGTCTCAGGGGCCTCCACATACGAACGTTCGTATGTGGAGGCCCCTTGTCGTTTGTGCGAGCAAGACCACGTTCGAGGATTCCGCTACCGGGACGGCACGGGCGTGCGGCAGGATCGGGCGATGGAGCGTGTACGTGATCTCTCTGAACTGCCCAAGGCCCATCTGCATCTGCACTTCACCGGGTCGATGCGGCCCATGACCGTGCTGGAGCTGGCCGACAAGTACGGGGTGCGGCTGCCCGAGGCGCTCGCCGAGGCGCTGACCAGCGGGGAGCCGCCGAAGCTGCGTGCGACGGACGAGCGGGGGTGGTTCCGGTTCCAGCGGCTGTACGACGCGGCGCGCTCGTGCGTCAGGGGGCCCGAGGACATCCAGCGGCTGGTGCGGGAGGCCGCGGAGGAGGACGTGCGGGACGGCTCGGGCTGGCTGGAGATCCAGGTGGACCCCACGTCGTACGCGCCCCGGCTGGGCGGACTGATCCCGGCGCTGGAGGTCATCCTGGACGCCGTGGACACGACCGTGCGGGACACCGGGCTCGGGATGCGGGTGGTGGTGGCCGCGAACCGGATGAAGCACCCGCTGGACGCGCGCACGCTGGCCCGGCTGGCGGTGCGGTACGCCGACCGGGGCGTGGTGGGCTTCGGGCTCTCCAACGACGAACGCCGGGGCATGGCGCGGGACTTCGACCGGGCCTTCGCGATCGCCCGGGAGGGGGGCCTGCTGTCGGCGCCGCACGGCGGCGAGCTGACCGGCCCCGCGTCGGTGCGTGACTGCCTGGACGATCTGCACGCCTCGCGCATCGGGCACGGGGTACGCGCGGCGGAGGACCCGCGGCTGCTGAAGCGCCTCGCGGACCGGGGCGTGACGTGCGAGGTCTGCCCCGCCTCGAACGTGGCGCTCGGCGTCTACGAGAAACCCCAGGACGTCCCCCTGCGCACTCTGTTCGAGGCGGGTGTGCCGATGGCGCTCGGCGCCGACGACCCGCTGCTGTTCGGCTCCCGCCTCGCTGCCCAGTACGAGATCGCCCGGCACCACCACGGCTTCACCGACGCGGAACTGGCGGAGCTGGCCCGGCAGTCGATCCGGGCGTCGGCGGCGCCGGAGGACGAGCGGGCGAAGCTGCTGTCCGGGGTGGACGACTGGCTCGCCGGCCCGGCCCGCTAGCGGCTCCGGTCAGAGGCTGACGCCGACCGTCACCGGCTCGTTGACCAGGGTGATGCCGAAGGCGTCCCGGACTCCGGTCACGACCTCGCGGGCCAGCGCGAGCAGGTCCTCGGTGGTGGCCGCGCCCCGGTTGGTGAGGGCGAGGGTGTGCTTGGAGGAGATCCGGGCGGGGCCGGTGCCGTACCCCTTGGTGAAGCCCGCCTTGTCGATCAGCCAGGCGGCGGAGGTCTTGGTGTGCCCGTCGCCGGCGGCGTACGCGGGCGGGGTGACGTCGTCCCCGAGCCGCTCCCGCACGCGCGCGTGGAACGCGGCGAACTCCTCGTCGGTGAGGATCGGGTTGGTGAAGAACGACCCGGCGGACCAGGTGTCGTGGTCCTCGGGGTCGAGGACCATGCCCTTCCCGGCACGCAGCTTCAGCACGGTCTCGCGGGCCCGCGCGAGGGGCACCCGGTCGCCGGGCTCGACACCGAGCGAGCGGGCCGTCTCCGCGTACTTGACCGGCCCCGAGAGACCGCCCGCGTCCTCCAGTTCGAACCGGACGCGCAGGACGACGTACCGCTCGGGCTCGTCCTTGAAGCGGCTGTGGCGGTACGAGAAGGCGCACTCGGCGGCCGGGACGGTGACCGTCTCGCGGGTGCGGCGGTCGTAGGCGACGACCTCGGTGATGGTGGAGGCGACCTCCTGGCCGTACGCCCCGACGTTCTGGATCGGTGTGGCGCCGGCGGAGCCGGGGATCCCGGCCAGGCACTCGATGCCGGCCAGCCCGGCCTCGACGACGCGGGCGACCGCGTCGGTCCACACCTCGCCGGCGGCCAGTTCCAGCCGCGTCGCGTCGAGCGTGTAGCCCTTCGTGGCGATGACCAGCGCGGTGCCGGGGAAGCCCTGGTCCCCGACGACCAGGTTGGAGCCGCCCCCGATGAGCAGCAGCGGCGTACCGGTGTCGTCGGCCTCGCGGACCGTGGCGATCACCTCGTCGTCGGTGGTCGCGGTGATCAGCCGTCGCGCGGGCCCACCCAGCCGGAAGGTGGTCAGCGGGGCGAGGGGGGCGTCGTGGAGTTCCTGCACGGGCTCAAGAGTACGAGACCCCCGCACCCGGGAGGGGCGGGGGACCGTGCCGGTGCGGCGGGGCCGCACGGGCCGTCAGGCCAGTCGTACGACCGCTCGGGACATGCCGAGGACCTTCTGGCCGGCGCTCATGGCCGTGAGGTCGACGCGGACCGTGTTGTCGTCGAGCTTGGCGCCGATCTTGGCGCTGACCTCGATGGTGGCGCCCTCGTCGTCGTCGGGGACGACGACGGGCTTGGTGAAGCGGACGCCGTACTCGACGACCGCGCCCGGGTCGCCGGTCCAGTCGGTGACGACGCGGATCGCCTCGGCCATGGTGAACATGCCGTGCGCGATGACGTCCGGGAGGCCCACCTCCTTGGCGAACCGCTCGTTCCAGTGGATCGGGTTGAAGTCGCCGGAGGCGCCCGCGTACTGGACGAGGGTGGCTCGGGTCACACCGAAGGTCTGCGCGGGCAGTTCGGTGCCGACCTCGACGTCGTCGTAGGAGATCTTCGCGGTCATCGGGTCCTCACGCCTCCTCGGCCGCGCGGGCCACGAGCTTGGTCCAGGCGGTCACGACGTGTTCGCCGGACTCGTCGTGGACCTCGCCGCGGATGTCCAGGATGTCGTTGCCCGCCAGGGACTTGATCGCCTCGATGGTCGAGGTGACCGTGAGCCGGTCACCGGCGCGCACCGGGCGCCGGTGGGCGAACTTCTGGTCGCCGTGCACCACCCGGCTGTAGTCGAGGCCCAGCTGGGGGTCCTGGACGACCTGTCCGGCCGCCTTGAAGGTGATCGAGAACACGAAGGTCGGCGGGGCGATCACATCGGCGTACCCGAGCGCCTTGGCGGCCTCCGGGTCGGTGTAGACGGGGTTGGTGTCCCCCACGGCCTCCGCGAACTCGCGGATCTTCTCCCGGCCGACCTCGTAGGGGTCGGTGGGCGGGTAGGAACGCCCCACGAAGGACTGGTCGAGCGCCATCGGCTCGGCACCTCCTGGTTGCTCGGCGGATATGGCGGTACGGCCGTACGGATACGGCGGTACCGATACGGCGGTACTGACCGGTACGGGTGGTGCAACGACGCGAGGCCGCCCCCGATCTCTCGGGGACGGCCTCGTGTACGAGCCTGATTTATCGCGTTTCGCGGTGCGCGGTGTGCGCATTGCAACGCGGGCAGTGCTTCTTCATCTCCAGTCGGTCCGGGTTGTTACGCCGGTTCTTCTTGGTGATGTAGTTCCGCTCCTTGCACTCCACGCAGGCCAGCGTGATCTTCGGGCGGACGTCGGTGGCAGCCACGTGAGTGCTCCTTGACGAACGGATGGGACAGGGTTGAACGCATAAAAGAGTAGCCGATCGAAGGACCGACCCCGCAATCGGCTACCGTCAGTAGCGGTGACCGGACTTGAACCGGTGACACAGCGATTATGAGCCGCTTGCTCTACCGACTGAGCTACACCGCTGTGATGCGATCGGTTCCCGCCTCGCGGCGGGAACCTTTCACACCAGAGCCCCAATACGGAATCGAACCGTAGACCTTCTCCTTACCATGGAGACGCTCTACCGACTGAGCTATTGGGGCGAGCGATGAAGACATTACACGCCCCACCGCCGATCGCCCAAATCCGTTTCCGCGCCCGCGTCCATGGGCCGTCCACCGGTCGCGCGGGGATCTTGCGGGAGCCGTCCGGCGCTCGCCCGGAGCCCGCGTCCATGCCGTTTCCCCAGGCCACGTGAGCCCCGTACGCCCCTTCGCCACCGGCCTCCCCGGCGTCCCCCCGGCAGCCGCACCACACCGGTACGACTATTGCGCTCCTCCGCGACGGGGCGGGGCGGCCCGCCTAGGCTCGTCTCACTCTGCGTGATCTTGTGTCCCCTGCTGTTCCTCCCCATGTGCGTCACCGCGCAGCCGTCGTCGAGCCACCGGGAGAGTGCGATGCCCGACAGCCAGCCGCAGCCGTCCCACTCCTCCTCCGGCCCGCCGTCCGGCCCGGACGAGGCAGGCGCCCTGCTGCTGTGCGGGGCGCGGCTGACCGACGGCCGTGTGGTGGACGTACGGCTGGGCGGCGGGCGCATCGAGGCGGTCGGCACGGCCGGCAGCCTGGGCGCGGGGCCCGCCGCGTCCGGGGCGCCCGCCACCCGGGTGGATCTCGGCGGCCATCTGCTCCTGCCGGCCCCCGCGGAGCCGCACGCCCACGGCGACACGGCCCTGTCGGCCGACTTCGAGGGCCCGGTCCCCTACGACGGCCAGGACGTCCAGCGGCGGGCCACGGAGGCCGCGCTGCTGCAGCTCGGGCACGGCGCCACGGTGGTGCGCTCGCACGTGCACGTGGGCGACGTCCAGGGTCTGGAGGCGCTGGCGGCGGTGCTCCGGGCGGGGCAGACGCTGCGCGGGCTCGCCGAGCTGACGACGGTGGCGATGCCCCGGGTGCTGACCGGGGTGGCCGGCGCGGACGGGCTCGCGATCCTGCGGGACGCGGTGAAGATGGGCGCCTCGGTGGTCGGCGGCTGTCCGGATCTGGACCCCGATCCCACCGGGTACGTGGAGGCGGTCCTGGAGATCGCCTCCGAGCACGGCTGCCCGGTCGACCTGCACACCGACGGCGACGACCCGGCCCGCCTCGCCCGGCTCGCGGCCATGGCGGGCGGTCTGCGGCCCGGCGTCACCCTGGGCCCGTGCGGCGGGCTCGCCCGGCTTCCCGGCCAGGCCGCCGCCCGCGCCGCCGACCAGCTCGCGGCGGCCGGTGTGACCGTCGTCTGCCTTCCGCAGGGCGGCTGCGGCACCGTGGACGGCCGGGACACCGCTCCCGTACGGCTCCTGCGGGCGGCCGGGGTGCGGGTCGCGGCGGGCAGCGGGGCACTGCGGGACGTGTCGAACCCCGTCGGGCGCGGGGACCCCCTGGAGGCCGCGTTCCTGCTCGCCTCCCGGTACGGGCTGCGGCCGGCGGAGGCGTACGACGCCGTCAGCGGGGCGGCACGCGCCGGGCTCGGTCTGCCCGAGGTGCGGGTCGAGGCCGGTTTTCCCGCCGAACTGCTCGCCGTGCGGGGCGCCCGGCTCTCGGGTGTGCTGTCGCTCGCGTACAGCCGCATCGTCGTGCACCGGGGGCGCGTGGTGGCGCGGACCAGCGCGGTACGGGAGTACTGCGGCTCGGTGACGGGCGCGGCGGTGGATCTGCCTCGGCAGGGGCGGGGCGAGCCGTCCTGAGGGTGTGCGTGGCCGCGCCGGGGCATGCGGGTGGGCGGCGGGCGCGAGCCCGGCGGTGCGATGCCCGACCGGACGGACGCCCGCCCCGCCGCCGGTGTGATCAGACGCCGAACAGACCGCCGCCGATCGGGTCGCTGAACTCGTCGGACGGGATCTCGGCGGCACCCTTGGGCGCGCTGACGTCACCGGCCTTGCCGAAGGTGAGGACCAGGGAGGCCTTGGCGCCCTCGGGGTCGTCGGCGAGGGCGGCGAGGTCGGTCTCGATCCGGGTCAGGTCACCGTTCTTGAGGGTGAAATCGACCGCGACGTTCTTGTCCGGGGCGTCCTTCATGTCCTTGGCCGTGGGGAGTTCGGCTCCCGGCGGCAACTCGCCCTCCAGCGGCTGGAGCTTGTCGACGATGCCGGTGAGCAGGTCGCGGAAGTTGGCCTTGGCGGTGACGACCTCGGTGCCGTCCTTGCCGTCCTTGGTCTTGAAACCGACCTCGCGGGCGACGACACCGCGGACGGCGTCGAGGATCTTCTTCTGGGTCCTGGCGTCGATCTCGTCGGAGTCCTTGGAGCCACCGGCTCCCTCCTCCCCGGCGGCGTCCTGCAGCTCGGCGGTGTTCACCTTCACCCAGTCGCCCTCCAGGGCGGGCCGCAAGTGCTGCTCGCTCTCCGGGAGTTCGTCGGCCGTCGGGAAGGGGATGCCCATCGCGTCGCCCATGGCCTTCATGTCGGCGCGGTAGTACGTGTAGTCGCCGACGACCCGGTACTCGACGAGCACGCCGTCGTCACCGGAGATCTTCATGCCCACCCCGGTGATGTCCTTCTCACCGGACTCGGCCAGCGCCTTCTTCGACTTGACCGACACGTCGACGCGCAGCCCGGTGAAGAACTCCGCCATCTCCGGCGGCACTTCCTCGCTGTCCTCGCCCATCAGCGCGGTGAGGTCGTCCGGGTCGGCGTCGAGCCGCATGCCGAAGGCCAGCGACTTCTGCTCGCCCAGCCGTTCGACGGCGCCGTCGACCTTCTGGCCCGCGGTGAGGTTCTCGACGGTTCCGCACGCGGCCACCGTGACGAGCACGGCCGCGGCGCAGCCGACGCCGGTGCAGGCGCGGCGTACGGCGTTCTTGTGGCGTGTGGCAATACGCATGGCGGTGATGTCTTCCCCCCGTGGTTCCGGCGTCCGCCGACACGGCGAACATGTGTGAGACACCTGGGACGGCGGGATGGTTGCGCGGCAAACGCGTCCGTTCGGGCGTACGGTCGGAGGCATGCGCATTGTCATCGCCGGAGGTCATGGTCAGATCGCGCTGCGGCTGGAGCGACTGCTCGCCGCGCGCGGTCACGAGGTCGCGGGGATCATCCGCCGCGCCGAGCAGGAGGACGATCTGCGCGCGGCCGGTGCCGAACCCGTGCTGTGCGATCTGGAGTCGGCGTCGGTCGAGGAGGTCGCCGCCCATCTGCGGGGCGCGGACGCCGCCGTGTTCGCGGCGGGCGCCGGGCCGGGCAGCGGGGCGGGCCGCAAGGACACGGTCGACCGCGCGGCCGCGGTCCTGTTCGCCGATGCCTCGGTGCGCGCGGGCGTGCGCCGCCACCTCGTCGTCTCGTCCATGGGCGCGGACCCGGCGCACGAGGGCGACGAGATCTTCGACGTCTACCAGCGGGCCAAGGGAGAGGCCGACGCGTACGTGCGCGGGCTGGAGGCGTTGGACTGGACGATCCTGCGCCCCGGCATGCTGACCGACGACGCCGGCACCGGCCTCGTCCGCCTGGAGGCGACCACCGGCCGCGGCCCGATCCCCCGCGACGACGTGGCCGCCACCCTCGCCGAACTCCTGGAAACCCCCGCGACCGCCGGTCTGACCCTGGAACTCGTCAGCGGCTCGGCGCCCGTGGCCGTGGCCGTGAAGTCGGTGGCGGGCAACTGAGGCACCGACAGGGACGTGCCCGGTTTCAGAACAGCGGTAGCTGACCGGGGAATTCGGGTACGACGAAGCCGTCGAGCGCGGGCTGGGCCGCCCCGATCCAGGCCGGCCTGCGCGACCCGGGGCACGACACCAGCTCCCCGCTCGCTCCGGGCGGATCGTGCCGCGCGAACCGCCCCGCCACGACGGCGATCTCACGACGGCACTCGGGGCAGTTCCTGCGACGCGATGACATGCGTGTCAGTGTGCCTCGCCGCACCGACACACGAAGAAGCCCTCCGACACACGAAGAAGCCCCTCCGAACTGCTCTCACAGTCCGGAGGGGCTTCCCTCCACGTGGCGGCGCCAGGATTCGAACCTGGGTAGGCTAAGCCGACGGATTTACAGTCCGTTCCCATTGGCCACTCGGGCACACCGCCTGGGATGCTGCCCTTCGAACCGCTTTTCGGCGGTGCTCTGTGGCAACGACGTAAACGATACCTGATGCCCGGGGGTGCTCCGCCACCTGATTGATCAGTACTCGCGGTGGCCGGGGTGGCTAGGCTTGTCGCCCCCCGATACCCCGATTTCAAGGAGCCACAGGACATGGCCGACTCCAGTTTCGACATCGTCTCGAAGGTCGAGCGGCAGGAGGTCGACAACGCCCTCAACCAGACCGCCAAGGAGATCTCGCAGCGCTACGACTTCAAGGGCGTCGGCGCCTCGATCTCGTGGTCCGGCGAGAAGATCCTGATGGAGGCGAACTCCGAGGACCGGGTCAAGGCCGTCCTCGACGTCTTCCAGTCCAAGCTGATCAAGCGCGGGATCTCCCTGAAGTCGCTGGACGCGGGCGAGCCCCAGCTGTCCGGCAAGGAGTACAAGCTCTTCGCGTCGATCGAGGAGGGCATCTCCCAGGAGAACGCCAAGAAGGTGGCGAAGATCATTCGCGATGAGGGCCCCAAGGGCGTCAAGGCCCAGGTCCAGGGCGACGAGCTGCGCGTCAGCTCCAAGAGCCGGGACGACCTGCAGGCCGTGATCACCCTCCTCAAGGGCCAGGACTTCGACTTCGCGGTGCAGTTCGTCAACTACCGGTGATCGTCCGCACGCGAACCCGGGCCGGTCCCGGGTTCGCGTGCGACGGGCGCGCTCAGCGGCGGGAGTGGCCGAACAGGATGCGGTAGGCGATCAGCAGGACGAGGGAACCGCCGATCGCGGCCGCCCAGGTGGCGCCGTCGTAGAAGTTCTCGGAGATCGGGCGGTCCAGCCAGCGGGCGGAGATCCAGCCGCCGATGAAAGCACCCGCGACGCCGATGAGGGTCGTGCCGATGAAGCCGCCCGGGTCGCGGCCCGGCAGCAGGAGTTTGGCGATGGCGCCGGCCAACAGCCCCAGAACGATCCAGCCGATGATGCTCATGCCGTGAACCTGCCCTTTCGTGCCGTCCCACTGCTCTGATCGTGCTGTGTTTCCCCCCACGGGGACCAGGCACCGTGTCGTCCTGTCCCGTTGTCCTGGAGGACGCCCCTTCGCCATCCGGTGGTTGCGGTGATCAGTAGGGTGCGGCACATGACACAGGCCGGATCGGGCGCCGAACTGCGCCGCACGCTCGGGGTGGGGGACGCGGTGGTCGTCGGCCTCGGGTCGATGGTCGGCGCGGGGATCTTCGCCGCGCTGGGCCCGGCCGCGGGCGCGGCCGGGTCGGGGCTGCTGCTCGGGCTCGCGCTCGCCGCCGTGGTGGCGTACTGCAACGCGATGTCGTCGGCGCGGCTGGCGGCCCGGTACCCGGCGTCCGGCGGCACGTACGTGTACGGGCGGGAGCGGCTCGGCGCCTTCTGGGGGTATCTGGCCGGCTGGTCGTTCGTCGTCGGCAAGACGGCCTCGTGCGCGGCGATGGCGCTCACCGTGGGGGCGTACGTGTGGCCGGGGCAGGCGCACGCCGTGGCGGTGGCGGCCGTGGTCGCGCTGACGGCGGTGAACTACGGCGGGGTGCAGAAGTCGGCCTGGCTGACGCGGGTGATCGTGGCGGTGGTGCTGGCGGTCCTCGCCGCCGTGGTGGTCGTGTGCCTGGGGTCCGGCGAGGCGGACGCCGGGCGGCTGGGCGGCGGCGCCTCGGGGGGCGTGGGCGGGGTGCTGCAGGCGGCCGGGCTGTTGTTCTTCGCGTTCGCCGGGTACGCCCGGATCGCGACCCTCGGCGAGGAGGTGCGGGACCCGGCGCGCACCATCCCGCGTGCGATCCCGCTCGCGCTCGGCATCGCGCTGGTCGTGTACGCGGCCGTCGCCGTGGCGGTTCTCGCGGTGCTGGGCTCCGGTGGGCTGGGGCGGGCAGCGGCTCCGCTGGCCGAGGCGGTGCGGGCGGCCGGGGTGCCGGGGCTGGTGCCCGTGGTGCGGGCGGGAGCCGCCGTGGCCGCGCTCGGATCGCTGCTCGCGCTCATCCTGGGCGTCTCCCGCACCACCCTCGCCATGGCCCGTGACCGGCATCTGCCGGGCGCCCTGGCCGCCGTGCACCCGCGCTTCCAGGTACCGCACCGGGCGGAACTGGCCGTGGGCGCCGTGGTCGCCGTGCTGGCCGCCACGGTCGACGTGCGGGGCGCGATCGGGTTCTCCTCCTTCGGTGTCCTCGCGTACTACGCGGTCGCCAACGCGTCCGCCTGGACACTGAGTTCCGCGCCCCTCTCGCGCGTGGTGCCGGTGATCGGGCTCGTGGGGTGCGCCGTCCTGGCGTTCGCGCTGCCCGCGTCGTCGGTGGGCACGGGCGCCGCCGTCCTGGGTGTGGGGGCGGCGGCCTACGGCGTACGGCGGTGGTGGGCGGGGCGGAGCGGTTAGCGCGCCCGTGTGCCTGCCGGCTAGAAGCGCTGCTGGGCGAAGGGCTCGTCGGAGCGGACGATCTCGCGGCCCAGGGGCATCAGTGAGACCGGGACGAGCTTGAAGTTGGCGATGCCGAAGGGGATGCCGATGATCGTGACGCAGAGCACGAGGCCCGTGACGATGTGCGTCAGCGCCAGCCACCAGCCCGCCAGGAGCAGCCACAGGATGTTGCCAAGGCAGGAGGGCGCGCCCGCGTCACGGCGCTCGACGGCGCTGTACCCGAAGGGCCACAGGGCGTAGATCCCGATGCGGAACGACGCGATCCCGAACGGGATGCCGATGATCGTGATGCACAGAAGCAAGCCTGCGAACAGATAGCCGACGAAGAGCCAGAATCCGCTGAGTATCAGCCAGATGATGTTCAGGATGGTCTTCACTGGGGGCGACCTGCCATCTTCTCGAGTCGGGCGATGCGTTCCGCCATCGGCGGATGTGTCGAGAACATCTTGGAGAATCCCTGGCCCGGCCGGAAGGGGTTCGCGATCATCATGTGGCTCGCGGTCTCGATCCGGGGCTCCGGGGGCAGCGGCAGTTGCTTGGTGCCTGTTTCCAGTTTGCGAAGGGCGCTGGCGAGGGCAAGTGGATCACCGGTGAGGTGGGCGCCGGAGGCGTCGGCCTCGTACTCCCGGGATCGGCTGATGGCGAGCTGGATGAGGGCCGCGGCGAGCGGGCCCAGGATCATGATCAGCAGCATGCCGAGGAGGCCGGGGCCGTCGTCGTCGTCCGAGCGGCCGATGGGGATCAGCCAGGCGAAGTTCACCAGGAACATGATCACGGAGGCGAGGGCGCCGGCGACCGACGAGATGAGGATGTCCCGGTTGTACACATGACTCAGCTCGTGGCCGATGACGCCGCGCAGCTCGCGCTCGTCGAGCAGGCGCAGGATGCCGTCGGTGCAGCACACCGCCGCGTTGCGCGGGTTCCGGCCGGTCGCGAAGGCGTTCGGGGCGTCAGTCGGGGAGATGTACAGGCGCGGCATGGGCTGCCGGGCCTGCATGGAGAGTTCACGGACCATGCGGTACAGCGCCGGGGCCTCGAACTCGCTGACCGGGCGGGCGCGCATCGCGCGTAGAGCCAGCTTGTCGCTGTTCCAGTACGCGTACGCGTTCGTGCCGAGGGCGACGACGACCGCGATGATCAGGCCCGTACGGCCGAAGAGGCTTCCGATGACGATGATGAGTGCGGACAGTCCCCCGAGGAGTACGGCGGTCCTGAGCCCGTTGTGCCGGCGGTGCACGGTACGCCCTCCAAGTCGTGCGGCAGGGGAACCCTTTGCTTGCTGTCGCTGTTGACTCCACCTCTCAGTGGACCCTCCCGTACTGGTCAACGCCAGGCGGAAGGCACTAGTTCCCTTGTGCGCGCGGCCCGGCCGCTGGGCCGTCCGGGTGGGCGGTCCGGTCAGAAGAGACCGATGCCGGCGAAGCGCAGGACGAGCTGGGGCGCGCCGGACAGCGCGATGCCGACGATTCCGGTGAGGGCGAGGGCGGCGGTCAGGGGCGCCGGGACGCGGTGCGGGAGGGGTTCACCGGCCGTCGCGCCCTCGGTCTCGTCCGCGCGCGTGCGGAACAGCAGCGCCGTCCACCGGAGGTAGTAGAAGAGGGCGATCACCACGTTGACGGCCATCACGACGGCGAGCCAGCCGAGGCCCGCGTCGACGGCCGCCGAGAAGACGGTGACCTTGGCGAACAGGCCGATGACGCCCGGCGGCAGTCCCGCGAGGCAGAGCAGGAAGAAGGCCAGGAGCAGGGCGGTGAGGGGGCGGGACGCGTAGAGGCCCCGGTAGTCGCTGACGCGGTTCAGGGTCTTCGTACGGCCGACCAGGGCGGCCACGGCGAAGGCGCCCAGGTTCACCACCGCGTACATCAGGGCGTACGCGACCGTCGAGCCGACGGCCTTCTGCGCGTCGTCGGTGCCGTCCGCGTACGCGGCCGCCGCGATCGGGACGAGGAGGTAGCCGGCCTGGCCGACGGAGGACCAGGCGAGCAGCCGGACCGCGCTGTACGCGCGCGTGGAGCGCTGTCCGAGCGCGCCGAGGTTGCCGACGGTCATGGTGAGGGCGGCCAGGGCGACGAGGGCGGGGCCCCAGACGTCGGCGTACGACGGGAGGGCGACGACCGTGATCAGGATGAGCCCGGAGAAGCCGACCGCCTTGCCGACGACGGACAGGTAGGCCGCCACCGGCAGGGGGGCGCCGACGTAGGTGTCGGGGACCCAGAAGTGGAAGGGGACCGCGGCGGTCTTGAAGGCGAAGCCGATGAGGGTGAGGACGACGCCGGCCTGGGTGATGGTGTGCAGCTGGGCGTCGACGTTCTGGATGCGGTCGGCGATCTCCGTGAGGTACAGGGTGCCGGTCGTGGCGTAGACGAAGCTGATGCCGAGCAGGCTGACGGCGGTGGCGGTGACGGACGACAGGAAGAACTTCAGGGCGGCCTCGGAGGAACGCCTGTCGCCGAGCCGGATGCCGACGAGCGCGAAGGCGGGCAGCGAGGCGACCTCCAGGGCGACGACGAGCGTGGCGAGGTCGCGGGAGGCGGGCAGGAGCGCGGCGCCCGCGGCGGACGACAGCAGCAGGAACCAGAACTCCCCGGCGGGCAGGGCCTTCTTGTCGTCGTTCAGGGCCGTCAGCGACAGCAGGGCGGTGAGGAGCGCGCCGCCGAGCACGAGGAACTGGACGACGAGGGTGAAGCGGTCCGCGGTGTAGCTGCAGACGTCCGGGGCGCCGGTCAGACAGAAGGTGGCGCGGTCACCGTCCAGGAGCGGCAGCAGGGCCAGCAGCGAGGCCGTGAGGCCCGCGACCGAGGTCCAGCCGAGCGCCGCCTTCCTGGTGTCGCCCACGAACAGGTCGGCGACGAGTACGGCGAGGCCGACGACCGCGGCGATCGTGGGCGGCGCGATCGCGAGCCAGTCGACGGACTGGACGACGGACTCGGCCAGGGTCTGGACCTGGGCCTGGACCGGCGGCTGGGCCAAGGGGCTCAACGGGTGCCTCCTGCGAGGAGCTGCTGTACGGCCGGGTCGGTCAGACCGAGGAGGGCCGCGGGCCAGAGGCCGGCGAGGACGGTGAGGGCGACGAGCGGGGTCCAGGCCGCGAACTCGTACGTCTGTACGTCCGCGAGCCGCGGCCCGTCCTGCGGGTCCTGCGGCACGGCGCCCATGCAGACCCGGCGGACCACGATCAGTAGGTACGCGGCGGTGAGGAGCGTGCCGAACGCGGCGATCGTCATGAAGGTGAGGAAGGCCGGGCGGCTGAGGCCATCTGCGGGCTCGAACGCGCCGAACAGCGCCAGCATCTCGCCCCAGAACCCGGCGAGTCCGGGCAGTCCGAGGGAGGCGACGGCGGCGAAGGCGAGCAGGCCGCCGAGGCGCGGGGCCCTGCCGTAGAGGGCGGCGCCGGTCTCCCGCGCGAGGGTGTCGAGGTCGGTGGTGCCGGTGCGGTCCTTGAGGGCGCCGACCAGGAAGAACAGCAGGCCGGTGATGAGGCCGTGGGCGATGTTGGCGAACAGCGCGCCGTTCACGCCGGTCGGGGTCATCGTGGCGATGCCGAGGAGCACGAAGCCCATGTGGCCGACGGAGGAGTACGCGATGAGGCGCTTGAGGTCGCCCTTCGCGCCCTGCCTGGCGAGGGCGAGGCAGGCGAGCGAGCCGTAGATGATGCCGACGACCGCGAAGGCGGCGAGGTAGGGCGCGAAGGTGCGGAACCCGTCCGGGGTGATGGGCAGCAGGATGCGTACGAACCCGTACGTGCCCATCTTCAGCAGGACGCCGGCCAGGAGGACCGAGCCGACCGTCGGGGCGGCGGTGTGGGCGTCCGGCAGCCAGCTGTGCAGCGGCCACATCGGGGTCTTGACGGCGAGCCCGATCCCGATGGACAAAGCGGCGACGACCTGCACGGATGTGGTCAGTTCGGGGTGATTGTCAGTGGTGAGTGCCAGTATGTCGAAGGTGCCCGCCCTGAGTCCGATCAGGAGCAGGCCCAGCAGCATGACCACGGAACCGAGCAGGGTGTAGAGGATGAACTTCCAAGCGGCTCGGGTGCGTTGCTCACCGCCCCAGCGGGCGATGAGGAAGTACATCGGGATGAGCACCATCTCGAACGCGAGGAAGAACAGCAGCAGGTCGAGGACGGCGAAGGTCGCGAGGGTGCCGGACTCCAGGACGAGCACCAGTGCGACGAAGGCCTTCGGGGAGGGGCCCGCGGGCATCTTGAAGTAGGAGTAGAGCGCGCAGAGGAAGGTCAGCAGCGCGGTCAGGACCAGAAGGGGGAGGGAGATGCCGTCGATGCCGAGGTGGATGCGCACGTCGAGTGCCGGGATCCAGCTGATGTCCGTACTGGCCTGCATCTTCGACGGCTGGTCGTGGTCGAAGCCGAGCGCGAGGACGATCGCGGCGATGAGGACCGCGCCGGTCACCACGATCCCGTGGCGGAGCACGGCCTGCTCGGGCGACTTCCCCTTCAGCCCGGGTGGGGCCGGCAGGAGAGCGGCGGCGGCACCGATGAGCGGGCCGACGACGATCAACGCCAGAAGGACCTGCATCACGGACTCGTTGATATCGATCACGCCTGCTCACGCTCCCGTGGCGACGACGAGGGCGGCGACCACCAGGACGACGGTGCCGGCGAGCAGCGCGCTCACATAGGTCTGGATGTTGCCGGTCTGCGCCCGGCGTACGGCCGTGCCCAGCAGGCGGGGCAGGGCGCCCGCGCCGTTGACGTAGGTGTCGACGACCTCGCGGTCGAGGAACCGGACGAGACGAGCGCCGGCCTGGACCGGGCGGACGAAGAGAACCGCGTAGACGGCGTCGAGGTGGAAGCCGGCGGCGGCGTGGCGGTGCAGCGGGCCGAGCAGGCGGCGGCCCGGGTCCGCCGGGTCGGGCGCCGAGGCCACGTCCCCGTAGGCCGGGGTGTGGCCGGCGATGGCCTCCGCCTCGACCGTGCCGGCGTCCGCGTCCGGATGGGCCGCGACGGCGCCCAGGGGGACGCGGGCGGCCTCGGCCCTGGTGGAGCGCCAGGCCGCGTATGTCACCAGGGCGCCGATCAGGGCGGCGCCCGTGCCGAGGACGGACGTGGTCAGGGTGGGGGCCAGGCCGTCGCCGTCGAACCAGTCGGGGAGCCTGCCGTAGGCGAGCCCGCCGAGGGCGAGGGAGGGGACGGCGAGCACCCACAGCACGACGGTCATCGTGCGGGGCTGCCGGCCGTGGTCGGGGGCCTCGGTGCCCTTGCCGTGGAAGGCGAGCAGCCACAGACGGGTCGCGTACGCGGCGGTGAGCAGGGCCGTGGCGACACCGGCGACCAGGACCGTCCAGCCGGCGGCGCCGGGGACGGGCTGGGTGTGGCCGCCGGCGGCGTGCTCGGCGGCTCCGAGGACGGACTCCTTGGAGAAGAAGCCGCTGAAGGGCGGGATCGCGGCGAGGGCGAGCAGCGCCACGGTCATCGTCCAGAAGGCGTCGGGGACCCGGGCGGGCAGGTGGCTCATGCGGGACATGGCGGCCAGGGAGTTGGTGCCGGCGGCGTGGATGATCACGCCGGCCGCGAGGAACAGCAGCGCCTTGAAGGCGCCGTGGGAGATGAGGTGGAAGACGGCGGCACCCCGGTCGCCGACGGCGAGGGCGCCGGTCATGTAGCCGAGCTGGCCCATCGTCGAGTAGGCGAGGACGCGCTTGATGTCGTCCTGGGCGAGCGCGGCGAGGGCCGAGCCGGTCATGGTCACCGCGGCCATGACGGCGAGGACGACCAGAGCCGCCGAGGAGGCGGCGAAGACCGGCAGGAGGCGGGCGACGAAGTAGACACCGGCGGCGACCATCGTCGCGGCGTGGATCAGCGCGGAGACGGGCGTCGGGCCCGCCATCGCGTCGGGGAGCCAGGTGTGCAGCGGGAACTGGGCCGACTTGCCCGCGACACCGGCGAGGAGCAGGAGGGCGATCAGCGTCGGGTGGTCGAGGCCGTCTTCGGTGACGGTGGCCAGGATCCGGGTGATGCGGAAGGAGCCGGCGTCGGTGGCGAGGGCGAACAGACCGATCAGGAAGGGGACGTCGCCGAGCTTGGTGACCAGGAAGGCCTTGAGGGAGGCGGCGCGGGCCTCCGGGGTCTCCCAGTAGTGGCCGACCAGGAAGTACGAGCAGATGCCCATGATCTCCCAGCCGACCAGGAGCACCATCAGGTCTCCGGAGTAGACGACGAGGAGCATGGCGGAGGTGAAGAGGGAGACGAGAGCGGCGTAGGAGGGGTAGCGCGGGTCGTCGCGGAGATAGCCCGTCGAGTAGATCTGCACACAGGTCGCGACCAGGCCCACCAGGACGGCGACCAGGGCGGCGAAGCCGTCGATGTACAGGGCGAGTTCGACGGGGACCGAGCCGGTGGGGGTGAGCTGGGTGGCCGCGTCGACCGGGGCGTCGCCGCCCTGGCGTACGGCGACCAGCACGGCGAGGGCGAAGGCCGTGAGGGTGGGCAGGACGGCGAGGGGGCGGACGAAGCCGGGGGCGGTGCGGCCGAGGAGGAGGCCGGTCGCGGCGCCGAGGAACGGGAGGAGGGGGACGAGGACGGCGAGAGTGGTCGTGGTCACGGGGTGGCCTCAGCCTTCTCGCTCCGCTCGGGGCCGCCGGGCTGACCGGGTCGGCGTGGTTCCCGGGCGGGGTCGTCGGGGTCGTCGGGGTCGTCGGAGTCCGTGGGGGGCTCGGCGGTGTCGCGGAGTCTGTCGATGTCGGCGGTGCCCCGGTTGCGGTGGACGGCGAGGACGATCGCCAGGCCGATGCCGATCTCGGCGGCGGCGATGGTGATCGTGAAGAGGGTCAGGGCCTGGCCGGAGTGCAGGGTCTCCTCGGCAGCCTTGCTCAGCCAGACGTCGAAGGCGACGAGGTTGAGGTTGACGGCGTTGAGCATCAGCTCGACGGACATCAGGACGAGGATCGCGTTGCGGCGGGCGAGGACGCCGTAGAGGCCCGTGCAGAAGAGGAGGGCGGAGAGTACGGCGGGGTAGGCGAGGTGCATCAGCGGACGCCTCCGTCGCCGGTGGGGGTGCCCTTGCCGGTGGGGGTGCCAGTGCCCTTGCCGGTGCCGCTGCGGGTGCCGTCGGCGGTGCGGGGGCGAGGGGTGCGGGCCGGGGTCGGGGGGTCCTGCTTCGCCTTGCGGGAGAGGACGATCGCGCCGACCAGGGCGGCGAGCAGGAGGACGGAGAGGGCCTCGAAGGGGAGGACCCAGTGCTGGAAGAGGCTCTCGCCGGTGGCCTCGGTGGAGCCGGCGGCGGGGCCGTCGAGGTCGATCCAGATGGTGCGGAAGGCGTCGACGACGACCCAGACGAGGGCGGCGGCCGAGGCGAGGGCCACGGTGAGGGCGGCCCAGCGGTTGCCGGAGTCGGCGTCCGGGGAGCGGCCGATGGGGGCCTTGGTGAGCATCAGACCGAAAAGGAGGAGGACGACGACGGAACCGACGTAGATGAGGACCTGCACCCAGGCGATGAACTCGGCGGTGAGCAGGAGGTACTCGACGGCGAGCCCGCCGAGGGCCACCACCAGCCACAGGGCGGCGTGCACGAGCTGCCGGGTGGTGACGGTGACGATCGCGGCGCCGAAGGTGACCAGACCCACGAGGAGGAAGGCGATCTCGACCCCGGTCGGGGAGAGGAAGCCGCGGGTCTCGACGGCGGCCAGGGTGGTGGAGGCCAGGGCGGGGTGCGTCGTGGTGACGGCGGCGGCTGAGGCGAGGCTCACGCGTCTCCCCCTGCGGTCGGCGATTCGGGGTTCTCGGTCCTTGCGGCCCGGCCCGTCTCGGTGGCCTGGGCGGTGGCCAGCTTTTCGGCGGTCTTGCGGGCTGCGGCCAGTTCCTTGGGTTCCTCGGCCGAGGGGTCGAGGGGCGGTGGCGAGGGGACGGTCCACATCCACTCGCGGAGCTTGTCGCGCTCGTGGGTGAGTTCGTGGATGTCGGTCTCGGCGTACTCGAACTCCGGGGACCAGAAGAGGGCGTCGAAGGGGCAGACCTCGATGCAGATACCGCAGTACATGCAGAGGGAGAAGTCGATGGCGAAGCGGTCGAGGACGTTGCGGCTGCGTTCGCGGCCGCCGGGGGCGGCGGGCGGGACCGTCTCCTTGTGGGAGTCGATGTAGATGCACCAGTCCGGGCACTCTCGGGCGCACAGCATGCAGACCGTGCAGTTCTCCTCGAAGAGCCCGATGACGCCGCGGGTGCGGGGCGGGAGTTCGGGCTGGACGTCCGGGTACTGCTCGGTGACGGTCTTCCTCGTCATCGTGCGCAGGGTGACGGCCAGGCCCTTCGCGAGGCCACTACCGGGAATGGGGGCCATGGCTACCGGATCACCACCTTGACGACGCCGGTGAGGGCGATCTGGGCGAGGGAGAGGGGGACGAGAAGGGTCCAGGAGAGCTTCTGGAGCTGGTCCTCGCGCAGCCGGGGGTAGGTCACGCGGAGCCAGATGACGACGAAGGCGAGGACGGCGGCCTTCAGGAGGGTCCAGACCCAGCCGAGGCCGTCGGCACCCCAGGGGCCGTGCCAGCCGCCGAGGAAGAGGACGGTGGTCAGGCCGCACAGGACGACGATGCCGGCGTACTCGGCGAGGAGGAACAGGGCGAAGCGGAGGCCGGTGTACTCGGTGTAGGCGCCGAAGATGATCTCCGAGTCGGCGACGGGCATGTCGAAGGGCGGGCGCTGGAGTTCGGCGAGACCGGCGACGAAGAAGACGATCGCGCCGACGATCTGCCAGGGGAGCCACCACCACTCGAAGGCGTCGAGGATGCCGACGAGGGAGACCGTGCCGGCCGCCATCGCCACGGAGGCGGCGGTGAGCAGCATCGGGAGTTCGTACGCGAGGAGCTGGGCGGCGGTGCGGAGGCCGCCGAGGAGGGAGAACTTGTTGGCGGACGCCCAGCCGGCCATGAGGGAGCCGAGGACTCCGACGCCCATCACCGCGAGGACGAAGAAGACACCGGCGTCGATGACCTCGCCGACGGCGCCCTCGCCGGGGCCGATCGGGATGGCGAGGAGGACGAGGAGGTACGGGAGGAGGGCCACGGCGGGGGCGAGCTGGAAGACGCGGCGGTCGGCGCCGGCCGGGACGATGTCTTCCTTCTGGGCGAACTTGACGCCGTCCGCGACGAGTTGGGCCCAGCCGTGGAAGCCGCCGGCGTACATGGGGCCGAGGCGGCCCTGCATGTGGGCCATCACCTTGTGTTCGGTCTGGCCGATGATCAGGGGGAAGGTGAGGAAGACGACGAAGACGACGAGGAGTCGCAGGGCGACGTCCAGAGCGTCATTCACTGCGAGCCTCCCGGGGGGCGTTCGGGGTCAGGGGTGTCGCGGGGGGTGACTTCGGTGGGGGTGCCGTTGTCCGCGGGTGCGTCGTCATCCGCGGGTGCGTCGTCATCCGCGGGTGCGTCGTCGTCCGGGGGTGTGCCGGGCGACTCGGGTTGCTGCGGCTCGGGGTGCGGGGTGGGCTCGGGCTGCGAGGTGGGCTCAGGGTGCGGGGTGGGCTCGGGCTGCGAGGTGGACTCGGATTCGCGCTCGGGCTTGGGCTCCGGCTCCGACTTCGGCTTCGGCTCGTCGAAAGCCGGGCGGGCGTGGTGCCAAGGGGCGTCCGTGCTGCGGGAGGCGGGCCGGGTGGGGCCCGGCTGCGGCGAGGGCTCGGCGGTGCCGGGTGTGTCGTCCGGGGTCGCGTCGCGCTGACTCGCCGAGCCTCCTGACGAGCTGCGGGCGCGGCGCGGTCCGGCGGGGGACGTCGGCTTGGCGGGGGCGGTCGCGGGGTCGGAGGGGCGCTGCTGATCGGAGGCGGCCCGGCTCTCAGGTGTGGCCGGCTCCGGCGAGGCGGGCCGGCTCTGTGGCTGGGTGCGCTGCGTGGCAGAGCCCTCGCTCACGCTCCGGGCGCGGCGCGGGGCCGTGGGACTACCGCTCGCGTCCGGCGCCGGACCGGCGGGCGTGTGGTCGGTGGGCGTGTGGTCGGTGGGCGTCTGGCCGGTGGGCGTTTGGCTCGCCGAACTCTCCGCTGCCGTGCGGGCGCGGCGCGGCGTCGTGGCGCCGGCGCCCGCGTCCGGTGCCGGACCGGGAGTCGGCTGGTCGGCTGCGGCCTCGGCCGCGGTGCGGGTGCGGCGGGGCGGGCGGTCGCCGGCTGCTCGCGGGGCCGCGCCTCGGGTCGGGCGGGTCGGGGCCGGGGGGAGTTGGCCCTTGAGGGGGCCCCATTCGTTGGGGTCGGGCACGCCCGGGGGAAGCATCTGGCGGCGCTTGGGGCCGCCGTGTGCCGCGCCCGCCGCAGGCTCCCCGGGCTCCTTGGCCCCGGGCCAGGCCTTGGCCACGCGGGCGGCGAGGACGAAGTCTTTGCGGAGGGGGTGGCCCTCGAAGTTCTCCGGGAGGAGGAGGTGGTCCAGGGCGGGGTGGCCCTCGAAGCGGACGCCGAACATTTCGTGGGTCTCGCGTTCGTGCCAGGCCGCGCCGGCGTAGACGTCGACGGCGGTCGGCAGGACCGGGGACTCGTGGGGGACCGTCGTGCGCAGGAGCAAGCGGCGGACCGGGGCCAGGGCCACCACGTGCGCCGCCACGCGGAAGCCCGTGCCCGGTTCGTCGACCGCGCTCAGCCAGTCGAAATAGGTGCAGCCCAGGGTGGTGCGGGCCGTGCGCAGCGCCTCGGTCCAGGATGCGGGCGGGACGTCCACGGTGAGGACGCTGTACGACTCCTCGGCCGTGGCCTCCGGGCCGAAGAGTTCCTCGGCGGGGGCGGGCAGCCAGCCGGTCACTTGTCTCCCACTTCCACTCCGGTGGCGCCGCCGGGAGCCGCTTCGGTATCGGTCGCGGCGGCGGGCGGCTTCACCAGGCCGCTCTGCAGGGCCGCCGGGGAGGGGCGGGACCCCGCCGCCGGGCTGGTCGTCGTGCCGGGGCCGCCGCCGTGGCCGTACCGCTCCCCCAGGGACTCCCGGGCGATCTTCTCCTGGAGTTTCAGGATGCCCTGGAGCAGGGCCTCGGGGCGGGGCGGGCAGCCGGGGACGTAGACGTCGACGGGGATGATCTGGTCGACGCCCTTGGTGACGGAGTAGGAGTCCCAGTAGGGGCCGCCGCAGTTGCTGCACGCGCCGAAGGAGATGACGTACTTCGGCTCCGGCATCTGCTCGTACAGGCGCTTCACCGCCGGGGCCATCTTGTCCGTGACCGTGCCCGAGACCACCATCAGGTCGGCCTGGCGCGGGCCCGGCGCGAACGGGATCACGCCGAGACGGATGAAGTCGTGGCGGGCCATGGAGGCGGCGATGAACTCGATCGCGCAGCAGGCGAGGCCGAAGTTGAAGACCCAGAGGGAGTAGCGGCGGCCCCAGTTGAGGATCACCTTCATCGGCTCCGGGGCGAGACGGGCGAGGGCGCCCAGCCGCTTCGGCTCCGGGAGGAGGACGGGCCCCGGCGTGTCCGGCGGCTCCGACGGGTTCGGCTGCGGCGGGTTCGGCTGCGGCGGACGCGTTTGCTGGGGATGCGTGTGCCGCGCGTTCGTTTCCGGGGTCACGTCCATGTCAGGACCCCCTTCTTGTATGCGTAGAGCAGGCCCACGGCGAGGAAACCGAGGAAGACGAACATCTCGACGAGGGTCGTCGCGCCGTAGCCGGGGTCCGCGAACACCGTCGCCCAGGGGAAGAGGAAGATCGAATCGATGGCGAAGATGACGTAGAGGAAGGCGTAGACGTAGTAACGGACCTGGGTGTGGGCCCAGCCCTCGCCGACGGGGTCGACGCCGCACTCGTACGTCAGAAGCTTCTCCCGGGTGGGCACGTCCGGCCGCAGCAGGCGTCCCGCGCCGAAGGCGACGGCGACGAAGAGCACGCCCACGGCGGCGAGCAGCCCGACCACCGAGTAGGACTGGAAGTAGTCCGCCGCTACGGCGACGGTCGGCTGCGCCGTTACGGCGACGGTCGGTTCCGGCACGTCCGTCCCTCGCTCCCCTGGCCAGGCGATTCGTACGTACGTGATGCGGACGCCGTACGTACTTCGCTGTTCGACGATCTGTACGCACGGGAGTCTAGGCCCTGCTAAAGAGACCGTAAGCAGCCCATCACAGGTCGGCACTCCCGAGTGCGGTCCGGCCCGGGTGGGACAGGGCGGTGCGCGGCGAAAGGAGAGAGGGCGACATGGGCAGGACGGGGTGGGGTGGGGTTTTCCCCAGGGCGGCCGGGGCGGTCCGCCTCATGGCGCGGGGTCCGCGCGGGCGGGCAGGGTGGTGGGCATGACCGCATCCCCATCCTCCGGCTCCGGGCGGCCGTACGGTCGTCCGCTGCCCTCCAGTCAGACGCCGTCCGAGCCGCTGCCGCCGGCGCAGTTCGCCTTCGGGGCGCAGACGTGGCGGGAGATCGCGCATCTGCTGGCGAACCTGCCGTTCGCGCTGCTCGGGTTCGTGTACGTGACGACGGTGCTGTTCACCAGTGCCTTCCTGACGTTGACCGTGATCGGTTTTCCGCTGCTGGCCGCCGCGTTGATGGGGGCCCGGCAGCTGGGGAGGCTGGAGCGGATACGGGCGCGGGCGCTGCTGCGGGTGGGGGTGGACGAGCCGAGTCCGCTGCCGTTCCGTGGGAGCGGGCGGCGGGCGGACGAGGGGTTCTTCGCGCAGGTGTGGATGAGCGTGAAGGATCCCGTCGGCTGGCGTTCGATGCTGTACGAGCTGATCCGGATGCCGTGGGCCGTGACGACGTTCGTCATCACCCTCACGGGGTTGTTCGTGGCGTGGCCGGTGCTGCCGTACATCGTGCGGGGGCTGACGAACGTGGACCGGGTGATGGTGCGGTCGCTGCTGTCGCCGTCCGACGAGCTGGAGCGGCGGATCGCGGAGCTGGAGTCCGACCGGGGGGTCGTGGTCGACACGGCCGCGGCCGACATGCGGCGGATCGAGCGGGACCTGCACGACGGGGCGCAGGCGCGGCTGGTGAATCTGGCGATGGGGCTCGGGCTCGCCAAGGAAAAGCTGCTGGAGGACCCCGACGCGGCCGCCTCGATGGTGGAGGAGGCGCATGGTGAGGTGAAGCTGGCGTTGCAGGAGCTTCGGGATCTGGCGCGGGGGATTCATCCCGCGGTGCTGACGGACCGGGGGCTCGACGCGGCGCTGTCGTCGGTCGCCTCGCGGTGTGCCGCGCCGGTGAAGGTGAGCGTCGATCTGCCCGCGCGGCCTGCCGCCGCGATCGAGGGGATCGCGTACTTCACCGTGTCCGAGTTGCTGCAGAACATCAGTAAGCACAGTGGGGCGAGGGCTGCCTCGGTGGATGTGTGGCGGTCCGACGAACGGCTGCTGATCCAGGTGTGGGACGACGGGTGTGGGGGTGCGCGGCTTGATGGGGGCAGTGGGATCGCCGGGCTGGCGGAGCGGATCGACGCGGTTGACGGGGTGTTCGTGATCGAGTCGCCGGTGGGGGGGCCTACGACTGTGACGGCGGAGTTGCCTTGGCGTGGGCGGGGTGCCACCGGCGGTTAGCGGGGGTATGTGGTCGGGGATCGGGTGGTAGGGGGTGTTCGCGCAGTTCCCCGCGCCCCTAAAAGCACGCCTCCCCGCCGTAGCGGCTCCTGTGCGTGCACGAGCGGCGGAGCGTGGGGGTGATCGCGCAGTTCCCCGCGCCCCTGAACGGCACGCCTCCCCGCCGTAGCGGCTCCTGTGCGTGCGCGGGCGACGGAGCGTGGGGGTGTTCGCGCAGTTCCCCGCGCCCCTGAAAGCACGCCTTCCCGCCGTGGCGGGTCGTGGGGGTGGGGAAAACCCCCCTGTCGAGACGGTGACTCGCTCCATGGTGCGGGGGGTGTGGGGCGAGCAGGGTGGGTGTACGACATCGGGAGTGCGGGATCAGTGAAGGCGGGCGACGGTGATGGCCACGGAGTACGGGGACGGGTACGGGAGTTGGGGCGAGGAGCGGCGGCATCGGATGCCGGCCGGGCTGCGGGCGCCGATCGAGGCGCGCAGCTGGCGGGAGTTCGGGTATGTGCTGCTGGGGCTGCCCGTCGGGATCCTGCTGTTCACGTACGCCGTGACGATGGTGTCGGTCGGCGCGGGGCTGCTGATCACGTTCCTCGGGGTCCCGGTGCTGGCGGCGGGGCTGGCCGGGTGCCGGGGGTTCGGCGCGCTGGAGCGGGCGCGGGCGCGGGCGCTGCTCGGGGTGGAGGTGTCCGCGCCGGAGCCGTTGCGGCCCAAGGGGCGCGGGGCGATGGCGTGGATGGGCGCCGTGCTGCGCAGCGGGTCGTCGTGGCGGCAGCTGTTGTACGCGGTGATCCAGTTCCCGTGGTCGGTGTTCTCCTTCGTGGTGGCGGTGACCTTCTGGACGTACGGGTGGGCGCTGCTGACGTACCCCCTGTGGTTCTGGGTGTTCCCCGTGTGGGCCGGGCAGGACGGGTTGCAGCTGTACGGGGACGAGACGCACTCCGTGTATCTCGACAACCCGTTCGAGGTGACCGTGACCGCGCTGGTCGGACTGCTCTTCACGATGGCCTCGCCATGGATCGTGCGCGGGCTGACGACGGTCGACCGGGTGATGGTGGGCGCGCTGCTCGGGCCGTCGCGGCTGGGCGCGCGGGTCGTGGAGCTGGAGTCGGACCGGGGGGTCGTCGTCGACACGGCCGCCGCTGACCTGCGGCGGATCGAGCGGGATCTGCACGACGGGGCGCAGGCCCGGCTGGTCGCGCTGGCCATGGACCTGGGACTGGCGAAGGAGAAGCTGGCCGAGGATCCCCGCGCGGCGGCGGTGATGGTGGACTCGGCGCACGGTGAGGTGAAGACGGCGCTCCAGGAGCTGCGGGATCTCGCGCGAGGCATCCATCCGGCCGTGCTGACAGACCGGGGGCTCGACGCGGCGCTGTCGTCGGTCGCCTCCCGGTGCGCGGTACCGGTGGTGGTGGACGTGGACCTCCCGGCACGGCCGGTGCCGGCGATCGAGGGCATCGCGTACTTCACCGTCTCCGAGCTGCTGCAGAACGTCAGCAAGCACGCGGGGGCCTCGCGGGCGACCGTGGATGTGTGGAAGGTCGAGAACCGGCTGATGCTCCAGGTCGCCGACGACGGCGTGGGCGGCGCCGACACCGGGCGCGGTTCCGGCCTGGCGGGGCTCGCCGAGCGGATCGGGGCGGTCGACGGCATCCTGGTCGTCGACTCCCCCGCCGGCGGCCCGACCCGGGTGACGGCGGAGCTGCCCTGGCGAACGGTCTGACGCGGAAATCCCACAACGAAGGTCCCACAACTGGGATCTGACGGCGGGGATCTGTTGGCGGGGATCTGTTGGCGGGGATCTCACGGCTAGGGCGAGGAGCAGGCGGAGAGCGGCAGGCTAACGGTTCGGACAACCGCCCACCGCCGTCCCACGGAAGACGGGTCTCGACCGGCGCGTCCAAGGGGTTCGCCCTTGGACGCGCCTCCGTGCTGCCTCCCTCACCCCCTCCTCACCCCTCCCCCCACCCCCTCCACCCGCGCCGACTGAGCCCCCGGCGCGCAGGGCGACCGCGCCATTCGGCCAGTTCGTCGGCCGTTCCTGTCCTGAATTTCTCGTCTGCGCGGTGCCCGGCGGTTCCGATGCTGAAATGCTGGGGGCTGTCGTACAGGGCGGGCCCGGAGCATGGGCCGGTCGGGGTGGGTGTCGTGGGGGGACGAGGCGTGGAGGACAGGGTGCGGGTGGTCATCGCCGAGGATTCGGTGCTGTTGCGGGAGGGGCTGACGCGGCTGCTGACCGACCGGGGCCACGATGTCGTGGCGGGGGTCGGGGACGGGAACGCCCTGATCAAGACGATCACGGAGTTCGCGGCCCAGGACGACCTCCCGGACGTGGTCGTGGCGGACGTACGGATGCCTCCGACCCACACCGACGAAGGCGTACGGGCCGCCGTACAGCTGCGGAAGCAGCACCCTGAACTGGGGGTTCTCGTCCTGTCCCAGTACGTGGAGGAGCGCTACGCCACCGAACTGCTCGCGGGGTCCAGTCGCGGCGTGGGGTATTTGCTGAAGGACCGGGTCGCCGAGGTCAGGGAGTTCGTGGACGCGGTGGTCCGGGTGGCGCGGGGCGGCACGGCGCTGGACCCGGAGGTGGTCGCGCAGCTGCTCGGGCGGAGCCGGAAACAGCACGTGCTCGCGGGGCTCACCCCTCGGGAGCGGGAGGTGCTGGGGCTGATGGCGGAGGGGCGGACCAACTCGGCGATCGCCCGGCAGCTGGTCGTCAGCGACGGAGCCGTCGAGAAGCACGTCAGCAACATCTTCCTGAAGCTCGGGCTGTCCCCGAGCGACGGGGACCACCGGCGTGTTCTGGCGGTGCTCACCTACCTCAATTCGTGATCCTCTGACACCGTGTCAGAAGGTCCGCTCTCCTCGTTCCTCCTCATTCTGTTCTCGTCCCTCCTCGCCCCATCCTCGTCAACCTCGCCGTCGCCGACTCCACCCCACCCTCCTTCGCTCGGATCGAGAACCGCCGACCGGCGGCGCGCGTCTTCCAAGGAAGTGACACGGGTGGGTAAATCATGACAAGTCAGGGCGTTCGGCGGTCTCAAAACAGCGTCCATCAGGCGAAAGAGCGAGGGAAGGTCATCCTCGCCGACGTAGGGTTGGTCTTGGGAGGGCCGGCGGGACGGCCGTTCCCGGACAGCCGCCCCGAGGGAGGTCCAGTTCAGTGACCAGCCAGGTCAGCAGCCCAGCGGAGCAGGCCGACGAGGCCGCTCTGGGAGAACTGAGAGAACAGCGCAAACCGGCGGGGACGAAGGACGTCCGCCGACTCGATCGGGTGATCATCCGGTTCGCCGGGGATTCCGGTGACGGGATGCAGCTCACGGGTGACCGGTTCACCTCCGAGACGGCGTCGTTCGGCAACGACCTCTCCACCCTGCCGAACTTCCCCGCCGAGATCCGCGCCCCCGCCGGCACCCTGCCCGGCGTCTCCAGCTTCCAGCTGCACTTCGCCGACCACGACATCCTCACCCCCGGCGACGCCCCCGACGTCCTCGTCGCGATGAACCCCGCCGCACTCAAGGCCAACATCGCCGACCTGCCCCGCGGCGCCGAGATCATCGTCAACACCGACGAATTCACCAGACGCGCCCTGCAAAAAGTCGGCTACACCACCAGCCCCCTGGACGACGGCCAACTGGACGGCTACAACGTCCACCCCGTCCCCCTGACCACCCTGACCGTCGAAGCCCTCAAAACCTTCGACCTCAGCCGCAAGGAAGCCGAACGCAGCAAGAACATGTTCGCGCTGGGACTGCTGTCCTGGATGTACCACCGGCCCACCGAAGGCACCGAAAAGTTCCTGGCCGCCAAATTCGCCAAAAAACCCGCAATCGCGGCCGCCAACCTCGCCGCGTTCCGCGCCGGCTGGAACTTCGGCGAGACCACCGAGGACTTCGCCGTCAGCTACGAAGTCGCCCCCGCCACCACCGCCTTCCCCCCCGGCACCTACCGCAACATCAGCGGCAACCTCGCCCTGTCCCTGGGCCTCATCGCCGCCTCCCGCCAGGCCGACCTGCCCCTCTACCTCGGCTCCTACCCCATCACCCCCGCCTCCGACATCCTCCACGAACTCTCCCGCCACAAAAACTTCGGCGTCCGCACCTTCCAGGCCGAGGACGAGATCGCCGCCATCGGCGCCGCACTCGGCGCCGCCTTCGGCGGATCACTCGCCGTCACCACCACCTCCGGCCCCGGCGTCGCACTGAAATCGGAGACCATCGGCCTCGCCGTCTCCCTGGAACTGCCCCTGCTCGTCGTCGCCATCCAGCGCGGCGGACCCTCCACCGGCCTGCCCACCAAGACCGAACAGGCCGACCTCCTCCAGGCCATGTTCGGCCGCAACGGCGAAGCCCCCGTACCCGTCGTGGCACCCAGGACACCGGCCGACTGCTTCGACGCCGCGATTGAGGCCGCCCGGATCGCGCTCACCTACCGCACCCCCGTCTTCCTCCTCAGCGACGGCTACCTCGCCAACGGCTCCGAACCCTGGCGCATCCCCGACACCGACGAACTGCCCGACCTGACCGTCCAGTTCGCCCAGGGACCCAACCACACCCTCGACGACGGCACCGAGGTGTTCTGGCCCTACAAACGCGACCCCCACACCCTCGCCCGCCCCTGGGCCGTCCCCGGCACCCCCGGCCTCCAGCACCGCATCGGCGGCATCGAGAAACAGGACGGCACCGGCAACATCTCCTACGACCCCGCCAACCACGACCTCATGGTCCGCACCCGCCAGGCCAAGACCGACGGCATCGACGTGCCCGACATCGAGGTCGACGACCCGCAGCGGGCCGACACCCTGGTCCTGGGCTGGGGATCCACCTACGGCCCCATCACCGCGGCCGTCCGACAGCTGCGCACCGCCGGGGAATCCATCGCGCAGGCACACCTGCGCCACCTCAACCCCTTCCCCAAAAACCTCGGCGAAGTACTGAAGCGCTACGACAAGGTCGTGGTCCCCGAGATGAACCTCGGCCAACTCGCCCTCCTCATCCGGGCGAAATACCTCGTCGACGCCCACTCGTACAACCAGGTGAACGGCATGCCGTTCAAGGCGGAGCAGCTCGCCACGGCGCTCAAGGAGGCCATCGATGGCTGAGAGGTCCACGGAAGGCGCGGGCACGGGCGGCACGATCGAGGCGCTGACCCTCGTGCCCAAGGCCACGGCCCGGCAGTCCATGAAGGACTTCAAGTCGGATCAGGAGGTGCGCTGGTGCCCCGGCTGCGGTGACTACGCGATCCTCGCCGCCGTCCAGGGCTTCATGCCCGAACTCGGCCTGGCCAAGGAGAACATCGTCTTCGTCTCCGGCATCGGCTGCTCCTCCCGCTTCCCGTACTACATGGACACCTACGGGATGCACTCCATCCACGGCCGCGCCCCCGCCATCGCCACCGGACTCGCCACCTCACGACGCGACCTGTCCGTCTGGGTCGTCACCGGCGACGGCGACGCCCTCTCCATCGGCGGCAACCACCTCATCCACGCCCTGCGCCGCAACGTCAACCTCAAAATCCTCCTCTTCAACAACCGCATCTACGGCCTCACCAAAGGCCAGTACAGCCCCACCTCCGAAACCGGCAAAATCACCAAATCCACACCCATGGGCTCCCTCGACGCCCCCTTCAACCCCGTCTCCCTCGCCATCGGAGCCGAAGCCTCCTTCGTCGCCCGCACCATCGACTCCGACCGCAAACACCTCACCGACGTCCTGCGCCAGGCCGCCGCCCACCCCGGCACCGCCCTCGTCGAGATCTACCAGAACTGCAACATCTTCAACGACGGCGCCTTCGACGCCCTCAAAGACCGGCAACAGGCGGAAGAGGCCCTGATCCGACTGGAGCACGGCGAACAGATCCGGTTCGGGGCGGACCACACGCGAGGGGTCGTACGCGACGAGAAGACCGGTGATCTGCGGGTCGTCACGGTCACGCCCGAGAACGAATCGCGGGTCCTGGTGCACGACGCCCACGCGGCGTCCCCGACGACCGCCTTCGCCCTCTCCCGCCTCGCCGACCCCGACACCCTCCACCACACCCCCATCGGCGTCCTGCGCTCCGTCCGACGACCCGTCTACGACACCCAGATGGCCGACCAACTCGACACCGCCATCGACCAGCACGGCAAAGGCGACCTCGCCGCACTCCTGACCGGCAAGGACACCTGGACCGTCGTCGGCTGAGGACGGACGGCTGAGGGTGAACAGTCGAGCGCGCAGGCCCGGGTCGGGTTCAGGCCCGGGCCTCGTCGTATGCCTGTCGGGCCTCGTCGTACGTCCGGCGGGCCGTCTGCACCTCGTCCATGCGGTCCTTGGTCCAGCTCGCGAGGGCGCGGACCTGTTCGGCCGCCTCGCGGCCGAGGTCGGTGAGGGAGTAGTCGACGCGGGGCGGGATGACGGGCTTGGCGTCGCGGTGGACGAGCCCGTCGCGTTCCAGGGCCTGGAGGGTCTGGGTCAGCATCTTCTCGCTGACGCGGCCGATGGCCCGGCGCAGCTCGCTGAACCGGTAGGACCGCTCCAGCAGTGCGATCAGGACGAGGACGCCCCAGCGGCTGGTGACGTGCTCCAGGACGAGGCGGTGGGGGCAGAGGCCCTCGCCGTTCATGTCGTCCATGATCGCGGGCTGCTTCGACACCTTACTTACGGCCATGCCAGTACCTTACTTCAAAGTGGGTACTTTCGCAGAGTTAGCGCACCCCCTAGGGTTAGTGAAGCACCCCGCCCCACTGGAGGAGTTTCACCATGAGCATCGTCGTCACCGGAGCGACCGGCCACCTCGGCAAGTTCGTCGTCGAAGGGCTGCTGGAGAAGGTTCCGGCCGAGCAGATCACGGCCGTCGTCCGCAGCGAGGAGAAGGCCGCGGGTTTCGCGGCGCGCGGCGTGAAGATCGCCGTCGCCGACTACAACACCCCCGAGACCTTCGACGGCCTGTTCGCCGCCGGTGACAAGGTGCTGCTTATCTCGGGCAGCGAGGTGGACAAGGACCGCCCCGCCCAGCACCAGGTCGCGATCGACGCCGCCAAGGCGGCCGGGGTCGCCCTCCTCGCCTACACCAGCGCGCCGGGCAGCCTGACGGCCGCCCTCGCGAACGACCACCGGGCCACCGAGGAGGCGCTGCTCGCCTCCGGTCTGCCGTACACCCTGCTGCGCAACGGCTGGTACAACGAGAACTACACCGAGCAGCTCGGACCGGTGCTGGAGTACAGCGCCGTCACGCACGCCGCCGGCGAGGGCCGGGTCTCCTCGGCCGCCCGCGCGGACTACGCCGCCGCCGCGGTCGCCGTGCTGACCGGCGAGGGCCACGAGAACCAGACGTACGAGCTGGGCGGCGACACCGCCTGGAGCTTCGCCGAGTACGCGGCCGAGGTGAGCGGTCAGACCGGCAAGGAGATCGCGAACAACCCCGTCTCCGGCGATGTCCTGGTCGGCATCCTCACCGGCGCCGGGCTCCCCGAGGGCTTCGCCGCGGTCCTCGCGGGCGTGGACGCGTCCATCGAGAAGGGCGAGCTGACCGTCTCCTCCGGCGACCTCTCCCGTCTCATCGGCCGCCCGACCACACCGATCTCGGACTCGATCGCGGCGGCGCTGAAGGGCTGAACCCGGCCCCCGCCCGCGGATCGGCCCTCGGACCGCATACCGGACCTCGTACCGGACCGCCGTAGCGGACCTCGGACCGGACCTCGGACCGGACCTCGGACCGGACCTCGGACCCCGGATCGTGGACCGGCCCTCCGACTCCGGACCGGGCAGGGCGGCTCACGACCGAGCACTCTCCCGATCCCCAGCACGAGCGCCCGGGCCGCGCCGCCCCGGACACGAGTCCCGGGCCCGACTCCCGGACACGAGTCCCGGCCCCGGGCCCCTGACCCAAGCCCCGGACTCCCCCTCGGGGACCACCCCCGGCTGTCATGACCGTATGCCGATACGGGCATGACAGCCGGGGCTGGTCGGCGTTACCTTCGTCAGGGCTTGGGGTCGCGGTGGTGCGGCCTGTGAGAAGGAGGGGCCGTGGCGGCGCAGTCGAGGGGCGAACACCGGATAGGGCTGCTGAACGGCTTCGCCGCGTACGGGATGTGGGGGATCGTCCCGCTTTTCTGGCCGCTGCTGAAGCCCTCCGGCGCGGTGGAGATACTCGCCCACCGCATGGTCTGGTCCCTCGCGGTCGTCGGTGTCGCCCTGCTGGTGCTGCGACGCTGGTCCTGGGCCGGCGAACTGCTGCGGCAGCCGCGCAAGCTCGCCCTGGTCACGGTCGCGGCGGCGGTGATCACCGTCAACTGGGGTGTGTACATCTGGGCCGTGAACGCCCACCAGGTGGTCGAGGCCTCCCTCGGGTACTTCATCAACCCGCTCGTCACGATCGCCATCGGCGTCCTGCTGCTGAAGGAACGACTGCGGCCCGTGCAGTGGACGGCGGTCGGCGTCGGCTTCGCGGCTGTCCTCGTCCTCACCGTCGGATACGGGCGACCGCCGTGGATCTCGCTGTGCCTCGCCTTCTCCTTCGCCACGTACGGGCTGGTGAAGAAGAAGGTCAACCTGGGCGGCGTCGAGTCGCTCGCCGCGGAGACCGCGATCCAGTTCCTGCCCGCGCTGGCCTACCTGCTGTGGCTGGGGTCGCGCGGGGACGTCACCTTCGGCTCGCACGGGACGGGGCACGCGCTGCTCCTCGCCGCGACCGGGCTGGTGACCGCGCTGCCGCTCGTCTGCTTCGGGGCGGCCGCGATCCGGGTGCCGCTGTCCACGCTGGGGCTGCTGCAGTATCTGGCGCCGGTGTTCCAGTTCCTGCTGGGGGTCGTCTACTTCGGTGAGGCGATGCCGCCCGAGCGGTGGGCCGGATTCGCGCTGGTGTGGCTCGCGCTGTCGCTGCTGACCTGGGACGCGCTGCGGACGGCGCGCACGGCGCGCAGGCGGCTGGAGGAGCTGACCACCGTCGCCGAGGTGTCCGAGACGCGTGCCCCGCTGGCCAAATAGCGCCCTTGACGGAGAGTCAGTCCCACCCGCACCATCCAGGCACCTCATTCACCGGATTCGCCATGGACACATCAACAGTGTCGTCCGGAGCGAACCCATGGAATTCGGAGCCCCCACTATGAAGCTCTCCGTTCCAGCCGCAGGACGCACCGCAGGACGCACCACCCTCGCCGCCGCCGTCGCGGCGGTCACGCTGATCGCCACCGGGTCCATGGCCGGGGCGGCTCCCGCCCCCGAGGCGGCGCTCGCCGCCGCACCCGACCTCCCCGTGGCCAACGTCAAGGCCCACCTGGCCCAGCTCCAGTCCATCGCCACGGCCAACGGCGGCAACAGAGCCCACGGACGGGCCGGCTACACCGCGTCGCTGAACTACGTGAAGGGCAAGCTCGACGCGGCGGGCTTCGTCACCACCACGCAGTCCTTCACGTCCGGCGGCCGCACCGGCTACAACCTGATAGCGGACTGGCCCGGCGGCAACACGAACCAGGTTGTCATGGCCGGTTCACACTTGGACAGCGTCACCACCGGTGCCGGTATCAACGACAACGGCTCGGGCTCCGCCGCCGTGCTGGAGGCCGCGCTGGCCGTGTCCCGCTCGAACTACCAGCCCACGAAGCACCTGCGGTTCGCCTGGTGGGGCGCGGAGGAGCTGGGTCTCGTCGGCTCCCGCTACTACGTCAACAACCTGTCCTCGGCTAACCGGGGCCGGATCAGCGGCTACCTGAACTTCGACATGATCGGCTCGCCGAACCCCGGGTACTTCGTCTACGACGACGACCCCGTCATCGAGCAGACCTTCAAGGACTACTTCACGGGGATCGGCGTCCCGACCGAGATCGAGACCGAGGGCGACGGCCGCTCCGACCACGCGCCCTTCAAGAGCGCGGGTGTCCCCGTCGGCGGCCTCTTCACGGGAGCCAGCCGCGCCAAGACCGCCGCGCAGGTCACCAAGTGGGGCGGTACGTCCGGCCAGGCCTTCGACCGCTGCTACCACTCGTCCTGCGACACCACGTCCAACATCAACGACACGGCGCTCGACCGGAACAGCGACGCGCTGGCGTACGCGGTGTGGGAGCTGTCGGAGTAGTCCGAGGCAGGGTCAGAGGTGGTCCATGCCCGGGGTCGGCCGGTCGGCGGGGAGCGCCGTGGCCGGGCCCGGGCCGGGTGCGTGGTGATCGCGCGACCGGGGCGGGTCAGCGTCGCGGCTGGTGAGTGGGTGCGCCGGGGGTGCCCGAGCGGGTGGGCGCGTAGGACGGTGGGCGGGTCGCGGTCGCGGTGTGCCGTGTCGTCAGGGCGTGGGTGTGGGCCGGGGCCGCGCTCGCCGACCTGAGGCGGGACGCGACCGCCGTGGGCATGCGGCCGCTCTCGGCGAGACCGGCGGCCGCTTCGGAACGCAGGGCACCGAGCCGGGCCAGATGACTCCGCCGGCCCTCCGGGGTGAGCGCCGTGATGTCGACGCTCAGGGCGGACCGTACGGTCCCGGGGTGCGTCGGAATCGGGGCGGCGCCCTGCCCGGAGGCCCGGGACGGGTCCAGGCCGGCGGAGCGCAGGGCCGCGGCGCGGGCACTCCAGGGGGCCGTCTCGGGCGTACGGCGGTGCGGGGTGCGGGGGTTGCCGTCCTGGGCGCCGGGTGCGGGCGACGATCGGTCGAGGGTGCGCCAACTCATCGTGCCGGTCAGCTCGTTGAAGGTGACCGCGACGCGGGGGCGAGGACTGGGGCGCTCGGGGGACGACGGGTGCGGGGAGCGGTGGTGGGCCGCCTGGGAGCGCCGGGCGACGGCCGGATCGCGCGGCGTGTCCGGAGGGCGGGGAGGGGCCGGCCGCGTGGCGCCGGCCCCGGCGGGTCCCCTGTCGTGGTGGTTGCCGGTGAGGTCACTGGCCATGGGCGTAGGGGGCTGAGTCGAGGACGCGGGCCCGTTCGGTGAGGCGGGTCATCCGGGTGCGGGCCTTCTCCAGTTGCTCCAGGTCGTCGGCGGCGGGCCCCGCGTCGGCGGCGAGGTCGGTCCAGACGGCGATCAGGTCGCGGCCCAGGTGCAGGCCCTGGAGCGGGTCACGGACCGCGCGCCAGGCGGCCGCCGCGCTCTGGATGTTGCCGTACGCGGCACGCTCGTCGCGCAGCCGGTGGCGCAGACCCGCCAGGTCGAGGGAGAGGTGGAAGGAACGGAGGGCGTCGCCGGCCAGGTAGGCGATGTAGGCGGTCAGCTCGCGGAGCTTCAGCACCTCGGGGTGGTGCGGGCCCAGCGCCACGGTCGCCTGGGCGACGGTCTGCTCGGCCATCTCCGCGGCCTCCTGGATACGGCCCAGCTTCACCGCCTCGTTGATGTGGGACAGGGGCTCCGCGAACGGTGACGTCGAATCACCGTCCTCCGGCGTCTCCAGCACCGCCTCGGCCACCAGGTCGAACTCCCGCACGGGGGCGGGCTTCGGGGCACTGTCCTCCTCCAGCACCCGCCACTCAGGAGCGGAGTAGGCGTCGGTCGCCGACTCCTGAGCAGGGGCCGGCGCGGGTGGCGCGGACTCGGTGGCGGGAGCGGGAGCGGACGCTTGCGCGTGGGGCGGCAGCGGAGGCGGTGTCGGCGGCCAGGGCTGGGGCTCCAGCGAGGCGGGCGCCGAATCCGGCACGGAGTCCCTGGGCGCGGACGGCTCGTACGCCGGCTCCGGGGAGGGGTCGTCGACCGGCGCCGCAGGCCAGGGCAGCGGGTCCGGCGAGGCCTGGCCCGGTTCCGGGGACGCCAGGGCGTCGGGGGCGGGGCGCTGCTCCGGTGTCCAGGGCTGCGGCTCCGGGGGCGCGGGGATCCGCTCGGGCGCCGTTCCGGCGTCCGGCGCCCGCGTCACGTCACCCACGGGTGCCGGGCTCTGGCCCGGAGGCCACGGCTGCGGCTCCAGGGAGGCCGGGGCCGGCCGCGGAGTGGTCGGCGAGGTGGTCGGCGGGGTGATGCTGGCCTGGTCCGGGTGCCAGGAGGTGGCGGTCGTACCCGTCGGGGGCGCCGACAGATCCGCATCCATATCCATGACCGGGCCGAACTCGCCCGTCGGGGGCGAGACGGTACCGGTGGCCGGTGCGGCCTCGTGGGTGGGCTCGGGTGCGGCAGGAGTGCTGTCCGGGTTCGCCGGGATGCCCGCCAGGGTCAGCGGGAGGTCGGGCGTGCGGGGTGGCTGGGCCTGCGCCTGCGCCTGTGCCTGGGCCTGTGCCTGGGCCTGCGGGCGGGCCAAGGGGCCTTCCGTCGGCTCCGGCACCGCGCGCAGCACGAACGTCGAGGGCGCTACCCCGCCCGGCACCGGCTTCACCGGCTCGTCCCGCTTCTCCTTCGCGGCCGTGAGCGGCATCGTCCGGGGCTCGCGCTTCGCCTGCGGGGCCGTGGGCGCCGCCGGGGACCGGTCGGACGTCGCCTCGGCGGCGGTCGGCTCCGGCGCGTGCGGGGGTGCTGTGGGGGCGGGCTTCGCCGCCGACAGCGGGAGCGTCCGGGGCTCGCGCTTCGGTGGCGCGGGGGCGGGCGACTGCGGGTCCGGCCCGGGGTGCCCCGAACGGTCCGGGCCCGCCGGCGCCTGCCACTGGGGCTGTGCCTGGACCGGGGCCTGGGGCTGAGCCTCCGGCCGCACGTCCGCCCGCTGCCGCGCGTGTACGTCCGGCTCCGGCTGCCGTGGCGGCTCCGGCTGCGCCTGGTGAGGGGAGTGGGCCGCCGCCGGTCGTGGCTGTGCGTGCGATGTCTGGCCTGCGGGGTGCGGCAACTGGGCCTGCCCGAGCGGCAGTTCCGGCTGGGCGGCCGCCGACTCCGGTACCGCGCGCAGTACATGCGTCGACCTGTCCCGGCGCGGGGGCTGCGCGGGGGCCGGCTGCTCGGACGGCTCCGGCGCGGCCCGGTGCGGGTTCCCGGCCGCGACCGCTTCCGCGAACCCCCTCGGCTCGCCCACCCGCACGGGTTCCCCGGCGTAGTGGCTGGAGCCGTCGACGTGGACCTGGAGGGGGACGACGTAGCCGATGCGTTCGTCGTGGACGGTGGCGAGGACGGGGTGTCCGGTGGCGAGGGCCAGGCGGTGGAGGTAGCCGAGAGCGGCGCTCTGGAGGGACTCCCCCGCGGCCGGGGGCACCGGCATGCCGCCGACCGTCGCACCGGTCTCGGCGCAGACGCGGACGTCGATCGGGGTGAGCCCGGCCGGCGCACGTCCCGCGCGCTTGAGTTCCCGCTTCTGTTCGCGGCTGAGTCGAGTCATCGTTCCCTCACTCGGGTCGGGCAGAAGGAGAAGTCGTGGACGCGGAGTCCGGGCCGGACGGGTCCGGTGCCGACACCGCTGCCTCCACCGTACGCACCTCGTCCACCCGCCACGGCTCGCCCTTGCCCGAGCGAGCCAGCTTCACGTACACCGTGGCCCGGGGACCGGTCCCCGTCCAGCCGTCGCGGCCGTGGGCCGTACCGTCGACGAAGAGGGCGCGGTAGGCGTCCCGGGACGAGTCGGGGGGTGCGTCGCCGTCGTCGTCCGGTTCCACCTCGACGGTGGTCCACGCCTTGTGCGCGGCCCACGCGTTCCACTGCTCACCGGCGCCGCTCGCGGGCTGGTACGAGCGCTCGGCCTTCGCCTTGGCCGCGGTGAACCAGCGGGCGGAGCGCAGGACGGCGTCGTGCGGGCCGGTGTCGTACTTCGTGTCGTGGCCGTACGCGACCTGGGCCCATGCCTCGGCGACGGCGGTCGCGTCGGTGCCGTCGACGCCGGTGGGGCTCGGGACGTGCGCGTCCGCGCCCAGCGGCCGGCCGGACGGCAGGGGGGCCTTGGGGGTGAAGGGGGGCGCGGACGTGGCCGTGCCGCCGCCCACCGTCTCGCGGTGGTCCTCCAGGCCGCACGCGGCGAGGACCGCCGCACCCGTCACCGTCACGAGCACCATCGCGCCCGCCCTGCGCACCCTGCCGCGCCCCCGGTGCACGGTCGCGGTCGCGTACCGCCCGGCGCGCTCGTCACGCCCCGCGCGCCCGCCGCGCACATCGCGCTTCGCGTTCACCCTCGTCCCCCTCCTCACCTCAGTGTCCTTCCCCGCCGATGGCGTCGTCCACGGCGAACGCCGTGCTCGCGTGGCCCATGTCTCCCATGTCTTTCGCGTCTCCCGCGCCTTCACTACAGCCCCAGCCAGGGCGCCGGATCCACGTACGCGCCGTTCTGCATCACCTCGAAGTGGAGGTGGGCGCCCGTCGAGTAGCCCGTCGAGCCGACCAGACCGACCCGTTGACCGACCTTCACCTTGTCACCGGCCCTGACGCTGAGGCCGGAGAGCATGTGGTTGTAGGTCGTGGAGATGCGGTCGCCGTTGATGGTGCCGTGGGAGATGACGACGCGGTTGCCGTAGCCGTTGGTCCAGCCCGCGAAGGTCACCTCGCCGTCGCGGGCGGCGAGGACCGGCTTGCCCTCGCCCACGCCGAAGTCGGTGCCGGTGTGCAGCTTGCGGACCCCGAGGATGGGGTGCATGCGCCAGCCGTACGGGGAGGTCACGGGCGGGTTGCCGGAGACGGGCATCGCCATCTGCCTGCCGTCCGGGAGCTTGCCCGGCGGGTCGTCCACGGACTCGTACTTGGAGATCAGGGACTTGATGCGGACGACGTAGTTCCGGGTCTCGGTGTAGGGCGGGATGCCGCCGTACTTCTGCACGGCGCCCGGCCCCGCGTTGTACGCGGCCAGCGCCAGGTCGAGGGTCTCGCCGGTCGCCTGGCCGCTGTCCTTGTAGCCCTGGACCTGTCGGGCGAGGGCGCAGTCGTAGCGGCCCTGCGCCATGATCGCGTCACCCGGGTCGTACGGGGAGACACGGCCGTTGCCGTCGTCGTCCTTGCCCCAGCTCGGCCAGGTGCCGGGCATGAACTGGCTGAGCCCCTCGGCGCCCACCGGGGACCTGGCGTTCGGGTTCCAGCCGGACTCCGCCTCGATCTGCGCGGCGATCACGGCCGGCTTGATGACGTCGCACATGGCGCCCGCCTTGAGCACCCAGGGCACGTACTCCGCGGGTACCTGACCGGCCTTGAGGCCGCCGCCGGCGCCCTGTTCCTCCGCCTCGGCCTCACCGCCCCCGCTCACCGCGACCATCATCACCACCGGCATCAGCACGGCCGCCACGCAGCCGCCGACGACCCAGGTCGTGACGGACCCTCCCCCGTTGGACATCTGCTCCCCTCAGCACCGAAGTGGCGAAGTGGCGAAGTTCAGTCATGCTCCTGCCACGTGGATCCTGTCGGACGAGTCTCGCCGCTCACCCGCGTTCCGCGCGTCACCACTGCGTCACAGGCTCGTCGCAGGAACTCACGTCCCGATTCCCAAGCCGTCCCCGCGTCGTGAAGATCGGTGGTGGGCGTCTCGCCGGGCACGGAACCGGCGGCGGGCAGCCGCGCCGGGTGCGACGGGCACGCCGGGACTCAGGAAGACTGCTGGGATCAGCGGTGGAAACGGGGAGTGGTGGAGAGCGGTGATGCGGTGATGCAGCCGGGCACGGGACAGGCGGCGGCCGGGCCGGAGATCTGGGTGCGCGGGCCGGTCGTGGAACCGGAGACGGGGCCGCAGGACCCGCCGCCCCGAGCGGCCGCGAGCGCGCGGCGGTTCTCCTGGGTCGCCACGCACGGCGGCGCCGGGTCCACCACCCTCGCGGCGGTCTTCGGCGGTCATGACACGGGCCGCAACTGGCCGCGCCCCGAACAGGGCGAGCCGTCGTCGGTCCTGTTGGTGGGGCGTACGCACGCCGCCGGGCTCGAGGCGGTCTCGCACACCCTGGACATCTTCCGGCGGGGCGACGCACCGCCCGGACTGGACCTCGACGCGATCGTGCTGGTCGCGGACGCGCCCGGCCGGCTGCCCCGGCAGCTCGTGCAACGCGTGAAGGTGATCGGTTCCGTCATAGACGTCTACCGCGTGCCCTGGGTGCCCGCCTGGCGCACCGGTGATCTCACCGGCCCGCCGCCGCGGGAGAGCGCGGCACTGGCCCGACTGACCGGGAGGACCCCATGAGCAGCACCCTGTACGAGGCCGCCACGACACTGGCCGGGCCTCCGGCGGCGGTCACCAACCAGCTGAACTACGTGCTGAACATCCTCGCCTGGCTGGTGACGGCGGCCGGAGTGTGCGGCCTGCTGCTCGTCGGCTCCCGGATGGCCGTCTCCCTGCGCTCCGGGGAGGGCGACGAGCATCTGAGTCAGTTCGCCATGGTGCTGGGCGCCTGTGTCATCGGGGCGACGGCGGGGCCGATCGTGGCGTTCGTGCTGTAGGCGGCGCGGACAGCGCCCCTGCCAGACAGTGAGCAGGGCAGGACAACGGCCCGCCGGTTCCCCGTGAACCGGCGGGCCGTTGCCGTAGGTGAACCACCCCCGGGGCGAACACCGGTGCGAGACACTCCGCTTCGCCGCAGGTCCCGGCCTTTCTGACAAGGCGTCAATGTTCCGGACATGACGAGAGCTTCCCGTCTGTCACGAGCACGTCACCGGCTGGTGCTGGATCACTACATCGCTTGGTTTCGGCTCACCGGAGTCGCCAAGCTCACAGGGCGACCGGGAACCCGGGCACGTCGCGCCGGCCCCGAAAGCGTCCCAATGTCCCATCCGCTCACATCAGTCGACGTCGGACCGCCACCCACGACGGACCGATCGAGACAACGGGGAGAAACCACATGCTGCACGCGATAGCCGCCAAGGCTCATCAGTCCCTCTACCTGGCCGACGGCACGGTCCCCAACCCCAACCGCGACGCCCCCGCCGAACTCACCGGCAAGGTCGACACCGTGCTCGGCATCGTGGCCTGGGCCGGCACCGCCGCGGGCGTCGCGGGTGTGCTGATCACCGGCGCGATGATGGCGATCTCCATGCGCCGCGGCGAGGGCTCGGAGCACATGGGCCGGCTCGGCATGGTCCTCGGCGGCTGTGTCCTGGTCGCCACCGCCGGCCCCCTCGTGAACTTCGTCTTCTAGCCGTCCGAGCACGTCGAAAGGGGGAGCGACGATGCTGAACTCCGGCCGGGCCCACGGGGGCAGCGGAGAGTGGGAGCAGCCGTTCTGGCAGCAGCGGGGCTGGATCCTGTCGGCCGGGTTCCTGGTGGTGCTGCTCGTCCTCGCGGTCCTCTTCGCGGTGACGGGCGACGACGGCGAGAGGCCGGCCGGGGCGTCCGGCGACCCGAGCCCGGCGCCGACCTCGACCTCATCCTCGGACGACAAGTCGGGCTCGGACAAGGGTAGTTCGGACACCCGGCCCGCCGGCTGCCGTACCGACGACCGTGACCAGGCCAAGCCCACCGAGGCGCCGCGCGACTTCCACTGGAAGGCCAACGGCACCGGCCTGGTCCCGGTCTCCAAGGCGGCGGGCCCGCTGAAGTACGACGGTCCGGTCTGGTCCTGCTTCGCGCACACCCCGCTGGGGGCCGTCATGGCGGCCCACGCCATCACCGACCACCTCAGCTACGACGGCTGGCGCAAGGTCGTGAACAAGCAGGTCGTACCGGGCGCGGGCCGCGACGCGCTGATCGCGAGCCGCTCCCAGGAGGCCGACAAGTCCACCACGGGCTCGCCGGACGCCGGTGGCTACGCCGGGTTCACGGTCCTGTCGTACGACGAGACGCGGGCGACCGTGATGGTCCTGGTACGCGGTATGGGGGACGGCGGTTTCGGCTCCGCCTCGGTGAACGTGCGCTGGCAGGACGGGGACTGGAAGCTCAGCCCCGACCCGGACGGCACGGTCTACAGCGGGGTGTCGCAGGTCAGCGGCACCGACGGCTTCGTCACCTGGGAGGCGTGAGATGGCCTGTTCGTGGAAGCTCTACGACTGCGTGATCGAAGAGGGCGGCAAGCAGTTCACCGAGGGTGCCGTGGTCGTCTTCGCCAAGGCGATCGGCGACGGCGCGGCGGAGGTGCTCAAGGCCCTCAACGGCGTCTGGCTGAGCGTCGACGTGCAGGACCCGGCGGGAAACGGCGGCGGTCACGGCCAGGCGGCCGCGGGCAGTCCCATCGGCCAGATCACCGCCGAGGTCAACTGGATCGTCGCCTATGTGGCGGTGGCCTCGCTGCTGATCGCCGCGATCCGTATGGCCGTGGACCGCAAGGGCCAGTCCATGAAGCAGGCGTTCATGGGGATGTGGAAGGTCATCCTCGTCGGCGCCGCCTCCGTCCCGGTGGTCACGGCCCTGATGGCGGCGTCGGACGCGTACGCCAAGGACGTGTACGCGCGCTCCGACCTCGGTGACAACGCCTCCACGATGCTGGGGGTGCTGACACTCAACCAGCCCGGCCTGGTCCTGATCTTCGGGCTGCTGGTGATGCTGTCGAGCTTCGTGCAGATCGTGCTGATGTACATCCGCATCGGCGTCCTGATCATGCTGGTCGGCACGCTGCCGCTGGCCGCCGCCTCCTCGATGACCGGGTGGGGCGAGGGCTGGTGGAAGAAGCACATCGGCTGGCTCACGGCCTGGCTGCTGTACAAGCCGGCGGCGGCCCTGATCATCTACTCGGCCACCGCGATGACCAAGGGCACCAAGGACCTGAACTCGATCATCGCGGGCATGGGCATGCTGATCATGGCGGTGTTCGCCCTGCCCGCCCTCCTCAAGCTGATCGTCCCCGCCACGGCCGCCCTGGGCGGCACCTCCGGCGGCTCGGTCACCATGAACGCCGCCAACAACATCGCCTCGGGCGCGGTCAGCATCGCGGGCGCCTCCGGCGGCGGGGGAGGCGGGGGCGGTGGCTCCGCAGGACCCCAGGGTTCGCCCTCGGCGGGCGCGGGTTCGTCCGCGGGCGGCGCGGGGGGCGCGGCCGGAGGCGCCGGGGCGGCCGCAGGCACCGCGGCCGCGGGCGCGGCCACGGCGGGCGCGGCCGTCGCGGTGCAGGCCGCCGCGGTCGTCGTCCAGACCGGTATGCAGGCGGCGTCCGAGGTCGCCGGCTCCCTCGACGACAACGACGGGATGAAGGGCCACAACCAGTAGGCCGGGCCCCGCGCCCCCCGAAGGGGCGCGGGTGCCGCGCGGCCACGGCCGACACAGAACCACCCGAGCTCGTAGGCACTCGACCCAGCGACCTCAGCCGGAAGAAGGAAACCCCATGTCCACCGACGCCCTCACGCGTCCCACCTACGGAAACTGGCGCAGACCCCGCCGACCCGGCCTCGGCCCCCTCGGTCTCCTCGGCACCGTCGTCGCCTTCGGCGGGCTGCTGGTCGCGCTCCTCGCCTCGCTGGTCTCGCTGTCGGCCGCGATCCTCGTCCTCATCCCCCTCGGCCTCTTCCTCGCCCCGCTCGCGCTGCGCACGGTGGACGGCCGCAACATCTACCAGGTGGTCGCGGTGCGTATCGGTTGGCTCAGGCGCAAGGCGAACGGCTCCACGACGTACGTCTCCGGCCCGCTCTCCAGGCGTCCCGGCGGCCGCTACCACCCGCCCGGTCTGCTGGCCCGCACCAAGATGTACGAGGGCCGCGACGCCTACAACCGCGCCTTCGGCGTCCTCCACCACCCAGGCCGCAACCTCTGCACGGTGGTCCTGGCCTGCGAACCGGACGGCGGTTCGCTGGTGGACCCCGAGCAGGTCGACATCTGGGTGGCGTCCTGGGGCGACTGGCTCGCCCGGCTCTCGCACGAACCGGGCCTGCGCGGCGCCCAGGTCGTCGTGGAGACCGCGCCCGACACCGGGACGCGGCTGGCCGCCGAGGTCCTGCCGCGCATCGCGCCGGACGCCCCGGCGGCGGCCCGCGCGGTGATGGAGGAGGTCGTCGCGCGCTACCCCTCCGCCTCCTCGGAGATGCACACGTACATCGCCCTCACCTACGGCCCCACCGGTGGCCCCAAGCGGGACGTCCAGGACGTCATCACCGACCTGTCCATGCGGCTGCCCGGTCTGCTGTCGGGCCTGGTCGCGGCCGGCGGCGGCTCCGCGTACCCGCTCTCCGCCGAGCGGCTCTCGGAGATCGTCCGGGTGGCGTACGACCCCGCCGTCGCCCCGGACGTGCTGAGCGCGCGGGCCGAGCACTCCACGATCGGCCTCGACTGGGCGGACGCGGGTCCGGCCGCCGCCGTGGAGTCGGTGCAGGCGTACAAGCACGACTCGGGAGTCTCGCGGACGTGGATGCTGACGCTGGCGCCGCGCGGCACGGTCCGCTCCAGCGTGCTGCGGGGTCTGCTGGAGCCCGCGTCGGGCACGCGCCGCAAGCGCGTCTCGCTGGTCTACCGCCCGATCGACCCGGCGACCTCCGCCCGCATCGTGGAGGCCGACCGGCGGACCGCGCACTTCATGGCGGGCTCCAAGCGGGGACTGGTCCAGGCGCGGGCCAGTTCCGAGATGCAGGCGGCCGAGCAGACGGCGGCCGAGGAGGCGGCGGGCGCCGGACTCGTGGAGTTCTCGCTGATGGTGACGGTCACCGTGGACGACGAGGAACAGCTGCCGGACGCGGCGATCACCGTACGCAACCTCCAGGCGTCCTCGCGCATCCTGATGCGCCCCGCCGACCGCATGCAGGCCTCGGCGTTCACCTGCACGCTTCCCGTCGGCCTGTTGCCGTGGGAGCACACCCTCGTTCCGTACCAGCTCCGGGAGGCGCTGTGAGCAAGCGCGCTGCTGTACGTCCCCCACGTCCCCAGACCGCGCCCCCGCGTGGGTGGTTCGGGCCCGGCGGCGGCCAGGTCGGCCATGTCGACCCGCCCGCGATGTGGCGGGCGACGACGGTCCAGGCGTGCGGCCTGTGGCCGTTCGCGGCGGGCTCCGGCGCCCCCATGACCGGGGTGCCGCTGGGCCAGCACCTGCACACGGGCGCCACGGTCTGCGGCGACCCCATCTCCTGGTTCACCCGTGCCCGTTACATCTCCAACCCGTCCCTGTTCATGCTCGGCATGCCCGGCCTCGGCAAGTCCACGCTGGTCAACCGCATGCTGATCGGCATGGCGGCGACCGGCATCACGCCGCTGGTCCTCGGCGACCTCAAGCCGGACTACGCCGACACCGTACGGGCGCTCGGCGGCCAGGTGATCTCCATCGGGCGCGGGGTGGGCGGCATCAACGTCCTCGACCCCGGTGCGATGGGCGAGGCGGCGCTGCGCATCGGCGGGGAACGGGGCCGGGTGCTGGCGGCGGAGGCGCACGGCCGTGTCCTGAACATGGTCGCGGCCCTGATCACGATCGTCCGGGGCCGGCCGATGGACGACCACGAGCAGTCCGTCCTCTCGGCCTGTCTGCACCATCTGACGGAGCGGGCCAAGCCGGGGCGCGCCCCGCTGCTGCCCGACCTGCTGAAGGTCCTGGACGAGGGCCCGGACCGGGTCCGCGCGGTCACCCTGGACCGGGGCGACATGACCCGCTACCGGGAGGCGGTGGACCCGCTCCACCGCTCACTGCTCGGTGTGCTGGACGGACCCCTCGGTGACACCTTCGCCTCCGAGACCTCCACCCGCATCGACCCGGCCTCGCCGGCCGTGTGCGTCGACATCTCCCGCATCGGTGAGGCGGACACGCAGCTGACGGCCGCGGCGATGCTGGCGGCCTGGTCGGACGGCCTCGGCACGGTCGCCGCGGCCCACGCCCTCGCGGACGCCGGACTGGCCCCGCAGCGCTGGTTCTTCACGGTGCTGGACGAGCTGTGGCGACCCCTGCGGGCCGCCTCCGGCATCGTCGAACGCATCGACGCCCTCACCCGCCTCAACCGCTCCCTCGGCCTCGGCGACGCGAAGATCACCCACACCCTGAAGGACGCGGAGGCGCTGGGCAGCGCGGCCGACCGGGCGAAGGCGCGCGGCTTCGTGGAGCGGGCCGGGATGGTGGTGTGCGCCGGTCTCCCCCGTACGGAGATGAGGGAACTCGGCGAGATCGTCGGCCTGTCGGAGCGGGAGATCGACCTCGTGTCCTCGTGGTCGTCGCCGCCGGGCTGGGCCAGCACGGGCGGCAACGAGGAGCCGCCGGGCCGTGGACGCTTCCTCATCAAGGTCGGCGGGCGCCCCGGTATCCCGATCAAGGTGTCGATCACGGACACCGAGCGCGACCTGCACAACACCAACACCCGCTGGACCGGGAACAGACTGAACCTCGCGAAGCCTCCGGAGGCATCGAGATGAGTACGCGCCCCGCACGCAAGGGCCATTCCCCCGGCGACGACCTGCTGCCCTGGATCATCCCCGGCGCGGCCGTCCTCGTCGGCGGTGCCTTCACCGGTGCCTGGCTGGGCGGCACACTGGGCGCGGCGGCGTCCACCGGCGACTGGGACCCACCGCCGTTCTCCCTGGACACCCTGGCGACCCTGGTCAAGGACGGTCCGGGAGCCCTGTGGCCGAGCGCGTCGAGCGGGGCGGTGACGGGTGGCATCGCGACCGTCTTCGGGGTGTTCGTGGCCCTCGTGGTCGTCCTGATCATCCTTGTGCGGGGTCGCGGAAAGCGCCCCGACGGGCTCGCCGGCCGCAAGGAACTGGCAGGTCTGCTGCCCAAGGGCGCCGCCGAGCGGGCCCGTTCCCTGCGCCCGTCCCTCGCCAAGGCCGCCAAGCCGGCGCCGGACGAGACCGGCAACCTCCTGGGCAACCTCGAACCCAACGGTCCCGAACTGCGCTCCAGTCACGAGGACGTCGAGCTGGACCTGATGGCCCCGCGCGCCGGCAAGTCCACCGGCATCGCCGTCCCCCGCGTCCTGCGCGCCCAGGGCAGCGTCCTGCTGACCTCCAACAAGGCCGACGTCTACAGCGTCACCCGCGCGGAGCGTGAACGGGTCGGCCAGGTATGGGTGTTCGACCCACAGGGCATCGCGCACACCCCGCGCGCCATGTGGTGGGACATGCTCGCCGACGCCGCCACCATCGAGGGCGCCCGCCGCCTCGCCGGTCACTTCGTCGGCGCGGTCAACGACGACGCGTCGAAGCGCGACTTCTGGATCTCCGCCGCACAGAACACGCTCACGGCCCTGTTCCACGCCGCCAACCGCGGCGGGCGCGGCATCGACGAGGTGCTGGCCTGGCTCGCGGACCCGGCCGACCGTACCCCCATCGACCTGCTGCGCGACGCGGCCATGCCGGCCCTGGCCGACCAGTTGCAGGGCACGATCCAGGGGGCCGTCGAGACCCGGGACGGCATCTACGAGACGGCCCGGCAGTGCGCGGCCTGCCTCCTCGACCCGGCGATCTCCGCGTGGGTCACACCGGACCCCGAGCTGCCGCAGTTCCTGCCGGACCGGCACGCCCTCTCGCGCGACACCCTGTACCTGCTGTCGAAGGACGGCGGTGGCTCGGCGGCGGGTGTCATCGCGGCGGCAGCCGACTCGGTGCTGCGCGCCGGTGTCGTCGCCGCCGAGCGGATGGGCGGCCGCCTCGACCCACCCATGACGGCGGTGCTGGACGAGGCCGCCAACGTCTGCCGTATCTCCGACCTGCCCGACCTCTACTCCCACCTCGGCTCCCGCGGCATCAACATCGTGACCCTGCTCCAGAGTTACCGCCAGGGCGTACGTGTCTGGGGCGAGGCCGGGATGGACGCGCTCTGGAGCGCCGCCACCATCAAGCTGCTCGGCGCGGGCCTCGACGACGCGGACTTCGTGGAGAAGGTGTCCCGCCTGGTCGGCGAGCACGACGTGTCGACGGTCAGCCACTCCAGGAGCAAGGACGGCCGCTCCCGCTCCACCTCCTACCGCCTGGAACGCATCCTGCCCGCGGACCGCATCCGCGCCCTCCCCAAGGGCACCGCACTGCTCCTGGCGACCGGGGTCAGACCCGCCCTCATCCGCCTGCGCCCCTGGTACGCCGAACCGGGCGCCGACCGGATCCAGGCGGCCGCCCATGCAGAGGTGAAGGCCATGACCGCCCGCGCCGTGGAGAAGGCCGTCCGATGACCACAGTCCAGGAACAGGCCGGAGCGCCACCCTTCATCCTCTACCTGGACGGCGAGGACTACGCCGAGGAGATGCGCGGCCTGGCCCTGTGGGTCTCGGATCTCCTGCTGCCCGTGTACGGCCGCGAGGTCAGCTCGCAGCAGCCGTGGTGCCCCCGCTGGTGGGAGCATCTGGAGGCGATCGCCCGCCTGCACGCCCTCTGGCTGGCCTGGCAGGAGTGCACCGACCCGGCGGCCGGTGCCTCGGGCCCCGCCGTGTGGCATCGTGATCACCTCGGCCCCGTGCTCGCCGAACTCCGCTCCCCCGTCGGGCCGTTCGCAGGCTGCAAACAGGGCAGTCACCGGGCGAAGGCGGCGCCGACGGTCGATGCGTACGACGGCTGACGAGAAGGAACAGAGATGTACAGGACGAAGGCAGCCGCGGCCGTCACCCTGGCCGGAGTACTGCTCGCCGGATGCAGCTCGGACGGCGACGGCGGTCCCGGCACGGGCAAGGGCAGCAAGGGCACCGGCACCAAGGCTCCTTCCCTGGCCGAACTCACCGTGCCTCCCGCCTACGACGGCGCCAAGGGCTGGGACCAGGAACTGGACTGGGTTCCGGAGAGCACCGAGTCCGCTATGCCGGTGACGACGGACGGGAAGACGGTCGCCTACATAACCCGGTCCAGTGACGGATACACGGTCGAGGCACGCGACATCGCCACGGGCGAGGTGCGGTGGAGAGGCGCCCCCTACCAGGTGCCGACCGTGATCAACGACCGACCGTCCTACGGGTACGGCGAAGACCACCGCGAGATCCCGCAGGTCACCGTGGTCCGGCAGGGTGGCCGCACCTTTGTCGCGGCCTGGGCCCACGGCCGGCAGGACGGAGACGCCCTCACCAAGAGCCAGGAGGTCGTACAGGTCGACCTGTACGCGATGGACGCCTCAGGCACCTCCGTGGCCCCGCTGCACCGCGTCGCCGTACCCGTCACCGCCAGGGCGGACACACTCAAGGTCTATGACGGCGGGGCCGAACTGGTCGTCACCTGGGAGGAGTACTCCGACAGGCTCAGCGCTTCCATCGACGGCGCGACAGGCGAGCTCACGGAGTACGACCCCGTGGACGTGCAGATCCCCAAATGTCATTCCGTCTGCACGGGAAGCGAGGTCGTGGGTGTCACGCCGGACGCTCCGGTGGCGGTGCACCAGTTGGGCGGCTTCGGCCTCGTGAACGGATGGTCCTCTCAGGACGTCGCCCCCAAGGACGCCGACTCGGGAAGGAAGACCTACGGCGGCGGGTACGTGAGCGGGGACATCGCCGCTGTCGGCGACGGTGTGTTCCTCGCCCGCTGGAAGGGCGCCGACGACCTGGATGCCACCGTCTGGTCCGCGCACGACCTGGACACCGGTCGTCTCCTGGCCAGTACGACATGCGGTGAAGGGGGTACGGAGGGCGCCACCAACCCCGTGACCTCCCCCAACGGCCGCTATCTCGCTCTCGATTCCGTCGTCCTCGACGTCAAGTCGGGCAGCGGGCTCTGTCTCAAGGGCGACGACAACCGGCGGACCATCGGCGTCCGAGCCCTCACCGACGGCGGCGTGGCCTATGGCGAGACCGATGTCGAGAGTGGCGCCAAGCCTGTGATCGAACTGAAGGTGAGTGACGGCAAGCCCAAGGTTCTGACCGACGGTACCTACCTCCCGGCGGCGATGGTGAAGAAGGCCGCACTGTTCACCCTGCGGCAGAACGGCAGCGGCCTGCTGATCTCCGTTCGGCAGGAGCGCTGATCAGCGGGCGCGCACCGCGCGAGCCACGCGCACCGTTGTGGCGGGCCGAGCAGATCGCCGCTGCCGTCCGAGCGGGAAGCATGACGGCCGTCGACGTCGTCACGGCCACGCTCGCGCGCATCCAGCAGGCCGAGCCCACGTTGTGCGCGTTCGCCGAGGTGTGGGACGAGGGCGCGCTGCGGTCGGCGCTGGAGGTGGACGCGCGGGTCGCCCGCGGTGAGTGGCTGCCGTTGGCCGGGGTGCCGGTCGGGGTGAAGGGGCGGGCCGGCTCGCGTACGGCGGCGGCGCGGGCGCTGGTCGCGGCCGGCTGCGTGCCCGTGGGGGCGACCTCCGTGCCCGGCCCCGGCACCCCCTGGCAGACCTGGGGTCTCGGGGCGGGTGGCCGGACCGTCAACCCCTGGCGGGCGGACCGGACACCGGGCGGCTCCTCCGCCGGGTCCGCGGCGGCGGTGGCCGCCGGTCTGGTACCGATGGCCACCGGCACGGACGGCGCCGGGTCCGTGCGCATCCCGGCCGCCTGGTGCGGCGTCGTCGGCCTGAAGACCACGAACGGCCGTCTGCCCTCCGCCGACCGTACGGGCCTGGCGGCTGCCGGTGTCCTCACCCGGTACGCGTCGGACGCGGCGGCGTACTGGCGGTGTGTGAGCGGAGCGGGAGGCGCCGGCGGGGAGGGGGAGCCCGACGTGACGCGCTCGGGCGGGGCGGGCCGGGCTCCCGACCGTGTCCCGCCTCCTCCCCTCGCCGTCTGGTCGGCCGACCTCGGCTTCGCCGACACCGACCCCGAGCCCGCCGCGATCGCCCACAGCGCCGCGCACCGCCTCGCGGAGGCCGGTCTCGTACGGCTCGCCGGGTCCGCACCCTCCGTAGGGCAGGACCCCCCGCGCGAGCCGCACCCGCCACACCTGGAAGACCCCGCCCCCGCCTGGCTCGCCCTCCGCGCCGCGTCACCCGACCCCGCCGCGTTCCGAGCCGCCCGGGACCTCCGCGCCGAGAACGACCGGCGGCTCGCCGCGGTCTTCGGCGAGGTCGACCTGATCCTGACCCCCGTCACACCCAACGCGGCCCACGGTCACGAGGGCCCCGGTGACCGTTACTCCACGGCCCTGACCTGGGCGTTCAACCTCAGTGGGCACCCCGCGACAAGCATTCCGGCCGGGTTCGGCTCGGACGGGTGCCCGGTCGGTCTCCAACTGGTGGCGCGGCACGGTGAGGAGGAGCTGCTGCTGCGGGTGGCGGAGGCCGCCGAAGCCGTGCGGACGTAGCCCGGCGCGGAAGCCCCCCGACCCGACCGGGCCGGCTGAGCACCCCCGGGGTGGACTTCAGGGCGACGATGGCCGGCCGCGCCCTCCGGGGCGTCACCGCGCTCTTCTTCACCGAGCCCTGCGAAGCGCCCCGCGCCCGCTTCCCCTACGACGCCGAGGCCGGAGCCGCGTGATCGGCGCCTACGCCGTGATGTCCTTCGCCGTGAACCTCGCCCACGCCGCCGACCCGAACACGGCCGCGTACACGGCCTGGAGGCCGAGGTTGCGCTGGAGGTCGTCCCAGTAGACCGGCTCGCGCATGAGGTCGGCGAAGGAGAGCCAGTAGTGGGAGAAGAAGTAGGGGTGAAGGGCGTCGAGCTGGGGGATCTGGTCGAGGATCTGGACGGTGATGAGCAGCCCGACCGTGGTGGCCATCGCGGCGATGCCACTGTTGGTGAGGGTGGAGATGAACAGGCCGAGGGCCGCGACCCCGATCAGGGAGGCGGCCACGGCCAGCGCGATCAGCAGTGCCCGCAGCAGTCCCTCGGCGAAGCCGATCCGGGTGCCGGAGATCGTCGTCAGGTCCCCCAGCGGGAACAGCAACGCCCCGACCGCCAGCGCGGAGGCCGCCACGACAAGGGTCGCGACCAGGCAGAACGTCATGGTCGTCGCGTACTTGGTGAGCAGCAGCCGGGTCCGGCCCGCCGGTGAGACCAACAGATAGCGCAGGGTGCCCGCGTTCGCCTCGCCCGCGATCGCGTCCCCGGCGATCACGCCGACGGCCATCGGCAGGAAGAAGGGGAGCGTCGCGGCCAGCGCCGTGAACACCAGGAACAGCCCGTTGTTGGTGATCTGCGCGATGAACGCGGGCCCGCCACCGCCGTCCGGGCCGCCTCCCGCCGACGACCCGTCACCCGTCTCGATCCGCACCGCGATGCCGACCAGGATCGGGACCGCCGCGAGCACACCCAGCAGCGCGATCGTCCGCCATCGCCGGAAGGTGGTGACCAGCTCGCTGCGGAACAGCCCGAAGGTCCACAGGAGGCTGGGCTCACGGGCTGCGGCGGCCGGAGTCGTAGCGGCAGCGGCAGCCGGCGAAGCCGGCTCCGGCGTCTCAACCCGCGACATCGAAGCCCTCCCCCGTGAGCGCCACGAACGCGTCCTCCAGCGAGGCGCGTTCGAGGGCGAAGCCGCGGACGCGGACGCCCGCGGTGACCAGTGCGGCGTTCAGTTCGGCGAGATCCCGGTCGGGGGTGGGCGGTTCCGCCGTCACCCTGCCTCCCTCGTCGGCCCGGTGCGCGGCGGCACCGTCCTCCTCCGTCACGACCACGTCCCCGATGCCCTGTTCCTTGAGCACCCTGACCGCGTCCGCCGTGTCGGGGGTGATGACGACCAGACGGCCGCGCGCGCCGGCGGCCAGTTCGGTCACCGGTCCCTGGACGACGAGCCTGCCGCGGGTCATGACGGCGGCATGGGTGCACACCTGCTCGATCTCGTCGAGCAGATGCGAGGAGAGGAAGACGGTGGTGCCGTCGGACGCCAACTCCCGCACCAGCGAACGGATTTCGCGCATACCCTGCGGGTCGAGCCCGTTCGTCGGCTCGTCCAGGACGAGCAGGCGGCGCGGTTGGAGCAGTGCCGCCGCGAGGCCCAGCCGCTGCTTCATGCCCAGCGAGTACGCCTTGGCCTTCTTGCCGGCGGCGGCCGCGAGCCCCACCCGGTCGAGCGCGGCCTCGACCCGGGCACGCCGGGTGCGCGGGTCGGCGGTCGGGTCGGCGGAGTCGTAGCGCAGCAGGTTGTCGCGGCCGGAGAGGAAGCCGTAGAGGGCGGGTCCCTCGATGAGCGCGCCCACGTGCGGGAGCACCGTCCGGGTGGAGCGGGGCATGGGCAGGCCGAGGACCCGGGCGGTGCCCGAGGTGGGCTCGATCAGGCCCATCAGCATGCGGATGGTGGTGGTCTTGCCCGAGCCGTTCGGGCCGAGGAAGCCGAAGACGCTGCCGCTGGGCACCGTCAGCTCCAGGTGGTCCACGGCCACCTGGCCGCCGCGGAAGGTCTTGGTCAGCCCCTGGGTGTGGATGGCTGCGTCGGTCATGGCTCCCCTCGGGTACGGCCGGTGGGGCGGGTCGACGGTCTCGCCGCCCCGCCCCACCGGCCGGCGTCGCTACTTCGCCGCGTCGGCCGCCTTCACCAGCGCGTCCTTGGTGACGGCACCCGCGTACACCTTGCCGTCCTCGGTGAACAGGACGTTGATCAGCCGGGTCTTGAAGACCGTACCCGAGCCGAACTCGCCCTTGACCGGGTCGCCGAGGGAGTTCAGGAAGCCGTCGACCCGGGCGTCGCCGGAGGAGTCGCCGCCGGTGGGCATGCCGCCGCCCTCGGCGCCGTCGTCGAACACGGCGATGGTGCTCCAGCCCTTGCCGATGGTCTTCGGCCCGTCGAGCCCGGAGTCCTTGGTGCCCTTGGGGCCCTTGCTCTCCTTGCGGTGCTCGGTGTTCTTCCCGTCCTTGAACTCCCCGCCCTTGCCGGGCTCGCCGAACACGGAGTCGCCGAACCCGGACTCGTGGCCGCCCGGCTTCCCGGCCCCGTCGGTCTCGTCCGCCTCGGTGACCTTCGCGCCCTTCGGCGGGGTGAAGTCGAACGTCGAGGCGCTCGGCTTACCGAAGTCGACCTTCGTGAAGCCCGCGTCCACGACGGCCGAGCCGCCGCTCGCCGGGGTGAGCGTGAACTTCAGCGGCAGCCCCGTCTTCGCGTCGACGGCGATCGAGATCGCCCCGACCGTCGAACCGGACTGCTTCGGCTCGATCACCAGTTTGTACGCGTCCCGCCCGGCGACCCGCGCGGTCCCGTCGACGGTCACGGACGTGGTGTCGTCGACGGCCTTCAGGGCCTCCTCGGCGAGCTTCTGCGGGGTGGCGGGCGCGTCCTCGAACTCGTCGGGAGCGTCCTTGGGCACCCGCTGGTCCTTGCCCTCGTCGGCGCCGGTCGCGTGGTACACCTCGTTCGAGGCGCTGTCGTACGCCCACAGGTCGTCGCCGTTGTGGATGACGCTGTACTCGGCGGCGTCGTCCAGCAGCGAGAGCTTCTGCTTGTCGGGTCCGTCGGTGGCGACCCGCAACGTGTGGGTACCGGTGGCGAGTTCGAGGAGCTTGGCGGAGGGGTCGGCGGTGGATCCGCCGTCCGCGCCGGAGGGCGCTGCCTGCGAGACGAGGCCGTCCGCGAGGCCGGCCAGGTCGGGGAGCCCGAGGTCCGTGGTGATCTTCACCGTGCCGGACACCTGCTCCACGTCCGAGGCGGCGATCTTCTCGATGAGTTCCTGCGCGCTGATCTTCGGCAGATCGGGGTCACCGGAGCCGGCGAAGGCCGGGACGAGCCCGATGGTCGCGGCGGCGACGCCCAGCACGGTGACCGGGACGACGTACCGCGCGGCCTTGCGTCGCCGTGCCGAGCGCATCTCCTCGGCTTCGGCCGCGAGCGCGGCGGCGTCGCCGGACCTGGCGCTGTCGTCGGTTTCGTACGGTGCCATGTGTGCCTTACCTCCGTCGTCGGCGGCGGCGTCTCTCGGAGCCGCCATTCTCACCCGAATCGGTGAGGAGTGGTGATACCCATCTGACCAAATCGGCCGGAGAGAAGCGTCAGACTCCGGGCTCAACTCGGCGTACTGCTACGGGATGACACGACGAGGCGGAGCATCCACCCAACCCGTAGGGGTCGTCCGGGGGGAGCCTCGGCCGTCGGTACGAGTCCGGAGTACCCCGCCGGTGTTCGCCGACGCCACCCGACCGCGCGGGCCCGGCGTCCGGCAGCCGCCGTGCCGCGGGCGCGAGACGGGATCCGGGCGCGACCTCCCTCCCGGCAGACACGCGGGGGCACGGAACAGCGGGCCGGCCCGTGGACACGGACGAGCCGGGGGGTCCGACCACGGCTGACCGGTAGTCCCGGCGGCTGACGGCGGCCGCCCGCCGCCCCCGGAACCCGAAGAAGGCTGGCCGGCGCGAGCCCAGGGCCGGACGGTGACCAACCGGCTCAACCTCGGAAGCCGACGGCGGGCCGGCCGACGGGCAGGGCCAGTCGGTGGCAGCTACCGGCACGGCCCACGGTCCCACGCCGGCGAGCGTCACGAACCCGTGAACCGGTGGCCGCCACGGGGCAAGCGCCCACGGACCGACCGCGACCGACCGGCTCAAGCCCAGGAAGGGACTGCGGCCGACCGGCACGGATCCGAGCCCCGCCGACGATCAACCGGCGCCAGGACGGACTCGGCGTCCGCCACCGGCACGCACCCGCGACACGGCGGTAGCCGGCGCCAGGAACCCGGACCCGTAGCGGCGACCGGCGCCGGCCCGGATCCCCGGCGGAAGCCCACCGCCGCGAGCCGGAAGCCCGGCGGCGGAAGCCGGCCGCCACAGCCTTGCAACCGACCGCGACCGCGACCGGACTACCCGGCCCGGTGCACCACCGCGTCGCACAGTTCCACCAGGGCCGCCTTCGCGTCGCACTCCGGGAGGGGGGCCAGGGCCGCTCGCGCCTCCTCGGCGTAGCGGATCGTGTCGCGGCGGGCCTGTTCCAGTGCGGGGTGGACGCGGAGGCGGGCCAGGGCCTCGGCGTGGCGGGCGTCGTCGGTGAGGTCGGAGTCGAGCAGTTCGCACAGGGCGATGTCGTCCGGCAGCCCCAGCCGCCCCGCGCGCTCGCGCAGCCGCAGCACCGGCATGGTCGGCACATGCTCACGGAGATCCGTGCCGGGCGTCTTGCCGGACTCGTGCGAGTCGGAGGCGATGTCGAGGACGTCGTCGGCGAGCTGGAAGGCGACCCCGAGCCGCTCCCCGTACTGGGTCAGCACGTCGACCACGGTCTCGTCGGCGCCCGCCATCAGCGCGCCGAGGCGCCCGGCGACCGCGACCAGCGATCCGGTCTTACCGCCCAGCACGTCGAGGTAGTGGTCGATCGGGTCGCGTCCGTCGCGCGGCCCGGCGGTCTCCAGGATCTGCCCGGTGACCAGCCGCTCGAAGGCCTCGGCCTGGATCCGGACGGCGTCGGGACCGAGGTCGGCGAGGACGTGCGAGGCACGGGCGAAGAGGAAGTCGCCGGTCAGCACGGCCAGGGAGTTGTCCCAGCGGGCGTTGGCGCTCGGCACGCCCCGGCGCACCTCGGCCTCGTCCATCACGTCGTCGTGGTACAGCGTGGCGAGATGCGTCAGCTCGACCACCACCGCCGAGGGCACGACACCCGGCGCGTAGGGGTCGCCGAACTGCGCCGCGAGCATCACCAGCAGCGGCCTGAACCGCTTGCCGCCCGCGCGCAGCAGATGCTGGGCGGCCTCCTGGATGAACGGGACCTCGCTCTTGGTCGCCTCCAGCAGACCCTCCTCGACGGCCACCATTCCGGCCTGGACATCGGCTTCGAGAGCCTGGTCCCGCGCGCTCAGCCCAAACGGCTCGACGACGGTCACGAGGGTTCTCCTGTCTGCTGACGTCTGATGACGGTCACACGGTCGGTCTAGGTCGCTCTCACGGTCGATGACAAAGTTTGTCGATCTGTCGCTGTCATCACCCGAGTCAGCGTATCCGGTCACCTTTCGATCACCGCGAGCGCCCACGGCTTCGTCTCCAGTGGTATGGGACCGCACCTCCCCCATTCTTGATCAACCGATCCACGCCGATATCCATCGACGCGCGTGCCGCACCCGTCCGCGCCCGACCCGCACGCCTGCCCGCGGGCCCGCACACCTGCCCGCACCCCCGCCCACGGGCCCGCGCACACACGCCCGCCCGCGACGGGTACCCGCCCTCCCCCGCGACGACGCATGCGCGACCCGGGACGACCTCCGACGCGATCCCCGCCCGACTGCCTCCCCCACCCGGACGCCCGCCCATTTCGTACCAAATACACCCCCTCTCCCCAGCCCGAGTTGACCGATTTGCGCCTTACTCTTCACTTCACCCGACTCCTCCCGTGAGTTGAGTCACCAGCCTCCCCTCACCCCCCGTGCGGCATTCACACCCCGCCCCGTCGATTTTCCCTTTGCGGCAGGCAAGTTGAGCCATGCACGAGGTATCTGATCTTGGGTCGAATCGCAGCAAACTCAAGGTCAACTGGATCAAAGCGCCAAACCGGGACTTGTTCCGGTCGTGTGCTCTCGCATACGTTCACACCTCGTCCGGACGGACCGCCGAATCCTGCCGCCGCCCCGGACTCCCCACCCACCACCACTCATCCACGCACGGCAGGAGCGGGGGACCCAGGTAAGCCGTCGGTCCGAAGACCCCCTTCGGACCGGCTCGGGGTGAAGCCACGCGCAGTACGCCCAGCGGACGCGGCACGCACAGCGACCGCCGGGACGACGCGCACGGCCGGGCATCTCCAGCCCGAACCCGACAGCTCACCTCGCAGGCGACGGAGAGGAATTCACCATGCCCGCACACGGCAAACACCGTCGTCCCCGAAGCAACGCGCTGACCCGCGGCATCGTCGCCGCCGGCACCGGCGGGGCCGCACTGGCCCTCCCGCTCACGGTCACCACGACCGCGAACGCCGCCACCCCGGCCCAGGCCGTCACCTCCGTACAGTCGGCCCCGCAGTCCGCGCCCGCCGCGACGCTGCCCAAGCCCACGACGTACACGGTGGTCTCCGGCGACACGCTGTCCTCCATCGCGCGCAAGCACCACACCAAGGGCGGCTGGCAGCAGCTCTACAAGAACAACCGCGCGGTCATCGGTGACAACCCGGCGCTGATCCGGCCGGGCCTGAAGCTGAAGCTGAACGCGACCAAGCCGGCCGCGGCCCAGAAGTCGTCGACGGCGTCCAAGACGTCCAAGGCCACGCAGGCGTCGGTCAAGACCTACGCGAACAACCTGGACGGCTGGATCCGCGAGTCGCTGGACATCATGGCTCAAAAGGGAATTCCCGGGTCGTACAACGGGATCTACCGCAACATCATCCGTGAGTCCTCGGGCAACCCGCTGGCCATCAACAACTGGGACTCCAACGCCGCCGCGGGCACCCCCTCGAAGGGTCTCCTCCAGGTCATCGACCCGACGTTCGCCGCGTACCACGTCTCCGGCACCCCGTACGACCCGTACGACCCGGTCGCGAACATCACGGCGGCGTGCAACTACGCCGCCGACCGGTACGGCTCGATCGACAACGTCTTCGGCGCGTACTGAGCCCTGCGGCTCCCCCTGCTCCATCTGTTCCCCTGGGCCGGCGGGCCCAGGGGAACAGCCCGTTCACGGGAAGATCTTCTCCAGCACCACGGCGATGCCGTCGTCCTCGTTGGAGAGGGTCACCTCGTCGGCGACGGCCTTGAGTTCGGGATGGGCGTTGGCCATGGCGACCCCGTGCGCGGCCCAGTCGAACATCGGGATGTCGTTGGGCATGTCACCGAAGGCGATGGTCCGCCGCGCGGTCAGCCCGAGATGGTCGGCGGCCAGGGCGAGGCCCGTGGCCTTGGTGATGCCGCATGGCTGGAGTTCGACGGTGCCGGGCCCCGACATGGTGACCGTGGCCAGCGAGCCGACCGCCATGCGCGCCGCCGAGGCCAGCTCGTCGTCCGACAGATAGGGGTGGCGCAGCAGCACCTTGCTGATCGGCTCGCACCACAGGTCGTCCCGGCGCGGCACCCGCAGCGCGGGCAGCGTGGGGTGCGGCATGAGGTAGCCGGGCTCGATCAGGGTGAGACCGTCGACCCCGTCCTGGTCGACGGCGGCGTACACCTGTCCCACCTCGGCCTCGATCTTGCCGAGCGCGGTCTCGGCGAGTTCCCTGTCCAGGGTGACGGACCACAGCAGCCGGTCCGTGCCATGGTCGTACAACTGCGCGCCCTGTCCGCACACCGCGAGCCCCCTGCCGCCGAGATCCTCCAGCAGTGGGCGCACTCTGGGCGCCGGCCGTCCCGTCACCACGAGGTGCTGAGCACCGGCCCTCGTGGCCCGCGCCAGCGCGGCGAGGGACCGGTCGGAGAGCGTGTCGTCACTGCGCAGGAGCGTTCCGTCCAGGTCGGTGGCGATGAGTGAATATGCGGTGGGAGCGGCCATGATCAGAGAATACGGATGCCACGCCCCATCGGTTCGACGCGAACCGGACGACGTCCGGCATCCCGACCGCCATGACGACGCCGTATGTCAACCCCCTTTGCCCGAACGGCAGTTCAGTGGGCCGTCGGCGTACGTGAGCACGCGCAGGACGTAACACGGCGTGCGGGCACACGGCGTGGGCACACAGCGCGTGCGCGACGGTGCGCGCGATCACGTGCACGCCCCCTGCCCGGACCTTGCGTACCCGGACATTGCGAACTCTTCAGACACTCCCCGATCTTCGCACCGCCCCGTAACGTGTGCCGCGACCAGAGGAACGACGGAAAGCACGAGAGCGAGGCAGCACCTGATGCCCCACGTCGATGTCCCCGAAGGCGATCCCTCCGACGTCCCCGAGGGTCACCCCTTCGGCATCCCCGAGGGTCACCCCTTCGGGTCGCACAACCTCCCCTACGGCGTCTTCTCCCCCGCCGGCTCCGACGCCCGCACGGTCGGGGTCCGTCTCGGCGACCACGTCCTCGACGCCGCGGCCGCGGCCCACGCCCTCGGCTCCCCGTACACCGCGCTCCTCGCCCACCCCACGCTCAACCCCCTGCTCGCCGCAGGACGTACCGCCTGGTCGGACCTCCGGCGGGCCCTGACCGCGTGGCTCACCGTGCCCTCGCACCGGCAGACCATCGCGCCGCACTTCCACGCGCTGTCCGACGTGCGCCTGCATCTGCCGTTCGACGTGGCCGACTACGTCGACTTCTACGCCTCCGAGAACCACGCGCGGAACGTGGGCCGGATCTTCCGGCCCGACTCCCCGGATCCGCTGACCCCCAACTGGAAGCATCTGCCGATCGGCTACCACGGCCGGTCCGGCACGGTCGTCGTCTCCGGCGCGGAGGTGGTGCGGCCGTCCGGGCAGCGCAAGGCGCCCGCCGATCCGGCGCCCGTGTTCGGCCCGTCCGTGCGGCTGGACATCGAGGCGGAGGTCGGGTTCGTGGTGGGCGTGCCCTCGGACAGGGGGCGGCCGGTGGGACTGCGGGACTACCGCGACCACGTCTTCGGGCTCTGTCTGCTCAACGACTGGTCCGCGCGCGATCTGCAGGCCTGGGAGTACGTTCCGCTCGGCCCGTTCCTCGGGAAGTCCTTCGCGACGTCGGTGTCGGCGTGGATCACTCCGCTGGAAGCCCTGGACGCGGCACGGGTGGCGCCGCCGGAGCGCACGCATCCGCTCCTCCCCTATCTGGACGACTCCGGGCCGGACGTCGACCTCGGGGGGTACGACCTGCGGATCAGCGTGGCCGTCAACGGACACGTCGTCTCGGAGCCACCCTTCTCCACGATGTACTGGACCGCCGCCCAGCAGCTGGCCCACATGACCGTCAACGGGGCGTCCCTGCGGACGGGCGACCTCTACGGCTCCGGCACGGTCAGCGGGGCGGAGGCGGGCGAGCGGGGCTCGCTGCTGGAACTCACCTGGAACGGGCGGGACGCCCTCGACCTCCCCGACGGCAAGCGCACGTTCCTGGAGGACGGCGACGAGGTGACCCTCACGGCCTGGGCACCCGGGCCGGGCGGGGCGAAGGTGGGGCTGGGCGAGGTGAGGGGGCGGGTCCGGGCCCGGGACTAGGAGGTGCCTCCGCCTGCGCCTCCGGCGGCGGGGCGGCGTGGATGCGCTCGGGGGCTTCGGGGGCCGGCGACTTGGGTGGCTGAGGGCGCGTCCTCGGCGTAGGGGTGGGCGCTTCGTCGTCGGGGTCATGTCCCTCGTGGTCGCTCGCGCGGTTCCCCGCGCCCCTTCGGGGCGCGGCCCGACGTCAACACGCGCGGAGGCGGACGGGCGAAGGGCCAAGGGCGGAGGGCGGAGGGCCAAGGGCGAAGGGCGAAGGAGAGGGGCGAGTCCCAGCGGTTGACCCTCGCATCCCACCCACTGGACAGCCCGGTGGCAGATCTTCGTCACACCGCCGCAAAATCCCAGCTCAGAACCGGCAGGCCCGGTCGGCGACCTGGCGCAACACTCCGGCAACGTTCCCTTCCCCACCATTTCGGTATGGTTCGAAACATGCCACCCACCGACCGCGTCCGAGAGCACGCCGGCCAGGGCGCGACCACCGTCGCAGCCCACCGCGCGCGCCGTCGGCTGCGTGCGGACCAGGCACGGCAGCTCGCCGACCTCCTGCGTCGCCAACTCCTCACCGGCGGCTTCGAGAACGGCACCCTCCCCCACGAGTCCACCCTCGCCACCGACTACCGCGCGACCCGCAACACGGTCCGCGAGGCCCTGGACCTCCTGCGCGCCGAGGGCCTCGTGGAACGGTTCCCCGGCGTGGGCACCGTCGTCGTGGCCCAGAAGTACCCCCACGGCCTCGACCATCTGCAGGGCCTCGCGGAAACCCTCCGCGAACACGGCACGGTCACCAACGAGGTCCGCACCATGGGCCCCGCCCCGGCCCCCGCCCCCGTGGCCGACCGCCTCCACCTCCCACCCGGGAGCGACGTCCTCTACATCGAACGTCTGCGCCGGCTGAACGGCCTCCCCCTCTCCCTCGACCTCACCTACATCCCCCTCGCCCTCGGCTCCCTCGACCTCGGCACGGCACTCCTCGGCGCCGACCTGGAGAACACCGACGTCTTCCGCCTCCTGGAGACGATCACCGGCCGGCGCCTCGGCCACGCCGAGATCACCCTGGAGGCGGTGAACGCGGACACCCACTCCGCCGCCGTACTCGAAGCCCCGCGCGGCTCGGCCGTCCTGATGCTGGAACGGCTCACCCACCTCGCCGACGGCCGGCCCGTCGACCTGGAGTTCATCCGCTTCCGGGGCGACCGCATCGCGATGAGCGGTCTGCTGCACCGCTCCCTTTGACAACCCCCGCAACCACCCCTGTTCCGCCCCTCCCTGGAGACAGCCATGCCTTTGGCGCCCCAGCGGGCCGACGTGCCCGTGACCATCGACGAGTCGAAGTGCATCGACGGCTGCACCCTCTGTGTGGACATGTGCCCGCTGGACTCCCTGGCCATCGACGAGAGCAACGGCAAGGCCTACATGCACGTCGACGAGTGCTGGTACTGCGGCCCGTGCGCGGCCCGCTGTCCCACCGGCGCCGTCACGGTCAACATGCCCTACCTGCTCCGCTGAACGCTCCGGTGAGAGGCCCGAACACCCATGCAGACCAAAGCAGTCACCCTGGCCACAGCCCTCCTGCTGCCGCTGACCCTGACCGCCTGCGGCAACGGCAGTGACACCGCGGCGGACGGCGGGACGGTCACCGTCACCGTCGGCTACCAGTCCAAGACCATCAACACCGTCACCGCCGGCACCCTCCTGCGCTCCCTCGGCTACTTCGAGGACGAGCTGAACGCGCTGGGCGGGAAGACCACGTACAAGGTCGACTGGCAGGACTACGCGACCGGCGCCCCCATCACCGCCCAGATGACCGCCGGAAAGATCGACATCGGCTCGATGGGCGACTTCCCGCTGCTGCTCAACGCGGCCCGCGGCAAGCAGCTCGGCAAGCCCACCCGGCTCGTCGCGGCCACCGGCTACAACCTCCGGGGCGGCCTCAACACCATCGTCACCACGCCGGACTCGAAGCTGAGCACGCTCAAGGACCTGAAGGGCAAGAAGGTCTCCACGAGCATCGGGTCGGCGGCCGACGGCACCCTCGTACGGGCGCTGAACGACGCCGGCCTCGACGCCGACAAGGACATCGAGAAGCTCAACCAGCAACCGGCCGTCGGCGCCTCCGCCCTCTCCGCCGGCAGCACCGACGCGCTGTCGCAGTTCGTGGCCTGGCCCGGCCTGCTCACCTACCAGGGCAAGGCGAAGGCCCTGTACGACGGGGCCCGGCTGGACCTGCCGACCTTCCACGGCGTGACGGCCCGCGAGGACTTCGCGAAGCAGCGGCCGGCTGTCCTGGAGGCCTTCCTCAAGGCCCAGGCCAAGGCCACGGACTACCTGAACGAGCACCCCGTCGAGGCCGCCGAGAAGGTCGCCGACGCCACGGGACTGCCCGCCGAGGTCGTCTACCTCTACAACGGCGCCCACGGCATCGCGACCTTCGACCCCGCGCTGAAGCCCGCGCTGATCGCCGCCCTGAAGAAGGACGTGCCGATCCTCAAGGCCGCGAAGCTGACGGGCGACGTGGACGTGGACGCGTTCGTCGACGACCGGTACGTCCGCAAGGCGCTCGGTTCCGCCGCGTACGACAAGCGGCTCGCGGCGGAGCCCGCCCCGGCCGCGAGCGAGGTCTGGCCGAAGAACGCCACCGAGACCCGCTCCTTCAGGACGCCCGCCGAACTCCTCGCCCACGTCGCCGGGCACAAGGACGCCATCCGCGCCGCGTACGTCCCGGACGCCACCACCGGCACCCAGTGGTTCGCCGACAAGGCGGTCTGGGTGGCCGACGGCGACCGGCTCCTGCCCTTCGTCGCCCCGGCCACGGCGAAGGCGTACGTCGCCGGACACGACGGCGCCGAGATCGTCACCTACGCCGCCGCCCTGGAGCGGGCCTCGTGAGCCGCCCCGCGAAAGCCGGCGCCCGGCGCGTACGGAGCCCCGGCTCCCGGCCCGCCGCCCGCTACGCCCTGCGCGCGCTGTCCCTGGTCGCCGCCCTCGGCCTCTGGCAGCTGCTGACCAGCCTGGACGTCGACGTGTGGCTGCGCTTCTCGCAGTTCCCCACGGTCACCGACGTGGCGCACGCCTTCGCGGACCGGGTGACCGGGCCTGACTACTGGACCGACCTGACCGACAGCCTCACCCGCATCCTCACCGGATTCCTGCTGGCGGCGGTGCTGGGTGTGGCGGTGGGCACCCTCGTCGCCCGGTCCCCTCTCGCCGAGGACCTGCTGGGGCCGGTCCTGGAGGTGATCCGCCCGGTCCCCGCGATCGCCCTCGTCCCGGTGGCGATCCTGCTGTTCCCCTCCAACGAACAGGGCATCGTCTTCATCACCTTCACCGCCGCGTTCTTCCCGGTCCTGGTCTCCACCCGGCACGCGGTACGGGCGCTGACCCCCGTGTGGGAGGAGGCGGTCCGCACGATGGGCGGCGGGCGGTGGCGGGTCCTCGCCTCGGTCGTCCTGCCGGGCGCGCTGCCGGGCATCTTCGGCGGCCTGTCGGTCGGCATCGGGGTGTCCTGGATCTGTGTGATCTCCGCCGAGATGATCTCCGGGCAGTACGGCGTCGGCTACCGCACCTGGCAGGACTACACGGTCGTCGACTATCCCGGCGTCTTCGTCGGCATGGCCACCATCGGGGTGCTGGGCTGGCTGACGTCGACCGCCGTGGAGCTGGTCGGGCGACGGCTGACGCACTGGCTGCCCCGTACGTCGTCGGCCCCCGCCGTCCGTCCCCGGGTGCCGCGGACCGCCGTAGCGCAGGCCGTCCCCGCGACCACCGTCCCCACCACGGCCGAGCCCGAGGAGGCACGTGATGAGCACCTCGTCTGAGACGCGGGCCCAGGTCCGTACGCAGGCACCGGCGCCTGCGCCGGCCGTCGGGGAGAAGGCGAAGCCCGCCCCCGAACGCGGCACCCGCCTCGCCCTCCACCGCGCCGACCTGGGCCGTCCCGACGCCGTCGCCCTGACGGACGTCGGCCTGGACATCGCTCCCGGCGAGATCCTCACCGTCGTCGGACCGTCCGGCTGCGGCAAGTCGACCCTCCTGCGCACCCTGGCGGGCCTGCTGCCGCCGCTCGCCGGAGAGATCACCCAGGACGAGGCCCCGCTGACCGGCCCCTCCGCCGAACGCGCCCTCGTCTTCCAGGAGGACGCCCTCCTGCCCTGGCGCACCCTGCGCGCCAACGTCGAACTCCCGCTCGCCATCCGTGGCCTGCCCCGCGCCGAACGCCGCACCCAGGCCGAGGAGTGGCTGTCCCGCGTCGGACTCGCCGAGTACGCCCGGCAGCTGCCGCACCGCGTCTCCGGCGGGCAGCGCCAGCGCGCGCAGCTGGCCCGCGCCCTCGCCGGGCGCCCCCGCGCCGTCCTGATGGACGAGCCGTTCGGCGCGCTCGACGCCCAGACCCGCGCCGGGATGCAGGACCTGCTGGTGGAGGTGTTGCAAGGCACGGGCGCCACGGTCGTCTTCGTCACCCATGACGTGGACGAGGCCCTGTTCCTCGGCGACCGCGTGGCCCTCCTCGGCTCCGGCCGGCTGACCGCCGTACGGGACGTCCCGCGCCCCCGCGACCGTACGGCCCACGACGACCCGGCACGCGCGGCCCTGCGCCGCGACGTCCTGACCTCGCTCAGCGACTGAGCGCTCGCGTACCCGCGTACATGAAAGGCACTTCGGTGGACACGGTGGAGACCCCCCTCACGATTCCGGCGCTCGCCGACGCCGACGAGCTGACCTGCGACGTCCTCGTCATCGGCGGCGGCACCGCCGGCACCATGGCGGCCCTGACCGCCGCCGAGCACGGCGCGAACGTCCTGCTGCTGGAGAAGGCGCACGTGCGCCACTCGGGCGCCCTCGCCATGGGCATGGACGGCGTCAACAACGCCGTCATCCCGGGCCGCGCCGAGCCGGACGACTACGTCGCCGAGATCACCCGCGCCAACGACGGCATCGTCGACCAGTCCACGGTCCGCCAGACCGCCACCCGCGGCTTCGACATGGTGCGACGGCTGGAGTCGTACGGGGTGAAGTTCGAGAAGGACGAGCACAACGAGTACGCGGTCCGCCAGGTCCACCGCTCCGGCTCCTACGTGCTGCCCATGCCGGAGGGCAAGGACGTCAAGAAGGTCCTGTACCGGCAGCTGCGGCGGCGCGAGATGCGCGAGCGGATCCGCATCGAGAACCGGGTGATGCCGGTTCGCGTGCTCACGGCCGGCGAGGGCGCGGACCGGCGGGCCGTCGGCGCGGCGGGCTTCAACACCCGCACCGGACGGTTCGTCACGGTCCGCGCGGGCGCCGTCGTCCTCGCCACGGGCGCCTGCGGCCGCCTCGGCCTGCCCGCCTCCGGCTACCTCTACGGCACCTACGAGAACCCCACCAACGCGGGCGACGGCTACGCCATGGCCTACCACGCGGGCGCCGAACTCACCGGCATCGAGTGCTTCCAGATCAACCCGCTGATCAAGGACTACAACGGCCCCGCCTGCGCCTACGTCGCCAACCCCTTCGGCGGCTACCAGGTCAACCGGCACGGCGAACGCTTCGTCGACTCCGACTACTGGTCCGGCCAGATGATGGCCGAGTTCGCCGCCGAGATCGCCTCCGACCGCGCGCCGGTCTATCTGAAGCTGAGCCACCTCCCCGAGGAGTCCGTCTCCGCGCTGGAGTCGATCCTGCACACCACGGAACGCCCCACCCGCGGGACCTTCCACGCCGGCCGCGGCCACGACTACCGCACCCACGACATCGAGATGCACATCTCGGAGATCGGCCTGTGCGGCGGCCACTCGGCCTCGGGCGTCCGGGTGGACGACCAGGCCCGTACGACCGTCCCCCGCCTGTACGCCGTCGGCGACCTCGCCTGCGTCCCGCACAACTACATGATCGGCGCGTTCGTCTTCGGTGACCTGGCGGGCGCGGACGCCTCCCGGTACACCCCGTACGAGGGCGAGTTGCCGCCGGACCAGCTCCGCGACGCCCACGAGCTGATCTACCGTCCGCTGCGCAACCCGGACGGCCCTCCGCAGCCCCAGGTCGAGTACAAGCTCCGTCGCTTCGTCAACGACTACGTGGCGCCCCCGAAGTCCGGCTCCCGGCTCTCCCTCGCCCTCAACGCCTTCGAGCGCATGCGCGACGACATCGCCGAGATGGGCGCCCGCACGCCGCACGAGCTGATGCGCTGCGCCGAGGTCTCCTTCATCCGTGACTGCGCCGAGATGGCCGCCCGCGCCTCCCTCGCCCGCACCGAGTCCCGCTGGGGCCTCTACCACGACCGTCTCGACCACCCCCACCGCGACGACGCCTCCTGGTTCCATCACCTCGACCTCCACAAGTCCCCATCCGGCGCCATGGAGTTCACCGCCCGCCCTGTCGCCCCCTACCTCGTCCCCATCGAGGAGTTCACCCCGGTCGGCGGCCCCTCCCGCCACCTGGGCGAGGTCCACGCGGAGAACGTGGCGACGGCGGGGTCACGGGATGTGGCACCGGTGGCGGCGGGAGTCGCCGGGGTTTCGGGGGCTGCGGGGACGGACTCGGAGAGCGATGCGGCTGCCGACGGGTCCGGAAGGGGGGCCCTCCCCTCCCACCCCACCCCACCGACCTCCTCCACCCGCCTCCTCGAACTGGTCGCCCTCGCCGAGGAGCAGCCCGAACTCGACGCCCTCCGGCCCTACCTGGCCGACCCGGCACCCGCCGTCCGGCGCGAGGCGCTCGCCGTCCTCACCGAGACCCTTCCGCCCGGCACCGGCCCCGCCCTCGCCGAAGCCCTCCGCGATGCCGCCCCCGAGGTCCGCGCCGCCGCCGCGGCCTCACTGCGCGAACTCGTCGAGACACTCCCGCCCGAGCCCGCCCTCCGCGACGGCCTCGCCGCCGCCCTGGACGAGCCCGACCCGGTCGTCCGCGCCGCCGCCCTGGACGTGCTGCGCGCCCTCAGCCTCGGCGACACGGCCCTGTACGCGGCCCTTCTGCCGGACTCCGACATCTCCGTCCGCATCGAGGCCGTACGCGCCCTCGTCTCGGTCGACGCCGCCACCGAACTGGCCGGGGCCGCGACCGCCGACCCGTCCCGCGAGGTCCGCGTCACGATCGCCAAGGCCCTGGCCACGGTCTCGGGGGACACCGTGACCCCCCGGCCCCCCGCCGTCCTCACCGCGCTGACCGCCCTGACCGACGACCCCGACCCCCTGGTCCGCGCCGCCGCCTACGCCGCCCTGGGCGCCGTCGGCTGCCCCCCTCCGCTCGCCGCCCGAGCCGTCACCGCCCTCACCGACCCCGCCTGGCAGGTCCGCGCCGGCGCCGCCACGGCCCTCTCCACCGCCACCACCGCCGTCGCCGTCCCGGCCCTGGCCGAAGCCCTGGCGGACCCCAACGCCGACGTCCGCAAAGCCACCGTCCTCTCCCTGACTCAGCACACCACCTCCGAGGAAGCCCGCACCGCCCTCACCACAGCCACCAAGGACACGGACGCGGACGTGAGGGCCTACGCGTCCCGGGCGCTGGCGGCCTAGTGCTGTGCGGGGGCAGAAGCTGCGGCAGATCGCGAGCCGGGGCAGTACCGGCTCGGTGCGCCACCGGCGAGCGACGACGCTGCCGGCGTCCGTCGGCGGACACCGCGGGCCGGTGATCGCTGACCTCGATCCACCGATGGAGCCGTTGGCCGGGGGATGCGACGTGCCGAGTGGGCGGGGCTCGCCGAGCCGGCCCAGGACCGGTTGAGCACCACCGCGAAGCGGCAGGACCAGGAACCAGATCGCCCGACGAGACGAACCGCACGATCGTTGGAATGGCTGGAACGCCACGACGCCACCCCGGTCTGAGGTCCAGGCCGTTCGTTCAGGTGCTAGCTCTGTGAGCGGGCGGCCTCGGACTCGGCTGCGGCGGCATCCGGGCACTTTGCCCGCGACGACCGAGCGACCCTCGCCGCACAGCGGCACGACCGAGGACCACCGGGGGACGCCCGGGATGCGGCGCCCGGGACTCCCCCTGCCCACGCGCCCTCATCGCCCTCCGAACACGCGGCCTGCGCCCGCCCCCGGGCTCATCGGGTGGACCTGCCGACCTGCCTCCTGGGGGCCCTTCTAGGCCCAGTCGTCGTGCTCGGGCTCCGGTTCCACGTCGGGCCAGTCGAAGTCCTGTCCCGTGTCGGTGTCACCCTCCGGGGCCGGGCCGGACGTGCTCCCGGGCACCGAGGCCGCCGCCGGGCCCGGGGGACCCGAGGCCGGACCCGAGGCCGAGGCCCCACCGGAGTCTCCGCCCAGCGAACCCAGCACCGCCAGCACCCCCTCCCCGTACGTCGCCAGCTTCTTCTCGCCGATTCCGCTGATCGTGCCGAGTTCGGCGACGGACGTGGGGGCCGTGGCCGCGATCTCGCGGAGGGTGGCGTCGTGGAAGATGACGTAGGCGGGGACACCCTGTTCGCGGGCCTGGTCGGCGCGCCAGGCGCGCAGGGCCTCGAAGACGGGAACCAGGTCGTCGGAGAGTTCGACCGCCGCCTTCGGCTTGCGGTCGCCCCGGCCGGAGGAGGACGACGCCGCCGACCGCGTGGTCACCGGCTTCTTCGGTTCCTTGCGCAGCGGCACGTCCCGCTCCCGCCGCAGCACCACCCCGCTCTCCTCGGTGAGCACGAGCGTGCCGTACTCGCCCTCGACCGCGAGAATCCCCTCCGCGAGCAACTGGCGGACGACGCCCCGCCATTCGCCCTCGGACAGCTCCTCGCCGATGCCGAAGACGGAGAGCTGGTCGTGGTCGAACTGGATGACCTTCGCGGTCCGCCGCCCCAGCAGGATGTCGACGATCTGCACGGCGCCGAACTTCTGCCCGCGCTCCCGCTGCAGCCGCACCACCGTGGAGAGCACCTTCTGCGCGGCGACCGTGCCGTCCCAGGTCTCCGGCGGTACGAGGCAGGTGTCGCAGTTGCCGCAGCCCTCGGCCTGCGGTTCCTGGCCGAAGTACTGCAGCAGTTGGCCCCGGCGGCACTGGGCGGTCTCGCAGAGCCCCAGCATCGCGTCCAGATGGCTCGCGGCCCGGCGGCGGAACGCCTCGTCGCCGTCGCTGCCCTGGATCATCTTGCGCTGTTGTATGACGTCGTTGAGGCCGTACGCCATCCATGCCGTGGACGGCAGTCCGTCGCGGCCGGCGCGGCCGGTCTCCTGGTAGTAGCCCTCCACCGACTTCGGCAGATCCAGGTGGGCGACGAACCGGACGTCGGGCTTGTCGATGCCCATGCCGAAGGCGATCGTGGCGACGACCACGAGCCCTTCCTCGCGCAGGAACCGCGACTGGTGTGCCGCGCGGGTCCCGGCGTCGAGCCCGGCGTGGTACGGCACCGCCTCGACGCCGTTCTTGCTCAGGAACTCCGCCGTCCGGTCCACCGAGTTCCTGGACAGGCAGTAGACGATGCCCGCGTCGCCCGGGTGTTCCTGGCGAAGGAAGGACAGGAGCTGCTTCTTCGGGTCGGCCTTGGGCACGATCCGGTACTGGATGTTGGGCCGGTCGAAGCTGGCCTCGAAGTGGCGGGCCCGGGGCATGGCCAGCCGCTCGGTGATCTCCCGGTGCGTCGCGCGGGTGGCGGTGGCGGTGAGCGCGATGCGCGGCACGTCCGGCCAGCGCTCGCCGAGCAGGGAGAGGGACAGGTAGTCGGGACGGAAGTCGTGTCCCCACTGGGAGACGCAGTGCGCCTCGTCGATCGCGAACACGGCGACCTTGCCGCGCCCCAGCAGGTCGAGTGTGGCGTCGAGCCGCAGCCGCTCGGGGGCGAGGTAGAGCAGGTCCAGCTCCCCCGCGAGGAACTCCGCCTCCACCAGGCGCCGCTCGTCGAAGTCCTGCGTGGAGTTGACGAAGCCGGCGCGGACGCCCAGCGCCCGCAGTGCGTCCACCTGGTCCTGCATGAGCGCGATCAGTGGAGAGACCACGATGCCCGTACCGGGTCTGACCAGGGACGGAATCTGGTAGCAGAGGGACTTGCCGCCGCCGGTGGGCATGAGCACGACGGCGTCGCCGCCCGCGATCACATGCTCGATGACCGCCGCCTGCTCACCCCGGAAGGCGTCGTACCCGAAGACCCGGTGGAGTACGGCCAGCGCCTCGCTGTCCGCCTCGGTGGTCCTGCCTTCGTCCGCCATCACACTCGTCACGCCCGTCCCGCTCATCGCCTGTCCCCCGCGCCCTTGCGTCCTGTGCCCACGCGTCCCGTGTCGCCCGTGCGCCCTCTGCCCGTGCGTACCGCGCCGGTGCGTCCTGCGCCGGTGCGTCCTGTGCCGCCCGTGCTTCCTCCAGCCCCTGCCACCATAGGCGCCCGCACCGACAGCCTCAGAGTTATCCACAGGCTCCACCCGTGCGGGGCGGTCCCGGCCGGGTGACGACAGCGGGACCCGGCCCCGTACGGACGACGGGACCCGGCCCCAGAAGGAGCCGGGTCCCGCCACATCCGACCGACCGAGCGGAGCGCTACCGCACGAACACGCCCGCCTGTCCCGCCAGGTCCAGGAAGTACTGCGGCGCGATGCCGAGCACCAGCGTGACGGCGACCCCGACCGCGATCGCGGTCATGGTCAGCGGCGACGGCACGGCGACCGTCGGCCCCTCGGGGCGCGGCTCGCTGAAGAACATGAGCACGATGACGCGGATGTAGAAGAACGCGGCGATGGCCGAGGAGATCACACCGACCACGACGATCGCGCCCGCTCCGCCCTCCGCCGCCGCCTTGAACACGGCGAACTTACCCGCGAACCCGGAGGTCAGCGGAATGCCCGCGAAGGCCAGCAGGAACACCGCGAACACGGCCGCCACCAGGGGCGATCTGCGGCCGAGCCCGGCCCACTTGGACAGGTGGGTCGCCTCGCCGCCCGCGTCCCGCACCAGGGTCACCACGGCGAACGCGCCGATCGTCACGAACGAGTAGGCACCGAGGTAGAACAGCACGGACGAGACACCGTCGGGCGAGGCCGCGATGACACCGGCGAGGATGAACCCGGCGTGGGCGATCGATGAGTAGGCGAGCAGTCGCTTGATGTCGGTCTGGGTGATGGCGACGATCGCGCCGCCCAGCATGGTGACGACGGCGACGGCCCACATGACCGGCCGCCAGTCCCAGCGCAGGCCCGGCAGGACGACGTACAGGAGCCTGAGCAGCGCGCCGAAGGCTGCCACCTTGGTCGCCGCGGCCATGAAGCCGGTGACCGGTGTGGGCGCGCCCTGGTACACGTCGGGCGTCCACATGTGGAACGGCACCGCGCCGACCTTGAACAGCAGGCCCATGACGATCATGGCGGAGCCGATGAGCAGCAGCGCGTCGTTGCCCATGGTGCCGGCGAGGGCGGGGTTGATGTCGCCGATGGTGCCGTCGACGACCTGGGCGATCGTGGCGTACTTCACCGAGCCGGCGTAGCCGTAGAGCAGGGCGATGCCGAAGAGGGTGAAGGCGGAGGCGAAGGCGCCGAGCAGGAAGTACTTGACCGCGGCCTCCTGCGACATGAGCCGCTTGCGGCGGGCCACGGCGCACAGCAGGTACAGCGGGAGGGAGAAGACCTCCAGGGCGATGAACAGGGTCAGCAGGTCGTTGGCCGCCGGGAAGATCAGCATGCCGCCGATCGCGAAGAGCAGCAGCGGGAACACCTCGGTGGTGGCGAACCCGGCCTTCACGGCCGCCTTCTCGCTGTCGCTGCCGGGCACGGACGCGGCCTGCGCGGCGAAGGAGTCGACCTTGTTGCCGTGCGCCTCGGGGTCGAGGCGCCGTTCGGCGAAGGTGAAGACGCCGAGGATGCCGGCCAGCAGGATCGTGCCCTGCAGGAACAGGGCCGGGCCGTCCACGGCGATGGCGCCCATGGCGGCGACGCCGGCCTTCGTCGTGCCGTAGCCGCGGGCCGCGAGGGCGACGACCGCGGCGAAGGACGCGGCGAGGGCGACGACGGAGAGGAACACCTGGGCGTGGTAGCGGGACTTGCGTGGCACGAAGGCCTCGATCAGCACGCCGATGATCGCCGCCGAGATGACGATCAGGGTGGGTGACAGCTGCCCGTATTCGATCTTCGGCGCGTCGATCTTGGTGATCGGGTCGGCCGCGGTTGTCCACAGGCTGTGGACGGCTGATGCGCTCACTTGGCCGCCTCCACCTCGGGCTGGGGGTCCTTCTTCTGGACGTCGGACATGGTGTGCTCGACCGCCGGGTTGACGATGTCGGTGAGCGGCTTCGGATAGACGCCCAGGAAGATCAGCAGAACGATCAGCGGGGCGACCACCACGAGTTCGCGCGCCCTCAGGTCGGGCATCCCCTGGACCTCGGCCTTCACCGGGCCGGTCATCGTCCGCTGGTAGAGGACGAGGACGTAGAGCGCGGCGAGGACGATGCCGACGGTGGCGATGATGCCGACCACCGGGTAGCGCGCGAAGGTGCCGACCAGGACCAGGAACTCACTGACGAACGGGGCGAGTCCGGGCAGCGACAGGGTCGCGAGGCCGCCGATCAGGAAGGTGCCGGCGAGCACCGGGGCGACCTTCTGCACGCCGCCGTAGTCGGCGATGAGCCGGGACCCGCGCCGGGAGATCAGGAAGCCCGCCACCAGCATGAGCGCGGCGGTCGAGATGCCGTGGTTGACCATGTACAGCGTCGCGCCCGACTGGCCCTGGCTGGTCATCGCGAAGATGCCCAGGATGATGAACCCGAAGTGCGAGATCGACGCGTACGCCACCAGTCGCTTGATGTCCCGCTGGCCGACCGCGAGCAGCGCCCCGTAGATGATGCTGATCAGCGCGAGGACCAGGATCACGGGGGTCGCCCACTCGCTGGCCTCGGGGAACAGTCCGAGGCAGAAGCGGAGCATCGCGAAGGTGCCGACCTTGTCGACGACGGCCGTGATGAGGACGGCGACCGGAGCCGTGGACTCCTGCATGGCGTTGGGCAGCCAGGTGTGCAGCGGCCAAAGCGGGGCCTTCACCGCGAAGGCGAAGAAGAAGCCGAGGAACAGCCACCGCTCGGTGTTGGTGGCCATCTCCAGCGTGCCGTTGGCGCGGGCCTCGGCGATCTCGGGGAGCGAGAAGTTCCCGGCGACCACGTACAGGCCGATCACCGCGGCCAGCATGATCAGGCCGCCGGCCAGGTTGTAGAGGAGGAACTTCACGGCGGCGTACGACCGTTGGGTGGCCGCCGTCTCCTCGCCGTGCTCGTGGGCACGGTCGCCGAAGCCGCCGATGAGGAAGTACATCGGGATGAGCATGGCTTCGAAGAAGATGTAGAAGAGGAAGACGTCGGTGGCCTCGAAGGAGATGATCACCATCGCCTCGACGGCCAGGATCAGGGCGAAGAAGCCCTGGGTCGGCCGCCACCTCTTGCTGCCGGTCTCCAGCGGGTCGGCGTCGTGCCAGCCCGCGAGGATGATGAACGGCATCAGCAGGGCGGTGAGCGCGATCAGCGCCACCGCGATGCCGTCGACGCCCAGTTCGTAGCGCACCCCGAAGTCCGCGATCCAGGCGCGGGACTCGGTGAGCTGGTAGCGGTCGCCGCCCGGGTCGAAGCGGAACGCGATGATCGCGGCGAGCACGAGCGTGCCCAGCGAGACGGTCAGCGCCAGCAGTTTCGCGGCGTTGCGCCGCTGGGCCGGGACGGCGGCCGTGGCGATCGCCCCGAGGGCCGGGAGCGCCGCCGTCGCTGTCAGCAGAGGAAAGGACATCGGTATCAGACCGCCCTCATCAGCAGGGTCGCGGCGATGAGGATCGCAGCACCGCCGAACATCGAGACCGCGTACGACCGGGCATAGCCGTTCTGGATCCGGCGCAGCCGCCCGGAGAGGCCGCCCATCGAGGCCGCCGTGCCGTTGACGACACCGTCGACCAGGGTGTGGTCGACGTAGACGAGGGAGCGCGTGAGGTGCTCTCCGCCGCGGACGAGGACGACGTGGTTGAAGTCGTCCTGGTAGAGGTCGCGCCGGGCGGCCCGGGTGAGCAGCGATCCGCGCGGGGCGACGACGGGGACCGGCTTGCGCCCGTACTGGAGCCAGGCGAGGCCGACTCCGATGATCATCACGGCGACCGTGGCCGTGGTGACCGCGGCCGCGCCGATCGGCGGCTGCCCGTGCTTGTGGCCGGTGACGGGCTCCAGCCAGTTGACGAACCGGTCACCGATGCTGAAGTACGCGCCGCCGAAGACCGATCCGACGGCCAGGACGATCATGGGGATCGTCATGACCTTGGGCGACTCGTGCGGGTGCGGTTCATGGCCGTGCTCGTCGGGCTGCCAGCGCTTCTCGCCGAAGAAGGTCATCAGCATCACGCGCGTCATGTAGAACGCGGTGATGGCCGCGCCGAGCAGGGCCACGCCGCCGAGGATCCAGCCCTCGGTGCCGCCCTTGGCGAACGCCGCCTCGATGATCTTGTCCTTGGAGAAGAAGCCGGACAGGCCGGGGAAGCCGATGATGGCGAGGTAGCCGAGGCCGAAGGTGACGAAGGTGACCGGCATGTACTTCCGCAGGCCGCCGTACTTGCGCATGTCGACCTCGTCGTTCATGCCGTGCATGACCGAACCGGCACCGAGGAAGAGGCCGGCCTTGAAGAAGCCGTGCGTCACCAGGTGCATGATCGCGAAGACGTAGCCGATGGGACCGAGGCCCGCGGCCAGCACCATGTACCCGATCTGGGACATCGTCGAGCCGGCGAGGGCCTTCTTGATGTCGTCCTTCGCACAACCGACGATCGCACCGAAGAGGAGCGTGACCGCGCCGACGACGGTGGTGACGAGCTGGGCGTCCGGGGCGCCGTCGAAGACGGCGGCGGAGCGGACGATCAGGTAGACGCCGGCGGTGACCATGGTCGCGGCGTGGATGAGGGCCGAGACGGGGGTCGGGCCCTCCATCGCGTCCCCGAGCCAGGACTGCAGCGGCACCTGGGCGGACTTGCCGCAGGCGGCGAGCAGCAGCATCAGGGCGATGGCGGTGAGCCTGCCCTCGCTCGTCTCACCGGTGGCCGCCAGGACCGGCCCGAAGGCGAAGGTCCCGAAGGTGGTGAACATCAGCATGATGGCGATGGACAGACCCACGTCGCCGACGCGGTTGACCAGGAACGCCTTCTTCGCCGCGGTGGCGGCGCTGGGCTTGTGCTGCCAGAAGCCGATCAGCAGGTACGAGGCGAGGCCGACGCCCTCCCAGCCGACGTACAGCAGCAGGTAGTTGTCGGCGAGGACCAGCAGCAGCATCGCCGCGAGGAACAGGTTCAGATAGCCGAAGAAACGGCGGCGGCGCTCGTCGTGCTCCATGTACCCGATGGAGTACACGTGGATGAGCGAGCCGACCCCGGTGATCAGCAGGACGAACGTCATCGACAGCTGGTCCAGCTGGAAGGCGACGTCCGCCTGGAAGCCCTCGACGGGGATCCAGCTGAACAGGTACTGGCCCATCTCCCGGTGTTCGGCCTCCTTGCCGAGCATGTCGGCGAACAGGACGACACCGATGACGAAGGAGGCGGCGGCCAGGGCCGTGCCGATCCAGTGGCCGACGGCGTCCAGCCGCCGGCCGCCGCACAGCAGGACGGCGGCTCCGAGCAGGGGCGCCGCGATCAGCAGCGCAATCAGGTTCTCCACGATTCTTCCGACCCCTTACAGCTTCATCAGGCTGGCGTCGTCGACCGAGGCCGAGTGGCGGGACCGGAACAGCGACACGATGATCGCGAGTCCGACCACGACCTCCGCGGCGGCGACGACCATCGTGAAGAAGGCGATGATCTGGCCGTCGAGATTGCCGTGCATCCGGGAGAAGGCGACCAGGGTGAGGTTGCAGGCGTTGAGCATCAGCTCCACGCACATGAACACCACGATCGCGTTCCGCCTGATCAGGACGCCGGTGGCGCCGATCGTGAACAGCAGGGCGGCGAGATACAGGTAGTTGACGGGATTCACTTCGATGCCTCCCCGCTCTTGCCGCCGTTGCCGCCGTGGGTGCGCTCCAGGCGGTCCTCGGCGCGCTGCTCCAAGGCCTTGAGGTCGTTGAGCGCCTCGGTCGACACGTCCCGGACCTGGCCCCGGTCCCGCAGGGTCTTGGCCACGGTCAGCTCGGACGGGGTGCCGTCGGGCAGCAGACCCGGGATGTCGACCGCGTTGTGCCGGGCGTAGACGCCGGGGGCCGGCAGCGGCGGGAGGTGCTTGCCCTCGCGTACGCGCTCCTCGGCCAGCTCGCGCTGGGTCTTGGCGCGCTCGGTGCGCTCACGGTGGGTGAGGACCATGGCGCCCACGGCGGCCGTGATGAGGAGGGCGCCGGTCAGCTCGAAGGCGAACACGTAGTCGGTGAAGATCAGGGCCGCGAGGCCCTCCACGTTGCCGTTCGCGTTCGCCGTGCCGAGGCCGTTGAACTCCGTCAGGGAGGCGTTGCCGATGCCCGCGATGAGCAGGATGCCGAAGCCGGCGCCGCACAGGAGGGCCAGCCAGCGCTGGCCCTTGATGGTCTCCTTCAGGGAGTCCGCGGCGGTGACGCCGACGAGCATGACCACGAAGAGGAACAGCATCATGATCGCGCCGGTGTAGACGACGATCTGGACGATGCCCAGGAAGTAGGCGCCGTTGGCGAGGTAGAACACCGCCAGGATGATCATCGTTGCGGCGAGGCAGAGCGCGCTGTGCACGGCCCGCTTCATGAAGACGGTGCACAGGGCGCCGATCACGGCGACCGTGCCGAGCACCCAGAACTGGACGGCCTCGCCGGTGGAGGTCGCGTAGGCGGCGAGTTGCTCCGTCATCGGCCGACCGCCTTGTGCGACGCCGGCTCGTCCTCACCGAAGGTGGACGCGGCCTCCTGGGGCTTCTCGCCCTTGGACACGGCCGTCTGCCGCACCGTGCCGGGCGCGGCCTCGGTGACCAGGCCCCGGTAGTAGTCCTGCTCGTCGGTGCCGGGGAAGATCGAGTGGGGCGAGTCGACCATGCCCTCCTCCAGCCCCGCGAGCAGCTGCTCCTTGGTGTAGATGAGGTTGGCGCGGCTGCTGTCGGCCAGCTCGAACTCGTTGGTCATCGTGAGCGCGCGGGTGGGGCACGCCTCGATGCACAGGCCGCACAGGATGCAGCGGGCGTAGTTGATCTGGTAGACGGCGCCGTACCGCTCGCCCGGCGAGTAGCGCTCCTCGTCGGTGTTGTCGGCGCCCTCCACGTAGATGGCGTCGGCGGGGCAGGCCCAGGCGCACAGCTCGCAGCCGACGCACTTCTCCAGGCCGTCCGGATGGCGGTTGAGCTGGTGCCGGCCGTGGAACCGCGGGGCCGTGGTCTTCTGCTGCTCCGGATACTGCTCGGTCAGCCGCTTCTTGAACATGGCCTTGAAGGTCACGCCGAAGCCGGCGACGGGGTTCTGGAAACCCTGCTTGGTCTCTTTCGGCTCCTCAGCCATCGGACGCCTCCCTCCCATTCGAAGATCCGTCACTGTCAGTATCGGACCCGCCACTGACAATCAGCTCCCGCTCCCGGCGCGGACGCCTGCGCGGCACCGGCGGGAGGGTCTGTCCGGGCAGGGGCGGTACGGGGAAGCCGCCGGCCATCGGGTCGAAGGCGGCCGGTTCGGCGGGCTGGTCCTGGGCCTCGCGCCGGTCGCGGAACATGTCGGCGACGACGGAGAGCAGGAACAGCACGATGACGGCACCGGCGACGTACAGGGCGATCTCGGCGAAGTCGTAGTTCTCGTTGCGCAGGGTCCGTACGGTCGCGACGAGCATCAGCCACACCACGGAGACCGGCAGGAGGACCTTCCAGCCGAGCTTCATCAGCTGGTCGTAGCGCACGCGCGGGAGGGTGCCGCGCAGCCAGATGAAGAAGAACAGCAGCAGCTGCACCTTCACCACGAACCAGAGCATCGGCCACCAGCCGTGGTTGGCGCCCTCCCAGAAGGTGCTGATGGGCCAGGGGGCCCGCCAGCCGCCGAGGAAGAGCGTCACCGACACCGCGGAGACGGTCACCATGTTGACGTACTCGGCGAGCATGAACATCGCGAACTTGATCGACGAGTACTCGGTGTTGAAGCCGCCGACCAGGTCACCCTCGGACTCCGGCATGTCGAACGGGGCGCGGTTGGTCTCCCCGACCATCGTCACGATGTAGATGACGAAGGAGACCGGCAGCAGCACGATGTACCAGCGGTCCTGCTGCGCCTCCACGATCGCCGACGTCGACATCGACCCCGAGTAGAGGAACACCGAGGCGAACGCGGCGCCCATGGCGATCTCGTAGGAGATCATCTGGGCGGCGGAGCGCAGGCCGCCGAGCAGCGGGTAGGTGGATCCGGAACTCCAGCCCGCCAGGACGATGCCGTAGATGCCGACCGAGGCGACGGCGAGGATGTAGAGCATCGCGATCGGCAGGTCGGTGAGCTGCATCGTGGTGCGCTGGCCGAAGATCGAGATCTCGTTGCCGGCCGGTCCGAAGGGGATCACCGCGATCGCCATGAAGGCCGGGATGGCCGCGACGATCGGCGCGAGGACGTAGACGACCTTGTCCGCGCGTTTGACGATGACGTCTTCCTTCAGCATCAGCTTGATGCCGTCGGCGAGGGACTGGAGCATGCCCCAGGGGCCGTGCCGGTTGGGGCCGATGCGCAGCTGCATCCAGGCGACGACCTTGCGCTCCCACACGATGGAGAACAGCACGGTCACCATCAGGAAGGCGAAGCAGAACACCGCCTTGACGACGACCAGCCACCACGGGTCGCGGCCGAACATCGAGAGGTCCTCAGCGGCGAGGTAGTACGCGCTCATGCCTCCACCTCCTCGGGGGCCTCGGCGGCGAGCGTCGCGGGGCCGATACGGACGAGTGCGCCGGGCTGCGCCCCGGTGTCGGAGGCGACGCCCGAGCCGGTGGAGTTCAGCGGCAGCCAGACCACGCGGTCGGGCATCTCGGTGATCCGCAGCGGCAGTTCGACGACCCCGGCGGGGCCGCTCACCGCGAGGACGTCGCCGTTCTTGACGCCGGCCTCGGCGGCCGTGGCGGCGGACACGCGCGCGTGGGCGGCGTGGCGCGTGCCGGCGAGGGCCTCGTCGCCGTCCTGGAGGCGCCCCTGGTCGAGCAGCAGCCGGTGCCCGGCCAGTACGGCCTCTCCGGCGGCCGGGCGCGGCAGTCCGGCGGCGACCTCCACGGGCTCGTTGGCCCGCGCGCCGTCCCATCCGCCGAGGCGCTCCAGCTCCGCGCGCGTGGTGCGCAGATCGGGCAGCCCCAGGTGGACGTCCATGGCGTCGGCCAGCATCTGCAGGACCCGTCCGTCGGTGGGTGCCACCGGGCGGGTCATCTGGTCGGGCTTCAGCGCGGCCTCGAACATCCGCGCGCGGCCCTCCCAGTTGAGGAAGGTGCCCGCCTTCTCGGCGACGGCGGCGACCGGCAGGACGACATCCGCCCGGTCGGTGACCTCGCTGGGCCGAAGTTCCAGCGACACCAGGAAGCCCACCGCGGTGAGTGCCTCACGCGCGCGCATCGGATCGGGCAGGTCGGCGACCTCCACGCCCGCCACGACCAGGGCCCCGAGTTCGCCGGTGGCGGCGGCCTCCAGGATCTGTCCGGTGTCGCGGCCGTAGCGCGTGGGGAGTTCGGCGACGCCCCAGGCGGAGGCGACCTCCGCGCGGGCGCGCGGGTCGGTCGCCGGGCGACCGCCCGGCAGCGCCGACGGCAGCGCGCCCGCCTCGACGGCGGCCCGCTCGCCGGCGCGGCGCGGGATCCACACGAGCTTCGCGCCGGTCAGCGACGCGGCCCGTACGGCGGCGGTGAGGCCGCCCGCCACGGCCGCGAACCGCTCCCCGACGACGATCACGGCGCCCTCGGTGCGCAGCGCCTCGGCCGCCCTGGTGCCGTCCTCGTCCAGTCCGAAGCCGCTCGCGAGGGCGTCCAGCCACTCGGTCTCCGTGCCGGGCGCGGCGGGCAGCAGCGTGCCGCCGGCCTTCACCAGGCCCGGGGTGGAGTGCGTGGCCAGCGAGAACACCCGCTGCTTGTGCTTGCGCCAGGCCTTGCGGAGCCTCAGGAAGACGCCGGGCGCCTCCTCCTCGGCCTCGAACCCGACCAGCAGGACGGCGGGCGCGTTCTCCAGGGAGGCGTACGTGACGCCCGTACCGTCGAGGTCACGGCCGCGGCCGGCGACGCGGGCGGCCAGGAAGTCGGCCTCCTCGCCGCTGTGCGCACGCGCGCGGAAGTCGATGTCGTTGGTGTCGAGGGCCACGCGCGCGAACTTGCTGTACGCGTAGGCGTCCTCGACGGTGAGCCGGCCGCCGGTCAGCACACCGGCCCGGCCGCGTGCGGCGAGGAGCCCCCGGGCGGCGGCCTCCAGCGCCTCCGGCCAGGACGCCGGTTCCAGGACGCCCTCGGCGTTGCGCACGAGGGGGGTGGTGAGCCGGTCCGGGCGCTGCGCGTACCGGAAGGCGAAGCGCCCCTTGTCGCAGATCCACTCCTCGTTGACCTGGGGGTCGTTCTGCGCGAGGCGGCGCATGACCTTGCCGCGCCGGTGGTCGGTGCGGGTCGCGCAGCCGCCGGAGCAGTGCTCGCAGATCGACGGCGAGGAGACGAGGTCGAAGGGGCGGGAGCGGAATCGGTACGCCGCCGAGGTCAGCGCGCCGACGGGGCAGATCTGGATGGTGTTGCCGGAGAAGTACGACTCGAACGGGTCGCCCTCTCCGGTGCCGACCTGCTGGAGCGCGCCCCGCTCGACCAGTTCGATCATCGGGTCGCCGGCGACCTGGTTGGAGAAGCGGGTGCAGCGGGCGCACAGCACGCACCGCTCACGGTCGAGCAGTACCTGGGTGGAGATCGGTACGGGCTTCTCGTAGGTGCGCTTGCGGCCCTCGAAGCGGGAATCGGAGTGTCCGTGCGACATGGCCTGGTTCTGCAGGGGGCACTCGCCGCCCTTGTCGCAGACCGGGCAGTCCAGCGGGTGGTTGATGAGCAGGAGCTCCATCACCCCCTTCTGGGCCTTCTCCGCGACCGGGGAGGTGAGGTGGGTCTTGACGACCATCCCGTCCGTACAGGTGATCGTGCAGGACGCCATGGGCTTGCGCTGGCCCTCGACCTCGACGATGCACTGACGGCAGGCGCCGACCGGGTCCAGCAGGGGGTGGTCGCAGAAGCGGGGGATCTCGACGCCGAGTTGTTCGGCGGCCCGGATGACCAGAGTGCCCTTGGGCACGCTGATGTCCATGCCGTCGATCTTGAGCGAGACGAGATCCTCCGGCGGGACCGCCGCGTCGCCTCCGCCGGAGGGAGCGCTGGTGGTCACAGTCATGCGTTCACCTCCGCGTGCTTGTCCTTGTCCGCCCAGGCGGTCGACTTGGCCGGGTCGAAGGGGCAGCCCCGGCCCGTGATGTGGTCCTCGTACTCCGCGCGGAAGTACTTGAGGGAGGAGAAGATCGGCGAGGCAGCGCCGTCGCCGAGGGCGCAGAAGGACTTGCCGTTGATGTTGTCGGCGATGTCGTTCAGCTTGTCGAGGTCGGACATGACGCCCTTGCCTGCCTCGATGTCACGCAGCAACTGCACGAGCCAGTAGGTGCCTTCGCGGCAGGGGGTGCACTTGCCGCAGGACTCGTGGGCGTAGAACTCGGTCCAGCGGGTGACGGCGCGCACGACGCAGGTCGTCTCGTCGAAGCACTGCAGTGCCTTCGTGCCGAGCATGGAACCCGCGGCGCCCACTCCCTCGTAGTCGAGGGGGACGTCGAGGTGCTCGTCGGTGAACATCGGGGTCGAGGAGCCGCCCGGTGTCCAGAACTTGAGGCGGTGTCCGGGGCGCATTCCGCCGCTCATCTCCAGCAGCTGGCGCAGTGTGATGCCGAGCGGTGCCTCGTACTGGCCGGGGCTGGTGACGTGGCCGCTGAGCGAGTAGAGCGTGAAGCCGGGGGACTTCTCGCTGCCCATCGACCGGAACCATTCCTTGCCCTTGTGCAGGATGGCGGGAACCGACGCGATGGACTCGACGTTGTTCACGACGGTGGGGCACGCGTAGAGGCCCTCGACAGCGGGGAAGGGAGGACGCAGTCGCGGCTGACCACGGCGGCCTTCGAGGGAGTCGAGCAGTGCGGTCTCCTCACCGCAGATGTACGCGCCCGCGCCCGCGTGCACGGTGATGTCGAGGTCGAGTCCGCTGCCCAGGATGTTCTCGCCGAGGAAGCCGGCCTCGTAGGCCTCACGGACGGCCTCGTGCAACCGCCGCAGCACGGGCACGACTTCACCGCGCAGGTAGATGAAGGCGTGCGAGGAGCGGATGGCGTAGCACGCGATGATCATGCCTTCGACGAGGCTGTGCGGGTTCGCGAAGAGGAGCGGAATGTCCTTGCACGTCCCGGGTTCCGATTCGTCGGCGTTGACCACCAGATAGTGCGGCTTGCCGTCCCCCTGGGGGATGAACTGCCACTTCATTCCGGTCGGGAATCCCGCGCCGCCCCGGCCGCGCAGACCCGACTCCTTGACGTACGCGATGACCTCGTCCGGAGACATGGCCAGCGCCTTGCGCAGTCCCTCATACCCCTCGTGCCGTCGGTAGACGTCGAGCGACCAGGACCTGTCCTCGTCCCAGAAGGCCGACAGCACGGGTGCGAGCAGCTTCTGCGGGCTGGTCTCATTGATCTCCGGTGCCAAGGTCATCACTCCCCCTCCTCGGAGACCGGGCCCGCCGGGTGGGACGGGTCGGAAGCCGATGTGTCCTGCGGCGCGTCGTGCGAGCTGAGGTGTTCGTTGGGTGACGGCTCGTGCGGCGGTGTGCCCTTGGGGGCGCCACCGCCCCTGGGGTGCACCACGCGCGCGGGTCCGCTCTCTCCCCTGGCCAGGCGGAGGCCGGTCAGTGAGGCGTGTCCGGCGCCGCCGCTCGCCTCGACGGCCCCGGGCCGGGTGTCGGGGAAGCCGGCGAGGATCCGCGCGGTCTCCTTGAAGGTGCACAGCGGCGCCCCGCGCGTGGGCTCGACCTCGGCTCCCTCGCGCAGGTCGTCGACGAGGCGCTTGGCGCTGTCGACGGTCTGGTTGTCGAAGAACTCCCAGTTGACCATCACGACCGGCGCGAAGTCGCAGGCCGCGTTGCACTCGATGTGCTCCAGGGTGACCTTGCCGTCGTCGGTGGTCTCCCCGTTGCCGACACCGAGGTGGTCCTGCAGCGCCTCGAAGATCGCGTCGCCGCCCATCACCGCGCACAGGGTGTTGGTGCAGACGCCCACCTGGTAGTCGCCCGAGGGCCCCCGCCGGTACATGGAGTAGAAGGTGGCCACCGCGGTGACCTCGGCCGTGGTCAGGCCGAGCACGTCGGCGCAGAACCGCATGCCGGTACGGGTGACATGGCCCTCCTCCGCCTGCATGAGATGCAGCAGCGGCAGCAGCGCGGACCGGGAGTCGGGGTAGCGGGCGACGACCTCGGCCGCGTCGCGTTCCAGCCGGGCCCGAACGTCGTCCGGGAAATCGGGCGCGGGCAGTTGGGGCATGCCCAGGCTGACGCCCTCGGGGGTGGTGGTCACCGGTCGACGCCTCCCATCACGGGGTCGATGGACGCGACGGCGACGATGACGTCGGCGACCTGGCCGCCCTCACACATCGCCGCCATCGCCTGCAGATTGGTGAAGGACGGGTCGCGGTAGTGGACCCGGAAGGGACGGGTGCCTCCGTCGGAGACAACGTGCACCCCCAGTTCGCCCTTGGGCGACTCCACCGCCACGTACGCCTGTCCCGGCGGGACACGGAAACCCTCGGTCACCAGCTTGAAGTGATGGATCAGGGCCTCCATGGACGTGCCCATGATCTTCTTGATGTGATCCAGGGAGTTGCCCAGCCCGTCCGGTCCCAGCGCGAGCTGCGCGGGCCAGGCGATCTTCTTGTCACCGACCATGACCGGGCCGGGCTGCAGCCGGTCCAGACACTGCTCGACGATCCGCAGGGACTGGCGCATCTCCTCCAGCCGGATCAGGAAACGGCCGTAGGAATCACAGGTGTCGGCGGTCGGCACGTCGAAGTCGTACGTCTCGTACCCGCAGTACGGCTGCGCCTTGCGCAGGTCGTGCGGCAGGCCCGCCGAGCGCAGGATCGGACCGGTGGCGCCCAGCGCCATGCAGCCGGACAGATCCAGGTAGCCGACATCCTGCATCCGGGCCTTGAAGATGGGATTGCCGGTGGCGAGCTTGTCGTACTCGGGAAGGTTCTTCTGCATCTTCTTCACGAACTCACGGATCTGGTCCACCGCACCGGGCGGCAGATCCTGGGCAAGTCCGCCGGGGCGGACGTACGCGTGGTTCATGCGCAGGCCGGTGATCAGCTCGTAGATGTCGAGAATCAGTTCACGATCACGGAATCCGTAGATCATGATCGTGGTCGCGCCCAGCTCCATACCGCCGGTGGCGATGCACACCAGGTGCGAGGAGAGCCGGTTCAGCTCCATCAGAAGCACACGGATGACCGAGGCACGGTCCGGGATCTCGCCCTCGATGCCGAGGAGCTTCTCCACCGCGAGGCAGTACGCCGTCTCGTTGAAGAACGGCGTCAGGTAATCCATCCGCGTCACGAACGTCGTGCCCTGCGTCCACGTCCGGTACTCGAGGTTCTTCTCGATGCCGGTGTGGAGATAACCGATACCGCACCGGGCCTCGGTGACAGTCTCCCCGTCGATCTCCAGGATCAGCCGCAGCACACCATGGGTGGACGGATGCTGCGGACCCATGTTGACGATGATGCGCTCGTCGTCGGACCGGGCCGCGCTCTCGGCGACCTCGTCCCAGTCACCACCGGTGACCGTGTAGACGGTGCCCTCGGTCGTCTCACGCGCCGAGGCGGCGGACTCCGCGGAAGCGTGCTGCGTGTTCATGAGTACGACCTCCGCTGGTCCGGAGCCGGGATCTGGGCGCCCTTGTACTCGACGGGGATACCGCCGAGGGGATAGTCCTTGCGCTGCGGGAAGCCCTGCCAGTCGTCCGGCATCATGATCCGCGTCAGCGCCGGATGGCCCTCGAAGACGATGCCGAAGAAGTCGTACGCCTCCCGCTCGTGCCAGTCGTTCGTCGGATAGACCGACACCAGCGACGGGACATGCGGGTCGGCGTCCGGAGCCGAGACCTCCAGGCGGATCAACCGGTTGTGGGTGATCGAGCGCAGGTGGTAGACCGCGTGCAGCTCACGACCCTTGTCACCGGGGTAGTGGACGCCGGAGACGCCGGTGCACAGTTCGAAGCGGAGGGCCGGGTCGTCGCGGAGGGTCCGGGCGACGCGCGGCAGGTGCTCACGCTCGATGTGGAAGGTGAGCTCACCCCGGTCGACGACCGTCTTGTCGATCACGCTCTCCGGAACCAGGCCCTGCTCCTCCAGAGCGCCCTCCAGCTCGTCGGCGACCTCGTCGAACCAGCCGCCGTACGGCCTCGCCGACGCACCCGGAAGCCGGATCGAGCGGACCAGACCCCCATAACCGGAGGTGTCGCCGCCGTTGCTCGCGCCGAACATGCCGCGCTGGACGCGGATCTCCTCACCGCCGTCGCCGCGCTGACCGGGGAGGTTGGAGGCGGCGAGGTCCTTCTCGGGGTTCACCCCGTTCGAGCCGCCCGCATCCGGTCCGCCGGCACCGTTCCTGCCGTTCGCGTCGCTCATCGCAGCAGCCCCTTCATCTCGATGAGGGGGAGCGCCTTGAGTGCCGCTTCCTCCGCCTCGCGGGCCGCTTCCTCGGCGTTCACGCCGAGCTTGGACGTCTGGATCTTCTGGTGGAGCTTGAGGATCGCGTCCAACAGCATCTCCGGCCGCGGCGGGCAGCCGGGCAGATAGATGTCGACGGGGACGATGTGGTCGACGCCCTGGACGATCGCGTAGTTGTTGAACATGCCGCCCGACGACGCGCAGACCCCCATGGAGATCACCCACTTGGGATTGGGCATCTGGTCGTAGACCTGCCGCAGCACCGGCGCCATCTTCTGGCTGACCCGGCCGGCCACGATCATCAGGTCCGCCTGACGCGGCGACCCCCGGAACACCTCCATCCCGAAGCGCGCCAGGTCGTAGCGCCCCGCGCCCGTGGTCATCATCTCGATGGCACAGCAGGCGAGGCCGAAGGTCGCGGGGAAGACGGACGCCTTGCGTACCCAGCCCGCGGCCTGCTCGACGGTGGTCAGCAGGAAACCGCTCGGCAGTTTTTCTTCGAGTCCCATGGTCTTAAAGGCCCCTCAGTCCCATTCCAGGCCGCCCCGGCGCCAGACGTACGCGTAGGCGACGAAGACGGTGAGCACGAAGAGCAGCATCTCCACGAGCCCGAAAACACCCAGGGCGTCGAAGGTGACGGCCCAGGGGTAGAGGAAGACGATCTCGATGTCGAAGACGATGAAGAGCATCGCCGTCAGGTAGTACTTGATAGGGAAACGCCCTCCGCCGGCCGGCGTGGGGGTGGGCTCGATCCCGCACTCGTAAGCCTCGAGCTTGGCCCGGTTGTAGCGCTTCGGGCCGATCAGCGAGGCCATGATCACGGAGAAGATCGCAAAGCCTGCCCCGAGGGCTCCCAGTACGAGGATGGGCGCATAGGCGTTCACCGCTCCTCGCTCCTCTCAGTCGGCACTGACTGCTGGCGGATTGCTTCGGTCCTGATCACCGACCCCACCGGTCCCACGAACTCCGCCCGTCCCGACGAAGATCGCGAACATGTGAAGCAGGTCACAAGCCCAACTGCCCCGCATCCTATGCCTGCCGGTCTGTGATCTGCGACACGGGGTGCGGCACCGAGTTTGTGATCTCCACCACCTGACGAACGATCATGATGGCGGACGCAGGTCGATCTTCATACCGGAAGCGCCAGACTGATCACCAGAAGTGACATTTTCGTTCGTTACCGCTGGTCACGCGGGGCGTCTCCATATCAAGAGATTTCCGCTGCATGCAAATTGGTGCTGGACGAGGCCGCTTGGTAGGGGTGCGGCGTTCACGCCTGGGAGGGAGTCCGGCGACGGATGTGGACGTGTGCACGCGTTCACGAGCGCCGGGAGCGAGCCCTCCCGCGCGGGACGCCGTGCCGACGGCCGACCATTCTGTGACCTGTGTCACACCCGAGCGAGATCAAATCAACCAGCCTTGGCCACTCGCTGCGATCGATGGTAAGCGCAGGGCAATTCGGGCGTATTCACGAAAGTACATGATCACAGGCATGGCGGGCCGTGTCCACTATGCCCGTTACGGCGTCAATAAAGAGTGACGCACAGGGAATTTGCGGCCTCCGTTGAACAACTGTGGCGCAGCACACGTTTCTTGAAGGTATGGAGGAGTCGCTGGTACCGCTTGTACCCATGTCCCACACCGCTCACATACGCAGCCACCGGAAACCCCGCCGCAACGCGTCCTCGATCGCGATGCGCGCCGGAGTCGCCGGTGGCGTTCTCAGCACCGTGGCAGTGGCCGGCGCGTCCACGTCGGCTTTCGCGGCGGAGCCGGTGACGCAGACGCTCGAACTGCCCACCCTCACGGCCGACCTGGCCACGCAGGCCGCGCAGTCCGCGGACGCCACGCAGGCGATGGCGGCCGACTACCAGCTGCAGGCCGAGCGTGACACGGCTGCCGAACTGGCTGCCAAGCAGGCCGAGAAGGACCTGGCCAAGGCGAAGAAGGAAGAGGCCCGCAAGAAGGCCGCCGCCGAGGCCGAGCGCAAGGCCGAGGCCGAGCGTGCCGCGCGCGACAGCGAGCGGACCACCCTGACGACCAACTCGTCGACCGCCACCACCACGACGACGACGGCGCCCGCCAGTGGCAGCGTCGGCACGGTCATCGCCTTCCTCAAGGCACAGCTCGGCGACGCCTACGTGATGGGCGCCACCGGCCCCAACGCGTGGGACTGCTCCTCACTGGTGCAGGCCGCCTTCAAGCAGGTCGGCGTGGACCTCCCCCGGGTCTCGCAGGACCAGTCGATGCAGGGCACCGAGGTCTCGCTGTCCAACCTTCAGGTCGGCGACATCCTGTACTGGGGCGCCAAGGGCTCCGCGTACCACGTGGGTGTCTACGTCGGGAACGGCCAGTACCTCGACGCGGCGAACCCCTCCAAGGGCGTCGTCATCCAGGACCTGTCCGGCTACCCGGCGACGGGCGCGGTGCGCGTGCTCTGAGGCCTCGCCTCCGCGCGGTCGCCCAGACGCTTTTTTCGAGAGGGCCGCTCTCCCCGAGGGGAAGCGGCCCTCCGGGCTGCCCTCAGAAAGGCCACAGAGGCCCCACAGAGCCGCTGTCACCCCATGCCGAGGGTTGCGGGGCGGGCCCGGCCGCCGACGGGCCTCGTCGTCGCCTCTGACGGGTTCCCGCGTCCGGGATCGGTACACCTCGCGTGTCGCGCGCCAAGCGGCGCCCGAATCGTCCGCTTCGGACGTCGGGCGGCCGGTGCCGGGTGCTGCCGGTGCCAGGTGCTGCCGGTGCCGGGCGGCCGAGGCCGGGGCATCCGGTGCCAGGGCTGCGGGTGCGGGGCGGCCGGGGCGGCCACCCCGCTCACGCACTGGGGTCACACACCCCGGTCACGCCTTCGGGGCCACCTTGCTCAGGCCGTTGATGATGCGGTCCATCGCGTCGCCGCCGGTGGGGTCGGTGAGGTTGGCCAGCATCTTCAGGGTGAACTTCATCAGGAGCGGGTGGGTGAGGCCCCGCTGCGTCGCGAGCTTCATGATCTTCGGGTTGCCGATGAGCTTCACGAAGGCGCGGCCCATCGTGTAGTAGCCGCCGAAGGTGTCCTTGAGGACCTGCGGGTAGCGCTGCAGGGCGAGTTCGCGCTGCCCGGGGGTAGTGCGGGCGTGGGCCTGGACGATGACGTCGGCCGCGATCTGTCCGGACTCCATGGCGTAGGCGATGCCCTCGCCGTTGAACGGGTTCACCATGCCGCCGGCGTCGCCGACCAGCAACAGGCCCTTGGTGTAGTGGGGCTGGCGGTTGAAGGCCATCGGGAGGGCGGCGCCGCGGATGGGCCCGGTCATGTTGTCGGGGGTGTAGCCCCACTCCTCCGGCATGGAGGCGCACCAGGCCTTCAGGACGTCGCGCCAGTCCAGCTCCTTGAAGGCGGCGGAGGTGTTGAGCACGCCCAGACCGACGTTCGACGTGCCGTCGCCCATGCCGAAGATCCAGCCGTAACCGGGCAGGAGACGGTCCTCGCCCGGCCCGCGCTTGTCCCACAGTTCCAGCCAGGACTCCAGGTAGTCGTCGTCGTGGCGCGGGGAGGTGAAGTACGTACGGACCGCGACGCCCATCGGACGGTCCTCGCGGCGGTGCAGGCCCATCGCGAGGGACAGGCGGGTGGAGTTGCCGTCGGCGGCCACCACCAGCGGAGCGTGGAAGGTGACTTCCCGCTTCTCGTCGCCGAGCTTGGCATGCACGCCGGTGATGCGGCCCGTGCGGTCGTCGATGATCGGCGCGCCCACGTTGCAGCGCTCGTGCAGCCGGGCGCCCGCCTTCTGGGCCTGGCGGGCGAGCTGTTCGTCGAAGTCGTCGCGCTTGCGGACGAGTCCGTAGTTCGGGTAGGCGGCGAGATCCGGCCAGTCCAGCTGGAGACGGACGCCGCCGCCGATGATCCGCAGGCCCTTGTTGCGGAGCCAGCCGGCCTCCTCGGAGATGTCGATGCCCATCGACACCAGCTGCTTGGTGGCACGCGGGGTGAGGCCGTCGCCGCAGACCTTCTCCCTCGGGAAGCTGGTCTTCTCCAGGAGCAGCACGTCCAGCCCGGCCTTCGCCAGGTAGTACGCGGTGGTGGAACCGGCTGGCCCGGCCCCGACGACGATCACATCGGCGGTGTGTTCGGTAAGGGGCTGGGGCTCGGTCACGACGGGTACTCCCCAAGTAGTAGAGGGTGCGAAGCAAAGCCTGCTGGACGTCCGCGGGCCGGACGGCCAGAAAACATGTGCCGACAGGCGTCGGACATGGGCAGTCTATTCAGCGGTACCGATCATCGGCTGAAGGGCTGCCCCTGTGACCAGAGCTCTGCCCGACGTACGGCTGCGTGTCCCCACCGACGAGGACGCCGTCGCCTGGCACCGGATCTTCGACGATCCCGACGTCATGGAGTTCCACGGCGGCCGGTCCGCCGAGCTGTCCGTCTACGAGGAGCTCACCGCGCGCCAGCGCCGCCACGACGCCGAACACGGGTTCTGCCTGTGGACGATGCTCGACGAGGAGGGCCGGGCCATCGGCTTCACCGGCGCCCAGCCGTGGCCCCGGGAGTGGGGTCCGACCGGCGAGATCGAGATCGGCTGGCGGCTCGCCCGGGACCACTGGGGCAAGGGGTATGTGACCGCCGCCGCCACGCAGACCCTGGAACGGGTGCGGGAGGCGGGCGTGGGCAGCGTCGTCGCCATGGTCGACGCCCGCAACGAGCGGTCCATCGCGGTGACCCGGCGGCTGGGCATGGAGCTGGCGGAGACCTACACGACGCCGGTCTCGCGGCAGAAGGGGCACTGCTACCGGCTGGCGCTGTGAGGGGTCACGCGTTCCGTCCGTTCGAGATTTCGCCAACCCATCACCCAGAGTAGCGATTTACCGCAGATTGCCACGCAGCGCTTCCAATCGGGCTCACTCGGCGGCTACTCTGCCGGTACCGCTGGGGGTGAACATCTGTGCGCATAACACCCAAGTCATCCGAAGTGCTTGTGCCGCGGTTCGTCGGCCTGATGGCCGTGGACGCGCGCGAGACGGCCGAGGCGGACGGGCTGACCCTCGTCGCGCCCGACCGGCCCGACCTCCGGCTCGCCGCCGTGGACCACGTCGTACGGCAGTACCCGCCGCCGGGCGTGAAGGTGCCGCGCGGGGCCGCGGTGACCGTGTGGTTCGAGTCGGGTGACGACGGCGGCGGTGTGCGGGAGCCGCGCCACGGTGGACCGCCGCCGGGGTTGCGCAGGGCGTTGGACGAGCCGGGGGATCCGTTCCCCGTTCTCCGCTAGCCCGGCGGACCCGGGTCCGGGGCTGCCCCGCGCCTTGACGGCGCGGGTCGCCGCCACTTCCCTCCGGACCCTCCCTACTTCTGCCAGAGCAGGATCGCCGCCGCCCCTCCCCCGCCGATCACGAGGGCCGCGACGATCGTGATGATCCAGACCAGGGTCCGGCTGCGGGGCCCGGCCGGGGCCCCGGGTGCCACGTGGTGGCCGAGTTCGACGAGCGGAGGCTCGTACGAGGCCGGGGCCGAGGCCGGCGCGGGCGCCGGGGCCGGGACCGACGGCCGGTGCGCGACGGAGGGCTGCGGCGGGACCCCGTGGGACGCCGGGCCACCGCTCGGCATGGCGGGGATCGGCGGGGCGATGACCGCCGTGCGTGCCCCGGCCATCTGGACCAGGTAGGGCGCGAGGAAGGCGGCACCGAAGATCCACAGGAGGCCGAAGAGCAGCGCCTCGGGGATGTCGAGGCCCACGTCCACCCGGCCCGCGCCCGAGAACTCGCTGCTGAAGTCGGACGTGGCGGAGCCGGACGCCTCCATGCCGAAGCCGCCGACACCGGCGAGGAGGAGGAACAGTCCGAAGAAGACCCCGGCGGCGAGGAGTTGCTCGCCGCGGCCCGAGGAGCGGCGGGCCGCCAGAACCCCGAGGGTCAGGGCGCACACCGCACCCAGCGTCAAGGCCCCCACGACCGCCCAGGAGTTGACGGCGTCGCCCAGTTCGGAGAGCCCGAACGACTCGCGCTCGTAGCCGCCGCCGTACGGGCCGGACTCGACGAGCCCGTAGTCACCGGACGAGTCGCCATCACCGAACGACGCGTCGCTCCCCTGACTCGTACCGCCCGCCTCGCCCTGGACGGACGCGCCCCAGCCGAGGCCGAGGAGGTGGACGGCGAGGTTGGGCAGGACGAGCAGCACGAGCAGGAGCGGGTTGAGTTCCTCGTCCCATTCGCCCCGCCACTCGTCGTTCGCCGCGAGGACGACGAACGCGACGAGCGAGCAGAGGACGAGGACGATCGCCATGGCCCGTACGGCCGTCCCGGTCGCCCGGAACAGGGCCCGGGGGCCGGGGCGGACGGCCAGCCAGGCGGCCAGGTCGTCGCGTTGCAGCAGACCGGCCGAGACGGCGGCGGTGAGCAGCAGGGCGCCGAGGGCCGCACGCCAGACCGATGTCGAGACCTCGACGACCGCGATCTCGGGCTCCCCGAACAGCGCGAGCAGCAGAACGGCGACCGTCACCAGCAGCGTGACCCGTACGGCCGCTTCGAGCCCGGCGGTACGGCCGCCACCGGGCGCGGCCGCGGGCACTCCGGCGTACGTGCCGCCGTAGCCGCCGGCGTGGGTTCCGCCCGGCACGCCCCCGTAGGCACCGCCGTACACGCTGCCGTACGCACCACCGCCGTACGCGCCCCGCGTCACCAGGCGTGTGCGGAGCAGCCGTACGCCGATGAAGAGGGCCCCGACGAAGAGGGCGGTCACCGTGAGCGGGACCAGGGTCACCGAGAGGGCGCCCTCGGCGGACCGGAACTCGCCGGAGTAGTCGCCGCCGCCGGACTCGGAGATCTCGAAGCCGCCGCCGAGGCCCTGGAGGAGGCCGGCGAGGGCGAGGCCGAGACGGTCGCCGAAGCCGATGAAGTCCTCTTCGTCCTGGCCGCTCTGGCCGTACGACGGGACGGCCAGGGCGACGGCCGCCAGGAAGAGGAGTCCGACCGGCCAGAGGGCGGCCAGGGCCGCGCCTGCCCAGTCGCCCCGGAAGGCCCGGCCGAGGAAGGCGCCCACGGGTGAGGGGCTTGCGGGGGCGGGGGCGTACTCGGGCGGGGGCGGCGGGCCGGGGGGTGCGCCCGGCGGGGCCGACGGGGGGACCGCCGGTGGAGCGGTCGGTGGGGCGGTCGGTGGCGCCGGGGTCGCCCCGGTCCCCGCACCGGGCGCCGCCGCCGGGACCGGCGGGCGTTCCCGTCCGCACTTCATGCAGAAGCGCGCCTCGTCGGGGCCGGGTGTTCCGCAGTGCGGGCAGTAGGACGTCATGCAACGCTCCGTCATTCAGAGAACTCGTGCCGTGAGGTGACGTGCTCAGGGCTCGCACCGGTGAGTCGTGAGACATCACCGGCGCGTACCGACGTATCAACGGACGGTAGTTTCTGTTGACCGGTTCCCGTCAACCGGATTCCCTCGCGGGGCGTCCCTCGTGCGAGTGAACCAAGAGTGTCGCGGGTGTCCTCGCGCCCTACGTGAGGGCCTTGAACCCCCGGTGCAGCGCGACGATCCCGCCCGACAGGTTGCGCCACGCCACCGTGTCCCAGCCGGCCTTCCGGAGCCGCTCGGCGAGACCCGCCTGGTCGGGCCAGGCGCGGATGGACTCGGCGAGATAGACGTACGCGTCCGGGTTGGACGACACCGCGCGGGCCACCGGCGGCAGCGCGCGCATCAGGTACTCCGTGTAGACGGTGCGGAACGGTGCCCAGGTCGGGTGGGAGAACTCGCAGATCACCACGCGCCCGCCGGGCTTGGTCACCCGGTACAGCTCGCGCAGCGCGGTGTCGGTGTCCTGCACGTTGCGCAGGCCGAAGGAGATGGTCACCGCGTCGAAGGTGTCGTCCTTGAACGGCAGCCTCGTGGCGTCACCGGCGGTGAACGGCAGCCAGGGGGTGCGCTCCTTGCCGACCCGGAGCATGCCGAGGGAGAAGTCGCACGGCACGACGTACGCGCCGGTCCGCGCGAAGGGCAGGGACGAGGTACCCGTACCGGCGGCGAGGTCCAGGATCTTCTGGGCGGGGCGGGCGTCGACCGCCTGCGCGACCTCCTTGCGCCAGCGCCGGTCCTGTCCGAGGGACAGCACGTCGTTGGTCAGGTCGTACCGTTTCGCCACTCGGTCGAACATCGAAGCGACTTCGTGCGGCTGCTTGTCCAGGGATGCGCGGGTCACGCGCCCATTGTGGCAGTACGGGCCGCACACCCACGCGGCGCCCGGCCCGTCACCCACGGGCTCTCTGAGGCGAGGTTTTCGTTCGCTGACTCGGATTGCATATCCCCGGGCATCGGGCGGGCTTTGTTCGGGAAATTCCCAGCTCTGTGAAAGGCACGCGATAAACGCCCGAGCCTGTCCCCTTCCTGAGGGAATCCGTGAACGAATGCGAAGCGGCCGGCGTTTGCCTTCGGAGGATACTCTTCGCCGATACGGGCACGTTTGCCCGACTGGCGAACCCTTTGTCGGTAGCCGTTCCGTGACCAGCCTTCGGATCTGCAATCTCCAGAAAGCACACATGGCACAGCCGGGTGTGATTCATTTCCCTCGTGAGTACCGTGAGGAATTCCCTGAAACCGGTCGTCGCACTGATAGGTCTGGTGGCCCTGGCCTGCGCGGGTTGCACCGCGAAGACCGAGGGGTCCGCGTCCGCGCCCGGTGGTCCGTCGAGTCCGGCCGCCGCCACCGCGTCGGTCACCGGGGAATCGCCCGCGAAGGCGTCCGGCACGTCCACGGCCTACGCGCCGTACGTGAGCGCCACCGACGCCTCCGGCCTCGACGACGCCGGTTCGGCCGCCGCCTACAACCTGGCGTTCGTGATCGCCGACGGCGACGCGTGCACACCCGCCTGGAACGGGACGGAGGCCGTCGACGACAGGGCGGTCAGGTCCCGGATCGCGGCACTCACCGACTCCGGGGCGTCGGTGCGGGTCTCCTTCGGCGGGGCCTCCGGGCCGGAGCTGGCGGAGGTCTGCGACAGCGCGTCCGAGCTGGCCGAGGCGTACGGCGCGGCGCTGGACGCGGCCGGCGCGACCGCGGCCGACTTCGACGTCGAGGGCGACGCGCTGAAGGACTCCGACTCCGTCGACCTGCGCTCCGCGGCGATCGCACTGCTCCAGAAGGACCGCCCGGACCTCTCCGTCACCTTCACCCTCCCCGTCATGCCCTCCGGTCTCGACGCGGACGGCATGGCCCTGCTCGACTCGGCCAACGACCACGCCGTTCAGGTCACCACGGTCAACATCATGACCATGAACTACGCCAGTTCGTACGGCGGTGACATGGGCGACTACGCGGAGCGGGCGGCCGAGTCGGCGCACGAGCAGCTGAGGGACGTCTTCGGCACGAGCGGGTCCACGGCCTGGGGGGCGTTGGCGCTGACCTCGATGCTGGGCGTCAACGACGTCGACAACGAGACGTTCACGCTTCACGACGCGGCGCAGGTGCGGTCGTTCGCCGAGGACAAGGGGGTGGCCTGGGTATCGATGTGGGCGACGTTCCGGGACCGGGAGTGCGGGGGCGGGGCCGAGGACGAGCTGGTCGACTGCAGCGGGGTCGAGCAGACGGACGGGGCGTTCGGCGAGGCGTTCTCCGGGTGAGGCGCACCCCCGAGGACGCACTGCGGCGGCGTGGCCCCTCAGCGACGTCGGTGGACCAACCGCCCCGCGCACACCGTGGCCAGGCAGCTGCCGGAGTCGTCGAGGACCACCAGGTCCGCCCGGCCCAGCTCGACGATGGCCGGGCTGTGCGGCCGTGGCAGCACCCGCACATGGTTGCGCTCGGCTGCGGAACGGAGTTCCGGGGTGCCCGCGTGCTGTTCCAGGACCGCCGTCGCGCCCGACTTCAGGACCGCGTGGACGCGTTCGCGCGGTGACGGGGCGTCCGGAAGCGGGTCCTCGTGCACCCGGCCGGGCCCGAGGACGCCGGGCCACTGCCGCACCCGGGCGGCCGGGAACCGCTGTCGGAGGTCCTCCGCCAGCCCTACGGCCTCGATCCGGGTGCCGTCCACCACGACCGCGCCGTCCTTGATCGGCTCCGGGTCGTCCCAGGTGCGCCGCACCTCGTCGGCGGCGTGAATCGTCAGCACGGAAGCCCTAGTTGGCGTTCAGCAGCTTGAGCTCGGGGTGGGCCGTGCCGCCCTCGATGGCCGTGGACGAGATGTGGGACATGACCCGCTCGTCGACGGGGTCGTTCGCCGGGTCGTCGTGGACGACGATGTGCTCGTAGGTGGTGGTCCGCTGGGCCGGGACCCGGCCGGCCTTGCGGATCAGGTCGATGATCTCCATGCGGTTGGAGCGGTGCTTGGCACCGGCGGAGGAGACGACGTTCTCCTCCAGCATGATCGAGCCGAGGTCGTCCGCGCCGTAGTGCAGGGAGAGCTGGCCGACCTCCTTGCCGGTGGTGAGCCACGAGCCCTGGATGTGGGCGATGTTGTCCATGAACAGCCGGGCGATGGCGATCATGCGCAGGTACTCGAAGAGCGTGGCCTGCGTACGGCCCTTGAGATGGTTGTTCTCGGGCTGGTAGGTGTACGGGATGAAGGCCCGGAAACCGCCCGTCCGGTCCTGTACGTCACGGATCATCCGCAGGTGCTCGATGCGCTCGGCGTTGGTCTCGCCGGTGCCCATGAGCATCGTGGACGTGGACTCGACGCCCAGCCCGTGCGCGGCCTCCATGATCTCCAGCCAGCGCTCGCCGCTCTCCTTCAGCGGGGCGATGGCCTTGCGGGGGCGCTCGGGAAGCAGCTCCGCGCCGGCGCCGGCGAAGGAGTCCAGACCGGCCGCGTGGATCCGGGTGATCGCCTCCTGCACGCTCACCTTCGAGATCCGGGCCATGTGCTCGACCTCGGACGCGCCGAGGGAGTGGATGACCAGCTGCGGGAACGCCTTCTTGATGGCCGCGAAGTGCGTCTCGTAGTACTCCACCCCGTAGTCCGGGTGGTGGCCGCCCTGGAACATGATCTGGGTGCCGCCCAGCTCGACGGTCTCCGCGCACCTGCGCAGGATGTCGTCGAGGTCGCGCGTCCAGCCCTTGTCCGTGGCCTTCGGCGGGGCGTAGAACGCGCAGAACTTGCACGCCGTGACACAGACGTTCGTGTAGTTGATGTTCCGCTCGATGATGTACGTCGCGATGTGCTCCGTGCCCGCGTACCGTCGCCTGCGGACGGCGTCGGCGGCGGCGCCGAGCGCGTGCAGCGGGGCGTCGCGGTAGAGGTCGAGCGCCTCCTCTGGCGTGATCCGCCCACCCTCGGCGGCACGGTCGAGAACGGACTGGAGATCGGCCTTCTCGGTCACCGGGGGCGTCCCTTTCATGAGGGTTGAACGGACCGGGCCAGCCTACGCCAGAGCCCTGGATCACCCGACGTCAGCCCGTCCGCCTGTGGACAACTCCGGGGACAGGGCCTTCCTCAGGCCGCGTACGCCTCCAGCAGCAGCGCGACGTACGCACCGGCGATCATGAAGGGTCCCAGGGCGACCAGCTGTCCGCGTACGGCGCGGCCCCGGGCCGCCAGGACCAGGGTGTACGCGCTGCCGATGAGCGCGCCGGCGAACGTGCCGAGGTACAGCGCGCCCCAGCCGTACCAGCCGAGGACGGCGCCGAGGCCCAGAGCCAGTTTCACGTCGCCGAAGCCGAGGGCGACGGGCCTGATGAGGAAGAAGAGGAAGTAGAAGCCGCCGAGGACGAGTGCGCCGTAGGCCGCCGTGCGCCACTGGCCCGCGTGCTCGGGGACGAAGGCGACCCCGCCCAGCAGGGTGAGGGCCAGGGCCGCGAAGGGGAGGGTCAGGGGGTCGGGGAGGCGCTGTGCGCCGAGATCCACGAGGGTGAGCAGGATGCCCAGGGGGGCGAGGAGCAGCCATACGGCGAGTTCGGGGCGGGGACCCGTGGCCAGGGCGAGGGTGACGCAGACGAGGGCGGTCGTGGTGGCGACGGTGGGGGTGCGGGGGCCGTAGGCGCAGGTGGGGGGTGGGCCCGCGGGGGCGGTGGTGCAGCGGGCGAAACCCAGCCAGCCGCCCGCCGTGCCGGTGATGCGGTGGCCGGCGGGGCACGTGTGGCGCCAGGGGGTGTCCTCGTCGGTCGTGAGGCGGTAGGCGGGGCGGGGGAGCAGGGTGCCCGCGGCCGCGCCCCAGAGGGCGGCGGCCAGGGTGAGTGCGATCAGCCAGAGGTCCGGATCCACGGGGGCAGCCTATGAGGGGGTGGGCTCGGGGTGAACCGGGATGTTGTCGCCCCCGCCGCCTGCCCGTCGCTCCTCCAGGGGCTGCGTGCCTTCGACCTCCGTCTGCCTGCCCGGTGGGGGCTCTCGCGCGGTTGACCGCGCCCCTGGGAGGGACGAACACCCACGCCGCCGCCCCTACTTCACCTTCGCCAGACGGGCCGTCGGGTTGCCCGCGTCCGTGTTGGTCGAGGTGTAGTCGAGTTCCTTGCCCACGGGGGTGAGCGTGATCTCGTGGGTGTTCCTGGTGCAGGTGCCGGGGTTGTTCCTGGTGTCGGCGATGCTCGTGGCGACGATGTTCTTCTCGGTGACCTTCTTGAGGACGAGCTTGTCGTCGCAGGTGCCGCCGAGGAGGTCGACGGAACGGAAGGTGCCCAACGGGTCGCCGGGCGAGGCCTGTTCGAGGGTGACGGTGAAGGTGCCGGCGGGGAGGCTGCCGGAGAGGGCGTAGCCGTCGCCCTCCCAGGTGCCCAGGTACTTCCCGGGCAGCTCGCCCGGCGCGTCCCCCGGCGCCTCCGTCTCCTGGTCCCGCCCGCTCGCACTGGCCTCGGCCGACGGCGCCTTGCCCGCCGCGTCACCCTTCTCGTCCTCGCCCTTCAGTATCCCGAGCCCGAACAGCGTCCCCACGCTCACCAGCGCGAACGCTCCCGCGATCGCCAGGGCGACCGAGCAACTCACCTTCCGGCCCCGCCCGTTCGCCGCGCTCGTGGACGCGGCCGCCACGCTCAGCGACAGCTTGCCCGGCGTCGGCGGCGCCGTGTCCGCCACCGAGACGTCGGCCCGCTGCCCCGGCACGTGTGTCACGGGCGGTGCCTGCGACGACATCACCGGCGGCGGCCCGAACACCCCGCTCGCGGCGGCCGCGTCGGCCTTCGCCTCGCCGGTCGGGCTCCCCGCCGCCGACTCCCCCGTCCTCACCACGCCCACCGACGGGCTGCTGAACCCCACCGGGCCGGACGGCACCTCCTCCGCCATTTCCAGGTTCAGCAGCTGCACGGCGCTGCGGCCCACCTGTTCCACCAGCGGCCCCGGCAGCCAGCCCGCCGACACCAGACGGGCCGCGCCCTGGGGGGCCAGGGAGCGGGCGACCTCCTCGGGGGCGGGGCGGGCGGCGGGCTCCTTGGACAGGCAGCGCTCGACCAGGTCGCGCAGGTCGCCCTCCAGACCGTCCAGGCGCGGCGGCTCGTGGACGACCTTGTAGAGGAGGGCGGCGGAGGAGTCACCGGGGAAGGGGGACTGACCAGTCGCGGCGTACGCGAGGACCGCGCCGAGGGAGAAGACGTCGGCCGCGCCGGTGATGCCCTTTCCGAGGATCTGCTCCGGGGACATGTAACCGGGGGAACCGATCGACACGCCCGTCGAGGTGAGCGAGGCCGTGCCGTCCGTGGCGCGGGCGATGCCGAAGTCGATCAGGAGGGGGCCGTCGACCGTCAGCAGCACGTTGGACGGCTTCACGTCGCGATGGACCAGGCCCAGCGCGTGCACCGCGGCCAGCGCTTCCGCCAGGCCCGCGCCCAGGACCCGTACCGAGTGCGGGGGCAGGTGGCCGCCGTCCGCGATCGCCGCCGCGAGGGACGGACCGGCCGCGTAGCCCGTCGCCACCCACGGGACCGCCGCCTCCGGGTCCGCGTCCAGCACGGGAGCCGTCCAGGAACCGCCCACGCGGCGGGCCGCGTCGACCTCGCGCCGGAAGCGGGCGCGGAACTCCTCGTCCATGGCGAAGTGCGGATGCACGATCTTGACGGCGACGGTACGGCCGCCCGCGCTGCGCCCCAGATAGACCCGGCCCATCCCGCCGGACCCCAGCCGGCCGAGCAGCCGGTAGGGCCCCACGACCGTGGGCTCGCCGACATCGAGCGGTTGCATGGGCGGCACCTCCCCCGTACGTCTCGCGCGCCACCCCGTACGTTCCCCCGTACGAACTCTCCTCGACGCACGACTCCCCAGAAGCCTAGTGCCGTACGCCCGAAGGGGAATGCGAACGTCGGGGGCAGATCGGCGGCGGTGGCACGGGCCGGTCCCACAGAACGCGGAATTCGTCCATCGAAATGCCGGGAAGTTCGCCGGGACTTCGAGGGGAAATGTTCAGGAAAGGAGGTCGACCTTCACGTCCGCCGGAAATCCGGTGGTCGGGCCGACCCGCCGCGCGAACTCGGCCACGGCGCTCAGCTGGGGTCCGCCGAAGCGGAAGTCCAGGGTGGTGAAGTACCGCTCCAGGACCCGCTCGTCGAAGGCCTCCCAGCGGGCGGCCTGCTCGGCGACCTTGGCCACCTCGGTCAGGGACAGGTCGCGGGAGGCCAGGAACGCCTCGTGCACCTTGCGGGTGACCTCCGGCTCCCGCTCCAGGTAGTCCCGCCGCGCCGCCCACACCGCGAAGACGAACGGCAGCCCCGTCCACGCCTTCCACATGGCGCCCAGGTCGTGCACCTCCAGGCCGTAGTTCGGGCCGTCGAGCAGGTTGGCCCGCAGCGCCGCGTCCCCGATCAGCACCGCCGCCTCCGCCTCCCGCATCATCAGCGGGAGGTCGGGCGGGCAGGTGTAGTACGACGGCTGTACGCCGACGCTCTCGGCCAGCAGCAGTTGCGCCAAACGTACGGAGGTGCGCGAGGTGGAGCCCAGCGCGACGCGTGCGCCGTCCAGGCGGTCCAGCGGCACCTGGGAGACGATGACGCAGGACATCACCGGGCCGTCGCAGCCGACGGCGATGTCGGGGAAGGCGACCAGGTCGTCCGCGTTGCGCAGGAACTCGACGAGCGTGATGGGCCCGATGTCGAGGTCTCCGCGCACCAGCTGCTCGCTGAGCTTCTCAGGGGTGTCCTTGGTCAGCTCGAAGTCGAGGAGCGTCCCCGTTCTCGCGAGCCCCCAGTACAGGGGCAGGCAGTTCAGGAACTGGATGTGGCCGACGCGCGGCCGGTTGCGAGAATTGTCCACATCGCGAGGCTAGCCCTCATGGGGTACGGTGCGGCCTCCGGGGGCCGGGAGGGGTTCCCGAAACCGGATGTCCACCCTGTGTCAAGGCTTTCGACGGCGTGTCGCCAGTGGGGCCGGTGGTGCGGAAGAGGCGATGCGTCAACCCGCGAGTCGAGCCCATCAAACATCCGGGTGACGTGATCTTGCCCTCTATTGCATTCCCCTGCCTGCGTGCTAGGCTCGCCGCAAGTTGCAGTTTGGTTTCCCTTGCAGTACAGAGCCTGCGGAGCATGTAACCGCGGGCTCTCGTCGTTTTCAGACGTATGCAGTTGTGCGGCATCTTGTTTTCACACTTGCAGGGTTCTGGAGCAGGGCAAACCCTTTGGGCCCAAGGAGGGCTTATGGCTACCGGAACCGTGAAGTGGTTCAACGCCGAAAAGGGCTTTGGCTTCATCGCCCAGGAAGGTGGCGGACCGGACGTGTTCGTCCACTACTCCGCCATCAATGCGAACGGCTTCCGTTCGCTGGAGGAGAACCAGCAGGTCTCCTTCGACGTGACGCAGGGCCCGAAGGGCCCGCAGGCGGAGAACGTCACCCCCGTCTGACCGAGGGATGCCCCTCTGACGACGTCTGAGAGCAGTACCCAAGGAGCCCCTTGCCTTTCGGCGAAGGGGCTCCTGCCTTTTCCTCCGGCGGGCCTACGCGGCTCAGTCGTCCTTCGTGTAGGTGAGGCGTTTCACCTTGCCGGAGGGGAAGTCGTCGTCGGTCTTCCTGCCGTTCACCACGAGGCTGAGGACGCTCGGCTCGCCGAGGACCAGGTCGATCGACTCCTCGGCGGAGAAGGTCCTGGTCTCGCCCTGCCGGAGCAGTCCGTCGTAGAGAAGTTCGCCGGTGGAGTCCTTCGCCGAGACCCAGCTGCGGCCGTCCTCGGCGGTGACGCGGACCGTGACCTCGTTCGCCGGGGCCCGCGCGCCGGAGCCCTGGGAGGACGCGCCGGCCGACGTGGCGGCGGAGCCCTTGCCCGAGGGCGCACCGGTCGTCCCCTCCCGGTTCACCACATACACCCCGGCGGCGACGAGCGCGCCCACGATCGCCAGGGCGACGACCGCCGCGACCGGCCCGCGCGCCCGCGGACGCCCGGCCGTGGTCCCCGGGGGCTCCGAGGGAGGCACCCGCGGCAGATCCGTTCCCGACTCCACTGCTGCCAGCCTCCCCCGGTGCGATGTCGCGCACATTATGACGACGCGGGGCGAGGGGACGTTCCCGAACGGGGGCGGGGAAATCGGTGCGGGGGCGGGGCGGACCGGGGGCGGGGATCAGTCCGGCGAGCGGCTGTCCCCGGTGAGGTTGCCTCGTAGTTCCTCCAGCACCCGTCGCAGCCGGATGCCCCGTCCCAGGTCCGGTTCGAGGCCCTTGGCCTTCAGGAGGGCGGTGAGCGAGGCCTGGACGACCTCGGCGCCCTCGGGGGCGACCCGCTCGGAGACCTCCAGCCATTCCAGACCGGCGGCGGGCAGCGTGCAGTGATCCAAAGTCACCTCGTGGTGGTCGAGGCGTACGCCGCTCCGGCGGACCGTGTGGACGGGGCCGAGGACGTCGAGCGCACCGAGGCCGACGTCGATGTCGGCGCAGTCGGCGAGGAAGGCGAGCTGGTGGTCGGAGAAGAGGACGTCCAGCGGCTCGGCGCCGGAGACGACGGCCTCCACGGCCGTACGCCCCCGGTCGGAGACGAGGGCGGCGGACAGGACCCGGCGGTCGCCCGACCAGACGGCCGCCAGGTGGAAGGAGTCCGGCCCCCACTCACGAAAGCGCAGCCAACGTTGCGAGAGCCGGGACCGGCGGCAGGGCCGCAGTTCCGCGGTCACGGCCCCGCCCCGCCCGCTCCCCGCCCGTAGGCGCAGGATCAACCCCGCATCCAGAAGCGGCAGTTGTCCTGGCGCCGTGGAGCGGGCGAGGTTCTCACAGAAGTAGACGCGGCGCCGGGCTCCCCCGGTGTCCGGCGCCAGCGCCCAAGTCGCGGCGGCCGCGCCCGCACCCGAGAACGTCACCTTGATCTCGACCGAGTCGAGCCGGTCGGATCCTTCGGTGAGATCCCCGCGTCCCCCGGATGCCGGCATGGGCCGTCCCCCTAGTTCCGCGACCTGGTTCATTTCCCCGGATTTCCTGATTCTCCGATCTCCCCGACCTCCCCGACCTCCCCGATCGCCTCGGTCCCCCTGTTTCCCCGTTCCCCCTGTGCCGGGGTCCCTGCGTGGTGATCCCCCGTGCCGGGATCCTCTTGTCGTGCACCACCATTGAAGGCCCGGGGCCGCCCCCCTCGCTTCCGGGAAGTCCCTACCTCTCCCCCGACAACTCCCCCAGGGGCATGATGGACGGGCGGGGCCGGGCGCAGGCGGGCACCAGGGGGTGGCGCATTGTTACGGGGACTCGTCGGCCGGGAGCGGGAACGCCGGCTGATGGACGACCTGCTCGTGGCGGGCGGGGCGGGTGGGGCGGCCCTGCTGCTGTGGGGCGAACCCGGCATCGGAAAGACCGCCCTCCTTGACTACGCGGCGGAGCGAGCGGCCACCGGAACCCCCGGCGCGGCACCAAAAACGGTCCTGCGCGCCCGGGGCATCGAGACCGAGACCGTGCTCCCCTTCGCCACCCTGGGCGACCTGTTGATGCCCTATTCATCCCTTTTCAGGGAACTCCCCGGCATCCAGCGCTCCGCCCTGGAATCCTGTCTGGCCCTGGGCGGCGACCCGGCGGACCCGCCGGGCAATCCGTACGCCGCCTGCATGGGCGCTCTCAACGTCCTCGCGGCGCTCGGCGACGAACGCCCGGTGGTCGTCCTCGTCGACGACCTGCACTGGGTGGACCCCTCCTCCCAGCGGGTCCTGCTGTTCGTGGCCCGCCGGCTGTCCAGTGAGCGGGTCGCCCTGGCCCTCGGTTCGCGCGAGGACCACGGCGAGTCGGGCCCCCGCCGCAGCATCCCCACCGTGCAGGTGGGCGGACTGACCCCGGAGGAGTGCGCCGCGCTGCTGGACGGCCGAGTGACACCCGGCGTGCTCGCCGACCTCGTCCGCGTCAGCGGCGGCAATCCCCTCGCCCTGCGGGAGATCGCGGGCGGACTGACCGACGAACAGGCGCGCGGGGAGCGGCCGTTGCTGGACCCGCCGTCCCTCGGCAGCCATCTGGAGCGTGCCTGGGCCACCCGGATCGACGCTCTGCCGGACGCGGCGCGCCGGGCGCTGGTGGTCCTGGCCGCGAGCCGTTCGACGGCGGCGGGCCCGCTCCGCAAGGCGCTGGAGGCGGCCGGCCTCTCCCTCGACGCGCTCTCCCCCGCCGAGGAGGACGGCCTGATCACCGCCACCGCGGACGGGCTGGACTTCCACCACCCGGTGCTGCGCGCGCTGGTCCTCGGCCGCGCCCCCCTCGCCCACCGGTACGCCGCGTTCCAGGCGCTGGCCGAGGTGAGTACGGGTCCGCTGCACGCCTGGTACCGGGCGTCCGCGAGTCCGGGCCCCGACGAGGAGGCGGCGGCCGCGCTCGCCGAGGCCGCGCGGGAGGCGCGCCGCCGCAGCGCCTTCGGCGAGTCGGCCCTCGCCTGGCGCCGCGCCGCCGAACTCACCCCGGACCCCGCGCCCCGCGCCGACCGCCTCCACCACGCCGCCTCCGACGCCCTGCTCAGCGGCCTCCCGGCGGGCCCGCAGTGGTGCGAGGAGGCCCTGCGCATCACCCCCGACCCGGCGGTGCGCGCCGCGATCCAGGGCCTGCTGGGCCGGATGTACACCTGGAAGGGCGAGACCGCCCGGGCGTACGGCCTGCTGATGGACGCCGCCGACGCCGTGCGCGGCACCGACCGTACCCGCGCCTGTCTGCTCCTCGCGGAGGCGACGGCCGCCGCGCGCCTGGACGGACATGTCCCGGCGGCGGTGCGCGTGGCCGACGACTCCCTCGCCATGGCCTCGCCGTCCGGCCCCGAACGCTGGTACGGCCTGACGATGCTGGGCGGGGCCCTGATCATGTCCGGCCGCACGGCGCGGGGCCGCGAGATGCTGGAGGCCGCGGACCGGCACGGCGGCGGCGACCCCGTCCGCGACCAGCAGGTCTACGCGATCGCCGGGCAGGCGTGGAGCCGTGCGGAGGAGTTCGCCCGGGGGCGCCGGCTGCTCGACACGGCCGTGGAGTCGGCCCGGCGGCACAGTGCCGTGGGCGTGCTGGGGTTCACCCTCGCCGTACGGGGCGAGTTGGAGACCCGGATCGGGCAATGGGCCTCTGCGCGCGGCGATCTGACGGAGGCTCTGCGGTGGGCGGAGGAGCTGGGCCAGCTGACGTGCGTGAGTTACGCCCTGTACTGCCTCGCCCGCCTCGAAGCGCTGCGCGGCGACCGTGTCGAGTGCGAGGAGCATGTGGCGCGGGCGCGGCGGGAGTGCGGGGCGTACGGGATCGGCTGCCAGGAGTTCCACCTGACGGCGGTGCTCGGCCTGTCGGCGCTCGCCCACGGCGACCACGAGGCGGCCGTCGGCGAGCTGGAGCAGACGTTGTCACTGGCCGTGGAGCAGGGCATCGGCAATCCGGAGGTGGTCCCGTTCGCGGCGGACCTGGCCGAGGCGCACGTACGGGCGGGGAACGCGACGCGGGCCGCCGAGGTGGTCTCCTGGCTGGAGGAACGGGCCCGGGAGACGGGCCTGGCGTCGGCGGAGGCCGCGGCGGCCCGGGTCCGGGGGCTGCTGGCGGGGACACCGGAGGAGGCGGAGGCCCACTTCGGGGCGGCCCTGGAGGCCCACCGGCGCACGACGGGCCCCTTCGACCGGGCCCGGACCCTGCTGTGCGAGGCGGAGGTCCTGCGCCGCCACCGCCGCCCAGCAGCCGCCCGCGCGCCCCTGTCCTCCGCCCTGGCCTGCTTCGAACGCCTCGGCGCGGTCCCGTGGGCCCGCCGCGCGGCGAGCGAACTCGCGGCGGCGGGCGGCATGGTGAGCACCGCCCCCTCGGCGACGGGCACCCTGGACCAGCTGACCCCCCAGGAGTTCCAGGTCTCCCGCGCGATCGCCCGCGGCCTCAACAACACCGAGGCGGCAGCGTCGTTGTTCGTCTCCAGAAAGACCGTGGAGGCCCATCTCACCCGGATCTACCGCAAGTTGCACGTCCGCTCACGCACGGATCTGACCCGTCTGCTGACGGCAGCGGACCTGGTGGACTGAGAGCCCTACGCCGCCGGGCGCCCTGGAAACCTCCTGCTCCGCGCGAGATATACAGGCAGTTGAGCCGGAGAATGCGCCGGAGAGCCGGAGAGCGTAGGCCCGGAGAGCCGGAGAGCGTAGGCAACGGGACGGGGTGGGGTCGGTGCGGAGGCGTGGTGTGTTGCTGTGCTGGGGTGGGGTGGTCGTGCTCGGGGTGGGGGCGGTCGTGTGGTGGAACTGGTTGCGGGCGCCGTACTCGCTCGCCGACTCGCCCGGCGTCGATGTGACCGTGCGGGCCGAGAAGTCGCGGTATCCCGATGTCCGGGAGACCGCCGAGGACGTCGACACCGTCGTGCGGGCGTATGTGCAGCGGCTCAAGGCCGGTGACGTGGACGGGCTGATGGAGCTGGCCGGGCCCGCGTACGACGGGACGCGGGGTGCCGCGTACGAGCATGTGCGGGAGTTCGGCGAGGGCGCCCGAGGGCATGTCGACGTCACCGTGCTGGAAGGGGTCGTGGACTACTTCAATCCCGTGCGGCTCACCTACGGCAGCACCGGCCAGAAGCAGGAGCTGCTGCTGGTCAAGGACGACGGGTACTGGTGGGTCGGGCTCGGGGAGGGTGACCCGGCGGCGGGGAAGTAGGGGCCCGCGCCGCGGGCCGGGACTACGTCTCGTACAGCCCCTCGATCTCCGTCGCGAAGGACCGCTCCACCACGTCGCGCCGCAGCTTCATCGACGGGGTGAGGTGGCCCTCCTCCTCCGTGAAGCCGCCGGGGACGATCGTGAACCTGCGGATGGACTCGGGGCGGGAGACGAGCCGGTTGGCCTCGTCCACCGCGCGTTGCAGGACGGCTCGCAGGTCCGGGTCCGTGGCGAGGTGGTCGAGGGGGGTGTCCTGCTTGGCGTTCATCAGGGCCCAGTGGGTGATGCCCTCGGGGTCCAGGGTCAGCAGGGCGGTGACGTAGGGACGGCGGTCGCCCACGACCATGGCGTGGGCGATCAGGGGGTGGGAGCGGAGCCAGTTCTCCAGCGGGGCCGGGGCCACGTTCTTGCCGCTGTCGGTGACGAGGATCTCCTTCTTGCGGCCGGTGATCGTGAGGTACCCCTCGTCGTCGAGCCGGCCGATGTCCCCGGTGGCGAACCAGCCGTCGGGGCCCGCCGGGACGACCCCACCGGCCTGGGGGTCCCAGTAGCCGCGGAAGATCTGGCCGCCGTGCAGCAGGATCTCGCCGTCGGCGGCTATCCGGATCCGTGTGCCGGGCAGGGGGCGGCCCACCGTGCCCAGGCGGGGGAGGTTGGGCGGGGTGACGGTCACGGCCGCCGTCGTCTCCGTCATGCCGTAGCCCTCGAAGACGTCGATGCCCGCGCCCGCGTAGAAGGCTGCGAGGCGCCGGCCGAGGGGGCTGCCTCCGCAGATGACGTAACGGACCCTGCCGCCCAGTGCCTTGCGGATACGGCGGTACACCAGGGGGTCGTAGAAGGTGCGGGCCGTCCTGAGGAAGGCGGAGGGGCCGGGCCCGGTGCCGTGCTGTTCGGCCTCCAGCGCCTCGCCGTAGCGGCGGGCCACGGCGGAGGCCCTGTCGTACGAGGAGGCGCGGCCCATGCGTTCGGCGGAGGCGCGGGCCGTGTTGAAGACCTTCTCCAGGACGTACGGGATGACCAGGAGGAACGTCGGACGGAAGGACTTGAGGTCGGCGAGGAGGTCCTCCGTGCGGAAGCTCGGCGAGTGGCCCAGGCGGACCCTCGCCCGCATACAGCCGATCGCCACCATGCGGCCGAACACATGGGCGAGAGGGAGGAAGAGGAGGGTGGAGGCCTCCTCGTCCGTCTTCGCGCGGAAGATCGGGTAGAGGAGGTCGATCGCGTTGTCGACCTCGGCGCAGAAGTTGCCGTGGGTGAGGGCGCAGCCCTTGGGGCGGCCGGTCGTGCCCGAGGTGTAGATGAGGGTCGCCAGGGTGTCGGGGCCCAGCACCCCGCGCCGTACGGCCACTTCCTGGTCGGCCACGTCCCGGCCCCGCTCGGCCAGCCGGCCCAGGTGGTCCTTCTCGAAGACCCACATGTGGCGCAGGTCGGGGATGCGGTCGAGTTCGGGGCCGAGGGCGGCGGCCTGACCCGCCGTCTCCACGGCCAGCGCCACCGCGCCCGAGTCCTGGAGGATCCAGCGGGTCTGGAAGACGGAGGAGGTCGGGTAGACGGGGACCGTCACCAGGCCCGCCGCCCAGGCCGCGAAGTCCAGGAGCGTCCATTCGTACGTCGTCCGCGCCATGATCGCGATGCGGTCGCCCGGCATCAGGCCCTCGGCGATCAGACCCTTCGCCAGCGCGAGCACCTCGGCGGCGAACTCGGCCGCCGTCACGTCCTTCCACCCGCCCTCGCCGGTGCCGGCGTCCCGCTCCTGGCCCCGGCCCCCGTCGCCCCCGTTCGCGTTCCGCTCCGTCGCCGCAGTCCCGTGTTTACGGCTGAGGACGACCGCGTCGGGGGCGTGGGTGGCGTTGTCGAACGGGATGTCCGCGAGCGAGCCGTAGGCCGCCGGCTCGGCGAGAGCGGGGACGTACGCCTCTCGGACTGTGCCGTCCAGCCGCTTCAACTCTGGTTCCAGCAGCGCGGGTTCGGTGTGTTCGAGGCTGGACACGGGCGGCTCCTGGGCGTTCGGCGTGCCCGGATCGTACGGGGTTGGTGTGTGAGGTGCGTGTGAGTGTAGCGATGGTCCGGAGATGGAACCGGGCCGGGGATGTGCAGTCTCGCAGGCCGCCCGTACGCGGTTCCCGCGCAGGTCAAGGGGGTGTCAAGTTACCTGAGGGTCGCTCATGTCCCGGAGCGCACGGAAGGTCTGTCCAGCCCTTACCTCGGGTAACCTGACTCTTGGGTAAGAAAGCGGATCCGGCGCGGGAGCGGAGCCCGGCGCGGGGAGAGGGAGGCCGTTCGATGCAGCCGACGCCCACGCACACCCTCGCGGCCCCACCGGCTCTCGCGCCCCTTCTCGCCAGGGGCGCGCTCGGATCGCCGCGCAAGAGCCGCGGGCTGCGGGGCGCCGACTCCCCGCCCCTGCCCCCCGGTCGGTTCGCCCGGCTCGTCCTGCCCGGCGTCCGGATCGACCTCGCCCGTCTCGCCGCGTACGAGCGCGTCTGCGGGTTCCCCACGGGGGAGGACGCCGTCCCGCTGACGTATCCGCACGTCCTCGGCTTTCCGCTCGCCATGCGGATCATGTCCGGCCGGGACTTCCCGCTGCCCCTCCTCGGACTCGTGCACACCTCGATCGAGATCACCCGACGCCGACGGCTGCCCGCCACCGGGGAGTACGAGATCACCGTGTACGTCGAGGAGTTGGCGCCCCATCGCCGGGGCACGGAGGCGACGGTGGTGACCGAGGTACGGGACGGGAGCGAGGGCGAGGGCGGTTTCGGGGGCGGGGCCGGGGTCGCGTGGGAGTCCCGGTGCACGTATCTCGCCCGGCATGGGCGGGGCGAGGGGAGGGGGCGGGCTGCGGCCGGCGGGAGGAGTGGGGCGGCTTCGGCCGGCCGGAGCGGGTTGGCGCCCGAGGGGCTTCCAGCGGTGCCCGGGGTTGCCGAGTGGCGGTTGGGCGGGGATGTCGGGCGGCGGTACGGGGCCGTGTCCGGGGATCGCAATCCGATCCATCTGCATCCGCTCGGCGCCCGCCTGTTCGGGTTCCCGCGGGCCATCGCGCACGGGATGTGGACCGTGGCCCGCTGCCTCGCCGAGTACGGCACTCCCCCGGCGGCCCTCGTCCGCGCGGAGTTCCGGGCTCCGGTGCCCCTGCCCGGCACGGTGACGTACGCGGCCGACGCAGGGACGTGGGGCGGCTTCGAACTGCGCGGCGGAGGCGTCCCGGGGCCGGACGGGGAGCAGGTCCGGCCGAGGGTCCATGTGAGCGGCCACGTGTACCCGCTCGTTGTCTGAACGCACGTGGACATTCCCCACCGCGATCCTCACCGCCTTCGGTGTCCGCGAGGCGCACGGCAACCACTGCATGGGCGGCGTGAGGGGGCGGTGTTCGGCTGCGGGTCGGTGGGGGCTGGTCGCGCAGTTCCCCGCGCCCCTGAGAAGCAGGGGCTGCGCCCCGTGCTTCTCGGGCCTGCGGGCCCGGTGTTTCAGGGGCTCGGGGAACTGCGCGTGAAACCTCACGGGGTCCGCGGCTGACGACGGGCGCTACTCCCCGGGCTCCCCCGCGGGCGGCGGAGTCCATGGGCGGCCCTCCATGAGGTCGCCCAGGCCCGCCCACGCGAAGTTCATCAGGGTCGCGGCGGCCTGGCGGGCGGTGATGCCGGGGGTCGCGTTGGCCCAGGCCGCGAGGGCCTCGGCGGCGCCCACCAGGCCCTCCGCGAGGCCGGCCACCTCGCGCTCGGGCAGCGAGGGATCGCGGCGGGCCTCCCGGGCCCCGACCAGGATCAGCCCGGTCACGAACGCCACCATGTCCTCCCGCATCGCCGCCACTTCGGCGGCGAACGGTTCCCCGTGCGTACGGGCCTGAAGGTGTAGCACGGCCCAGGCGTCCGGGTTGCGCGCGGTGTGCGTGAAGAACGCCCGCAGACCTTCCCAGAGTTGACGGTCGGCGGGCAGCTCGGGGTTGACGCCCGCGCGCACGGCGGTGGTGAGCGCCGTGACCTCGCGGCGGATGCAGGCCGTGAAGAGGTCTTCCTTGGAGTTCAGGTACAGGTACACCAACGGCTTGGACACGCCCGCCAGTTCGGCGATCTCGTCCATCGACGCGGCCCGGTAGCCGCGCTGCCCGAAGGTCCGCACCGCCGCGTCCAGCATCTGTTGTTCCCGCACCGCGCGAGGCATCCGTTTGCTCTTCACAGCACCCATGCGGGCAAGCGTACGGTTCGGGGGCGGAGGCGGGCTCCTAGGAAGCCTGGCCGGACGCCGGCTCGGTGGCCCTGACGGCGTCGTCCTTCTTCGTCTCCTCGGCCGCCACCGGCGTCGGTGCCTCGGTCCGTGCATCGGTACGGGCCTCGGTCCGGGCCTCGTCGTCGACCTCGTCCTCCTGGCTGCGGTTGGCCGAGAGGTTGGACTTGACGCGGTCGATGGAGCGGTCGAGGCGGGGGGCGATCCGCTCGGAGGCCCGGTCCCGCTCCTTGCGCAGGGCGACGAAGCTGATCGGCGCGGAGATCAGCAGGGCGAGGACGACCACCCACATGCCGTTGGAGGCGCCGAGGCCGCGCGGGGCGACGCCGGAGTAGACGAGGGCCCAGACGACCACGAAGCAGCCCGCGAAGATACCGAGGCGCATCAGTGTGTAGCGGAGCATCTCAATCCACTCTTCCGTTTCCGGTCCGAACGTTGCCGAAGGGCGTCTTCCAGTGAAGCACGGTCGGCGGGCGATCTTGCCAGGGGGGTTGTGCCGGTTTCAGGTCAGGGGCAGGAGCATCGTGATGTCGTCGCGGTGGTCGCCGGGGGCGACGCGGATGGCGCCCGGGACGCGGCCCACCTCCTTGTAGCCGCAGGAGGCGTAGAAGTGCTCCAGGCCGTGGCCGCCCCGGCAGCCGAGGCGGACCGCGTCTATGCCGTCGAAGCCGCGGGCGGCGGTCTCGACCGCCGTCATGAGGGCGCGGCCGTGACCCTTGCCCTGGTGGGCGGGGTGGACCATCACCGTGTAGAGCCAGACCCAGTGGGTCATCAGGCGGTGGGTGTTGAAGGCGAAGAAGGCGGTGGCGGCGGGGCTGCCGGTGTCGTCCAGCCCGAGAAGCAGGCGGTGCCTGCCTTCCGCCATCGCCGTGAGGTGCTTGAGAAGCTCCGGACGGATCTGCTCCGCCGTCACCGGCGGAACGAAACCAACGGCTCCGCCGGCGTTGGAGACGTCCGCCCAGAGGGCGAGGATTCCGCCGTGGAGGGCGGGGGTGAGGGGCGGATCGAGCTGGAACGTAAGGGCCATTGAAGAAGAGTAGTCATTACCCGACGAGCCACTCACACTTCTCCGGCCCTACTCCGGCCCTTCGATCAGGACCAGACCGACACCACGTCGGAGCAGTTCTGATAGCTGCCCTTCACCACGCACACCCACATCAGGTACTCGACGTCCTCGACGACGTCACCCGAGTCCCTTTCCGTGTAAGGGGCGTTGTGGCCGCGCGTCGTGGCGATCCGGCCGTTGCTGATCTGCGCCTCGATGCCATAGCCGTCCGAGCGCGCGTCGTGGGCCTCCAGCGTGTCCCCCGTCGAGATCTCTCCCGGATCGCTGTACCAGGTGGCATAGCCGGCGTAGTCCCCGTCGATGGAGACGTAGATGCGCTGATTGCGATAGATGGTCGTCAGATCCGGGTCGAACGACACCGAGGGTGCCGCGGCGGCCGGAGTCCCGCCCGTCATCACGGCACTCGCCGCGAGTACGAACGCTCCGGCCAGCGTGCCGAGCCTGCCCCAGGAATGCCTCATCACGTATCCCCCTCCTGTTAACGCAAGAGGGGGAAGCGTGCGATCTTGATCGTGCCCCTGTCAAGGGTGCACGGGACGCGCGCCGCCCTCGAACCCGCGTCGGCTGCTCAGACCCGCATCGGCTGCGGAGATTCCCGGCGTGCCGGGTCCGGGCCGTCGTACTCGCGGATGATCTCGTACCTCGTGTTCCGTTCCACCGGGCGGAAGCCCGCGTCGCGGATGAGGTCCAGCAGGTCCTCGCGGGTCAGCTTGTTCGGCGTGCCGTAGTTGTCCGCGTCGTGGGTGATCTTGTACTCGACGACCGAGCCGTCCATGTCGTCGGCGCCGTGCTGCAGCGCCAGCTGGGCCGTCTGGACGCCGTGCATGACCCAGAAGACCTTGACGTGGGGGACGTTGTCGAAGAGGAGGCGGGAGACCGCGAAGGTCTTCAGGGCCTCGGCACCCGTCGCCATCTGGGTGCGGGCCTGGAGGCGGTTGCGGACCTTGCCGTCCTGCATGTCGACGAAGTCGTGCTGGTAGCGCAGTGGGATGAAGACCTGGAAACCGCCGGTCTCGTCCTGCAGTTCACGCAGGCGCAGGACGTGGTCCACCCGGTGGCGCGGCTCCTCGATGTGGCCGTAGAGCATGGTGCACGGGGTCTTGAGACCCTTCTCGTGCGCCAGGCGGTGGATCCGCGACCAGTCCTCCCAGTGGGTGCGGTGGTCGACGATGTGCTGCCGGACCTCCCAGTCGAAGATCTCCGCGCCGCCGCCGGTGAGGGATTCGAGCCCCGCGTCGATCAGCTCGTCGAGGATCTCCGACGCCGTCAGGCCGCTGATCGTCTCGAAGTGGTGGATCTCGGTGGCCGTGAAGGCCTTGAGCGAGACGTCCGGGAGGGCGGCCTTCAACTCCTTCAGCGAGCGCGGGTAGTAGCGCCACGGAAGGTTCGGGTGCAGGCCGTTGACGATGTGCAGCTCGGTGAGGTTCTCGCCCTCCATCGCCTTGGCGAGCTTCACCGCCTCCTCGATGCGCATCGTGTACGCGTCCTTCTCCCCCGGCTTGCGCTGGAAGGAGCAGTACGCGCACGACGCCGTGCACACGTTGGTCATGTTGAGGTGGCGGTTGACGTTGAAGTGGACGACGTCGCCGTTCTTCCGCATCCGCACCTCGTGCGCCAGACCGCCCAGCCAGGCCAGGTCGTCCGACTCGTACAGCGCGATGCCGTCCTCGCGGGTCAGCCGCTCGCCGGAGCGGACCTTCTCCTCCAGCTCCCGCTTGAGCCCGACGTCCATGCCCACACCTTTCACCGACCGACCACCGACCTACCGACTTGCCCGCTCAACCCTACGTGTAGGGCCCTACTCCTCCTCCGGCAGCTCACCCACCCGGTTCTCCCACTTCGTGGAGAGCACGATGGTCGTACGGGTCCGGGAGACACCGGCGGTGCCGGAGAGGCGGCGGATGGTCTTCTCCAGACCGTCCACGTCGGGGGCGCGCACCTTGAGCATGAAGGAGTCGTCGCCCGCGATGAACCAGCAGTCCTCGATCTCGGCCAGGTCCCGCAGCCGTGTCGCCACGTCCTCGTGGTCGGCGGCGTCGGAGAGGGAGATGCCGATGAGGGCGGTCACTCCGAGGCCGAGGGAGGCCGCGTTGACGGTGGCGCGATAGCCGGTGATGACCCCGGCCGCCTCCAGCCGGTTGATGCGGTCGGTGACGCTGGGTCCCGACAGACCGACGAGGCGTCCCAGCTCCGCGTAGGAGGCCCGGCCGTTCTCCCTCAGGGCCTGGATGAGCTGCCTGTCCACCGCGTCCATGCGATCGGTTGCCTTCCGCTGAAGAGTTGCGTTGTGAGTGCTGCGTGAGTGATGCGTGAGGTCGTACGGGGTCGTGCGGGGCGAGGGGTTGAGCGTGTGGGGCGCTCAGGTGGCGGAACGGGAGGCGCGCGCGCCGCCCACGTCGCCCTCCCAGCGCCGGTACAGGGTGTGCGGGACGCCCGCCGCGTCCAGCGCCCGTCCGGCGACGAAGTCCACCAGGTCCTGGATGTGCGTGGCGCCCGCGTAGAAGGCCGGGGACGCGGGCAGTACGGTCGCGCCCGCCTCGTCCAGGGTCACCAGGTGGCGCAGGGTCTGCCCGCTCAACGGGGTCTCGCGTACGGCGACCACCAGGCGCCGGCCCTCCTTGAGGGTCACGCTCGCCGCGCGTTGCAGCAGATCCTTCGACAGCCCCAGGGCCACGCCCGCGACGCACGCGGTCGACGCGGGCACGATGAGCATCCCCTTGACGGGGTACGAGCCCGAGGACGGTCCGGCGGCCAGATCCCCGGCGCTCCAGTGCCGTACGCGGTCGCCGTCGAGGTCCACGGTGAACGTGCCGGGCTTGGCGTCGGCGCCGCGGGTCAGCCATTCCCGCAGGTCGTCGCGCCAGTGGGCGTCCCGGAAGGAGATACCCGTCTCGTCGAGCAGGGTCAGCCGCGAGGCCCGGGACACCACGAGGTCGACGGTCTCGCCGGCGGCGAGGAGCGCGCGCAGCACCGCCGCGGCGTATGGGGTGCCGGATGCGCCGGACACCCCTACGATCCAAGGCGTACGCGGCGTCTTCCCTGGCTTGGCTGGGTTCACGACCCCGAGCCTATCCGGCGGCGCGGGGCGGGAACCGGTCAAGGGGGCACGGCCGTTTCTTGAAGGGGACGAGTTGAGTCGGGGGTCGGACATGGCTGGTGGAGTACGTGGGGCGCTGAGTCCTGAGCGGGAGTGGTCGCGAGGGGACCGGGCGAAGGCGGCGGCCAAGCTGATGGTGGGCTGGGTGGCGCTGTTGTGGCTGCTCGAAGTGATCGACGTGGCGACGGGTCACTCGCTGGACCGCTTCGGCATCGTCCCCCGCTCGGTGCCCGAGCTGGTCGATGTCGTGCCCGCCTCGTTCATCCACTTCGGCTTCGCCCATGTCGCGGCGAACAGCGTGCCGTTGCTGGTGCTGGGGTTCCTCTCGGCGCTCGGGGGGCTGCGGCGTTTCGCCGCAGTCTGCGCGCTGATCGTCGTCGCGGACGGGCTGGGGGTGTGGCTGATATCCCCGGACAACACGAACACCGCCGGTGCCTCCGGCGTCGTCTTCGGCCTCTTCGGATTCCTCGTCGTCAGCGGGTTCGTCGAGCGCCGGCTGCTGGGAGTGGCGGCGGGTGTGCTCGTCGCGGCGGTGTGGGGCGGCTCGATCCTGGCGGGCATCGCCCCGAACGAAACCGGGATCAGCTGGCAGGGGCATCTGATCGGGCTGGTGACGGGGGTCGCGGCGGCGTTCCTGTTCCGCCGGAGAACTGCGGTCGCCTGACAGCTCGGGGGTACAGGCGCACGGGCGACCACGGCCCCACCGTCCCTTCTCGCGCAGTTCCCCGCGCCCCGGAGAACCCCGGCCCTGCGGGCCTCGGGGGGCCGCCCAGGGGTGACACCGGGGGTGACAACAGCCGGTGGGCGGGATGGGCCATAGTTCCGGAGGCTGGAGGCATCGGGCGCCGGGCGCCGGTACAACGGGCGCCGAGCGTCAGGGCGCGGGCGGCGGTACACGGGCGCCGAGCGTCAGGGCGCGGGCGACGGGGCGCGGGCGCCGAGCGTCAGGGCGCGGGCGTCGGTACACGGGCGCCGAGCGCCGGGGCGCGGGCGACGAGCGACGGGGCGCGGGCGCCGAGCGCCGGGGCGCGGGCGCCGAGCGCCGGGGCGGCGGGGTGAAAAGCGGTGGGGCGCAGCCTCCTGCTTTTCAGGGGCGCGGGGAACTGCGCGAGAAGCCCCACCGGCCCGCACCCGACACACAACACCCCCAGGCCCCCAGGGCCGGGGTTCTCAGGGGCGCGGGGAACTGCGCGAGAAGCCCCACCGGCCCGCACCCGGCAGGCACAGGAGCGCATCCCGCCCCCGGCATGCCCACCCCCGGCATGCCCAGGAAGCCGTCACAACGTCAGCCCCCGCACCAGCAGATCCAGCAGCGCGCACACGAACAGCGCGATGCCGATGAACCCGTTGACAGAGAAGAACGCCCGGTTCAGCCGGGACAGGTCATGCGGACGCACGATCGTGTGCTCGTACACGAACGCGCCCGCGACGATCGCCAGCCCCAGCCACAGAAACGCCCCCGCGCCCGTCAGGACGGCGTACCAGGCGAACAGCGCGGTCGTGACGGCATGGCACACCCGCGCCGACCAGATCGCCGCCGGAACACCGAACCGGGCCGGCACCGACAGCACGCCCGACTCCCGGTCGGAGTCGATGTCCTGGCAGGCGTAGATGAGATCGAAGCCCCCGATCCAGATGCCCACCGCCAGGCCGAGGACGACCGCCTCCCAGGACCACTCCCCGGTGATCGCGAGCCAGCCGCCGATGGGCCCCATGGCCTGCGCGAGGCCGAGGATGGCCTGCGGGTAGTTCGTGAACCGTTTGCCGTAGGGGTAGACGACCATCGGGATCACGGCGATGGGGGCCAGGGCGAGGCAGAGGGGGTTCAGCAGGGCCGCCGCGCCCAGGAAGATCACCAGCGCGATCAGCGCGCCCGTCCAGGCGTGCTTGACCGACATCGCGCCGGTCACCAGCTCACGATGCGCCGTACGCGGGTTACGGGCGTCGATCTCCCGGTCGATGATCCGGTTGACCGCCATCGCGAACGTACGCAGACCCACCATGCAGACGGTGACCAGCAGCAGCCGCGCCCAGTGGACGTTGCCGTCCAGCCGGAACATGGCCGTGAGCGCGGCGATGTACGCGAAGGGCAGCGCGAAGATGGAGTGCTCGATCATCACGAGCCGGAGGAATGCCTTGGCGCGGCCCGGCTGCGGGATCGCGGCGGAGGCGCTGGTCACAGGCCGTACTCCTTCCAGCGGCGGTCGACCAGGGCCGCCGTGGCCGGGTCCGACTCGACCATGTCGGGCCAGCCCCCGTCCCGCGTGTAGCCCTCCTCGACCCACTTCTTCGTCGCGTCGATCCCCGCCTTGCCGCCCCAGAACTGCTGGTAGGAGGCATGGTCCAGATGGTCCACCGGGCCCTCGACCACCGACAGGTCGCGGGAGTAGTCCGTGTTGCCGAGGGCGCGCCAGGCGACCTCGTGGAGGTCATGGACGTCGCAGTCGGAGTCGACGATCACGATCAGCTTGGTCAGGGACATCATGTGGGCGCCCCAGATCGCGTGCATGACCTTCTGCGCGTGCTTGGGGTACTTCTTGTCGATCGAGATGATCGCGCAGTTGTGGAAGCCGCCCGCCTCGGGCAGGTGGTAGTCCACGATGTCCGGGACGATGATCTTCAGCAGCGGCAGGAAGAAGCGTTCCGTCGCCCGCCCCAGCGGCCCGTCCTCCGTCGGCGGCCGGCCCACGACGATCGACTGCAGCAGCGGCCGCTTCCGCATCGTCACGCAGTCGATCTTCAGCGCGGGGAACGGTTCCTGCGGGGTGTAGAAGCCGGTGTGGTCGCCGAACGGGCCCTCGGGGAGCATCTCCCCGGGCTCCAGCCAGCCCTCGATGACCACCTCCGCCTGCGCCGGCACCTGCAGCGGCACGGTCTTGCAGTCGACCATCTCGATCCGCTTCCCCGAGACGAACCCGGCGAACAGGTACTCGTCGATGTCACCGGGGAGCGGGGCCGTCGAGGCGTAGGTCACGGCGGGCGGGCAGCCGAAGGCGATGGCGACCGGCAGGCGCTCGCCGCGCTTGGCGGCCACCTGGTAGTGGTTGCGGCTGTCCTTGTGGATCTGCCAGTGCATGCCGATGGTGCGCCTGTCGTGGCGCTGGAGGCGGTAGAGGCCGAGGTTGCGCACGCCGGTCTCGGGGTGCTTGGTGTGGGTGAGACCGAGGTTGAAGAAGGAGCCGCCGTCCTTCGGCCAGGTGAAGAGGGCCGGGAGCCGGTCCAGGTCGACGTCGTCGCCCTGGAGGACGACCTCCTGCACCGGGGCGCTGTCCGCCTTCACCTTCTTCGGCGGGACGTGCGTCATCGCGCCGAGCTTCCCGAACGCCTCGCGCACCCCCACGAAGCCCTGCGGCAGTTCGGGCTTGAGCAGGCCGCCGATCTTCTCGCTGATGTCGGCGTACGACTTGAGACCGAGGGCTTTCAGCAGGCGGCGGTCCGTGCCGAAGACGTTCATCGCGAGGGGCATCGAGGAGCCCTTCACGTTCTCGAAGAGCAGGGCGGGGCCGCCGGCCTTGTTGACCCGGTCGACGATCTCCCCGACCTCCAGATAGGGGTCGACTTCGGCCTTGATGCGCTGGAGATCGCCCTCGCGCTCCAGTGCGCGGAGCAGGGAGCGAAGATCGTCGTAAGCCATGCGGACAAGTATCCCCGAGGGGCTACCCTGACCCCGTCACGGGGCCCCGCGCACGGTCCCGCCGTCGTGTCCGGCGGCCGGTCGACCGGCCGCCACCGCTTCCAGGGGGCTGTCCCATGCTCAGGGTGTTGCTGTATCTCGTGCCGCTGGCGCTGACGATCTACGCGTTCATCGACTGCCTCAACACCCCCGAGGACGAGGCGAAACACCTGCCGAAGATCGCCTGGGTCTTCATCATCCTGCTCTTCTGGATCGTCGGCCCCATCGCCTGGCTCGTCGCGGGCAAGCTGCGGGGCGTCCCCGGGGGTGGACGCACACCCTCCGAGTGGCACCGGGGCCACCGCTCGGAGTACGTCGCCCCCGACGACAACCCCGAGTTCCTGAAGTCGCTCGCCGAGGACAACAAGAAGGACGAGACCCTCCTCAAGAGCTGGGAGGCCGACCTCCGCCGACGCGAGGAGGAGCTGAAGCGGCAGGAGGAGGAGAAGGGCGAGAAGCGGGAGAAGAAGGACGGCGAGGACTGACGGACGACGAGAAGGCACCGCCCGCACCCCGTCGAACCGGCCCGCCCCGTACGCCCGCCATGCCCGGCCCGCCCCGCCTGCGCCCCGTCGACCTCGCCCGCCTCTGTGGCGTCTCCACCCAGCAGATCCGCAACTACGAGACGGCCGGGGTGCTGCCGCCCGTGCCGCGTACGGACTCGGGGTACCGGGTGTTCGGCGACGCGCACCGGCGGGCGCTGCTGACGTACCGGGCCCTGTCGAAGGGGTACGGGGCGGTGGCCGCCACGCGGATCATGCGGACCGTGCACGAGGGGGACGTGCCGGGGGCCCTGGCGCTGGTGGACGAGGTCCACGCGACGCTGCACGCGGAGCGGGTGTCGTTGCGGACGACCGGCGAGGCGCTGCGGACGCTGGCCGGAGAGCCGCCGGAGGACGACGTACCCGCCACCGACCTGCTGATCGGCGAGGTCGCCGCGCTGCTCGGCGTCCGCACGTCGACGCTCCGCGTCTGGGAGGCAGCCGGTCTCCTCGCGCCCCGTCGTGAACGCGGCACCGGCTACCGCCACTACGCCCCCGAGGAGGTGCGCGACGCCCGTTTCATCCTCGCCCTCCGCCGCGACCACTACCTCCTCGACCAGATCCGCCCGGTCCTCGAAGACCTCCGCGACGAGGGCGGCACCGAGGCCCTCCGCACCGCGATCACGGCCCGTCGCACCGCCCTGACCTCCCGGACGGCGGCGATGCTGGAGGGCGCGGGCCACCTGCACACGTATCTGGCCCTGTCCGACGGCGCGACCTCCGACTGAACTGCACCAACGCGCAAGAAGTTCACATATACCGCTTAAAGGGGCAATGATGGGTATACGGACAGGCAGGTGACAGTGATGAACGGTCGGGAGTCGGAGAAGCGCCGTTCCTCGTCGCGGGAGTCAGAGCCCGCCGAGGAACGGGTCTCCGCGCCCGAGGCCATGCGGAGCGCGATCGAGCAGCTCAGTCAGCTGCTGGGCCGTGCCCCCGAGTCCGTTTCCGCGCTGAAGCCGACCGACGAGGGCTGGGAGGCCCAGGTCGAGGTCCTGGAACTGGAGCGCGTCCCGCAGACGACCAGTGTGATGGCCGCCTACCGGGTCGCCCTGGATCCCACGGGCAAGCTGCTGGCGTACGAGCGCGGCCGCCGGTACACGCGCGCCCAGGTCGACCGGGGCTCCCGCTGAGCCGCCGCGGTCACGGCCGCCGCTGACATCGCACAGACCGGCGGCCTTCGACACGACCGCGGCCCGGCGCCCTCCGACGTACGGCTTCCCGTACCGGAAGGGAAGAGATCGTGACTGTGGTGCCGCAGAGCGAGGGCGGCGCCGGTGCCGCCCGTGGCGGTGGCTCCGGGAACCTCTACGACGTGCTGGAACTGGTCCTCGACCGAGGTCTGGTCATCGACGCGTTCGTACGGGTCTCCCTGGTGGGCATCGAGATCCTGAAGATCGACGCCCGGGTCGTGGTGGCCAGCGTCGACACGTACCTGCGCTTCGCCGAGGCGTGCAACCGACTGGACCTGGAGTCGGGTCGCAAGGCTCCCTCCCAGCTGACGGACATCGTCGGGAACACCGTGGAGTCGGGCGCCAAGGGCAAGAGCAAGGGGGCGCTCACGGGCGCCGTCGAGGCCGTCTCCGACTCGCTCCACAAGGGGCGCGGGGACGACGACCGCGAGTCCGGCCGCGAGAGACAGCGCGTGCGCTCGGAGCGGGGCGCGAGCCGCCGTTCCTCCCGAGAGCGTGAGGAGTGAGCGAGCCGATGTCGGTGTACGTCTACGCCATCACCAAGACAGCGCATCCACTGGGCCTGGACGACGTCAGGGGCGTCGGCGAGGACCCCACCGAACTGCGTGCCGTCAGCAGCGGCGACCTGAGCGCCGTCGTCAGCGAGGCCCCCGAGGTGCTCTCGGTCAGCCGCCGGGACGTGGAGGCCCACCACGAGGTCCAGGAACAGCTGTGGGCCGACGGTGCCATCCTGCCGCTGAGCTTCGGGTTCGTCGCCGAGGACGAGGCCGCCGTCGAGGCCCTGCTCCAGCAGCGGGCCGAGGCGTACTCCCGGCGTCTGGACGAACTCGCCGGGCGCGCGGAGTTCAACGTCAAGGGCGTCGCGGACGAGGACACCCTCCTGCGCGCCATCCTGGCGGAATCCCCGCAGGCCCGTGAGTTGAACGAGGTGATCCGCGAGGGCGGCGGCACGTACGACGACCGCCTCGCCCTCGGCGAACTCGTGGCCCAGGAGGTGCAGGCCCGGCAGCAGGCGATGGGCGAGGAGGCTCTTGCCGCGCTGCGCCCGTACACGCTGGCCGAGCAGCTCTCACCGGCGTCCCAGCAGTACTTCGTGAACGCCTCCTTCCTGGTGGACGACGACAGGTCCGAGGAGTTCGCCGAGGCCGGCGGGGAGCTGGCCGAGGCCCTCGGAGAGGGGGTGGAGCTGCGGCTGCGTGGGCCGCTGCCGCCGTACAGCTTCGTGTGACCGACTCGCGGATCAGCCTGAGGAGGCGTCGTGGTGGGACTGGTCGGGACGATTCTGACCTTGCCGTTCGCTCCCGTGCGGGGTGTCGGGTGGGTGGTCGACAAGGTGCGGCAGGCCGCCGAGGACGAGTACTACGACCCGGCTCCGGTCCAGGAGGAACTGGTGCGGCTGGAGCGCGCGCGGGGCGAGGGACAGGTCGCCGAGGAGGAATTCGCGCGGCGCGAGGAGGAGTTGCTGCACCGGCTGGAGGAGATCAGCGCCTACCGGCTCCAGCAGAGAGAGGCACAGTCATGAACAACGCCACCATGGGCGCGGCCGTCCTCGGCGGGTATCTGCTGGGGCGGACGAAGAAGGCCAAACTCGCCCTCGGCCTCGGCGCGCTGCTCGCCGGGTCCCGGGTCCGACCCGGACAGCTCGGCAAGGCGATCGACGCCCCGTTCCTCGGCGACATCACCCGGCAGATCCGCACCGAACTGACGGGCGCGGGCAAGGCCGCGGCGACCTCCGTACTGACGTCGAAGGCCGACAGCCTGGCCGGAACCCTCCACGAACGCACCGCGGAACTGCGGGAGCGGGCCGAGGGGAACGGCCCACAGGCCGAGGCGGAGGACGAGGCGGAGGACGAGACCGGAGCCGAGGCCGAGGACACCGACCAGGACGACCAGGACGAGGAGGAGGCGGAGGAGGCGGAGGACGAGGAGCAGGGGGCCGAGGAGGACGAGAAGTCCGACACCGATGCGAAGTCCGGCACGGACCAGAAGTCCGGCACCGCCGAGAAGGCGGGAGCGGCCGAGAAGGCGGGAGCGAGCCGGAAGCGGCCCGCCAAGAAATCCGGCGGCACCACCGCCCGCCGCGGCAGCGGCAGCGGTGGCGGCAGCAGCGGCGGACGTTCCACGTCTCAGCGCGGCGGGTCGTCGACGGCCCGCAAGAGCGCACCGCGCGCGACGAAGAAGACCGCCTCCGCGAGCCGCTCCACGAGCGGCAGCGGCTCACGGTCGAGGAGGCAGGACGATGGCTGAGGGCAGGACGGCGAAAGGCGGCTCGGCTGGCACCGGAACCCTCAGCAGGACGGACGAGGAGGCCGGTGGGAACGGGCACGCGAACGGGAACGGGAACACGAGCCGGCTGAAGGAGGAGCTGGAGGAGTACATCGAGGCCCGGCTGTCGGTGATGCTCCAGGACGTGGGCCACGGTCTGGACACAGGCGCGCGCAAGCTGGGCGACATGAGCGCGGGGGCGCTGACGTCGACCGCGGGCCACGCCAAGGACGCGCTGGTCGACAAGGCGAAGGGTGCCGCGGGCAAGGCGAAGGACACCGTCGGCGAGAAGGCCGGCGGCGTCACCGAGAAGGCGAAGGCCGCCCTCACCAAGGGCAAGGGGCACGGCAAGAACCCCTCGGGCGGCAGCGGCAAGGGTCACACCATCATCGAGGACATCGAGGTGGGTGTCCCGGTGCGCGAGGCGTACGACCAGTGGACGCAGTTCGAGGAGTTCCAGCGGTTCGCCAAGGGTGTGATCGGCGTCGAGCAGAAGGACGAGACCACCACGCAGTGGCACGTCAAGGTCGCCAAGTCGAACCGGCACTGGCGCGCCACCATCACGGAACAGATACCCGACGAACGCATCGCCTGGACCTCCGAGGGCGACAAGGCCACCACCAGGGGCGTCGTCACCTTCCACCCCCTCGGGGACAACCTCACCAAGGTGCTGCTCGTCCTGGAGTACTTCCCCCAGGGGCTGTTCGAGAAGACGGGCGGTCTGTTCCGGGCCCAGGGCCGCCGCGCCCGTCTCGACCTCAAGCTGTACCGCGCGTTCGTCATGATGCGCGGCGAGGCCACCGGCGGCTGGCGCGAAGAGATCCGCGACGGAGAGGTCCAGGAGCGGGACGAGGAGGACGACGAGGCGGAGGGCCGGTACGGCGAGGACGACGACGACGGGTACGACGAGGACGAGCAACCTCGGGCCGCGGACGACGAGGGCGACACCGGAGCCGACGACGCGGACGACTACGGCCCCGAGGACGAGGACGCGGAGGGCGAGTGGGAAGAGGAGGAGGAAGAGGACGACGACGAGGTCACGGACGACGCGGGCGACTATGAGCAGGAGGACGAGGACGAGGACGACGAAGAGGAACCGGCGAGGCCGAGGAGGTCGAGCGAGCCGTGACCCAGTCCGACTCCCCCGTTCCCTCGCCGACGCGAAGCCCTTACCCCTATGGCGGCGGCCAGGGCTCCAGCGCGAACCTCGCCGACATCCTTGAACGGGTGCTCGACAAGGGCATCGTCATCGTCGGCGACATCAAGATCAACCTGCTCGACATCGAGCTGCTCACCATCAAACTGCGCCTGCTCGTGGCCTCCGTCGACAAGGCCAAGGAGATCGGCATCGACTGGTGGGAGCACGACCCCGCCCTCTCCTCCCGCGCGTCCCGCTCCGACGGCCGGCGCTCGCTCGCCGACGAGAACGAGCGCCTGCGCGCCGAGGTGAAGGAGCTGCGCGAACGAGTCGAGGCGCCGCCGGAGCTGCCCGCGAAGAAGCCCCGGCCGGCCGGATCGGCCGAACGTCGCGGTACGGGCCGCAAGGTGAGCCGTACCGAGAGCCGCCCGGCCGAACCCCCGCGCAAACGGCGCAGACCGGTGAGCGACGAGGCCGACGGCACCGACGAGGACCGGCCCTGAGCATGTACGGCGACCCCGACGGCTACGACGCGTACGCCGATGACGACCGCCCCCTCAGCGGACGGCAGGTGGCGCTGATCGACCTGCTCGACCGCCTCCTGAGCGGCGGTGTCGTCCTCACCGGTGACCTCGTCCTGAGCGTCGCGGACATCGACCTGGTGCGGGTGTCGTTGCGCGCGGTGATCGTCGCCGTACGCGAGCAGATGGACGAGCAGTGGGCGCTGGACCTGCCCGCGCGGACGCCCCTGGAAGGAGGCGGCGCTGATGACAGTCCCGGACCCCCGGTCTGACGGCGGTCCCCACACCGACCGCCTCCGCGAGGTCGCCGACGCCGCGAGCCGCGCGTTCTCGCTGCTGCCCGCACGGCCGGACGACCTCCCCCCGCCGCCCGCCGGCCGGGGCGGCACGGGAGCCGTCGCCCGCCGGTTGCGCACCGACCCCGACACGGTCGAACGGGACCTCGTCCGCCTGGTCCTCACCATCGTCGAACTGCTCCGCCAGCTGATGGAACGCCAGGCCCTGCACCGCGTCGACAAGGGCGGCCTCACCGAGGACCAGGAGGAACGCCTCGGCATGACCCTGATGGTCCTGCACGACCGGATGACCGAACTCTGCGACCGCTACGGCCTCACCCTGGACGACCTCAACCTCGACCTCGGCCCTCTGGGAACCCTGCTCCCACCCTGATCCGCGAGGACACGAAGACGCGAGGACACGAGGACGCGAGGACACGAGGACGCGAAGCCGCCGTCAGCCGCCGGGCGTCACCAGTCCCGTCTCGTACGCGACCACGACCGCCTGGGCCCTGCTGCCCAGTGCCAGCTTGGTCATGGTGCGGTTGAGGTGCGTCTTCACGGTCGCCTCGCTGATGTGGAGCCGGTCGGCGATCTCCAGGTTGGACAGGCCCCGCGCGATGAGTCTGAGGACCTCGACCTCACGCGAGGTCAGGGCCCCCAGGTCGGGCGGCTGTTCCCCGGCGCCGACGGCCCCGCCCTGCCGGGCGAACGCCTCGACCAGTCGCCGCGTGACGCTGGGCGCGAACAGCGCGTCGCCTCCGCCGATCGCGGCCACCGCGGCGAGCAGCCGCTCGGGCCCCGAGTCCTTGAGCAGAAACCCCGACGCCCCGGCCCGCAGCGCCCCGTACACGTACTCGTCGAGGTCGAAGGTGGTCAGCACCAGGATCCTCGGCGCGCAGTCGGAGGCCCGGGCGAGGATGTGCTCGGTGGCCCGGATGCCGTTCATGCCGGGCATCCGGATGTCCATCAGGATCACGTCGGGCCGGGTCCGTGCCGCCGCCTCGACGGCCTCCTCTCCGTCCGCCGCCTCCCCTACGACCTCGACGCCGGGCGCGGCGCGCAGCAGCCCCACCAGGCCGGCGCGGATGAGGAACTGGTCGTCGACGACGAGCACCCTGGTGTCGCGGCGTCCGGTCATTCCGCGGTGTCGTCCTCCCGGCGTACGGCCTGCGGGGAAGTCGGCGGACTCAACCGGACGGCGAGCCCCCGTCGTTCCCCGGGCCGATGCTGATCGTCCCGCCGTAGAGCTTGGCCCGCTCCCGCATACCCATCAAGCCGTTCCCGCCCACCGCGGGAAGCTTGTCCGGAACCCCACCCTGCCCGTCGGCCGTGACCGAAACAGTCACCTCGTGCGGGGCGAGTGGGCGGGCCGGGCCGGGCATCGGCGCGGTCGGCGCCCCGTCGTCGTAGGCCCGCGGCACCGTCAGCATGCGCCGAGGGCGAGGCGCCCGGATCCGCATCGCCGCAACGTGGCACCGCCGCAGTCGGCGGGACGTCAACCTCTCGCGGTACAGCGGAAGGTGCAGGCACGGCGCGTCTACCGCACTGCGTCGAGCCGGAGTTCCCACCAGTGTGGGACGACGCCGCACGCGGCCCGCCGCAGCGTCCTGGACCAGCACCACGACGGGTCGGCCAACCGCCGGCCGTAGCTTCCGAGAAGGGGAACCGGAACTCATGAAGATACGCAGGGCCCTCGCCCTCACCACCGCGGCGGTCGCTCTCGGTGGCGGGCTCGCACTCGCCCCCGCCGCCTCCGCGGCCTCCTCCGGCGCGGCCGCCGCCCAAGCCATGTCCTGCTCGACCACGAGGCTCAGCGATCACCGTGCGTCCGGCTGGTGCTCCGGCGGCAGGGACTGGCGCGTCGGCGTCCGGTGCGGCGGCCACAACTACTACTCCGAGATCAGCAGCGTTCGCGGAACGAAGTACGCGGCCTGCGGCAGCGGCACGATGACCCACCGCTGGATCGACCAGTGGTGACCTCTCATCCGGTTCACCCGGGCGCGGGAGTCCGCTGACGCCCGCCGGGCCGACCGGCCGACCCGGCGGCTGTGAACGCCCGCCGGGCTGGTCACGTTCGCGTCAGCAGTGGTTCACGTAGCTCTGGATGTGCCCGGTCGACAGGTAGAAGTCGCTGACGTACCGGGATCCGGCGGGCGAGTAGAGCTTGGCCCAGATGTTGTAGCCGTTCACCGAACTGCCGGTGGTCCAGCAGTCGACCTCGACCTTGGTGCCGTTGGCGAGGCTGTACAGCGGGGAGGCCTGGCTGCTGGGGCCGCTGCGCACCGTGAGTCCGTTGGGCGCCCCCTGAACGTATGCGCACATCGCCCGTGCGTCGCTCCCGAAGGAGCCGCACCGGAACGCGTCGGCGCTGGCCGCGGGGGCGAAGGCCATTCCGGTGGCGAGGAGCGCGGTGGCTCCGGTCGCGACGACGGTGGCCTTCCAGTGTGCGAGTCTCATCATGTTCTCCCTGCGATGCCGGTGCGCCCCGCTCGACCACGCGGCCGCTTGATCATGGACATGCAGAAAGCTATGTGGGGCTCCGGCCGGACGGCGTCAACCCGAGGGTTGGTCCCGGGTAAACCTTCGCGGTATCCGCGCCCTTCGCGGTATCCGCGCTCGCCCGTACCGCGCCACCGGCCTTCCCCTCCAGGGGCCGCACGAGGGGCCACGGAAGCCGGTCGACAGGTCGGCGTGCCCGCCGGGTGCCGTGAGGGCCTCACCCGCCGCGGGGCACGGGAAGCATCAGCCCGACCTCGAATCCGCCCTGCGGGCCGGGGCCGGCGGTCACCGTCCCGCCGTAGGCACCGGCCCGCTCGCGCATGCCGATCAGTCCGTGGGCGGCGGACCCCGTGGCGGGGCGGGCCGGCACCGGCTCCCGTCCGTCGTCGGCCACGACGACGCGGACCGCGGCTTCGTCATAGTGCACCGTGACGCTGGCGTGGGCGGCGGGCGCGTGCTTCATGACGTTGGTGAGGGCTTCCTGGATGACCCGGTAGGCGCACAGGTCGACGCCGGGCGGCAGCGGGAACGGGGAGCCCGTGATCCGGACGTCGACGGGGACGCCCGCGGCTCTCACTCGCCGGGTCAGCCGATCCAGCCGCCCGAGTCCGGGAGGCGCGTCAGGGTCTCCCTCTCCTACTCCCTCTCCTTCTCCTTGTGCTTCTCCTTGTGCTTCTCCTTGTGCTTCTCCTTGTGCTTCTCCTCTCGCCTTCGGTTCCTCGTCCTCGTCCCGCGTCCCCTCGTGGGCGCCCGCCAGCCCCTCCCTGAGCACGACCAGCATGCGGCGCATCTCCGCCATCGCCTCGTGGGCGCTACCCGCGATGACGTCCAGCGCCTTGCGGGCCGTCTTCGGGTCGGAGGTGAAGACATATCCGGCCAGGCCGGTCTGGACGGAGATCACGGACACGTGGTGGGCGATCACGTCGTGCAGTTCACGGGCTGTCCTCATGCGCTCGGCGATGACGGCCCGCCGGGCCTTCTCCTCCTGCTCCAGGCGCAGTTGCTCGGTGAGCGCGGCGAGCTGCTCGCCGCGCTCCGCGAGCCGGCGGGACCGGTCGCCGGTCACCCAGACGACGGCGACCATCACGGTCACGAAGGCCACGCTGAGCGGGCCGATGCCGGGCTCGGCGAGCCGCGTGCCCCACAGCAGCACGAGCAGCGACACGGCGGCGCACTTCGCCACGACCCTGCGCGGGCACAGCGCCGCGACGGTGTAGAACGCGAGGCCCAGTCCGCAGACGACGACCACGTGGTAGTAACCCAGAGTGAAATAGCACAGCGTGCAGGACGCCGTACCGACCAGCACGGCCACGGGAGCCCGGCGGCGCACGGCCAGTGGGAGATAGACCAGCGCGATCAGGGCGTACGCCCAGGTGTCGGCCGGCCGCCAGTAGCCGTGCGGGTCGGGCCAGTTGTGCAGCATGGTGCTGGAGATCCAGACCGACACCACCGCGTAGACGGCGTCCGCCACCTGCGGGAAGGCCCTGCGCACCGCCGTGCTCCACGGGCGCCGCGCGTACGTCCTGCCGGCCTGGGCCCGGAGCGATCGCTCCACCCGGATCTCAACCACGGCAACACCCCTGGTGGTACGTCGGCGACCGCCCTGTGCGCAGGCGTGGTTCATCCCATGGCCGGGCGGGAGCGAACCGCCTCTCCCGCCGGCTACGGCCCCGCCGCCCGCTCCGTGCCGGAGTGTTCCAGATCTGCCGGGCTCGGGCCACAGCTCGGACCACAGCGCGGGCCAGGCGCAGACCACGTCGGGCCGCATCTCCAGGCCACGGCTCCGGGCCACAGTCGGTGGCGCCGCCGTTTCGAGGGCAGAGTGAGCGCATGGACCCGACACAGCGACCACCCCGGGCCGGCGCGCAGGCACGCGCGTGGCTGGCCACCGCCGTCGAGGAGGCCCGCGCCGGCCTCGCCGAGGGCGGCATTCCGATCGGCGCCGCCCTCTACGGTCCGGACGGCCGCCTCCTCGGGCGGGGCCACAACCGCCGTGTCCAGGACGGCGACCCGTCCACGCACGCCGAGACGGCCGCGTTCCGCGCGGCGGGACGGCAGCGGACGTATCGCGGTACGACGATGGTGACGACGCTGTCGCCGTGCTGGTACTGCTCCGGCCTGGTGCGGCAGTTCGGGATCTCGCGGGTGGTGGTCGGCGAGGCCACGACCTTCCACGGCGGGCACGACTGGCTCGCCGAGCACGGGGTGGAGGTCCTGGTGCTGGACGACCCGGAGTGTGTGGCCCTGATGCGCGACTTCATCCGGCGCGAACCGGCCCTATGGAACGAGGACATCGGTGACATCGACGAGTAGGCCCCGCATCCCCACCATCGATCTGCGCCCCTGGCGCGACGGCGGCCCCGAGGTCCGTGCCCGGATCGCCCGCACGGTCGACGAGGCGCTCCAGAGCGCCGGTTTCCTCCTCGTCACCGGCCACGGCGTCGACCCGGCCCTGCGCACCCGCGTCCGGGAGGCCGCCCGCGCCTTCTTCGTCCTGCCCGTCGAGGCCAAGCAGGCGTACGAGGTGAAGGTCGGCGGGCGGGGCTGGCTCGGGCCGGGAGCCGAGGCGAACGGGTACGCGGAGGGGACCGAGACCCCGCCGGACCTCAAGGAGTCGCTGACGTTCGCGACGCACGAGCCGTTCGACGACCCGGTCGTGAACGCCGAGTGGTACGCGCCGAACGTGTGGCCGGCGGAGGTGCCGGAACTGCGGGCCCTGTGCGAGGAGTACCTGGCACGGATGGGTGAACTGGAGAACCTGCTGCTCGCCCTCCTCGGCGAGGCGCTCGGCCTGGAGCCGGACTTCTTCTCCCGGCACATGAGCCACCCCACCTACGGCTTCAACATCAACTGGTACCCGGGCACGGAGGTCATCGGCGACCCGGTGCCGGGCCAGTTCCGGATCGGCCCGCACACCGACTTCGGCACGGTCACGATCCTCGACCGCCAGGCCGGGAAGGGCGGACTCCAGGTGTTCACGGACGAGGGCGGCTGGGAGGACGCCCCCTACGCCCCCGACGCCCTCACCATCAACGTCGGTGATCTGCTGGCCCGTTGGACCGGGGACCGCTGGCGCTCCGGGCGCCACCGGGTTCTGCCGCCGCCGGCCGACGAACCCACCGAGGAACTGATGTCGCTGGTCTACTTCGGCGAGTGCACCCCGGGCACGATCGTGGAGTCCGTGCCGCCGCCGGTCGGCCGGGTGGCGCACCCACCGGTGGACTCGCACGTGTACCTGCGGGCGCAGCTGGACTCGATCACCGTCGACTGACCCCTCGCTCCCCCGTCACGGCAGGGAGATCTCCTCACCCGGGAACCCTCGCGCCCCACAGACCGTCTCCCCTGGCATCCACGGCACCTTGTATCGAGTGTTTGACACAAGATCCCGGCCCGGGGCATCTTGTACTCACCGCTTGATACAAGATGATCCGGGGGGATCTCCGCATGCTCGACACCGCCCCGCTCCGGCACCGGCTCCTCGACCACGCCGACCACTACGCCCGCTGGTCCGGGCTGGCCATCGGTCTCGTGCTCGCCCAGGCGCTGTCCACGCTGGGGGACGTCGAGTTCGAACAGCGCGTGGTGTTCTGCATCACCGCCTTCGGCCTGTGCGCGGTGGCCGGCGTCCTGCTCGCCGACGCCCTAACCCTGCGCCCCCAGGAGGCGGTCCGCACCGCGAGCCTCGCCCCGCGCCTGGTCAGAGACCACGTTCCCCCGCACATGGGCCCCCTGATCGCGCTGCAGGGGGTCTCCCTCGCCATCCTGCTGGTGCTCACGGCCGCCACGGCCTCCGTCGACCCCGACCGCATCCTGAGCACGGGCAAGGTCCTCACCCTCACCTGCAACGGGATGCGCGCGACCGCCGGCCCGTGGCCCGGCCTCTACTACACCCTCCCGATGTTCGGCGCGCTCGCCATAGCCACCCCCACCTGCGTGTGGGCCCTGCGTCGCATCACCCACGGTCCGGGCGAGGAACAGCAGCGACGGGACCGCGCGTGGGCCGTCACCGGGGCGTGGGGTCTGCTGGTGTCGAGCCAGCAGTTGTACGCCGTGCTGATGGTCTCCCTCGCGCTGACGGAGACGGGCTGCGCCGGTGTGCTGGGCGTGCTCACCTTCTGGGTGTTCTACCCGCTCGCCCTCCTGAACCTGTTCACCGTCGCCTGGTCCCTGGTCACCGTGGTGGCACCCCGGGCCGTCGACGGCGAGGCGGCAGAGGGGGTCTGCGACGATGAGTGAGGCCGCCGTCCGCGTCGACACCACCAGCCAGGTCCCGCCGTACGAGCAGATCCGCGCGCAGCTCGCCGCGCTGATCGTCACCGGCCGGCTGGCCGAGGGCGACCGGCTGCCGACCGTCCGCCAGCTGGCCACCGACCTCGGCCTGGCCCCGGGCACGGTCGCCCGCGCCTACCGCGAGCTGGAGGCCGGCGCGCTGATCCGCACCCGCCGGGGGGCCGGCACCCGGGTGGCGGCCCCACCGGTCCGGCCGCCCCACCCCGACACCCACCAACTCACCACTCTGGCCCGGGACTTCACCTCCTCGGCCCGCGCCCTGGGCGCGGACCCGGAGGCGATCCTCAGCGCCGTACGCGACGCTTTGGGGCCGGAACGGCCGGGCCCGCCCTGAACGCGGTTACCGGTGCAGGGCCGTCCAGAAGACCGGGCCGAGAATGCCGTCGTAGCTGATGCCCTCGGCGCGGCAGAACTCACGCACCGCCTGTTGGGTCCGCGCGTCGTAGACACCGTGGTCCGCGACGGCGTGGCCGCGCCGAATGAGCAGGCATTGCAGATGGGCGACGCCGGAACCGGATTCACCGATCCGGAAGGCGGTGGGATGCGACGAGGCGCCCCACGGGCAGGCGGCGGGCTCGACGTAGAGGGGCCGCGCGGAGGTGTCGGCGAGCGCCGGTGCCGCGCTCGGACCGAGCGCGAGGCCGGTCACGACCGCGAGGAGAGCGGCGAGTCCGGGACCCGAGCGGCCCGGTCGGGGACGGGGCCCGCGAAGCGTACGGAACGTACCGGGCATGACGTGGTTGCCTCCCATGGATGTGCGAGGTGTGCGGTAGGGAAGAAAACAGGTGTCGGCCCGCGGTCGGGGACCGCGGGCCGACACTGAGGCACGGATGCGGTCAGCAGCCGTTGCGCAGGCGGTTCCAGGTGATGGGACCGATGCGGCCGTCGACGCCTATGCGGCAGGTGGCCTGGAAGTCACGGGTGGCCGTTCGGGTGTTGCCGCCGAAGTCACCGTCGACACCGGTCGGGCCGATGTAGAAGCCCCAGTACTGGAGCAGACACTGGGCCTCGCGCACGGCGTTTCCGGTGCTGCCGTACGCGATCTCGGGCGGGGTGACGGCGCCGTGGTACCCGCAGTAGAGGGCGGTGGGGGCGAATTCCTTTGCCGGGGCAGCCGGGGCCGCCGTCGCGCCGGTCATGGAGACGGCACTGGTGCCGGCCACCAACGCGGCCACGACCGCGCCGGATGCGGCGAGCCTTCGGATGCGTGTCATTTCTGTTCACTCCTGTACTGGGTGACAGTTCGGACGACTCGAAGCTATGAGACCCCACGCTCCAGCGTGAAGGAGTGTTCCGGCCGGGTCACCCCTCCCCCTGCCGTCACTCCTGACCTGCGAGTTGCTTCACGGGACAACTACGGGAACAACTCCACCAGGGACATCGACAGGACCGGAATGTCCGATTCCCCGCAGCGATGTGCGAAGTGAGGACTTCCGAACGGCGTCGGCGGCGTTCACCCTCACCGTCGCCACAGGGGCACCTCCTCCAGCGGTTCCAGCACCGAGTAGTCGCCGAAGCTCCGCCGGTACCGCAGGTGCCGGGTCTCCTGGGTGTGCCCGCGCTGCCACTCCTCCACCGCCGCCGGATCACTCCGGACGCCCGACTCCGCGCCGCACTCCGTCTCGTCGCCCGACACGCACCGCGCCTCGTACTCCGGCTCCGCCGTGGCGTCCTGCGCGATGACGTACGGCACGTACCGGAACACCCGCCGCGTACGGGCGCCTCCGGCGTGCTCCCGTCGCTGATGGTGGCGCAGCAGCACGTTCGCGTCGGTCTCCGCGCTCCGGTCGTACCGGGCCCGCGCCTCGTCCCGCCGTTCGGCCAGATCGGCGCAGGCGGCACAGCCGGGCACCGGAACGGGCGGGCTGCCCAAGGTGCCCGAGGGGTCATGTCGACGCACCGTCACACCCTCCTCCTCGTCCGCTGGTTGGCCGCCCTCACCAGCGCCCCGATCCGCTCCTCCGCCGTCGCCGGCCGCAGCGTCCCCGGGTCCGCCTCCCATTCCCGGCCGCCGCCCACCGGCCGCAGCATCGCGTACGGCCCGACCCTGTCCCGGTACTCCCCCACGCGCCGCGTCCGCGGATCGTAGACAAGCTGTCCCTCTGGTTCCACGCACACTCCACAGCCCCGTTCCGTCACTCTGGGTGTACACAGCGTCGCCGAAGGGAACGGTCGCCATCAATGCGGTACGTGTGGCACTGGACCTTTGCCACGGACGGCACGAGGGGGACGTCATGACGAGGCGGAACGCGGAAGGGGCGGGCGGGGCCGGAAGTTCGGCCCTGTTCGGCGAGGTGCTCCGGCACTACCGAGAAGCGGCCCTGCTGACCCAGGAGTCCCTCGCGAGAGAGGTCCCGTGCGACCGTTCCCAGGTGGCGAAGGTCGAGGCGGGCACACGGGTACCGAGCGAGCAGTTGGCGAAGCGGTGCGATGAAGTGCTGGACACGGGTGGGGTGTTGGTCAGGATCTGGGCCAAGGTCGACTGGTATCCGGCGGTCCGGCATCCAGATTGGTTCGAGCGCCGGGTGGAGATGGAGACGGTGGCGGTCGGGTTGCGGCAGTACCAGGAGCGGGTCGTCCCTGGCCTGCTACAGACTGAGGACTACGCCCGCGCACTCTTCTCCCGGGCCGTCTCGGGCGACGAGGTGGAAGAGCGCGTCCGGGCCCGAATGAGCCGCCAGCCCCGCTTCCTGTCCGACGACGGCCCGCTGTACGTCGTGATCCTGGACGAGAGTTGTCTCCGCACTGCGGTGGGAAGCCCGGACGTCATGCGGGACCAGTGCGCGCACCTGCTGAGCGTCGGGCAGCGCCCCAACATCCGTGTCCAGGTGGCTCCTGCGGACCTCTTCGGGATCTTCCGCCCCAGGCAGTCCATGTCCCTGATCGAGCTGCCCGACGACCGATGGGTCTACTCCGAGTCCATGGACCACAGCCACTTCAACAACGAACCGACCGCTTACGCCCGTTATAGCCGAACCTATGATGTGCTCAGGGCCGACATCCCGTCAGCCCGCGAGTCCGCCGCTCTGATCAGCGACGTGATGGAGGGGTACGAGCGTCATGGACAGGTACGACCTGAGCGCGGCGATCTGGATCAGGAGCAGCTACAGCGGCGACAACGGCGGCGACTGCCTGGAAGTGGCGACATGGATCAAGAGCAGCCACAGCGGCGACAACGGCGGCAACTGCATCGAAGCAGCCCCCGGTTTCCACGGCGCCGTCGTCCCCGTCCGTGACAGCAAGAACCCTGACGGCCCGGTACTGGTCATCAACCGCTCCGCCTGGCTCTCCTTCATAGCCGCCGTACGGTCGGGTTCGTGAGCGAACGGGCAGACTTCGCCGCACTCCGAAAGAACTGCCCCTTGCTCCACAGCTGTTGATAACCACAGCAGCTATGACAGTGGCAACGACAACGACACCTTTCGTCGTACTGGCCGGGGCCTCCGGTCCCGGCCGCAGCACCGCGTTGAAGGAGTTGCGCGAGGCTCACCAAGGCCGTACGCCCGTCGCGTTGATCGACGGTGAGGAGACACAGTTCGACCGGCCGCCTCCACGGAGGCCGGCGGAGTCGTGGTCGCCCGCGTACCAGGCGCTTCTGGTGATCGCGGAGCAGTTCGCGCAGCGCATCGCGTTTCCGCGACTGGCGTCGGGACTGCTCGCCGTCGCGGCGGGAGCCGAGGCGGAGCGCGTCCTGCGGCTGTGCGGAAGGGCGACCGGCCGGCTGGCCGGGCTGATAGCGGAACGGGGGCCCGTGGCCGAGGCGATCGTCGAGGCGGTGGTGGAGGGAGCGGCGGAAGGGCTGTCGCCCTCATGCCGCAGGCTGCGCAGGGGGGCGGTCTGGTACCGCGACTACCCGAACGCACGCGGGAACCCGATGCGCGGACTCACCCTGCTGTCAGGGCACTTCCGGGCGGACGGCAACGCACGCACCCACGCCGAGCGGTATCTCGTCCGCGCGCTGCTGGCGGACCTCGACGCGCACCGGGCAGGACGGCGGCAGCCGGTCGTGCTGATCGACAACGTGCAGGAGACGGCCGGGCGGCGGCTGATGGAGTCGGTGCTCCGGGACCGGGCCGAGGGGATCACCGATCACGTGGTGTTCTACGCGGCGCTGCGGGGCGAGGGCCATCCGGCGCTGCGGAACGCGGCCCGCCGGACCACCCTCCCCGAGCTGATGGGCGGTCGAGGAGGCACCTGGGCACCGGGGAGCACGCCGTCGTCGTACGCGATGCTGGTGGCCCTGCCTTCCTGACCCGGCCTGGGACCGCGCCGGGGTGTCCCCGGCGCGGCCCCGGGCCGTTCACGGCGTGGTCTGGCCCATGCCCAGCGGGTGGCCGCAGAGAGCCGCGATGTTCTGCGTGGCGGTCGAGAGTTGCGTCGTGTCCGTCTCGTCGGCGTCGGAGATCTCGTCGAGCCGTTCCGCGTCGGCCGACAGGTCCTCCGGGCCCTCGTACCGCTCGGCGAGGTCCGCGAGATCGCCGGCGGCCCAGAACACCGGGTTGCCGATGACCCCGCCGATCCCCATGAGCCGCCCGCCCAGGTCGTCGTACTTGTCGCACACCTCCTTGCGGGTCGTCGGCCCTGTCGCACAGGCAGTGGTCAGCGCGAGCAGCCCGGCCGCGGCGGCGGCCAGGGCGGTGCGCCGGACGCGTGACATCGGGTGGTACGTCATTCGGTTCGTCCTCACTGGTCGTGTTCCCTGGGCAGGCGTCCCCTGCCGCCATCCGCCGTCACCGTCGGCCCCCGCCCCACCGGGGCGGGGGCGTCATGGTCACCGTGGTGTCACCGCCGCTGATCACCGAGCCGTCGAGGCGGATGTCGCCCCCCGCCCGCATGGACACCCCGCGGGGCTCCGCGCCGTCGGCCGCCCGCGGCTGCGCCTCCTCCGCCACCCGCCGGGCGCACTCCGGGTCTCCGGCGACGTGCAGCCACGCACGCCCCTGGGTCTCCTTGACGCTCACGGGCACGGAGTGGAACCTCGTCGGGTCCACGCCCGGCAGACCGGCGCGCACGCCGGTCTCGTGCACGGTGTCCGACACCAGCAGCGCGGTGTCGGAGCGGGCCTCGCCGAGCGCCTGCCGCAACACCCGGCCCTCGTTGAGCCGGAAGACGAGGTTGACGGCGTTGCCCGCGAAGCCGTGGTCGTCGGTGTGCACCGGCCCCGCGTGCACGGACAGCCGCAGCCGCAACAGCGGATCGGTGCGTCGCCGCTGCCCCAGGCCGTGCTCCAGCCGGGGCAGTACATCGGTGAAGAGGGCATGGGCGAGCCACGCGTGGCGCATCACCACGAGGACGGCGTCGCCTCGGTCCTCGTGTGCGCAACTCCCCCACAGTTCGTCGGTGAAGGCGGCGCGCAGCTCGCCGTAGAGGCCCTCGCGGGTGTCCAGTTGCTCACGGTCGCTGCGGGATCCGAAGCCCTCGACGTCGGCGAGGAGGAGGTGGGAGTGCTCGGGGTGGGCGAGGTAGGCGGGCATGGCACGTCGGCCTCTCTGTTCTGTACGAGTGGTCCTCGGGTGACAAGGCGTGGGTTCAGGAGGCCGGGAGCGAGAACGGGCCGCACTTCGCCTGCTGGTTCCGCGCGTCCACCAGGGAGATGAAGACCCCGGTCCCGCAGAGCTTGAACAGCCCGTAGTCCGTGGAGGCCAGCTGCCAGCGGCCACCGTTCCACGCGAGGCTGACGTAGCCCTGGTCCTGTCCCTTCCAACGGAGCTGCATCCGCGCGCCGCCGTCGGACTCCTCCGGCTCGCCGAGCCCCACGGCGTCGACCTGCTCGCGGTACGACTCCGCCTTCGCGTTCAGGGCGGAGTCCACGAACGCGGCGCAACCGCTGTCGCTCGGCTGTGCCAGTTCGCACCAGGCCGCGGTGTCCGCGACACGCTCCGCCACCCGGATCTGTTCCAGGGTGCTGCGGGCTCCGGCGAGACCCTCCTGGCTCACGACGGAGGTGTCGACCGTGTCCCCGCCCCCGATCGCGGTCCCGAACAGCTCGCTGCCACCCCAGACGCCGCCCGCCGCGAGCACGACACAGAGGCTGACGGCCAGCGCGGGGTTGCCGAGAACGAACTTCTTGACCTTGTTCTCGATGGTGGTGGTGTTGTTGCTGTCCGTGATGTTGTGACTGTTCGTCGTGTTGTTGCTGTTCGTGTTGTTGCTGTTGATGTTGGTGTTGCCACCACTGATGATGCCGCTGTTGTCGATGTTGCCGCCGGCGTCGAAGCGGTTGCCGCGCGGTTCCCGCCGGTCCCGCTCATCACGGGCGCCTGAGGGCTGTTGCTGTCCTGACATGTGGCACGCCTGTCTCTCATATGACCAACGCCCACATGAGAACAGCGAGAAGACGGTCGGTTTGCGCCAACTGCCGCATAAGAGCTGCCGAGTTTCAGCTGATCTGCGCAAGCTTCGACGGTGGAACACAAGACGTTCTTGAGCACCCTCGACCCGCACGAACGCGAGGCAGTGCAGCAGGCCGGCCGGGTACAGAAGGAGCCACTTCGCCCCGGGGATCAGCTCTTCCGGCAGAACGACACGGCGGACCGGGCCGCACTGATCATCACCGGCCGGTGCCGGGTGCTCTGGCAGGGAGAGCGGGGCCGTACGACCTATCTGGCCACGCGCCGCGACGGTGACCTCGTCGGTGAGGTGGCCCTGTTGGACGGCGGGCGGCGGAACGCGACCGTGCGGGCGCTGACGGACACCTATGTCCGCTGGTACTCACGCGAGGCGTTCGAGGCTCTGCTCACCAACCACTCCGCCATCCTCCGCAAGCTGCTCAACTCCGCGAACAGCCGGCTGAAGGAGTCCGATCACCAGCAGATCGCCATCACCTCCGCCCCCGCACAGGTCCGACTCGCCCGGCTGCTGCTGAGGCTCGCCGAGGCGGAGGGTGTGTCCACGGACGGGGACACGGAGATCCGGGACGTGTCGCGGCAGGACCTCGGCGACTGGACGGGGATGGGCCGGGACGCGGCGAGCCGGGGCATCACCCGCCTCCAGGAGAGGGGACTGATCGGCACCACGCGGGCGCGGCGCCGGATCGTGATCACCGACCTGGCGGGGCTGCGTCGGCACGCGCTGGCGTCCGCGGACGACTGAACGTCCGCGGACGGCCGAAGGACGAGACAGGATGTGTCAGGCGCGGACGGAGTGCAGCACGGCCAGGCCCACGTCCGCGTAGGAGTGCTTGCCGCTGACGAAGATGTTGACGCCGTAGTAGTTGAACAGCCAGCAGGCGAAGGCGACGATCGCGATGTACGCGGCCTTGCGGCCCTTCCAGCCGGCCGTGGCGCGGGCATGCAGGTAGCAGGCGTAGGCGACCCAGGTGATGAAGGACCAGGTCTCCTTCGGGTCCCAGCCCCAGTAGCGGCCCCACGCGTCGCCCGCCCAGATCGCGCCCGCGATGATCGTGAACGTCCACAGCGGGAAGACGGCCGCGTTGACGCGATACGAGAACTTGTCGAGGGAGGCCGAGGCGGGCAGCCGCTCCATGACGGAGGTCGCGAACCGGCCGGGCCGCCCGCCGCTCGCGAGCTTGCTCTCGTAGGAGTCCTTGAACAGGTACAGGATCGTGCCGACCGCGCCCACGTAGAAGACCGCGCCGCAGAAGATCGCGGTGGAGACGTGGATGTAGAGCCAGTACGAGTGGAGGGCGGGAACCAACTGGTCGCTGGCGGTGTACAAGACAGTGACGGCGAGACCGAGATCGAGGAGGACCGTCGTGATCAGCGGAAGCCCGAGCCAGCGGACGTTCTTCTTCAGCGCGAGCAGCGCGAGGTACACCCCGACGGCCACGGTGGAGAAGGTGATGTTGAACTCGTACATGTTGCCCCACGGCGCCCGCTGCACCGAGAGGGCCCGGGTGAGCACCCCGCCGAACTCCACGAGGAAGGCGACCACGGTGAGGGACACGGCGATACGGCCGTAGAGGTCGCCCTGCTCGTCCCCGCCGTGCGCGCCCGGCCCGTCCGGCACGTCCCGGGCACCGGCGGCGGCCCGCACGACCACCTTCGGCCGCTCCAGCACGCTGGTCCCGCCGGCGGACTTCACCGTCACCGCGGGCGCGTCCGCCTTCTTGGCGTCCTTCGGGTCGGAGGTGAGCGCGGCGGCCGTGCGGCCGACCTTGCTCCGGCTCCCGAAGAGCCACTCGGCGATGTACGCGAAGAAGGCCAGGGTGTACACGGCCATCGCCGAGTAGATCAGCGTGTTGCTGATGTTGGCGAGGTTTTCGTTGGTGGCGGCGGCGAGGGTCACTGCTCAGCCCCTTCGGAGGGTACGGCTGGGGGTTTCGGGGTGGATGAGTCCGGGCCCGCGCCGTCCGCGGGCGATCGTGGCGCCGGGGTGGCAGGGGTGGGCGTGGCGGCGGCGGACGGCTCGCTGTCGGGCTCGGGCTCTGACTCGGGCTCGGGGGCGGGCTCGGGCTCGGGGGCGGTGGGCGCCTCGGCATGGACGACCGCCGCCAGGTCGCCCAGCTCCTCCGGCACCTTCGCCGACTCGCTGCGGCCCAGCCCGGCCATCTCCACGACGGTGATCCCGTCCGGGCCGGTCACCGCCCGCACCCACACCCGTCGGCGCTGGATGAACAGGGACCCGGCGAGCCCGAGGATGGCGGTGATCGCGCCGCCGAGGGCCCATCCGCTGCCGGGCTGCTGGGTGATCTGGAAGCCGGCCCACTCCCTGACCCCGTCGAAGGTGATCGTGCCCGCCCCGTTCGGCAGCGTCATGGACTCGCCGATCCGCAGGTTCTCCCGCACCTGCGCGCCCTTGGAGTCCTTGAACTCCTTCAGCTTGGACTTGTCGAGCTGGTACACGCTCTGCGGGATGCCCGCGTTGACCCGGAGGTCACCGTGGTACGGCTCCAGGTTGAGCACGGGGTTCAGCAGTGCGGGGAACTGCGAGACCACGGCGGTGTCCTTGCCGCCGTACGTCGGGAGGAAGAAGGCCTGGATACCGAGCTGGTCCCACCCGCCCTCGGCGTCGCGGTAGCCGTCCATGACCTTGATCACGCCGGTGGAGGTGATATTGGGATCCAGCGGCAGCAGCGGCGCCGCGTCCTGGAAGACGACCTTGCCCCGGCCGTCCTTGACGGTGACGACGGGAGCGTATCCGTGGCTGACCAGGTAGACCTTCGAGTCGCCGATCTCCAGCGGCTTGTTGACCTCGATCCTGGTCGGCCGTTCCTTGCCGTCGGCGCCGACCGCGTAGTCGACGGAGGCCTCGAAGACACGCGGCGTGCCCTTGTTGGGGCCGCTCGTCTCGTATGTGGCCCGGAAGTTCTTGAGGTCGAAGCTGAAGGGGTTGAGATCGTCGGCGGTGAAGAGGTTGCCGGACTTGAAGTCGTCGTACTGGGGGAGGACGTTGGAGAAGCCGTCGCCCTCGACGATCAGCTTGTTGCCCTCGGACCGGTAGAGCTGGCCCCAGGCGAAGGCGACGAGCATCACGATCAGGGCGATGTGGAAGGCGAGGTTGCCGGTCTCCCGCAGATAGCCCTTCTCGGCGGCGACGGCGTCCCCGGCGACATGCGCGCGGAACCGGCGCTTCCTCAGTGCCTTGAGCGCGACCTCGCGGACCTGCTCCGGCGTGGCCTGCGTGCGCCAGGTCGCGTAGGCGGGCAGCCGGGTCAGACGCCTGGGCGCGCCCGGCGGGCGGCCCCGGAGCTGGCCGACGAACTGCCCCGTGCGGGGCACGATGCAGCCGATGAGCGAGACGAAGAGGAGGATGTAGATCGCCGAGAACCACACCGAGCTGTAGACGTGGAACAGCCCGAGCTTCTCGTAGAGGGGCCCCAGTGTGTCGTGGCGCCGCATGAAGTCGACGACCCGGGACTCGTCCTGGCCCGACTGCGGGATCAGTGAACCGGGGATCGCCGCGAGCGACAGCATGAACAGCAGCAGCAGCGCGACCCGCATGGACGTCAGCTGACGCCAGAACCAGCGGGCCCACCCGATCACGCCCAGCGAGGGCAGGTGGGGCGCGTCCTCCTCCGGTGCGGTGGAGAGCTGCGAGCCGGCGGCGCCGAGGTCGTTGTCGTCGGGGGTGCCGCTCGCGCGCCGGGCGGCGTTCTCGCGGTTGCCGGAGTCGGTCGTCGTCATTGGCTCAGATCCCAGGGGTGAAGCCGGCGGACCAGACCTGCATCTCCTGAATGATGCGGTCCCAGGCGCCGGTCAGCATGAGCAGGCCGATCGTGATCATCATGCCGCCGCCGATGCGCAGCACCCACGTGTAGTGCCGCTTGACCCAGGCGAAGGCGCCGAGCGCCTTGCGGAAGGCCACCGCGGCGAGCACGAAGGGCAGGCCCAGCCCCAGACAGTACGCCACCATCAGCAGGGCCCCGCGACCGGCGCTGGCCTGTTCGAGGGCGAGGGCGTTGACGGAGGTGAGGGTGGGTCCGATGCAGGGGGCCCAGCCGATCCCGAAGAGGGCGCCCAGTATCGGGGCGCCCACGAGTCCGGTGGCCGGTCGGGTGTGGAAGCGGAACTCGCGCGCGGTGAACCAGGGCATCAGCCCCATGAAGAACAGGCCCATGGTGATCATGAGCACGCCGAGCACCTTGTTGAGCACGTCCTGGTGCTCCAGCAGGGTCTGCCCGAAGTACCCGAACAGCGCGCCGCCGGAGACGAAGACGAAGGTGAAGCCGAGCACGAACAGCCCGGCCCCGGCCACCATCCGGCCCCGGCGCGCGTCGACCAGGTCGGTGCCGCCGACGCCGGTGACGTACGACAGGTAGCCGGGCACGAGCGGCAGGACGCAGGGCGAGAAGAAGGAGACGAGCCCGCCGAGGACGGCGATGGGCAGGGCGAGCAGCAGGGCCCCGTCGAACACGGTCCTGTTCAGCTCGGCGGCGGTCGTGGTCAGCGCGGCGGCCATGGCCGGATCGGACATTCCCGGCACGTCACTTCTCCGCGAGGATGGGCTTGAGCATCTTGCGCAGCTTCTCCTCGCTGAGCGCCTGCTGGGTGCGCGCCGCGAGCTTGCCGTCCCGGTCGACGACGAGGGTGGAGGGGATCAGCTGCGGGTTGAGCGACCCCTTCTCGAAGCGCAGCAGGAGCTTGCCCGTGGGGTCGTAGAGGCTCGGGTACGTCACCTTGTACTGCTTCTCGAAGGCGACCGCCGGCCGGGTGCTGGTGTCCCGTGTGTTGATGCCGACGAACTGCACGCCCTGGTCGGCGAGGTCCTCGGCGACCTTCGCCAGGTTGGGGGCCTCCGCGCGGCACGGTGCGCACCAGGAGCCCCACACGTTCAGGACGATGATCTTGCCCTTGTAGGCGGAGAGGTCGAGCCGGTCGCCGTCGATGGTCTTGCCGGAGAGATCCGGCGCGGTGGCACGGTCACCCTTCTTCACCGTCGCGATCCCGTCGGAGCCGGTGATGAACCCGGTCCCACCGCCCCCGCCCTCGATGCCGCCGCCCGCGCAGGCGGACAGCGTCAGCACCAGGGCGACGGCCCCGGCGGAGAGCAAAGCGGCACGACTACGGCTCGTACGGACACTCATGTGAAAAGTTTCGCATGCCCGTTTCGGGGGCTTAAGGCGGGGTCGGCAGCCCCTTGGCGTGCAGGTCAGGCGGCCGATCCGGCCCCCAGGAACTCCTTCCACCCGCCCGTCGGCCGCTGCCCCACCCCGAGGGTCTGGAGCTTGGCCAGGACGTCCGGGGTCTGCGCGTCCATCCAGTCCACGAACTGCCGGAACGAGACGATGCGCACCTCCCCGTCCTTGGCCTTCTCCTTGGCCCGCGCGATGTGCTTGAGGGCCTCCTCGACGGCGTCCATGTAGACCCCGCCGTTCCACTCCTCGAAGTGGTTGCCTATGAACAGCGGCGCCCGGTTCGTCTCGTACGCGCGCTGGAAGCCGGCGACGTACGCGCCGGTCGCCTGGGTGCGGTAGGCCGGATAGTTGGCGGGCGGGGCCTGGGTGGAGTTCTGCGACTGGTTGAACATGATGTTGTAGTCCATGGACAGCACCTCGAAACCGCGGCCCGGGAACGGCACGGACTGCAGCGGCAGGTCCCAGATGCCCTGCTTCTTCTTGGGCCAGACCTGGAGGCCGCCGGGCGAGGAGGAGTCGTAGCGCCAGCCCAGCTCGCGCGCGGTGGGCAGCAGGTTCTCCTGCCCCAGCAGACAGGGCGTGCGGCCGCCGATCAGCTCCTTGTCGTAGTCGAACGGCAGCGGTTCGACGTCCGTCCAGCCGCTGTTGGTCCTCCACTCCTTGACGAACGACTTCGCCTGCTCGATCTCGCTGCGCCACTGCTTGGACGTCCAGTTCCCGACCGAGCCGGTGCCGCCGCAGAAGTGGCCGTTGAAGTGGGTGCCTATCTCGTGTCCGTCGAGCCATGCGGTACGCACGTGACCCAGCGTCGACTTGATGTGTTCGTCCGTCAGATAACCGATGTCCGAGGCGCCGGGGGCGTTGTTCGGCGGGAGATACACGCGCTTTTTCGACTCCGGGAGGAGATAGATACCGGAGAGGAAGAACGTCATATGGGCGTCGTGATCCCGCCCGGCCTTCAGGAACCGCTCGAAAAGACCGTTCCCGACGTCACCGGCCCCGTCCCAGGAGAACACCACGAACTGCGGCGGCTTCTCGCCGGGCGCCAGCGGTCGCGGCTTGCCCGGCTGGTTCGGCTGCTTCCCCGTGTACGAGGTCGAGCCGTCACCCAGCGGCTTCGCCTTCTTCCCCGGCTTCTTCCCGTCGGGCTTCTTGCCGCCCCCGGGCCCCCCGGCCTCGCTCGGCTCGCCCCCGATCCCGGTCCCACACCCGGTCAGCCCCAGCCCCACGGCCGCCCCCGCCCCGAGCCCGAGCATCCCCCTTCGCGATATCCCGCGCATTACGTCCCCCTCGGTCATTCCACGCACCAGTTCACGTGAAGCACACCGTCTGAGAGGCCGGAAAGGACGAGAGGGTTCCCATTGATCTACACCCGGCACGAATCCCTTACGACCCCGCACCCGAGGTAAGCCTTTTCCCTGGGCCACAGGGAACCCCCAAAGCCCCCTCAGCACCGCGGAGAACCACGACCACCCCCACTAAGCCCCCTTGCCCCACCCCCCGCACCCACCACGCACGGGGGCATCGCGGCGGCGCGGCCAGCTTGCAGGGGCGCGGCCGGTGTTCCAGGGGCGCGGGCACTGCTTCAGGGGCGCGGGGAACTGCGCAAAACACCCCCACCGCCCCGCACTCCCCCGAACAACCGCACCCACCACACACGAGGGCACCTCAAGGACGCGGCCACCGTCCCAGGAGACGCAGGCAGCCCTTCAGGGGCGCGGGGAACTGCGCAAAACACCCCCACCGCCCCGCAGCCCCCGACAACCGCACCACCCCACCCACAAGAGGCCCCGTCAGGGGCGCGGGGAACTGCGCGAGACCACCACCACCGGCCCACAGCCCCCCAACGCCCACCCCTCACCCCACCCCAAGCGGAGCGCTCACGCTCCGAAGGCCTTGGACTTCCCCTTCACCGGCTTCGCCCCCGCCAGCAGATGCGCCGGCACCAGATCCCGCGCGGGCTCGCTGTATCCGACGGAGACGATCCTGTCGCCCTGGTACGTGAACGTCGTCAGGGACGCCAGCGTGCACTGCCGCCGCCGCGGATCGTGCCAGAGCCGCCGCCGCTCGACGTACGACCGCACGATCCAGATCGGCAGCTGGTGCGAGACCAGCACCGCCTCGTGCCCCCGCGCCGCGTCCTTCGCCGCGTCGAGCGCCCCCATCATCCGCACGACCTGGTCGACGTACGGCTCACCCCACGACGGCTTGAAGGGGTTGACCAGGTGCTTCCAGTTCTCCGGCCGCTTCAGCGCGCCGTCACCGACCCCGAAGGTCTTGCCCTGGAAGACGTTGTCCGCCTCGATGAGCCGCCCGTCGGTCGCGAGGTCCAGCCCGTGCGCCTTGGCGACCGGCGTCGCCGTCTCCTGCGCCCGCTCCAGCGGGGACGCGCCGACGTGCGTGACGTCCCGGGACGCCAGATGCTCGGCGACCCGGTCGGCCATCCGGCGCCCGAGGTCGGAGAGGTGGTAGCCGTCGAGGCGCCCGTAGAGAATCCCGTCCGGGTTGGCGACCTCGCCGTGCCGCATCAGGTGGACGACCGTGATGTCACTCATGCTGCCGAAGCCTCCGCTGCTGCCCGCGCCGCCGCCGGAAGGGCGTCGGCGATCCGCTGAACCGCCCGATCGTCGTGCGCGGTCGACACGAACCACGACTCGAACGACGACGGCGGCAAATAGACGCCCTGCGACAGCATCGAGTGGAAGAAGGCGTTGAAGCGGAACGACTCCTGCGCCTTGGCCTCCTCGTAGTTCCGCACGGGCGTGTCCGTGAAGAACACGGAGAACATGTTGGAGGCGTTCTGCACCGTGTGCGCGACGCCCTCCTTGGTGAGCGCCTCCGAGACGAGCCCCTGGATCCGCCGCGACACGGCGTCGACGACGTCGTAGGCCGCCGCGTCCAGCAGCCGCAGCTGCGCGAGCCCGGCGGCGGTCGCGACCGGGTTCCCGGAGAGCGTGCCGGCCTGGTAGACGGGTCCGGCGGGCGCGAGGTACGCCATCACGTCGGCCCGCCCCCCGAAGGCGGCGGCGGGGAAGCCACCGCCCATGACCTTGCCGAAGGTCATGAGGTCGGGGACGACCCCGTCGATGCCGAACCATCCGGCCCGGCTGGTGCGGAACCCGGTCATGACCTCGTCGGAGACGAACAGGGCGCCGTGCTCGGCACACACGTCCTTGAGGCCCTGGTTGAAGCCCGGCAGCGGCGGTACGACGCCCATGTTGCCCGGGGAGGCCTCGGTGATGACGCAGGCGATCTCACCGGGGTGGGCGGCGAACGCGGCCCGCACGGCGTCGAGGTCGTTGTAGGGCAGCACGATGGTGTCGCCGGCCTGGGCGCCGGTGACGCCCGGGGTGTCGGGGAGCGCGAACGTGGCGACCCCGGAGCCGGCGGCGGCGAGCAGCGAGTCGACGTGACCGTGGTAACACCCGGCGAACTTCACGACCTTGGCGCGGCCGGTGAAGCCACGGGCAAGCCGGATCGCGGACATGGTGGCCTCGGTCCCGCTGGACACCAGCCGCACCTGCTCCAGCGGTCCGACCCGGTCCACCATCTCCTCGGCGAGCGCGACCTCGCCCTCACCGGGCGTACCGAAGGAGGTGCCGCGCGCGACGGCCTCCGACACGGCGGCGATGACCTCGGGACGGGAGTGTCCGAGGATCATAGGACCCCACGAACACACAAGATCTACGTACTCGCGGCCGTCGGCGTCCGTCAGATACGGACCGGTACCGGACACCATGAACCGGGGCGTACCGCCCACGGCGCGGAAGGCGCGCACGGGAGAGTTCACGCCGCCGGGCGTGACGGCCGCCGCGCGCTCGAAAAGAGTCTGCGAAACTGGGGCTTCATAGCTATAGGGCAGTTCTGGCATGGCCTGCGGTTTCTCGTCGAGGCGGACGGCTGACGTCACCAGCGTAGGCCAGGGCCCCTAAGCCGCGTCGTCGCACAAGTATGAAGAAGCCCCGCCTGTCGGCCGTAGCGATTCGGCTGGACAGACGGGGCTTCACCTTCGCCCTCTCCTCCCTGCAGCCTGGGAAACACAGGAAGGGGGATGCGGGACGAGTGGGCACCCTTCGGGGACGCCGCGAAGACCATGCGCCCCACTGGACGCAACCCACGCACACAAGTCATCCGCGAGTTCATCCGGTGGTACATGCGTCGGCCAGGCGCCAAGCTTCCTGAGCGGCCTCCAGCCGGCCCGTGGAGCGAGCCGCCGGAGTAGGGGAACAAGAACCCCCGTCGAGATCCCGACGGGGGTTCTTGCTGCGGCTAGTGCTCTGACTCGCAACGTTCGCCGGGTCGGTGGAACAGGATGAGACAACTGAACCGTTCGGTAATGTGTTCGTCCGGGAGGGCCCGAATCGCTGCTGCCAGGTGGCAACGGCAGCCACAGCCGTAGACACGTCTCATGACCACGGACGTCGGCGCGGCCCCCGGCCCCTGATCCCAGAGAACGGACCACGAGACGGACGGGGGAACACCGATGACGACCACTCACGCCTTATCCGGGGTTGGGAGCAGTCCACCGCCAGGGAGCGACACGGTCATCGACGTACGGGATCTGCGGATGCGCTACCGCAGCCAGGACGTTTTGAAGGGGGTCGACTTCACGGCCCGGTGCGGCGAAGTCGTCCTGCTGCTCGGCCCGAACGGCGCGGGCAAGACGACCACGATCGAGGTCTTGGAAGGCTTCCGGATGCGCTCGGCCGGGGACGTGACCGTCCTCGGCACCGATCCGGCAGGCGGGGATGAGCGGTGGCGTGCCCGCCTGGGCATCGTGTTGCAGTCCTGGCGTGACCACGGCAAGTGGCGGGTGCGGGAACTTCTGGCCCATCTTGGCTCGTACTACGCGCCGTACTCCACCGCCCACGTGCGGCGGCCGTGGGACGTTGACGAGCTCCTCGCCGCAGTGGGTCTGACCGAGCAGGCGGACAAGCGGGTCGGAACTCTGTCCGGCGGGCAGCGCAGGCGTTTCGACGTGGCCGTCGGCATCGTAGGCAGACCCGAGGTGCTGTTTCTGGACGAGCCGACGGCGGGTCTGGACCCGGAGGCGAGGAACGAGTTCCACGGCCTGGTACGCGGGCTGGCGGACGAGAACACCACGGTTCTGCTGACCACGCACGACCTTGCCGAGGCGGAGAGGCTCGCCGACCGGATCCTGATTCTGGCCGGTGGCCGGATCGTGGCCGATGGCTCGGCCGAGGAGCTGTCGCGGCAGGCATCGGCGGAGGCCACTGTGCGCTGGACGCGGGACGGGCGGCCCTTCGAGGAGGCGACGGCCGAGCCCACCCGGTTAGTCCGTCGGCTGTTCGAGGAGCACGGCGAGGCGATCGGCGGGCTGGAGGTGCGCCGGGCGAGCTTGGAGGACACCTACTTGACGATGGTGCGGGAGCTCGAGGCGGGGAGCGTTCCCGCTGAGCGGGCGGTGCACGTTTTCGGGGAGGGATCGCGATGAGTCCGGTGTGGTACGCGGCGGGAGTAGGAGTGCGGCGCGGCTGGACCGAACTCCGGCAGACCCTCACCACCGGCCAGGACGTGTTCGGCTACGTACTCTGGACGGTCATGCTCCTCGTGCCGCTGTTCCTGCTCAAGGACGACCCGCTGAAGGGCACCGGCATCTCGATCGGCGCGTTCATGCTGCCGAGCATGATGGGCATGACGCTCGCGTTCACCGGCATGATGACCACGGCACAGCTGCTCGCGACCGAACGCGAGGACGGCACCCTGCTGCGGGCCAAGGCCGTGCCGCACGGCATGGTCGGCCACCTGGTCGGCAAGATCATCATGGTGTCGGGCACGGCTCTGCTCTCCATGGCCCTCCCCTTCGCCGTCGGCATGTTTCTGGTGGACGGGGTGGCCCGGCAGGGCGGTGGAGCGCTGCTGACGCTGGTGTGGGTGATGCCGCTGGGTCTCCTGGCGACCCTGCCGATCGGGGCCGTCATCGGCTCACTGGTCAGCAGTCCGCGCACCGTCGGCTTGCTGATGCTCCCGGTGATGGGACTCATCGTGATCTCCGGGATCTACTTCCCCCTGTCCGAGCTGCCCGAGTGGCTGCAGATCGTCGGGCAGATCTTCCCCGTGTACTGGCTCGGCCTCGGTCTCCGCTCGGCGCTGCTGCCGGCCGATGCGGTCGCCGCCGAGATCGGCGATTCCTGGCGGCACCTGGAGACAGCGGGCGTACTGGGTGCCTGGGCAGTCGCCGGGCTGCTCCTCGCACCGTCGGTCCTGCGCAGGATGGCCCGCCGCGAGTCCGGGGCCGCGATGGCGGAACGGCACCGGAAGGCGATGCAGCGGGTCGGTTAGTGATGTGCCGAGGATGTCGGCCCGGCTTCTGGTCAGGCCGCGTTGGGCAGAGGGCGTCCGCCCCAGCGGATGCCCTTCTCGCTGCGGATGCGGGCGCGTTCTTTGCGTTGGGGGGCGCGGACGTCGGGGTGGCGGGCGTTGGCGCCGGCGCAGGTAGCGGTGCAGTGCCTGGGTCTGCGCGGGGTGGCTGCGGTGGTGGGAGTCGGCCAGGGTGAACTGCCGCAGCGGGCCGATGTGGGCCTCGATGGGGTTGGCCCAGGAGGCGTAGGTCGGGGTGAAGCACAGCTCGACCTTGTTCCTCTTCGCCCGGCGGCGGATGTCCGCGCCGGTGTGGGCGGAGAGGTTGTCCCGGATGGTGTAGATCGGGGCGCCGTCGGGTCGGGCTGCGCGGATCGACTTCAGCGCCGCCAAGGTGTTGGCGGTGCCTCTGCGACGGCGGTGACGCCCCACAGACGGTCGTCCCCGACGGAGCAGCAGCCGTGGAAGTAGGCGACGCCGTGGGTGCGGCGGTAGGTCGCCGGCAGCCGGTTGGGCTTGCCCTGCTTCGCCCAGCAGGAGCCCGCGGTGGGCCGGATCCCCAAGTGCCCGAACTCGTCGAAGGCGAAGACTCGGTCGGGGATTCGGTCCAGCACCTGCTCAATGCGGTTGAGCTTGGCGTCGCGGTCGGGATCCGGCGATTTCTTCCAGGTCTTGGTGTGCTGGAAGGTGATGCCGCGGCGCAGGAGCAGGCACCGTAAGGCTTCACGGCCGATACGGATGACGCGTCCATGCACTTTCCGCAGGTAAGCGGCGAGTTGGCGGATCGACCAGCGAGTGAAGGGCTGGCCGAGCCTGGTGGGGCGAGTGGTGGCCGACCGGATGACGAAGTCCTCGTCGTCAGGGCTGAGCAGGCGGGGACAGTCTCCCGCCGTCTCCCGCCCACTGAGGGTCCAGGCAGGCCAGGCCGATCTCGTTGAACCGGTGGATCACATCGCGCACGGTGTCCTCGTCCGCCTGGACCAGCTGGGCGATCACCGGCACCCGGTTCCCGCCCGCCGAGGCCGGCAGCATCACCGCACATTCAACCGTCGCGACCGTCAACCCGGCGAACCTACGTGGTCACAGCGCTAGGAAGATCGGGGCTATGCGGCTGTCATCTGAGCGAGGGCCTCCGCGCCCTCGTCGTTGGCACGCGCCGACGCCATGCGCACCTTGACGCGGTCCTCTACCTTGCACGAGGGCGAGAATCCGCCCCGCCCCGCCGCCTTGGACACCTCAACCCTGTCGACGAAGAGTTGAACGAGCATCCGGCGGTCTTCGACGTCGGCTCGCGCCCACCACGACGTTGGGCCGACGGGGTCGCCGTCCTCCGACGCTCCCCATTGCTCGATGGGAAGCGGCGGGAGGTCCGGGGATCCGACTTCCCGGATCTTCTCGTCGAGCCCCTTCAAGCGGTTCTCAAGCGACTGCTTGTCGGCCAGGAACTGACGGCGCCCGATCTCTCCGTCGTAGATCCCGATCTTAAGGTCGCTGTAGAGCTGCTCGATCGACCGCACGACCTGAGCACGCTCGCCAAGCAGTGCCGCACGGGCGCTTCGCGCCTCCGGGTTCTCCGTCATCCGAGCGAGGCGCGACATTGCTTCGACGATGATGTCCATCGTCTCGGGGTCGTCCCCGTCGGCGTTGCCGATGGCGGCCATGATGCGAGCGGCCACGTACGTATCCACGTCCTTCTGTTGGATCGTGCTCCCTCCCTCATGCGTGCCCGGCTCCACCACGCCCGACGGACGCGAGCACTTGTAGACGTCGCGCGAGCCGGTCATGGGGCGTCCGCACTCGCAGTAGAGCCGCTCCATGGCCGTCATGACGTACTTACTGACCGTCCCGCCCCGGGAACCCCGGCCACGCCCCGACAACCAGTCCTGTAGTTCGAAGAACTTGCCTGACGGGATCAGCGCTTCCCCGATGCTGATCGGATCTTCGTTTCCGTCACGGATGATGCGGTATCCGCTGACATTCCGCGTCGGATTACCGTCTGCGTCCGTCGCATAGACGGGCTCGGCGGACATTCCCGCGATGCGCGGATCAGTCAGCAGCCGTTTGACGGTCCGCTCGCGCCACATTCCGCCATTCTGTGTGACGACTTGGCGACTGTTGAGCCACGCCACGATGGCGCCCACTGACGCCGGGTGAGCATTCTGCTTTCCCGTCCACGGCCTGTCCTTGTACTCGAAGATGCGGTCTACCATCTTCAGTACTTCGCCCGCCTGATCGGTTCCGTCTTCCTGAACGGAAGCGGGACGGAGGCGGCGAATTGTGATTGCGGCCTGCTTACCGTCGTCACCGATGTAACTAATCGATTCGGGGTAGGACTCCAGCCCGTACGGGACGGCGCCTCCCGTCCACCCGCCAAGTTCCTTTGCAGATTTCTTCACGCTCGAAATCGTCTGACTCTTGTTCTTGCTGTCCGTGTGCGCGGCATCAAGGCGCATGATCAGCATGATCAGTTCCATCGTGTTGTCAGGAGAGAACGAACCCTCCGACACAGATGTGATGGTCACGCCGAGCGAGAACAGTTCGAGGACGATCGGGATAGCGTCCTTTGGCTCTCGACGAGAGAAACGCGTGACGTTGAAGACGATGATCTCGTGCACTAAGCCGTCACGGCAGTCATTGAGAAGCCGCTCGAAGGCTTTCCTGTTGACGCTCGGGTCGTATCCAGAGACCCCGATGTCGCGATAGTGCCCCTTGAACGAGCTGCCGCGCTCTCGCGCCTTTCTCTCCGTCGCTTCATCCTGCGTCTTCGGACTGGCTTCCGACTTGTCCGATTTGGCTTTTGACTGGCGGGTATATCCTGCGGCTACCCGGAGCACGGTTGCGACGTGCTCCGGGGCCTGAACCCCCGCCCGTGGAGTAAGGCTCACACGACCAAGGTACCCTAACTGCATGAAGCTGGGGCTTCGTACGGATAGCTCACACAGGCCATGGTGTCAGAGGCTCCGGAGATCTCGCCGACTGGTGTTTGCGCACACGTTTCGGCGAGCGGTCGCGGGGGAGGTCACTGACACGATGATCGGGTTGCGCGGCGGGGGTCACGCGGCCCAGAAATGCGTTCGGGTGGAGATATGCATCGCGGTGGCGGACTGGGCGACGGGACCGGTGACCTCGGTCCTCGTCGTGCCCGGCGGGGCAGGCACCGACGCGAGGCGGAGGAGGCCGCGGAGACCCGGCAGGAGCGCGGCGCGTCCACCGACCGGGGCGCCTCGGCCGACCGCGGCGGCCCTCCGGAGCGCACCGCGCCCACGGAGCGGAGCACACCGGGTGAGCTGACCGGACCGGCGACGCCCGGTCCGCAGGGCGGCCCGACGCCGGTGCCGCCGTCCGTACCCGTCGTTCCCGTGGTGCCCCCCGTACCTCCGGTACCTCCCGTGCCGCCGGCCCCGGTCGTACCACCCGCGCCCTCGGGGTCACCGGGGTCACAGCCCCCGTACACCCCGCAGGGTCGGCCGGGCGTGTACGGTCCGCAGGGTGCACACGGCACCCACGACGCACACGGTCAGCAGGGCGACGCCGACCGTACCGACCACACCGAGCGCGAAGCAGCGGATACCGACCGCTCCGAGACCGGTGGCGACCGTATACAGAGCGGTTCCGACCGTGTCCCGTCCAATGGCTCCGACCGGATCCAGAGCGGCGGGCCTGAGCGGATCGGGCGCCGCAGCCGTATGGACGGTATGGACCGTATGGATCGTGCCGATCATGTGGATCGCGTCAATCGTGTGGACGGAATGGATCAGACGGACCGGATGGACCGGCCTGACCTGGTGGATCGCAGGAGTCGCGCGGAGCGCAGGAGCCGCGCGGACCGCAAGGACCGTACGGACCGCATCGAGAGTGCGGACCGCACGGACCGGGTGGACGGCCTGGACCATGTGGTCAACCGGCTCCGGGCGGGGAGCGGGAATGGTGGTCGGGTGGGGGTGACGTACAAATACTTCGGCGCGCCCGACGGCGCGACCGCGGCCCGTGTCCCGATCTCGATGCGCCCCGAGGAACTCGGCGGCGACGAGCTCGGGATGAACGGCATGTTCACCAAGATCAAGCCGGAGACGATGGCCGCGATGGTGCTGACCGGCATCGAAGGCGTCCCCCTGCACAAGGTGCCCCCGCTCGAACTGGTCGTCCTGCACCCCGACTACGCCGTGGTGAAGCTCCCGATGACCGTCGTCGACCCGCTCAGGGGCATCGGCGAGGAAGCGGTCGGCGCGGCCGCGTTCATCTGGTCGACGGTCCCGGACCGGGGCGGCCCCCGTGACGCCTTCAACGTCTACCAACTCCTCCACGAGTGGCAGGACTTCAGCCACCGCCTGCACGAGGCGGGCCATCAGCCGTACTGCCTGGTCTGGCCGTGAGCTGACCTCCAGGAGGTCCGGGCGGGGTTCTCGCGACCCCGCCCTCGTCATGTGCCGGGCCGGCGCGCCCCCGGCCGGTCAGCTCCGCGGCGGCCGGGTCAGGCGCAGCAGCATCCCGGCGACCAGGGCCGTCTGGGCCGGGACCGTGTCCGGGAGGATGTACTCGCCACGGGCGTGGGCGCCGTCGCCGACCGCGCCCATGCCGCACAGGACGGGGAGGCCGAGGGCGGCGACGAAGTTGGCGTCGCTGGCCCCGCCGACGGCGGCGGTGGGCAACTCCTCGCGGCCCTGGGCGCGGGCGGCCTCGCGGGCGAGGTCCAGGAGCGGGGCGGAGGCGGCGCCGAGGGTCATCGGCGGACGGTTCCAGTCGTGGTCGACCTCGATGCGCACCCGGGGATCGGTGACCTCGATGGCGTCGAACTCGGCGTCCACACGGGCCTGTTCGGCCGCGCCGGCGACCCTGATGTCGATGCCCGCGGTGGCCGACCCGGCGACCACGTTGACCGCGGAACCGCCGCTGACCACCCCGGTGTTGACCGTCGTGCCCCGCTCGGGCGCGGCGACGGCCGCGGCCGCGATCACGAACTCGGACAGCGCCAGGATCGCACTCGCACCGTCCTGCGGCGCGAGCCCGGCGTGCGACTCGACGCCCGTGGCCGTGACACGGAAGATCCCGGTGCCCTTGCGGGCGGTCTTCACCGCGCCGTGCGCGGTCGGCTCCAGCACCAGCGTGGCGTCGGCCTTCCGGGCGGTCTCCTCGATCACCGGCCGGGAGGCGAGGGAGCCGATCTCCTCGTCGCCGTTGAAGACGAAGGTGACGGTGGGGACGGGGGCGCCGCTCTCCCGTGCCAGCCGAAGGGCCCAGATCCCCTGCGCCAGGCCCGTCTTCATGTCGAAGATGCCCGGCCCGCTGAGCCGCGTTCGCCCCTCCTGGCCGTTCGGCTCCGGAGGCTCCCAGCGGGCCAGCGTGCCCGTCGGCCACACCGTGTCGTAGTGGCCGACGAGCGCGATGTGCCCGCCCGCTCCGCCGGTGCCCGCGTAGGTCAGGGTCAGCGTGTCCCCGTACGTGCCGCCGGGGTGGCGGTGTTCGTGGTCCGGCGGGCCGAGGCGGGCGACCGCCGTCTCGCGCAGGCGGTCCAGGCCGGCCGCGAGGGCGGGCAGGTCGTAGCTGCTGGTCTCGTGGCGGACGAGGTCCAGGATGTCGGCGACGATGTCCGCCGCGACCTCCTGGGCGCGGGCGGTCAGGGCGGCGTCGGGGAGGGGGGAGGGGGCGCCGTGCGTTGCGGTCATGGTCTGCTTTCTCGATTTGCCCTGGCGGGCGGTCAGTTGATGCCGAAGGGGAGGCCCAGCAGGTACCAGGCCACGAAGAACGCGATCCAGACGACCCAGACGACGGCGGCGATCGGGATCGTGAAGGAGGCGAGGGTGCCGATGCCCGCGGACTTCCGGTACTGCTGGACGAAGCCGAGCGCCATCACGAAGTACGGGCTCATCGGGGTCACGCAGTTGGTGACGGAGTCGGCGACGCGGTAGACGGCCTGGGTGGTCTCGGGCTCGATACCGATGAGCATCAGCATGGGGATGAACACGGGCGCGGCCAGGGCCCAGAGCGCGGATCCGCTGGTGATGAGGAGGTTCATCAGGGTGATCAGTACGGCGATGCCGACCAGCACGGTCCAGCCGTCGAGCCTGAGGTCGCGCAGTGTCCCGGCGCCGTGGACGGCGAGGACGTTGCCGATGTTCGTCCACTTGAAGTAGGCGAGGAACTGGGAGATCGCGAAGAACAGGACGAGGATCGGGGCCATCGACCGGGCGCCGTCGGCCATCGCGGTGATGATGTCCCGGGCGGCGGAGAAGGTGCCGGTCATCCGGCCGTAGACGGTGCCGAGGACGGCGAAGAACACGCCGAGGACGAGTGCCGTCCCGCCGATGAGCGTGGAGTCGACGATGCCGCCGTGCTCGCCGCGCAGCGGTGAGGACGCGGGGGCCATGGCGGCGACCGTGAGCGCGAGACACCCGAGCGCGACCAGTCCGGTCGTGCGCAGGGCGCGGCGCTGACGCGGGGTGACCTCGATCGCCGCCAGTTCCTCGTCGCTCAGCGCGGTGACGGGCTCGTCGGGCTCCAGGTCGGGGCGGCGGGCGAGGACCTTGTCGACGACGAGGGTGATCACCAGGGCCACGAGGACGGACGAGGCGAGCCCGAAGAAGTAGTTGGCGACCGGGGTGACGACGTGGTCGGCCTCGACGGTGCGGGCGGCGGCGGTCGAGATCGACGACAGCAGGACGTCGGTGGTGGTCAGGGACGGCGAGGCGTCGTAGCCGGCCGAGATCGAGACGTAGGCGACGATGCAGCCGAGGACCGGGCTGCGGCCCGCCGCGCGGTAGACCAGGGCGCCGAGCGGGATGAGGGTGACGTACGCGGCGTCGCCGGCGACATGGCTGACCATGGCCGTCATCGACAGCGCGAAGGTCAGGTACCGGCCGGGGACGCGCGCGACCATGCGGCGCAGGAGGGCCGAGAAGAGGCCGCTGCGCTCGGCGACGGCGATGCCGAACATCACGGTGAGGATCGTGGCCAGGGGCGGGAAGGCGGCGTAGTTCTCGACCGCGCCCTCGACGGCCATCGTGATCCCGTCCCTGCTGAGCAGGGACAGCACCTTGATCCGCTCACCCGTCCCCGGGTGCACGGCCCCGGCCCCGGCCGCCGCCAGGACGGCGCTGAGGATTGCGACGACGCCCGCGAGGATCCAGAACAGCCAGAAAGGGTGGGGGAGCCGGTTGCCGGCGTTCTCTATCGCCGCGAAGCCCCGGAAGGCGGCGCGCAGGGTCTTCGACCGGGGTTCGGTGGGGGCGGGCGCCGGAATCCCGCTCGGGCCGGGGGCGCCCGGGTCCGGTGGCGGTGGCTGGGCAGAGGTGGCACTCATGGGTACCTCTTCACACAAGCGAGGGATGTTCCCGCATACGATGGCACCAGAGTGAGAGATTTCTTAGTCTCCCGTCGAAACATCGGGATGAATCGGCGGCAGTGAAGGAGGCGGATCTAAGGTGGGGCAGCATGACCCGCCCTCTCCTCGACGAGCTCGACCGGCGCCTCATCGGGGCCCTGCACCTGGCGCCCCGGGCGACCTGGGACGACATCGGCGGGATCCTGTCCGCCGACGCCGGCACCCTCAAACGCCGCTACGACCGGCTGCACGAGGCCCGCATGGTCCGTGTCATCGGGCAGGCCGACTGGGGCATGCACTCCTCGGCGATGCCCGTCCACGTCTTCCTGGACATCACCGGCGAGACCCCGCTGGCCGTCCTCGACCGGCTCCGGGCCCTGCCCCACCTCCAGCTGCTGGCCCAGATCTCCGGCGACTACCCGCTCTACGCCGTCGTGCACGCCCCCTCCGAGGCGGCCACGAGCGAGGCGATCGACCGGATGTTCTCCGTGCCCGGCGTGCGCCGCGTCAACGCGCTGCCCGCCCTCAGCACCCTGCGCCGGGGCATCACCTGGGACCCGCAGTTCCTGGGCGACGCCGAACGGGCCGAGCTGCTGAAGCTCGCCGGGGGCCGCTCCGAGGGCACCGCGACCGCGACCGCGTCGCCTCCCGCCAAGCCCCTCAGCGAGGCCGAACGCATCGTCGTCGCCCAGCTGATCCAGGACGGCCGGGCCTCCTCCGCGAGCATCGGACGCGGCGCGGGGCTGGCCACCTCCACCGCGCACCGCGTCGTCCGCCGGATCCTGGACGAACGCTGGGTGCGGCCCCGGCTGGAGATCGTGTCGGAGTGGCTCGGCTTCCAGACGCCGTTCATCCTCCGGCTGCGGGTCGCCCCCGGCGAGACCCCCGACGTCATGCGCCGCCTCGACCGGCTCCCGCAGACCCGCCTCGTCGCGCACGTCGCCAGTGACATGTCGATCCTCGCCTCGGGCCTGGTCACCGACCGCTCCGCCCTGGCCGCGTTCATCGACCACGAGCTCGCCGAGATCCCCGGCATCCTCACGGCCCGCGTCGACGTGATGCTCGCCGAGCCGCGCCGGTACTGGCTCGACCGCGACCTCGCCACGGGTCTGGGCACCTTCCACGCGCCCGCCCTGTTGTGAGGGGAACCCCGTGCGACGGGAGTGACGTCTCCGGAGTCGGGACAGAGGTCACGACCACGTAGGGAGAAGACCTTGGACAGCAAGGGATCAGGCCTCCGCCGTCGCACGGTGCTCGGTCTGGGCGGTTTGAGCGGCCTGGGCGCCGTGGGTGCGCTCGGCACGCTCGGTGCCGGGCCGGCGCACGCCTCGGCGCCGGGCGGTACGGGGCTCGCGGGCCGACTGGGCGAGCTGGAGCGGGAGTACTCCGCGCGGCTGGGGGTCTTCGCCCACGACACGGCCACCGGGCGCACGGTGGCGTACCGGGCGGACGAGCGGTTCCCCCTCTGCTCGGTGTTCAAGACGCTCGCGGCGGGGGCCGTGTTACGGGACCTCGACCGCGACGGCGAGTACCTCGCCCGGCGGATCCGTTACACCGAGGAGTACGTCAAGGCGGCCGGCTACTGCCCCGTCACGGGCACGGCCGAGAACGTCTCGGCCGGAATGACCGTCGGGGAGCTGTGCGCCGCGACCGTCTCGCACAGCGACAACGGGGCCGGGAACCTGCTGCTGCGCGAGCTGGGCGGGCCCACCGCGATCACCCGTTTCTGCCGCTCGCTGGGCGACCGGACGACCCGCCTCGACCGCTGGGAACCCGAGCTGAACACGGCGGAACCGTGGCGGACGACCGACACCACCACCCCGCGGGCGATCGGCGGGACCTACGCGCGGCTCCTCCTCGGCCGGGCCCTGCCGGACGCGGACCGGGACCTGCTGACCGGCTGGCTGGTCGCCAACTCGACGAACGTCGAGCGGTTCCGGGCCGGTCTGCCCGCCGACTGGACGCTCGCGGACAAAACCGGCGGCGGATCGGCGTACGGGGTCGCCAACGACGTCGGCGTCGTCCGGCCGCCCGGCCGCCCGCCCCTCGTCCTGTCCGTGCTGTCGACCAAGTACGACCCCGAGGGCCCCACGGACAACCCGCTGGTGGCCAGGGCGGCGGGGCTGGTCGCGGGAGCGCTCACGGCGTAACGGCGACCACCGGCCGGGGTCGGGCGGGTCTGCCGTCCGCACCCCGGTCGCCGCTGGCCCCGAGCCCCCTGTGGGCCGCAGCATGAGGGGCATGAGCGATGTGAACGACGCGAGCGGCATCAGTGACATGAGCGGTACGGGGGGCCTGGGAGGCAGCGGCGGGGTGCGGGTCTCGCGGCGGGCCCGCGGCGTCGCCCCCTTCTATGCCATGGAGTTCGCCAAGCAGGCCGCCGCGCTGTCCGCGCAGGGCCATGACGTCGTCAAACTCAGTCTCGGGGAACCGGACTTCGGTGCTCCTCCGGCCGTCGTGGCGGCGATGCGGGATGTCATGGACGGCCGGCCGATGACGTACACCGCGGCGCTCGGACTGCCCGCCCTGCGGGAGGCCGTCGCGGGGTTCTACGGCGCTCAGCACGGCGTCGAGGTCGACCCGGGCCGGATCGTCGTCACGGCGGGCGCCTCGGCCGCGCTCGTGCTGGCCACCGCCGCCCTCGTGGACCCCGGTGACGAGGTGCTCATCGGCGACCCCTCCTACCCCTGCAACCGGCAGATCGTCGAGAGCTTCGGCGCCGAGGTCACCCTCGTGCCCACCACCGCCGCGAGCCGGTTCCAGCTGGACGCGGCGGCGGTGCGGGCGCACTGGACGGACCGTACGCGCGGGGTCATGGTCGCCACCCCCTCCAACCCCACCGGCACCTCCGTCCCCGCCGACGAGCTGGCCGCGCTCTGCGACCTGGCGCGTGAGCGCGACGCCTGGCGACTCGTCGACGAGATCTACCTCGACCTCGGCGACCACGACGAGCGGGGCCGCCCGCCGCGCAGCGCGCTGTCGTTCGACCCCGGGGCCGTCGTGATCAACAGCTTCTCGAAGTACTTCGGCATGACCGGCTGGCGGCTCGGCTGGTGCGTCGTCCCCGAGACCCTCGTACCGGCCCTGGAACGCCTCGCGCAGAACTACTTCCTCTGTGCCTCGGCCCCCGCCCAGCACGCCGCACTCGCCTGCTTCACCCCCGAGTCGCTGGCGGTCTGCGAGGCCCGCCGGGTGGAGTTCGGCGCGCGGCGCGCGCTCGTCCTGGACGGGCTGGCACGGATCGGGCTGCCGGTCCCGGTGCCGCCCGACGGGGCGTTCTACGTCTACTTCGACGTCAGCGGGACCGGCCTCACGTCCTGGGAGTTCTGCGAACGCGCGCTGCGGGAGGCGCACGTCGCACTGACGCCCGGCCGGGACTTCGGCACGCACACCGCCGACACCCACGTCCGCCTCTCCTACGCGGCCTCGGCGGACGAACTGCGCGAGGGCATCGCCCGGCTGGGGAAGTTCCTGACGACGCTGCGGTGACCGGGCGCCCGGCCGGTTCACCGGTGGCGGGGCCGAGCGGGCGTCCGGCGGCGCATATCTTGGCGCCATGCAGTCCTACACGATCGGTCAGGCCGCGCGGCTGCTGGGGATCAGCCCCGACACCGCGCGGCGATGGGCGGACGCGGGCCGGGTGGCGACCCGCCGCGACGAGAACGGCCGCCGGCTCATCGACGGCAGGGACCTCGCCGCCTTCTCCGTGGAACTGGCCTCGGACACCGCCGACGAGGCCGACGCCCCCTACACGTCGGCCCGCAACGCCTTCCCCGGCATCGTCACCGCCGTGAAACTCGGTGACGTGGCGGCACAGGTGGAGATCCAGGCGGGCCCGCACCGCCTGGTCTCCCTGCTCACCCGGGAGGCCGTGGAGGAGCTGGGCCTGGAGGTCGGCATGGAGGCCACGGCCCGTGTGAAGTCGACGAACGTGCACATCGACCGCACCTGAACGAGCCCTCGACGGGCCGGCCTCACCACTCGGGAGCCAGCGCCCGCACCAGCCGGGAGACGGCAGCCGGGTCGGGCAGCCTCCCCAGCAGCCGCGCGACCTGCTCGCTCGCGAACGCCCGCTGCGCCTCGGTCACCTCCGGATCGACCGCGCACGCGGCCTGCACGCGGACGTAGTTCAGCTCCGTCGCGAAGAGCATGGAGAACGACTCCGTCCCCCGCACGACCGCACGGCCCCCCGCCTCCCGGTAGCCCCGCACCAGCCGCCGGGCGGCATCGGCGCGGAAGTCGTCACCGCCGGCCCACACATGGACGGCGCGGGCGAGTTCGCGCTCCGCCGACACGGGCCCGGCGTTGTCCCAGTCGAGGAGGACCGGTCCGGACCGCCCCACCAGCACGTTCTGCGGCCGCATGTCGAGATGCGAGGTCACCACGTCACCGCCTTCGCAGGGGGTGACGTACGCCGCCAGCTCCCTCGCCGGGCCGGCGACGAACCGCTCCAGCGCGTGTGCCCAGGGCACCCCGGCCCGCCCGACCGCCTCGCACAACGCGGCCCAGTCGCCCTCCCCGGGACACCGCTCGTACCACCCGTCGGGCGTCTCCTTCGTCCCCTCCCCGGCCCGGTGCAACACAGCGAGCGTCCGCCCGCACCACGCCAGTACCTCCGGATCGGCCGGGTCCGCCTCGCTCCCGTCGACCCAGTCGTACACCTTCACGTACGCCCCGCCCATCGAGTCGGGCAGCCGGGACGCATACGCCCCGTCCCGGTCCGCGAAGAGCCGGGGTGCGGAGATCCCCAACTCCTCGGCCGCGTCCCGTAAGGCCGCCTCCCGCCCCACCTGCTCCCCGTCACACCCGAACAGCAACTCCTTCACCGCCCACGATCCCCCGCCACCACCGGACAGCCTCCAGACCTGCCCCAACGCCCCCCGGGCGACAGGCACCATGTCCCACGCCCCGCCGCCGAGGCCATACACGTCCGCGATGAATCCCGCTCTGCTTCGCATGGGATCACCCCAGCACGGACCCGCCCGGCGCCGCCAGGTCGAACCACACCGCCTTGCCGTCGGGTCGGACGAGGCCGTCGCCCTGGGGGACGGTGGCGGACGTTCCCCAGTGGCCGTCCGTGAGGGCGTCGACCAGGTAGAGACCGCGGCCGCCCTCCTCCCAGCCGCCCTGGGTCAACTCCCGCATGACGGGCGGGTTCTCGTCGCCGTCGTAGACGATGACCCGGACGCGCCAGGACTCGACCGTCAGCCGGAGCACCGACCCTCCGCCCTTGGCGTGCACACAGGCGTTCGTGACCAGCTCGGACGTGCACAGGGCGGCGGCGTCGACGAGGGTGTCGAGGCCGAGGGCGCGCAGGACGGTGGCGACGAAGTCGCGGGCGATGTGGGGCGAGGTGTCGAGGGAGGGACAGGAGAGGGTGTAGGTCGTCGCCGCGGGCGAGAGCCAGGGGGCGGTGTCCGGGATCGGATCGGCGACATCAGGGGCGGTTTCGGTCATGGGCGATCAACTCCGTTGCGACGAGAAGGGATTGCTCGGGTCCCTACCGCGTCGGTGGCTCCTCCTCGGGTGTCGACGGCCCGGGGCGCGCTTTCAACTGGCGGTACGCAGGGGATGGAGTATGGGAGATTCGAGTACAGGGCTCGGTGCAGGCGGGATGTGTCTGAGTAATCAGGTGCACACTCTCCGTGAGCACAGGGACGACCGTAGTCGGCGTGTTCACGCCGCCGCAATGGGGTCGGTGGAAGTACTACGAAAGCGCACCGCCGGGACCCCCCGGCGACCGCGGCCCCCGGCCACCGCCCCGCCCCCTCCGGAGTGGCCCGCGGCCCCGCCCGGTGGTCGTGTGATGATGGGCGCCGGGCGCCCGTAGGGGACGGGCGGCGCTCCTCGCGGGGGCGGAAACGGGCACGGGGACGGAACTGTCATGACCAGTCGACTGCTCATGTCGTACAACGCGCAGGGCAAACGGGCCGGGGTGCCCGCCCGGGAGCCGGCGAGCGTGGCGGGGTCCACGCGGGCCACGGCGATCCTGGACCACGACGATCCACTGGTGGGGGCCCTCGCGCGCCGGGTGCTGAGCGAGGCGACACCGCGTGACGCGCTGCGGACCGCGCACCGGATCATCGCGCGGGACGTCCGCCCGGTGTACTCGGTGGAGGACCGCCGGCGCGTGTCGCGGACGCTGCGGCTGCGGCGCGGCTCGTGCAGTCAGCGGATGGCCGCGCTGGAGGCCGTCGCCCGGGCCGTACGCGTACGGACGCGGGTGCGCGGGCTGCTGGTGGACGGGACCTTCTGGTATCCGAGGTTCCCGCGGCTGAAGCCGTTCGTGCCGGAGCAGGTCCTGCTGGCCTGGCCGGAGTTCAGGATCAGCGGCGCGTGGCTCCCGATCGGCGACCTCTTCGACGCCCCCGCCCCGGGCGGCGACGGCTTCGCCAACCGGGGCGGCGAGACCCTGTTCGACGCGATCGCCCGAACGGGCGTCCGGTGGGACTCCTGCGGCACGGCCCCCGGCGCCTGCGACCTCTCCGCCCGGGTGGTCGCCGACCTCGGCCACTTCGACGACCGCGACGAACTCTTCGCGCGCCACGGCCAGACCCTGTGCCGGACGGCCCGCACGCTCGGCGAGCCGGTGCTCGGCCGCTGGAGCGCGGGCGCGACCCGGCCCACCGCCTGACGCGGCACCCCGGCCTCCCGGGTCGTGGCACCGCGCCCACGCCGGTCACAAAACGGCCTCCTCTCCCCCGCTCCCCCACATCCGGCGCCACCGGGCACTACGGTCACTCCACCCGAAACGCCCAGGGGGACGAGATGACCAACCCGTACACCGGCCCCACACCGTCGGCGCCCCGCCCGCCCGGCACCCGCCCGCTGCACAAGCGGGTCCTCGTGTGGATCGGCGGCTCCGCCCTGCTCATAGCGGGCACGCTCATCGGGTCAGCCGGGGGCGACGGACAGGAGGGCGTGCAGGCCGCCACCAAGCCCCGTACGACCGTCACGGCGACCGTGACGGCCACACCCGAGCCCGGCCCCACCGTCACCGAGACCGTCAAGGCCAAGGCGAAGCCGCGCCCCACCGTCACCGTCACCGAGACCGCCGTCGCGAAGGCGGCCGACAGCGGCAGCGACCCCGGCGGTGGCAGTGACGACACCGGCGGCCAGGACTCCGTCGGCACCTGTTCGATCGTCTCCAACTCCGGCAACTGCTATTCGGCGGGGCAGTTCTGCCGCAACAGCGACCACGGGGCCGTCACCACCACCGAGGACGGCACCGAGATCACGTGCGCCTACCGCTCGAACGCCTGGCGCTGGACCTACGCCTGACCGGACCGGGCCGGGCCGGACGGTGCCGACGGACCGAGCGGCCGGCCCCGGTCAGCCGCCGGCGTCCCGCACCGTGAACCCGGTCACCAGCCCCCCGCCCTCCCGCCGGAACGCGAACGGCGCGCCGCCGTGCGCGGCCGCCACCGCGCGCACGATCGACAGCCCGAGCCCGGACCCGGGCAGGCTGCGGGCGTCCGGGGCGCGGTAGAAGCGGTCGAAGATGCGTTCGAGGTCGCAGTCGGGGACACCGGGACCCCGGTCGAGGACCTCGACGCGAACGACATCCGAACCGGCACCCTCCTCACGCGCCCCACCCGCTGAGCGCAAGCCACCCGATTCCCACGCGCCACCCGGATCTCCCAGGCCGCCCGGACCCCCCTGGCCCCTCACCCCCGGCTCCCCCCACTCCTCCAGCCCGCCCAGCTCCCCCAGTTCTCCCGCCGACCCCCGCGCCACGACCACCACGATCGCCCCGGACCCCGCGCGGTCGAACTTCGCCGCGTTCTCCACCAGGTTGGAGATGGCCCGCTGGAGGGCCCCGGGCCGCCCCTCGACGGTCGTGTCACCGGCCACGCGGACGAGGACCTCGCGGCCGGTGCGGCGGCGGGCGGTCCCCGCGACGTCCTCCGCCAGGTCGGCCAGGTCGACCCGCTGCACGGGCTCGGTGCTGGACTGCCCGGCCGCGAGGTCGACCAACTCGTTGACCAGGTCGGTCAGTTCGAGGGCCTCCTGGGAGAGGTCGTCGACGAGTTCCGCACGCATCCGGGGCGGCAGCTCGTCGATGCGCCGCAGCAGCGAGATGTTCGTCCGCAAGGACGTCAGCGGGGTGCGCAGTTCGTGCCCGGCATCCTGGACCAGCCGCCGCTGGTCCTCCTCCGACTGGGCGAGGCGGACCAGCATGCGGTCGAAGGAACGTCCGAGCCGCCCCACCTCGTCCCGGCCCGCGACCGGCACCTGGATGCCCAGCCGCCCGGTCCGCGCCACGTCCTCCGCCGCCCCCGCCAACTGCACGAGCCGCCGGGTCTGCCGTCGCGCCAGCCACCATCCGAACAGCCCGGCGGAGATGACGATGCCGGACACGAACAGCAGGGTCCGCTGCTGCAGCTCCCGCAGCAGATCCTCCGTGTCGCTGAACTCCTGCGCGACCTGCACGGCGCCCCGGCCGCCGCCGAGGGCGACGGTCACCACCCGGTAGCGGTCGTCGCCGACCTCGACCTCACCGTGCTCGACCATCACCCCGGGCAGGGCCGTGTCGGCCGTACGGCGGTCCGCGTCGCGTACGGGCAGGCCGGGGGCGCCCTTCTCCAGGATCTCGCCGTGCGGGCCGAGCACCTGCACGTCGGTGCGGCCGGAACGGATCAGGTCGTCGCGCGGGCCGCCGCTGCCGCTCGGCGCGAAGTCCTGCGGGGTCAGCCGGTCCTGCTCGACCAGCTCCCGCAGATCACGCACGACCTCGGCGAACACGGTCTGCTCGTCGACCCGCACCAGCCGCGCCGCCGCGCTGTAGCTGAGGATCCCGACGAGGACGGTGACCACACACGCCACCGCCACGAACGACACGGTGAAGGTCGCCCGCAGCGAGGGGACCGGCCGCAGCCGGGCGAGCAGCCGGGACAGCCCCCGGACGGGACGCGGCGGCACCGGGCGCCGCCCTCAGTCTTCCCGCAGCGCGTACCCCACACCCCGCACGGTGTGGATCAGCGCCGGCGCCCCGGGCTCGTCGAGCTTGCGGCGCAGATAACCGACGTAGACGGCGAGGTTCTTGGAGCCGGGGCCGAAGTCGTAGCCCCAGATGCGGTCGTAGATCGTCGCGTGGTCGAGGACGATGCCCGCGTTGCGGACGAGCAGTTCCAGGAGGTCGAACTCGGTGCGGGTCAGCTCCAGTTCGCGTGTCCCGCGCCAGGCCCGCCGCGCCTGGACGTCCATCCGCAGCCCGGCGGCCGTGAGCAGCCCGCCGCCGTCCGGGGCCGCCGCCCCGGCCACCGCGCCCGCCGGTGGCGGGAGGGGGCGGGCGAAGCCGTCGTTGCCCGTCCTGCGCAGGAGTGCGCGCAACCGCGCGAACACCTCTTCCACGTCGAACGGTTTGACGACGTAGTCGTCCGCGCCGGCGTCGAGCCCGGCGATCCGGTCGGCGGTCTCCACGAGCGCGGTCAGCATCAGGATCGGAGTCCGGTCACCCTCCGCGCGCAGCACACGGCACACCTGGAGCCCGTCTATGCCGGGCATCATCACGTCCAGCACGAGCACGTCGGGCTGGGTGCGGTGGGCCTGGGCGAGCGCCTCGACGCCGTCGGCGACCGCCGTGACCTCGTACCCCTCCAGGGTCAGCGCGCGTTCCAGGGCATGGCGGATGGCGCGGTCGTCCTCGGCGAGCAGCACGTTCTGGGGCACCCCACCAGTCTGCCAAGGTCACCGGCGCCCACCACCTCGCCGGGGGCCCCGGACGGCCCTTCTTACCGGCCTCTCACCCCGACCGCGCGCCCGGCTTACCCCTCCGGAGCAGCGTGTCCGTGTGACACCCGCCCGCAAGGGAACCCGACCGGAGCGAACAGATGGAGTACAAAGGGTCCGAACCAGCCGAACCACCATCAGAAGCCGCACCACCGGACAACCATGCCGTCTTCGCACAACTGCATCACCGCACCCCCCACACCGTCGGAAGGCAGGGCCTTGAGCCGCCGCATGAAGATCGTGTTCCTGCTGCACAACGCGTACGCCATCGGCGGCACCGTCCGTACGACGTTGAACCTGGCGTCGGCGCTCGCGGACCACCACGACGTGGAGATCGCCTCGATGGCCCGTCACCTGGACGAACCGCGTTTCACGGTCGACCCCAGGGTCACGCTCGTCCCCCTGGTGGACATCCGCCCGTACAGCCCCGACCTGCGCGATCCCGCCCAGGTGCAGCCCGCCGTGGACTTCCCGACGCAGGACAAGCGGCACCGCCAGTACAGCCGGCTCACCGACCTGCGGGTCCGCGCCTATCTGGCCCGCTGCGGCGCGGACGTCGTCATCGGCACCCGCCCCGGCATCAACGTCTACGTCTCCCGCTTCGCGCCGCGCCGCGCCCTGCGCATCGGCCAGGAGCACCTGCGCCACGACGCCCACGGCAAGCAGCTCCGCAGGGTCCTCGCCCGCCACTACCGCACCCTGGACGCGGTCGTCACGACCACGGCGGCGGACGCGGCGGTGTACCGCGCACGGATGAATCTGCCGGGCGTACGGGTGATGCCGGTGCCCAACATCGTCCCGCCGGCCTCGGTCGCCCCGTCCGACGTCACGGCCCCCGTCATCGCGGCCGCCGGCCGCCTGGCCCGCGGCAAACGCTTCGACCTCCTGCTGGAGGCGTTCGCGAAGGTCGCCGCGAAGGAACCGGACTGGCAGCTGCGCATCTACGGCGGCGGCAAGCAGAAGGACCGGCTGGAGGCCCTGATCGAGGACCTCCGCCTCACCGACCGGGCCCATCTGATGGGCCCGCACACGCCGATCGAGGAGGAGTTCGCGCGCGCCTCCGTCGTCGTCAGCGCCTCGGACGCCGAGTCCTTCGGCATGACCCTCGTCGAGGCCATGCGCTGCGGCGTACCCGTCGTCAGCACCGACTGCCCGCTCGGCCCCGCCGAGATCATCACCGACGGCACCGACGGCCGCCTCGTCCCCGTCGACGACCCCCACGCCCTCGCCGAGGCCATTCTCGACCTCATCGCCGACCCGGACCTGCGCCGCGCCATGGGCCGCGCCGCCCTCGCGAGCGCCCACCGCTACGACCCGGCCCCGATCGTCGCCGAGTACGAGCGCCTGTTCGCCGAGCTGCGCGCGACGCGGGTCCACCGCGCCTGGGAGCGGGAGGTGACGCGGGTACGGGCCTGGCTGGGGTACCGGCTGCGTTCCTGGGAGAGGGCGAGGCCGGCGTTCCTCAGGGCCGCGGGACTGTCGCAGCCCCGGCTCCGCCGCGCGGGTGCGGGCAACCACGAACAACCCGTGGCCTGAGGCCCGCACCGCCCCGACGGCGAGGCTCAGCCCCGCAGCGCCGCCAGCTGTTCGGCGAAGGGGACGACGACGAACTCCTCGGGCTCGGCCGGCGTGGCGGCCGCCTCCCGGGACAGCCCGCCCATCAACCGGCTCAGCTCCGCGGCCGCCCGCTCGATCCGCCCGGCCAGCCCCTGCGCACCCCAGTCCTCGGAGGCGGCGTACACCCCCGTGGGCACGACCACGGCCCGCAGGTACGCGAACAACGGCCGCATCGCGTGCTCCAGCACCAGCGAGTGCCGGGCCGATCCCCCGGTGGCGGCGATCAGCACCGGCTTGCCCGCCAGCGCGTCGCGGTCGAGCACGTCGAAGAACGACTTGAACAACCCGCTGTACGAGGCGGAGAACACCGGTGTCACCACGACCAGCCCGTCGGCCCCCGCCACCGCGTCGAGCGCGGCGGCGAGCTTTCGGCCGGGGAACCCGTTGGTGAGGTGGTGCGCGATCTCCACGGCCAGGTCGCGCAGTTCGACGACCTGGACCTCCACCGAGGCGTCGTGCCCGGCGACCGCCGCGGCCAGCCGGTCCCCCAGCAACCGCGTGGACGACGGCACGCTCAGCCCCGCCGAGACGACGACCAGCTTCATGCCACGCTCTCCTTCTTCTCGACGCCCTTCGCGTCCTTCGTGCCCGCGTTCCGCGTCCCCGCGCCCTTCTCCGCCGCGGCCAGCAGCGACCCGTGCGTCGGCGCGTCCGGCACCTGAGCCGGCCGCCCCTTCGCGAACTCCGCGCGCAGCACCGGCACGACCTCCTCGCCGAGCAGGTCGAGCTGCTCCAGCACGGTCTTCAGGGGCAGCCCCGCGTGGTCGAGGAGGAACAGCTGCCGCTGGTAGTCACCGGCGTACTCCCGGAAGGCCAGCGTCTTCTCGATCACCTGCTGCGGCGAGCCGACGGTGAGCGGGGTCTGGTCGGTGAAGTCCTCCAGGGAGGGCCCGTTGCCGTACACCGGCGCGACGTCGAAGTACGGCCGGAACTCCCGCACCGCGTCCTGCGAGTTCCTGCGCATGAACACCTGCCCGCCGAGTCCCACGATCGCCTGCTCGGGCGTGCCGTGCCCGTAGTGCGCGAACCGCTGCCGGTACAGCTCGACCATCCGCTTGGTGTGGTCGGCCGGCCAGAAGATGTTGTTGTGGAAGAAGCCGTCACCGTAGAACGCGGCCTGCTCGGCGATCTCGGGCGAGCGGATGGAGCCGTGCCAGACGAACGGCGGTACGTCGTCCATCGGGCGGGGGGTGGAGGTGAAGCCCTGGAGCGGCGAGCGGAACTTGCCCTCCCAGTTGACGACGTCCTCGCGCCACAGGCGGCGCAGCAGCGCGTAGTTCTCCACGGCGAGGTTGATGCCCTGCCGGATGTCCTGCCCGAACCAGGGGTAGACGGGCCCGGTGTTGCCGCGCCCCATCATCAGGTCCACCCGGCCGTCGGCCAGGTGCTGGAGCATCGCGAAGTCCTCGGCGATCTTCACCGGGTCGTTGGTGGTGATGAGGGTGGTGGAGGTGGAGAGGACCAGCTTCTCCGTGCGCGCGGCGATGTAGCCGAGCATGGTCGTGGGCGACGAGGGCACGAAGGGCGGGTTGTGGTGCTCGCCGGTGGCGAAGACGTCGAGCCCGACCTCCTCCGCCTTGAGCGCGATCGCGACCATCGCCTTGATGCGCTCGCGCTCGGTCGGCGTCCGGCCCGTGGTGGGGTCCGGAGTCACGTCTCCGACACTGAAGATCCCGAACTGCATCATCGCTGCCACCCTCCCAGGTTGTTTACGATTCAACTATACCCGTGAACGAGGGCCCCCTCTCCACTATTCCTCCGGAGCGTTCCTCCGGAGGAGGAGCACGCGCCGGAGCACTGTCAGTGGTCGTCCCTACGATCTCCTCATGGCCGCCCCACGCCGTGACACCCGAGGCATCGTCGACGCCCCGGAGCTTTTCGCCCGGGTCCGCTTCCGCCGCCGCGAACCCGCCGAGCCGCTGCGCCCGTATCTGGAGCACTACTGGCTGATCGACTGGGACCTGCCCGAGCCGTACGTCTCCCAGGTCGTCCCGCACCCCTCGGTCAACGTCGTCTTCCAGCGCTACGAGGAACAGGAGCCCTTCGCCGAGATCTCCGGCGTCGGCCTCGGCCTCTTCACCCAGAAACTGCAGGGCAGGGGCCGGGTCTGCGGCATCCAGTTCCGCCCCGGCGGCTTCCGCCCCTTCACCCCGGCCCACCCCGCGACCCACTGGACCGGCCGCCGCGTACGACAGCCCGAGGCCTTCCCCGACACCGCCGTCGCCCCGGCCGCGATCCTCACCCCCGAGGACGAGGACACCCGCGTCGCCGCCCTCGACGCGTTCCTGACCGGGCTCGCCCCGGAGCCCGACCCCCAGGCGGACCTCGCCATGGCCCTGGTCACCCGCATCCGCACCGACCGCACCATCCGCCGCGTCACCGACTTCGCCCGCGCCGAGGGCCTGTCCGTACGGCTCCTGCAGCGCCTGTTCTCCGCCTACGTGGGCGTCGGCCCCAAGTGGGTCATCCTGCGCTACCGCATCCACGAGGCCCTGGAACGCGCCGAGACCGACCGGGCCGTCGACTGGGCCGTCCTCGCCGCCGACCTCGGGTACGCCGACCAGGCCCACCTCGTCCGCGACTTCACGGCCACGGTGGGGGTGCCCCCGACGGCGTACGCGGACGCGATGTCCTCGGCCTGACCGACGGCGGACTTCCCGGGCGGCGGCTATTTCGCGTGCATGACCGCGTAGATCATCACGAAGGCCACGATGTGGATGCCGAAGAGGAAGTACGCGAGGTACCACCACACGTACCGCTCGTTCCTCTTCTCCTCGGCGAGCCGGCGCCGCTCGGCCGCCTGGTCGGCGGCCCCCGGCGCCGGACCGTCCTTCGGCGCCCTGCCCTCATCCGGCGCCATCACAGCTCCCGGTGGACCTTGGTGTTGGAGGCCTGGGCGCGCGGGCGCAGGACGAGGAGGTCGACGTTGACGTGGCTGGGCCGGGTGACCGCCCAGGTGATCGTGTCGGCGACGTCGTCGGCGGTCAGGGGCTCCGCGACGCCGGCGTAGACGCTCGCCGCCTTCTGCGCGTCGCCGCCGAAGCGGGTCAGGGCGAACTCGTCCGTCTTCACCATGCCGGGCGCGACCTCGATGACCCGGACCGGTGTGCCGACGATCTCCAGCCGCAGCGTCTCGGCGAGGACGTGCGCGCCGTGCTTGGCGGCGACATAGCCCCCGCCGCCCTCGTAGGTCCCGTGCCCGGCCGTCGACGACACCACGACCACCGTGCCGTCACCGCTCGCGGTCAGCGCGGGCAGCAGGGCCTGGGTGAGGTTCAGCGTGCCGATGACGTTCGTCTCGTACATCGTGCGCCAGTGGGCCGGGTCGCCGGTCGCCACCGGATCGGCGCCGAGCGCGCCGCCCGCGTTGTTGACCAGCACACCGATCTTCTTGAACGCGGTCGCGAACTCGTCGACCGCCGCGCGGTCCGTGACGTCCAGGGGGTACGCGGTGGCCTGCCCGCCCCCGTCGTTGATCTCCTCGGCCAGCGCCTCGATACGGTCCTTGCGGCGCGCGCTCAGCACCACGCGGTACCCCGCGGCGGCGAGCTGCCGGGCCGTGGCGGCGCCGATCCCGCCGCTCGCACCGGTGACGACGGCGATGCGGGAGGCGGCGGACGGGGCGGCGGTGGCCATGAGCTGCTCCTGAGCGTGGGCGAGCGTACGCGCGTGTGAACAGTGCGTGCGCGGGTGTGCGAGTCGAACGGCGTTCTGCGAAGCCAGGATAGGCGTGCGGTGGGACAATGACAGGGGTGATCCCCTGCACAGGAGGTGGATCATGGGACAGGCGCGCGAGCTGATGGACCAGCTCACCGAGGCGCTCACCACACACCAGGACCCGAAGACCATCGCGAACCTCTTCGCGGAGGACGCGGTCGCCCACACCCCCGACGCCGGAGAGATCCACGGGCGGGACGAGATCGCCGAGTACTGGCGCCAGATGACGGACGCCGTACCCGGTGCCACCTACGAGTCGCTCGCCTCGTTCGAGGTCGGCGACACCGCCATCGACGAGGGCGTCTACAGCGGCAGGAACAGCGGCCCGCTGGCGTTCCCCGACGGGACGACCCTCCCCGCGACCCAGCGGGACATCAGGATGCGCGGCGTGGACTTCGCCACCGTCCGGGACGGCCGGATCACCAGCTACCGGCTCTACTTCGACCAGCTGGACTTCCTGAACCAGCTCGGCCTGCTGCCGGAGGACCCGGCCCAGCCGTCGTAGCGGCGGCCGTCGGCCGTCACCCGCCCCGCGGCGCGTACATGATCACCGCCATGCCCGCGAGGCAGATCAACGCGCCCGACACGTCCCAGCGATCGGGCCGGTAGCCGTCGGCGACCATCCCCCAGGCGATCGACCCGGCCACGAAGATCCCGCCGTACGCGGCGAGGATCCGTCCGAAGTGCGCGTCCGGCTGGAACGTCGCCACGAACCCGTACGCCCCCAGCGCGACGACCCCCGCCCCGATCCACACCCACCCGCGATGCTCCCGCACTCCCTGCCACACCAGCCAGGCCCCACCGATCTCGAACAACGCGGCGAGCACGAAGAGCGCGGCGGAGCGGGCGATGACCATGCCCCCAGCCTCGCACGCGGCTCCGCGGTTCCCACCGCCGTGCACCATCGGCCCTCGAACAGCACATACCTCACACGGGTGAATCATCTCGATTACCCACGCGCCGCTCGAACTGTCTACCTAGGCTCGCGCCACAACACCGACACGACGGCCCTCGGCCGGGGTGCCACCCGGACCGAGGGCCTGACCGACATGGAAGTGGAGCTTCCCTGTGGCTGACCGCGAGCCTAGCGCCCACACGTTCATGGACCTTACGGTCCCTGAATACGCGTACATGTTCGGGTTCTTGCAGATGGACGGGCATCTGCAGCAAGGAGCGGGGCAGAAGGGCAAGTTGACCGTCGAGATCAACGCGCGTGACATCGACATCCTGCGGAACTTCCGCAATCTGACGCCGTATTACAGCAACATCACCGAGCGCGCCCGGTCGACCAACTTCGCCGAGACCCACCACTCCGCCACGTGGAGCTTGTACTCCCTGGAAGCCCGAAGGAAACTGAGCGAGCTCGGCCTGCCCTACGGCCGCAAGTCGAAGGGGATCGCACCACCACGCGTCGACTTCTCACGTCGTGACTACCTCCGGGGGGTCATCGACGCCGATGGCTCGGTAGGCTGCACCGGCCAGGGCTTTCCCTTCGTCTCGCTTGCCACAGCGAGTACGGCCATCGCTGCCTACCTGTGCTTCTACGTCAAGCAACTCACAGGCGCCGACCGCACGCTCAAGCGCAATGCACGAGACGACATCTACAACGTCCTGTACACGAAGGAAGACGCCAAGGAGCTGGCGGCACACCTCTACTACGAGGACTGCCTCTCTCTGTCCCGTAAACAGGCAGCCGCAACCTCGCTCGCCGCATGGCTTCGACCGGCAGACATGAAAATCGCTCCCGACCGGCGCAGGTGGAAGGAATGGGAGGACCGGGCATTGCTGGAAGCCGACGACGTGGCATCCGCAGCCGAGGAGCTCGGCCGCCCCGGCCAGAGCTGCAGCATGCGGCTATGGCGCCTGCGCACCGGCCGCGTACCGATGCCCTCGAACGAGCAGTGAAGAGTCCGGGCCCGAGCAGGCAGCTCGTGCCCTCCCCACAGCTCAGCCCTTCACGCAGACGAACTGCTTCAGCTTGGCGACGACCTCGACGAGGTCGCGCTGCTGCTCCATCACCTGATCGATGTTCTTGTAGGCACCCGGAATTTCGTCGAGCACTCCGGAATCCTTACGGCACTCGACTCCTCGCGTCTGCTCTTCCAGATCCCTGACCGTGAAGCGTCGCTTCGCCGCGTTCCGGCTCATACGCCGACCGGCCCCATGTGAAGCCGAGTTGAACGCCTTCTGGTTACCGAGACCCTTCACGATGTAGGAGCTGGTGCCCATGGAGCCGGGAATGATCCCGAACTCGCCCGAACCCGCGCGTATCGCCCCCTTGCGGGTGACCAGCAGGTCCATGCCCTCGTAGCGCTCCTCCGCCACATAGTTGTGGTGGCAGGAGATCTCCGCGTCGAAGGTCGGCTTCGCCTTCTTGAACTCCTTGCCAACAACCCCTTCCAGAAGCCGCATCATGATCGCGCGGTTGTACTTGGCGTATTCCTGGGCCCAGTACAAATCGCTCCTGTATGCGGCCATCTGCGGAGTGTCCGATACGAAGACCGCCAGGTCACGGTCGACGAGACCCTGGTTGTGCGGAAGATTCTGAGCCACACCGATATGGAAGTCCGCCAACTCCTTGCCAATGTTGCGGGACCCGGAATGCAGCATGAGCCACACAGAATTCGCCCCATCAAGGCACAATTCGACCATGTGATTGCCGGATCCGAGCGTCCCCATCTGCTTCTCCGCGCGATCCCGCCGGAACTTGACCGCGTCCGCCACCCCGTCGAACCGCTCCCAGAAGCCGTCCCACCCGCCGGTCGCGAAGCCGTGGAGCTGTCCCGGATCGACGGGGTCGTCATGCATCCCCCGCCCCACCGGGATCGCCTGCTCGATCTTCGAGCGCAGCCGGGAGAGGTCGCCGGGGAGGTCATTGGCCGTCAGGGAGGTCTTCACGGCGGACATTCCGCAGCCGATGTCGACACCGACCGCCGCGGGACACACGGCCCCCCGCATCGCGATGACGGACCCGACCGTCGCGCCCTTGCCGTAGTGCACGTCCGGCATGACGGCGAGGCCCTTGATCCAGGGGAGGGTGGCGACGTTGCGGAGCTGCTGGAGCGCCCCCTCCTCGACCGACGCGGGGTCGGTCCACATACGGATGGGTACCTTCGCGCCCGGTATCTCGACGTACGACAAAACGCCCTCATTCCCCCGAAGAACAGATGAAAGTCTCAGAACGCAAAACCGGCGCCAAGGGCGGCGAAAAGGGATGCCGGACCGGCGTCCACGGCAGTGCGTGCGATACACATGGTGCCCGGGGGTCACCCCCGGGCGGCAAGTGAATAACCACTGGCAGGACAGCGCAGGCGTCCCGAGGGACCCCGTCGAGAGGAGCCCCACCGTGCAGCGGAAGGCGTACGTACCCGGCGTCGCCGTGCTCCTCGCGGCACTGCTGGCCGCGTGCACGGGTTCGGACGACGGCGGTTCGGACGACGACCCCCGCCCGGGCGAGGTCACCGCGTCGGCGACCGTCGCCCAGCCAGGCCGCTACGCCACGCTCCCCGAACCCTGCGGCTCGGTCGACACCGGCACCCTCGACACCCTCCTCCCCGGCATACAGCAGCTCCCCGGGACGACCCGGCGCGAGCAGGCGTACGAGGGCGAGGCCACACAGACGTACGACACGGACCGCACGGCCGGCTGCCGCTGGAAGGTGGAGTCCCCGGACGCCACCCACTATCTGTTCGTCGACTTCGAACGCGTCGTGTCCTGGGACAACGCCGTCAGCGACGACAGCACGGCGCAGGAGGTCTACGGCGGCAAGGTCGAGGCGGCCGACCTCCCGGAGCCGACACCGAGCGGCTCCGAGGAGGAGACCGAGGAGACGGACCAGGGGACGGACGAGGAGTCCGGCGAGCCCGCGGACTCGGGAGCGGACGCCGCCGAGCCGTCGGCGAACCCCTCCGCCACCGCGTCGCGCACGGCCTCCCCGTCCGGCTCCTCCACGTCCACCGGCTCCTCCTCCCCGTCCCCGTCCGGCACCCCCGCCTCCCTCCTGCCCCGCACGCTCGACGGTCTGGGCGACGAGGCGTTCCTCGACGACGCGCTCGGGACGAGCAAGCAGCGGACGGTGACTGTGGTCTTCCGCACGTCCAACGTGATCGTGACCGTGGAGTACGAGGAGCAGCCGGCGACCACGACGGTGGTGCCGGACAGTGAGGAAATGCAGGACAGGGCCCGGAATCTGGCGGACCGGCTGGCCGCCGCGTTCGACGACTGAGGGGCGCTCGGGGGTGATTCGGGCGTCGTTGTGAACCCCCTGATTCAGAACCGCACTTCTTCTTCACCGCGTACGGTGGCCTCTCGGAGACCCGATCCGATTGTGAAGGAACCATGCAACGAGCCGCAGAGTCAGATCAGCATCAGTCGCCGCGCGTCGCGCGTTCGCCGCGGATGACGCGCGTCGGACACCTCGGGCGTCCGGGCCGGGCCCGGGTTCTCGTCGGCGCGGCGGTCGTGCCGGTGATGATGCTGGCGGTCGGCTGTTCGTCGGACTCCGGCTCCGACAGCGCCTCCGGTGACGACACCCCGGCGGGGCTGGACCGGTCGGCGACGCAGAGTGCCACGCCCGAGGTGGTTGCGGGCAAGTACGCCTCGCTGCCGGACGCGTGCGAGGTGTTCTCCGACAAGACGCTGAAGTCGGTGGTGCCGAAGGGCGTGAAGTCCGGGAAGGCCATCAACAAGGCCGAGGCGAACGTGACCGGCGACTGCCGCTGGATCAGCCTCGACAACAACGGCGTGGACGGCTCCCAGTACCGCTGGCTGAGCGTGTCGCTGCACCTGCTGGCCTCGGACGAGGCGAACGGCCCCGGTGAGGACCGCGCGGCCAAGGCGTTCGAGTCGAAGGTGACCGCGGCGAAGGCCGTGGACGGGGCGAAGAACGTCAAGACGGAGCCGCTGACGGGCACGGGCGACCAGGCGACGGTGGTCAAGTACGACCTGAAGAAGGACGGCGACACCTTCAAGCAGCAGACGATCGTGGTGCGCACCGCGAACGTGGTCATCACGCTCGACTACAACGGCGCCGGTCTGGCCGGCGACAAGACCCCTGACCCGGCCGCGCTGCTGAAGTCCGCGAAGTCCGCCGCCGAGGAGGCCGTGGAGGCGATCGAGGACGCGAACGACGGCACGGACCCGTCGGCGTCCCCGTCGAAGAGTGCTTCGAAGACGCCCTCGAAGGACCCCTCCAAGACTCCCTCGAAGGGCGCGACGAAGTCGTCGTCGTCCGGCGGTTCGGGCGCGGACGTGAGTTCCGACTCGGGCGGTGGCTCGGATTCCGATTCGGACTCGGGTTCGTCCACCTCCGGCACCCGGAAGACCAAGTCGTAGCCGCGTTCCACCTGCGGTTTCACCGGAGCCCGGTCCCCGTGGGGGCCGGGCTGCGCAGCCTCCGGCAATCCGTCCGACGTACGCATGTGCCACTCTGTTGCGCGCAACAACACGCAAGGGGAGGGGAGTACGGGTGGCCGCGCCAATGCAGCTGACTCGAATGCACCGCGTTCTCATCGGCGTGGTCGTGTTCGGCGCCGTCATCATCGCCGGGATCGGCTTCGCGGGTTCCTACGCGGCGGTGCGCGAGCTGGCCCTCCAGAAGGGCTTCGGGAACTTCAGCTATGTCTTCCCGATCGGCATCGACGCGGGTATCTGCGTCCTGCTGGCCCTGGACCTTCTGCTGACCTGGATCCGCATCCCCTTCCCCCTGCTCCGCCAGACGGCGTGGCTGCTGACGGCGGCGACGATCGCGTTCAACGGCGCGGCGGCCTGGCCGGACCCGCTGGGCGTGGGCATGCACTCGGTGATCCCGATCCTGTTCGTCGTCTCGGTCGAGGCGGCCCGGCACGCGGTCGGCCGGATCGCCGACATCACCGCCGACAAACACATGGAGGGCGTCCGCCTCACCCGGTGGATCCTCTCCCCCGTGCCCACGTTCCTGCTGTGGCGGCGCATGAAGCTGTGGGAGCTGCGCTCCTACGAGCAGGTCATCAAGCTGGAGCAGGAACGTCTCGTCTACCAGGCCCGCCTCCGCTCCCGCTTCGGCCGGGCCTGGCGCCGCAAGGCCCCGGTGGAGTCCCTGATGCCGCTGCGCCTCGCGCGTTACGGCGTCCCCCTGGCGGAAACGGCCCCGGCGGGTCTGGCGGCGGCGGGCATAGAGCCCGCGGTGCTGCCGCCGGCGGAGATCGCCCCGGCCGCGGACGTCCGTCCCGGCACGGCCCGTGCGACCGCGGCGGCGCCTCCCGGCGAACAGCGCCCCCAGCTGGAGAGCGCCCTCGCCGAGCAGCATCCGCAGCACGCCGAGCAGCACGCACCGGCGCGCGCCGAGCAGGAACCCCCGGTCGACGAGAGCCCCTGGCTCCACGCCCGCCACCCCCAGGAGGTCCCCTACCAGGGTGGCTACGACCCCTCGTACGACCCCGAGGAACAGTACGAGGAGTGGTACGAGGAGCAGGCCCCGGACCAGTACCAGCAGTACCCGGCGTACCAGCAGTTCGAGCCGGACCCCCGTGACCCCCGCTACCGGCAGCAGCGGTTCGAGGCACCCGACCTCCGCGACCCCGACCAGCAGGCCGCCCCGGAACCCTCCCCGGAGGAAACCGGCAGCTTCCCCATCCCGGCCGGCCCCGGCCGCACCCGTGAGCTGGGCGAAGGCGGCGGCCCTCCGGAGCCGGCCGCGCCGGACGAGGAGTCGTACTACCAGGTCTTCAAGAAGTCGATCAACGGCAGCTATCCGACGCCGCGCGAGTTGATCGACAACGTGGAGGCCGAGTTCGGCGTCACCCTTCCCGCCGAGGAGTCCAAGCGCATGGTGAACCGTTTCACCAACCGCCACACGGCGGAGCTGGAAGAGGACCACATCGCGTAGTCCGGCTGGGGTGCCGGGATCACGACGACGTTCTGGACGGGTGAGGACGAGGTCAACTGCCGGGCCCGTCGGCCGGGGGATGCTGCGGGGAACCGATGATCACGTTCCCCGCGATCTCACCCGCCTGCACGACGGTGCCGGACACGATGCCTCCCTCGACGCTGTTCGTCACGGTGGGCGGCCTGTGTCCGGGCGCCGTCCCTCCGGCTCCGGGCGCGTACGACGCCGGGTTCGCCGCGGAGGCCGGGGCGACGGCCGGGCCCGCCGCGGACGCCGCTCCGCCGGTGGCAGCACCCAGCCCCTCGACCACTTTCCGCAGCTCCTGAGCCACCCGTCGCCACTCCCTCGCCGCGGCGGCGCCCTGTTCCGTGACGGATCTGCCGCTGGGGATCCACTGGAGCTGCCGCAGGGGGGAGCGCTCGGTCAGGTCGAAAGGCGCGACGTTCACCGGGAAGACCTGGCATTCCCCGGCCTTCCACCGCCGCAGCGCCCGCGGCACCTCCTGCTCCATGCAGAAGTCGGACGAGACGTAGTTCGACGACAGGAGCAGCACGATGATGTCGGCGGACTCCAGTTTGCCGAAGAGGGTGGTCTCCCACGGGGCGCCCGGCGGGATGTCCTGGTCGTCGAAGAACTCGACGCCGCTCCGTTCGAGGTCCGCCACATGCCTGCGGAAGGTCTTCCGGTGGTGCTGTTCCGCACGGGAGTAGGTGATGACGACGCGGCACAGGGGATCTGGCGTGACAGACATGGCTTCCCGTTGACGTCTGCGAGACGGCACCCGAACCGACCTGCCCGGGAGTGACCGACCCGTGAGGCGGAGTTGCTGCGAGGAGACATGACGGCACGACCCGGAAGTGACCGCCGATTCGTAGCGTACGGGTGATGCGTGATGATCGGGACTGTTTCCGTAGAACGACCGTCCGACTCCCGCGACGACGACCGTCCGACTCCCGCGACAACGGGCGGGTGCCGAGCGGGACATGACGAAGGGGGCGCCCGGTGGTGATCACCGGGCGCCCCCTTCTCGCAGCAAGCCGTGGCGCGACGGACGCACCACGGCGTCACCGCGTACGGCTGCGCGCTACGGCGTCACGGAACACTGCCGCGTACTGCCGCGCACATTGCGCACCGCTGTGGGCCAGGACGCGGCCTTACTCCCCGAGCAGGGCCCGCACCCGCTCCTGCCCCACCGCCAGCAGCAGTGTGGGCAGTCGCGGACCCGTGTCCCGGCCCACGAGCAGGTGGTACAGCAGCGCGAAGAACGACCGCTGGGCCGTCTTGATCTCCGCCGGCAGTTCCTTGGGCGTGGCGTCCGCCGCGAACCCGGCCTGCACCTTGGGCACGCCGTAGACGAGATGCGTGAGCCCGTCCAGGGACCAGTGCTCGGCGAGCCCGTCGAGGAGCAGCCGCAGCGACTGCCGGGACGGCTCGTCGAGCGACTTCAGCAGCTCGCCGTCGGCCTCCTCGCGCACGATGGTCCGCTGGTCGGCGGGAACCTGCGTGTTGATCCACGCCTCGGCCCGGTCCAGCCGCGGCCGTACCTCGTCGAGGCTGGACAGCGGGTCGGTGGGGTCGAGTTCGCTGAGGATGCGCAGGGTCTGGTCCTCGGCGCCCGCGGTGATGTCGGCGACGGACGCGAGGGTCCGGTACGGCATCGGGCGGGGCGTGCGAGGCAGCTCACCGGCGGCGGTCCCCACCGCGCGCGCGTGGGCGGCCACGTCGCCGGGCAGGGCGGAGCCGTCCGCGACCTTGGCGTCGAGCTTGTCCCACTCGTCGTAGAGCCGCTGGATCTCCTGGTCGAAGGCGATCTTGAAGGACTGGTTGGGCCGGCGGCGGGCGTAGAGCCAGCGCAGCAGCTGCGGCTCCATGATCTTCAGCGCGTCGGCGGGGGTCGGCACGCCACCCTTCGACGACGACATCTTGGCCATGCCGGAGATGCCGACGAAGGCGTACATCGGGCCGATCGGCTGCTTGCCGCCGAAGATCCCGACGATCTGGCCGCCGACCTGGAAGCTGGACCCGGGCGAGGAGTGGTCGACCCCGCTCGGCTCGAAGACGACGCCCTCGTACGCCCACCGCATCGGCCAGTCGACCTTCCAGACGAGCTTGCCGCGGTTGAACTCGTTCAGCGCGACGGTCTCGGAGAAGCCGCAGGCGGTGCAGGTGTAGGTCAGCTCGGTGGTGTCGTCGTCGTAGGCGGTGACGGTGGTGAGGTCCTTGCCGCAGCTCCCGCAGTACGGCTTGTACGGGAAGTACCCGGCGCTGCCGGCGCTGCCGTCGTCCTCACCGGCGGCGCCGGAGCCCTCGGCGGCCTCCAGCTCCGCCTCGTCCACCGGCTTCTGCGACTGCTGCTTCTTCGCCGGGGCCTTCTTGGTGCGGTACTGGTCGAGGATCGCGTCGATGTCCCCGCGGTGCTTCATGGCGTGCAGGATCTGCTCGCGGTACACGCCGGAGGTGTACTGCTCGGTCTGGCTGATCCCGTCGAACTCGACGCCCATCTCGGCGAGGGCGGCGGTCATCGCGGCCTTGAAGTGCTCGGCCCAGTCGGAGTGGGCGGAGCCGGGCGGGGCCGGCACGGAGGTGAGCGGCTTGCCGATGTGCTCGGCCCAGGAGCCGTCGACGCCGTCGATGCCGTTCGGGACCTTGCGGAAGCGGTCGTAGTCGTCCCAGGAGATCAGGTGCCGGACCTCGTGGCCCCGGCGGCGGATCTCGTCGGCGACCAGGTGCGGGGTCATGACCTCGCGGAGGTTGCCGAGGTGGATCGGGCCGGAGGGGGAGAGCCCGGACGCGACGACGACCGGTTTGCCGGGGGCCCGACGCTCCGACTCCTCGATGACCTCATCCGCGAAACGGGAGACCCAGTCGGTGGTCTCGGTGCTCTGAGCCACGATCGGCACGTCCTCTTTTTCTGAAGGTTGTCCATGGCCGCCGGTACGGTCGCCGGCCGACGGCCCCATCCTCCCAGCCTTTCACTCCGTGGGTCGAACCGGGCGCCCAATAACTCGGGGGCACGGGTACGTGGGCGGGTGCGGGTGCGACGTGGTTGCCCGCGCAGTTCCCCGCGCCCCTGAAAAGCAGGGGCTACGCCCCGCGCTTCTCAGGCCCGCAGAGGCCCGACCTTCCAGACCCACAGAAGCCTGGCCTTTCCAGCCCGCAAGGGCCTGATCCTTCAGGGGCACAGGAGCCCGGTCCTTCAAGCCACCAGGGGCCTGGTCCTTCAGGGGCACAGGAGCCCGGTCTTTCAGGCCCGCAGGGGCCTGGCTTTCAGGGGCGCGGGGAACTGCGCGAGTAGCCCCACCGGACCCGCACCCGCCCACAACCCCCGCCCCCACCCCCCGAGGCGCCTAAGAAAAACCCCCTTTACCCCCGTGGGATACTGGCGGCATCCACCCGTACCCCAAGGAGAACGGCACCCCCTGATGGCTTCGGTCACGTCCCTCACCGCCTCCGTCCACCAGCGCCTCGCGACCGCCCTGTCGGCCACCCTGCCGACCGCGGACGCGGACCCGCTGCTGCGACGCAGCGACCGGGCGGACTACCAGGCGAACGGGATCCTCGCCCTCGCGAAGAAGGCGAAGGCGAACCCGAGGGAGCTGGCCGCCCAGGTCGTCGCCCGGGTGGAGTCCGGCGAGCTGATCGGGGAGATCGAGGTCTCCGGCCCCGGCTTCCTCAACATCACCCTCACCGACCGGGCCATCACCGCGAACCTCGCGGAGCGCTACGCGGACGCCCGCCTCGGCGTCCCCCTCGCGGCGCACCCGGGCACCACGGTCATCGACTACGCCCAGCCGAACGTGGCCAAGGAGATGCACGTCGGCCACCTCCGCTCCGCCGTGATCGGTGACGCGGTCGTCCAGATCCTGGAGTTCACCGGCGAGAACGTGGTCCGCAGGCACCACATCGGCGACTGGGGCACCCAGTTCGGCATGCTGATCCAGTACCTGGACGAGCACCCGCACGAGCTGGACCACAAGGACACCCAGGTGAGCGGCGAGGAGGCGATGTCGAACCTCGACCGCCTCTACAAGGCCGCCCGGAAGCTGTTCGACTCCGACGAGGAGTTCAAGACGCGGGCCCGCCGCAGGGTCGTCGACCTCCAGGCGGGCGACCCGCACACCCTCGCCACCTGGCAGAAGTTCGTCGACGAGTCGAAGATCTACTTCTTCTCCGTCTTCGAGAAGCTGGACATGGAGGTCCGGGACGCGGACATCGTCGGCGAGTCGGGTTACAACGACATGCTGGACGAGACCTGCCGCCTCCTGGAGGAGTCGGGCGTCGCGGAGCGCTCGGAGGGTGCTCTCTGTGTCTTCTTCGACGACATCTTGGGCCCGGACGGCAACCGGGTCCCCCTGATCGTCAAGAAGTCCGACGGCGGCTACGGCTACGCGGCGACCGACCTCTCCGCGATCAGGGACCGCGTCTTCCACCTCAAGGCGAACTCCCTGCTGTACGTCGTGGACGCCCGTCAGTCCCTGCACTTCAAGATGGTCTTCGAGACCGCGCGCAGGGCGGGCTGGCTGAACGACGACGACGTCAAGGCGTTCCAGCTCGCCTTCGGCACGGTCCTCGGCAAGGACGGCAAGCCGTTCAAGACCCGTGAGGGCGAGACGATCCGGCTGGTCGACCTGCTCGACGAGGCGATCGACCGTGCCACGGCCGTGGTCCGGGAGAAGGCCGAGAAGGTGGGTCTGACCGAGGAGGAGATCGTCGAGAACGGCCGGTACGTCGGCATCGGGGCCGTGAAGTACGCCGACCTGTCGACCTCCGCCGTACGGGACTACAAGTTCGACCTGGACCAGATGGTCTCGCTGAACGGCGACACCTCCGTCTACCTCCAGTACGCGTACGCCCGTATCCAGTCGATCCTCCGCAAGGCGGGCAAGGCCGGCCCCGCCGCCCACCCGGAGCTGGAACTGGCCCCGGCGGAGCGGGCGTTGGGGCTGCACCTGGACCAGTTCGGCGAGGCGGTGGCCGAGGTCGCGGAGTCGTACGAGCCGCACAAGCTGGCCGCGTACCTCTTCAAGCTGGCGACCCTGCTGACGTCGTTCTACGACCAGTGCCCGGTCCTCAAGGCCGACACCCCGGCCCAGGTGGAGAACCGTCTGTTCCTGGTCGACCTGACGGCCCGCACCCTGCACCGGGGCATGGCCCTGCTGGGCATCAGGACGCCCGACAAGCTCTGAGCGCTCACGGTGACCGCTCACGGCGAGCGGACCGCCGCTGCGGCCCGGCCGATCGTGCTCCGGCGCGATCGGCCGGGCCGCTGTCAGTGGCTCCCCCTACAGTCGCTCGCATGGCGACCCTTCCCAACCCGCTGCCCCAGCTGGCGGCCGACCCGAGCGGGCGTGTGCTCGGGCTTGAACTTCCGCTTCCGCAGGGGCGGCTGATCGACGTGACGGACGACGGCCCGTGGCACGAACCGCTGTTGTGGTGTGCGGCCGAGCCGGCCATGCCCGGTGCCTGGGCCGCGGTCCTGCCCGCACGTCGTACGGTCGGCCTCCTCCCGGTGCTCCTGGACGTCGGCGGCAGCCAGGGCGGGCCGGAGGAGTGGGAGCTGATGCCCGGTGAGACGTCCTACCCGGGCGACCACGACGCCGACGAGGTCCTGGCCGAGTTCTGGGACGCGTGCGCGGGCACCGAGGACCCCGACTGGCCCGGCCTCACCGAAGCCCCGGCCCCGGTCCGGCTCCCGGCCGACCCCGACACCCTCGCCGCCGCCACCGCCGACGCCCTCGTCGAGGACCCCTCCCGCCTGAAGGACCCCCGCCTCGCCCTGGTGCCCGCCCGCCGCAGCGCCGACATCCCGGCGGCGATCGGCTGGACCGGCCCGGTCAACCACGAGAACGACGTGGCGAGGCTCTGCGCGGTCCTGCGCTCCTGGGAGGACCGCTTCGGGATACGGGTGGTCGCCCTCACCTTCGACCAGCTCGTCCTCTCCGTCGCCGCCCCGCCCACCACCGAGGCCGAGGCCGAGGCCATCGCCGCCGAGCACTTCGCCTTCTGCCCCGACAACATCTGGCAGGTCACGACCGACGGCACCCGCGCTTCCTACGCCCGCACCCTGCTCGGCGCTCCCCTGTGGTCCTTCTGGTGGGACTGACGCGGTGGCGTCACCCCCGCAGCCCCGCCTCCAGCCTCCGCAGCCCCTCCCGGATCTCCTCCGGCGTCTGCGTCACGAAACAGAGCCGCAGGGTCGACCGGTCCGGTTCACCGGCGTAGAAGGGCGCGCCGGGCACGTACGCCACGTCCTGCTCGACGACGCGCGGCAGCAGGGCGCCGGTGTCGTAGGAGGAGGGGAGGCGGGCCCAGAGGAACATGCCGCCCTCGGGGCGGTTCCAGGTGGAGCCCTCGGGGAGCGCCGCGGCGAGGCCGTCGAGCATGGCGTCGCGGCGCTCACGGTAGGCGGCGGCGACCCGGACGACATGGGCGTCCAGGTCACGGTCGGCGAGATAGCGGGCGGCGGCGAGCTGGTTGACGGTCGGGGTGTGCAGGTCGGCCGCCTGCTTGGCGACCGCGCACGCCCGGCGCAGCTCCGCCGGCGCGCGCAGCCAGCCCAGCCGCATCCCGGGGGCCATCACCTTGGAGAAGGAGCCCAGCAGCGCCGTGCGGTCCTCGGCCCCCGGGTACGAGGCGATCCACGGCACCCGGCCGCCCTCGAAGCGGAGTTCGCCGTACGGGTCGTCCTCGACGATCCACAGCCCGCGCCGGGCGGCGACCGAGGCGACGGCCGCCCGCCGCTCGGCGGGGAGGGTGCGCCCGGTCGGGTTCTGGAAGGTGGGCACGGTGTAGAAGAGCTTGGGCCGCAGCCGTGCCACCAGGTCCTCCAGCGCCGCCGGGTCCACCCCGTGCCGGTCGCCGGGCACGGCGACGACCCGCGCCCCCGCGAACCGGAACGCCTGAAGTGCCGCCAGATAGCAGGGCTCCTCGACCAGGACGACGTCGCCCGGCTCCAGCAGCGCGGTGGCGAGCAGCGACAGCGCCTGTTGCGACCCGGTGGTGACGAGCACCTCGTCCGCGCCGGTCGGCAGTCCACGCGCCCCGTACCGCGCCGCGAGCGCCGTCCGGAGCACCGACTCGCCCTCGGTCGTCGCGTACTGCAGGGCGCGCCCCGCGGACTCGGCGAGCACATCACGGTAGGCGGCCGCTATCCCCTCGGCGTCGAACAGCTCGGGGGCGGGCAATCCACCCGCGAAGTTGACGACTTCGGGACGCGAGGTGACGGCGAGGATGTCCCGAACGGGGGAACCCCCGACCGCCGTGACCCGTCCGGCGAAGCGGGGCACGGCCGCCCCGCCGCTGCCCGCGGCCGGGCCCTCCGCAGCGTCCCCGCCCTCCGTCCTCGCGACAAACCCCACGTCATACGCGGCACGCACAGCATCCACGGCACCCATCCCACGGCTCCTTCGCCCCTCGCGGACGGCCCGCTCCCGCCCCTGCCCGCACCCTAGACAGGCGCATGCCCCCTACATCCACCATTTTCACGATGCGGACCGTGCTCCGCACCCCCTAGGCTGCGCGCATGCTGCCCAGCGTGGACACGAACGACGAGTTGCGAGAAGTCGTCGGTGACGAGGCGCTGCTGCGACCTGCTGCCCAGGATCTCTGCGGTCAGCTCGGTCTCGCAGGCGCGCGAATCGTGCGTTTCCCCGAGGGCTCGCTGCCGGTGTACGCCGTCGGCGACGCCCTCGTCCTCAAGCTCTATCCGGCTTTCGAAGCGACGGAAGCCGTCCGCGAGGCCCGCCTGCTGTCGATGCTGTGGGGCAAACTCCCCATCCCCACGCCCCGGTTGCACTCGGCCGACCAGTACAAGAACGGCTGGCGCTATGTGCTGATGTCCCGGCTGCCCGGCGAGGACCTCAGCGAGGCCTGGCCCCGGATCCCCCGGGCCGACCAGGAACGGGTCGTCGGCGAGGCCGCCGAGGGCCTCGCCGCCCTGCACGCCCTGGACGCCACCCCGATCGTCCCCCTCACCGGGCCGTCGGACTGGGGCAGGTTCATCGCCGCACAGCGCGCGGCGGCGGTCGAACAGCAGCTGAGCGGTGGGCTCTCGGGCCCCTGGCTGGAGCAGATCCCGGACTTCCTGCGCTCCGTGCCCCTGAACGCCCGGCGCCGCCCGGTGCTGCTGCACACCGAGTACATGCGCGAACACCTCACCGTCGACCCGCACGACGGCTGGCGCCTCACCGGCCTCTTCGACTTCGAGCCGGCCATGGTCGGCGACCCCGCCTACGACTTCGTCAGCGTCGGCCTGCTGCTGACCCGCGCCGACCCCGCCCTGCTGAGACTCTTCTACGAGGCGTACGGCCACCCGCCGTTCGACCCGCGCGAGTTGATGGCGTACACCCTGCTGCACGTCTACAGCGACCTGGACTGGTACCTGCGTGGCCTGCCGGCTCCGCCGCACCAGAACTTCGAGTCCCTGGCGGAGACCTGGTTCGGCACCGGCGGGTGAGGACGCCGGACGCCGGACGGCCCTACCCCTCCGTCCCCGCGCCCAGCGTCGTCCCCTCCTTGACCCACTTCGGCCCGCCCAGCGGATACTCGTACGCCGGGCGCCCGTTGTTGCCGCTCGTGCGGAACGGCGCACCGTCGTCGTTCAGGGTCAGCGTGCCGCTGCGCGAGCCGCTGCTCCACTTCAGCTCCAGGTACCAACTGACGTAGTACGCCGAGGCGTCGGCGGTGATGTAGTAGACCTCCGGGTCGGACTCGCTGACGGAGTACGGGAAGTTCCTGCTGCCCGCCTTGGGCTTCACGTCGGGGCGCGCGGCGTCCAGGGCGATCGTGAAGGACCGGGTCGGGACACCGGCACCGCAGCCGACTCCGGGGTAGCCCATGGCGTAGTCGTTCCAGGCGAGGGGCGACCGCTTGTCGACCATGCGGACCGTCAGGCTCCGTACGACCACGGTCTCCTCGCCGGAGCCCTGCACGGTGAGCGTCAGAAACTGCTGCCCCGAGGACACGGCCCCCTCCGACGACGCCCAGGCGGCCGCGTCCTGCTCCAGCGGTGGCGGCCCCACCTCGGCCGGCGCGCGGTCGGCCAGATACCGCTGGGAGCAGGGGGACTCCCAGGTGTACGGCTCCACCTTCACCGACAGCGGCGCGGGGAGGGGCGCGTTCTCGCCGCCCCCGCCCGCCGCACCGGTACGGGTCGGGTCCGTACCGGCGGGGGGTCCGCTTTCCTGGCCGGCACCCTTCTGCCTCCCGGCACCCGGCTCGCTCGCGGAGACGGCGGGCGAGGCGGTGGACGGTACGGGCGATCCCCGGTCGTCCCGCTCCTCACCCCGGAACTCCTTCTGCCCCACGGACACGTCCCCGGCCCGCCGCGCGGACCCGTCCTCCTCCCCGGCGGACGGCAGACCCACGGCGAGCGTGACCGCACCGACCACGGCGGCGACCGCCAGCCCGGCCACCAGTACCGTCCGCGAACGCCGTCCGGCACGCGACCGGTTCCGCGCGCCGCCGGAGACGTCGTGCCCGATCACCGTCTCCCCCGCCGCGCCCTCCCCCGAGCGCCTGGCAGCCACGCCACCGGGCCCCTCCGAAGTGCCATCGGACCCGTCCGAAGCGCCACCCGGCTCGTCCGGAGCGCCGTCAGGGCCGTCCGCAGCGCCACCGGACCCGTCCGAGGCGCCACCACGCCCCACCCCCGCGCCGGCGGTCGCCGCCTCCCCGGCCCCGGCGGAGTCGTTCCCCTTGCGCCGCCGGGTCGCGTCCGCGAGCACCCACGTCCGGTGGAGTTCGACCAGCTCCTTGGGAGTCGCCTTGCACAGCCGGGCCAACCGCTCCACGGGCGCGTAGTCGGCGGGCACGGCGTCCCCGTTGCAGTACCGGTGAAGCGTCGACGTACTCATGTGGAGCCGCTTGGCGAGCACCCCGTAGCTGAGCCCCGAGCGCTCCTTCAACTCCCTCAGAGCCTCGGCGAATTCAGCCCCCATGCCGTCCCCGGCACCGCTCCCCGACACAGCGTCCTCCGTCCCCCATACGCCCCCCGCGTCCCGTACGGCGTTCCAGGGGATTGACGTTCTTCCAGGTCAAAGCCGTTCTGGGCATTCCAGCGTCCCTGAACGTCCGCCGAGTGTGGCGGCCGGGACACCTCACCCCGCAAGCTCTGGTCATCCAAGCACGCCGCTCCCGGAAACCCGGTCGAGCGGCACGGCTTCGACCACTTGTTCTCAGCCGCGTCAACCGGCTTTGTCCGAAAAGGAATTGATCATGCGCACGTTCCGTACGGCCCGCCCCGCCCGTCTGCTCGCCGCGACCGGCGTCGCGATCGCCGCCCTCGCCCTCACCGCCTGCGACAACGGCATGGGCCCCCGGGACGAGGGCCGGGCGAGCGACTCCACGTCGACCTCGCAGACCTCCGGTTCCCCGGGCGGCTCGGGCTCCACGACCGGCGGCACCACGACGACCACGGGCGGCACCGGCTCCACCACCGGCGGCTCGGGCTCCTCCACCGGCGGCTCGGGCTCCTCCACCGGCGGCACGACGACGACCGACCAGGCCTCCTCGAAGACGGGCACCGGCGCCGCCAAGACCGGCAAGTCCGCCGCGTCCGACCCGTGGGACCCCGCCAACCGCGTCACCTGCAACGGCTCCAACACCACGGTGACCGCGAAGCCGGTGCCCCGCCCGATCAACCACCTGCTGATCACCGTCAAGAACACCGGCACGAAGTACTGCGACCTCTACTACTACCCGACGGTCCGCTTCGACCAGGCCCAGTGGGCCCCGGCCGTCTTCGAGGAGTCCCAGCCCCAGGCGGTGGTGACCCTCGCCCCCGGCGAATCCGGCTACGCGGGCGTCCTGCTCGCCTCCGCCGACGGCAGCGGCCAGAACGGCACCACGGCCAAGAAGGCCACCATCGGCTTCCAGGGCAAGAAGCCGGGCAGCAACGGCGGCGCCGTCGCCGCCCCCGCCCTGCCCGCCAAGGGCGTCTACTACGACAGCTCCCTGACCGTCACCTACTGGCAGTCGTCGATGGACGACGCCCTCATGTACTGAGCCGGGGCAGCGGACCCAAGCACGAACCGGGCCGTCGAGGCGCCTCAGCGCACCATACGAGCCGCCTCGACGGCCCAGTACGTGAGGATGTTCCGCGCGCCCGCCCGTTTGATCCCCGTCAGCGTCTCCAGGATCGCCCGGTCCCGGTCGATCCACCCCTTCTCGGCGGCGGCCTCGACCATCGAGTACTCCCCGGAGATCTGGTAGGCGGCGACCGGCACGTCCACGGCGTCCGCGACCCGCGCGAGGATGTCGAGGTAGGGCCCGGCCGGCTTCACCATCACCATGTCGGCGCCCTCCTGAAGATCGAGGGCCAGCTCCCGCAGCGACTCCCGGGTGTTCGCCGGATCCTGCTGGTAGGTCTTGCGGTCCCCCTTCAGCGAGGAGGCGACGGCCTCCCGGAAGGGCCCGTAGAAGGCGGAGGCGTACTTGGCGGTGTAGGCGAGGACGGCGACGTCCTCGCGCCCGATCTGGTCGAGCGCGTCCCGGACGACCCCGATCTGACCGTCCATCATCCCGCTGGGCCCGACCACATGGGCGCCGGCGTCGGCCTGTACCTGGGCCATCTCCGCGTACCGTTCCAGGGTCGCGTCGTTGTCGACGCGACCCTGCGCGTCCAGCACCCCGCAGTGCCCGTGATCGGTGGTCTCGTCGAGACAGAGATCGGACATGACGAGCAGCTCGTCCCCGACCTCGGCCCGCACGTCACGGATGGCGACCTGGAGGATCCCGTCGGGATCGGTCCCCGGCGTGCCGAGTGCGTCCTTCTTGTCGTCCTCCGGCACCCCGAACAGCATGATCCCGCAGACCCCGGCCTCGACGGCCTCCGCGGCGGCCTTCTTCAGACTGTCCCGCGTGTGCTGCACGACCCCCGGCATCGCCGTGATCGGCACCGGCGCGCTCACACCCTCCCGCACGAACGCGGGCAGGATGAAGTCCGCGGGATGCAGCCGCGTCTCGGCCACCATCCGCCGCATCACAGGCGTCGTACGAAGCCGGCGGGGCCGCGTACCGGGAAACGATCCGTACTTCGACATACACCTACGCTACGCCCGCCCCACCGCCCCCTTTGCCGACGGCCCGTCGGCGGATGCCGTCCGGCGAACACGACGAACCCCCCGAGCGCGCGAGCACTCAGGGGGTGAAGGGCCCAGCCCTTACGTCGTCGTCCTCCGGCGCCGCGCGCCCGGCCGCCGCTCGCTCGGCCGGGTCACGGGATCCCCCGCCTCGACCGCCGCGGCCCGCCGGCGCAGCCCGAAGTCCGCCAGCGCCTCCGCCAGCTTGTGAACGGACGGCTCGGGAGCCATCACGTCCACCCGCAGCCCGTGCTCCTCGGCCGTCTTGGCCGTGGCGGGCCCGATACAGGCGATCACCGTCACGTTGTGCGGCTTCCCGGCGATCCCCACCAGGTTGCGCACGGTGGAGGAGGACGTGAACAGCACGGCGTCGAAGCCGCCGCCCTTGATCGCCTCCCGCGTCTCGGCCGGCGGCGGCGAGGCCCGCACGGTCCGGTACGCGGTGACGTCGTCGACCTCCCAGCCCAGCTCGATCAGCCCGGCGACCAGCGTCTCCGTGGCGATGTCGGCCCTCGGCAGGAACACCCGGTCGATCGGGTCGAAGACCGGGTCGTACGGCGGCCAGTCCTCCAGCAGCCCGGCGGCGGACTGCTCACCGCTCGGCACCAGATCCGGCTTCACACCGAACGCGATCAGCGCCCTGGCGGTCTGCTCACCCACCGCCGCGACCTTGATCCCGGCGAAGGCACGCGCGTCGAGCCCGTACTCCTCGAACTTCTCCCGCACCGCCTTGACCGCGTTCACCGAGGTGAAGACGATCCACTCGTAGCGCCCCGTCACGAGCCCCTTCACGGCCCGCTCCATCTGCTGCGGCGTCCGCGGCGGCTCGACCGCGATCGTCGGCACCTCGTGGGGTACGGCCCCGTACGAGCGCAGTTGGTCGGAGAGCGAGGCGGCCTGCTCCTTCGTCCGCGGCACGAGGACCCGCCATCCGAAGAGCGGCTTGTTCTCGAACCACGACAGCTGGTCGCGCTGGGCCGCCGAGGAACGCTCGCCGACCACCACTATCACCGGCCTGCCGCCCTCGGGGGAGGGCAGCACCTTGGCCTGCTTCAGCGTCTGCGCGATCGTGCCGAGGGTCGCGGTCCAGGTGCGCTGCCGGGTCGTCGTACCGGCGACCGTCACGGTCATCGGCGTATCGGGCTTACGGCCCGCCGCGACCAGCTCACCGGCGGCCGCGGCCACGGTCTCCAGCGTCGCCGAGACGACCACGGTCCCGTCCGACGCCCCGACCTCGGCCCAGCACCGGTCGGAGGCCGTGCGCGCGTCGACGAACCGCACGTCCGCGCCCTGCGCGTCCCGCAGCGGCACACCGGCGTACGCGGGCACGCCGACGGCGGCGGCCACGCCGGGCACCACCTCGAACGGCACACCGGCGGCGGCGCACGCCAGCATCTCCTCGGTGGCGTACGTGTCGAGTCCGGGGTCCCCGGACACCGCACGCACGACCCGCCTGCCGCCCCGTGCGGCCTCCATGACAAGATGTGCCGCATCCCGCACAGCGGGTGCACCAACGGTTGTTGACGTGCCGTCAACAACCGTCAGCTGAGGCGTGCCTGTGCCCGAGAACGTATCCGCTGAAGTAGCCGCGGAAGAGGCAGAGGACGCCGCAGCAAGAGCCGACGGCGGGCTCGAGTCGGTGTCCAGTAGGGCGACGCCGGCGCGGGCGTGCGTACGCACCACGTCGAGCACATCGTGCTCGGCGATGAGAACGTCCGCGTTCGCCAGGGCCTCGACGGCGCGCAGTGTCAGCAGTCCCGGATCCCCGGGTCCGGCACCGAGGAAGGTGACGTGACCGTGGTCCGGACCGGCGGGAAGGGTGGTGGGGCTCAATGTGCTCGCTCCCCCATCAGACCGGCCGCGCCCTTAGCGAGCATCTCGGCGGCGAGTTCACGGCCGAGCGCCATTGCTTGGTCGTACGTCTCGGGCACGGGACCGGTGGTGGACAGCTGCACCAGCGTCGAGCCGTCGGTCGTGCCGACGACGCCGCGCAGGCGCATCTCCTTGACAGTCTGCCCGTCGGCCAGAAGGTCGGCGAACGCACCCACAGGTGCGCTGCAACCGGCCTCCAGGGCGGCGAGCAGGGACCGCTCGGCGGTCACGGCGGCCCGGGTGTCCGGGTCGTCGAGTCCGGCGAGCGCGGCGATCAGCTCCGCATCGGCTGCGGCGCATTCGATCGCCAGTGCCCCCTGGCCGGGGGCGGGCAAAACAGTGTCGACCGGGAGGAAGTCGGTCGCTTCGTCGATCCGTCCGATCCGGGTCAGTCCGGCGGCGGCCAGGACGACGGCGTCCAGCTCGCCCTGCCGTACGTATCCGATCCGCGTGTCGACGTTCCCGCGGATGGGCACCGTCTCGATCGTGAGCCCGTGGCTGCGCGCGTACGCGTTCAGCTGGGCCATCCGGCGCGAGGAGCCGGTACCGACCCGGGCGCCCTCGGGCAGCCGCTCGAAGGTCAGTCCGTCCCGGGCCACCAGGACGTCCCGCGCGTCCGCGCGCACCGGCACGGCGGCCAGGGCCAGCTCGTCCGGGTACGTGGTCGGCAGGTCCTTGAGGGAGTGCACGGCGAAGTCGACCTCGCCGCGCAGCAGCGCCTCGCGCAGCGCGGTGACGAAGACGCCCGTGCCTCCGATCTGCGCCAGCTGCTCGCGGGAGACGTCGCCGTACGTCGTGATCTCCACGAGGTCGACGGGCCGCCCGGTCAGCCGGCGGACCGCGTCCGCCACCTGCCCGGACTGGGCCATGGCGAGTTTGCTTCGCCTGGTCCCGAGCCTCAGGGCCCTGTTGTGCGGCTCACTCATGATCGCCCTCGGTTCTCGGCGTTCGCTCCGACGAATCTGTCGTCGGCTCTGCGCTGGTCGCTGTCCTCGGCCCGGGACACGGCGGTGACCGTCTCCTGGTCCAGGTCGAACAGGGTCCGCAGCGCGTCCGCGTACCCGGCGCCGCCGGGTTCGGCCGCGAGCTGCTTGACCCGTACGGTCGGCGCGTGCAGCAGCTTGTCCACCACGCGCCGCACGGTCTGGGTGATCTCGCCCCGGTGCTTGTCGTCGAGGCCGGGCAGCCGGCCCTCCAGGCGGGCGATCTCGCTCGCGACGACATCGGCGGCCATGGCGCGCAGCGCCACGACGGTCGGTGTGATGTGCGCGGCCCGCTGAGCGGCGCCGAAGGCGGCCACCTCGTCCGAAACGATCCTCCGCACCAGGTCGACGTCGGCGGCCATCGGCGCGTCGGCGGAGACCTCGGCGAGCGACTCGATGTCGACCAGCCGTACGCCGGCCAGCCGGTGCGCGGCCGCGTCGATGTCGCGGGGCATCGCCAGGTCCAGCAGCGCCAGCACGGGCGCGGGCCGGGGCACCTCGACGACAGCCTCGGGGCGCCGCAGCTCGGTGATCCGCCCGGTGACGGCGACGGCCGCGACGAGCGCGGCGATCAGCTCGGCGTCGGCGGCGGGCGTACGTGGGGCCTCGCGCTCCGGCGTACGGCGGCTCGCGCGCCGGTCCACGGTCGCGTTGTCCACCCAGGCCGCGTGTTGTTCCAGGGTCGCCGCGTCCATCCCGGCGACCGCGGCCTCCCCGTGCACGGAGAAGCCGCCGCCCTGGACGGCGGGCAGGTCGAGCGGGCAGTCGTCGTCGCTGCCGAGGGAGGTCGGAGCCAGGGCCGGACGTATGCCGGTGCGGGTGTCGGGGCGGCTCTCCGGCCCGACGGGAACGCCCTCGGGCACCCGGCCCTCGACGGCCGCCGCGACCATCTCGGCGGTGAGGACCAGGCCCGTGGCGCCCGTACAGGAGACCGCGACGTCGGCACGTGTCAGCTCGGCCGGCACCGATTCCATCGGTACCGCGCGGGCCAGCACGTCCGTTTCGCCCTGTTCGGTGAGGATCTGTGCGAGCCGTTCGGCCCGGTCACGGGTCCGGTTGGCGATCACGATCTCGCCCACGCCGGCGCGCGCGAGGGTCGCGGCGGCCAGCGAGGACATGGAACCCGCGCCGATCACCACGGCCCGCTTGCCCTGGGCCCAGCTCTCGACGTCCGCACCCGCGGTGAACTGCTCCAGACCGAAGGTCACCAGCGACTGTCCGGCCCGGTCGATACCGGTCTCGGAGTGCGCCCGCTTGCCGACCCTGAGGCTCTGCTGGAACAGGTCGTTCAGCAGCCGTCCGGCGGTGTGCAGCTCCTGGGCGCGGGCCAGCGCGTCCTTGATCTGCCCGAGGATCTGTCCCTCGCCGACGACCATCGAGTCGAGCCCGCAGGCCACGGAGAACAGATGGTGGACGGCTCGGTCCTCGTAGTGCACGTACAGATACGGCGTGATCTCGTCGAGCCCGACGCCGCTGTGCCGCGCGAGCAGCGTGGACAGCTCGGCGACGCCCGCGTGGAACTTGTCCACGTCCGCGTACAGCTCGATGCGGTTGCAGGTGGCGAGGAGCGCGGCCTCGGTGGCCGGCTCAGCGGCGACCGTGTCCTGAAGCAACTTGATCTGCGCGTCCAGGGACAGCGCCGCCCGCTCCAGCACGCTCACCGGAGCGCTGCGGTGGCTCAGTCCGACGACCAGGAGACTCATGCCGGCATCACGGCGGGGACATCCCCGTCGGGCCCTTTCCCGGACTCCCGGGGAACCTGCGCCACGGCGGCGGCCTCGGCCGCCGCCTCCTCGCCGGCCTTGCGCTGCTCGTGGAACGCGAGGATCTGCAGCTCGATGGAGAGGTCCACCTTGCGGACGTCGACGCCGTCCGGCACGGAGAGGACGGTGGGCGCGAAGTTGAGGATCGACGTGATCCCGGCGGCGACCAGCCGGTCGCACACCTGCTGGGCGGCGCCGGCGGGCGTGGCGATCACGCCGATCGACACGCCGTTGTCGTCGATGATCTTTTCCAGCTCGTCCGTGTGCTGCACCGCGATACCCGCGACCGGCTTTCCCGCCATCGTCGGATCGGCGTCTATCAACGCGGCCACCCGAAAGCCGCGGGAGGCGAACCCACCGTAATTGGCCAGCGCGGCACCGAGATTACCGATACCGACGATCACGACCGGCCAGTCCTGGGTCAGCCCCAGCTCACGCGAGATCTGGTAGACGAGATACTCGACGTCGTACCCCACACCCCGCGTCCCATAGGAACCGAGGTACGAGAAGTCCTTGCGCAGCTTCGCGGAGTTGACCCCGGCGGCGGCCGCGAGTTCCTCGGATGAAACGGTGGGTACCGAACGCTCGGAGAGCGCGGTCAGGGCACGGAGGTACAGCGGAAGTCTGGCGACGGTGGCCTCGGGAATCCCTCGGCTACGGGTCGCCGGTCGGTGAGTTCGGCCAGTTGCCACGGTGCTCCTGCGGGTAGAGCGGGGCTGCGGGCGGTCATGCGTCCCCAGACCGCCCCGTCGACAGCAGGCTATGTCTTTGTGAACGCGTGCACAAAGATGGTGTCCGATTTGCCCGGCCAACGTGACCGGGGTCACGCACACGCGACGCACGCGTGGGGAACCGGCGCACACGCGGCGTCGTTCCTCACCGAATGCCTTGCACGACAGGGGCAAAACCGCACACTCTCCTCACGAATCCCGCCCCCGAGACCAACCAGCCCATCGATCCTAAGCGACTAATGGGACCACTTGGACTGGTCGGTCAGGTCACATCATCGTCACCTTGGTGCGAGGGCTTTGCGAAGGCGCTCCTCGTTCACCCGCCAGAAGGTGTGCTGAGCGCCGTCCACGAGCACGACCGGAATCTGCTCCCAGTACTGGCGGTGCAGTTCCGCATCCTCGGTGATGTCTTTCTTCTCCCAGGGAACGCCCAGCTCACCGCAGACCTTCCCGACCACCGCCTCCGCGTCGTCGCACAGATGACAACCGGGTTTTCCGATCAGTGTGACGAGACGCTCACCGGAATTCTTCGGCGTCCGCCGGAACATGGCACTCATGTCGGCCATTGTCGCTCCCCACCCGATGTCCCCACCCCCTCCTCACCACACAGCGCACGACCTGCTCTTTTCCCCGCCCGTCACGCCCCGTTCCGTACCGGGACACGCCGTCCGCGTCCCTTCTTTAACGACACGGTCGCGGAGAGTTCACAGCCCGCAAACCTCGGGACTCCGGAACCACCGAACAGACTGGCTATGCTCACGCCATGGCCGCTCTCGGATGGCTCACTCCCCGTAGGCGCTCCGCCACGGCGCGGAGCGTTTTGGCAGGCGAGGCCTCTGCGGAGGCAGCGCGCAAGTCCTCCCAGGAGTTGGAGGACATCTCCCCCGCACCCGACGCCGTCCAGGAACCGGTGTTCCCGGTCCTCGGCGACGACAGGGCCGCCGCGTTCTTCGACCTCGACAACACCGTCATGCAGGGCGCCTCGCTCTTCCACTTCGGCCGCGGCCTGTACAAGCGGAAGTTCTTCGAGACCCGCGACCTCGCCCGATTCGCGTGGCAGCAGGCGTGGTTCCGGCTGGCGGGATCCGAGGACCCCGAGCACATGCAGGACGCCCAGAACTCCGCGCTCTCCATCGTTCAGGGCCACCGCGTCGCCGAACTGACGATCATCGGCGAGGAGATCTACGACGAGTACATGGCCGAGCGCATCTGGCCGGGCACCCGCGCCCTGGCCCAGGCGCACCTCGACGCCGGCCAGAAGGTCTGGCTCGTCACGGCCGCGCCGGTGGAGATCGCCCAGGTGATCGCCCGCCGCCTCGGCCTGACCGGCGCCCTGGGCACGGTCGCCGAGTCCGTCGACGGCGTGTACACCGGCAAGCTGGTCGGCGAGCCGCTGCACGGTCCCGCCAAGGCCGAGGCGGTACGCGCCCTGGCCACCGCGGAGAGCCTCGACCTCTCGCGCTGCGCCGCGTACAGCGACTCCCACAACGACATCCCGATGCTGTCGCTCGTGGGTCACCCGTACGCCATCAACCCCGACAGCAAACTCCGCAGGCACGCCCGGGACATGGACTGGCGGCTGCGGGACTACCGCACCGCCCGCAAGGCCGCCAAGGTCGGCCTCCCCGCGGCGGCGGGCGTGGGCGCGGTGGCCGGCGGCACGGTGGCCGCGATCGCCCTGCACCGCCGTCGCCGCTGAACTGAACTGTCTGTCGTTCTTCGAACGCCGGAGGGGCTGGGAGACCAGCCCCTCCGGCGTTCGCGCGTCGGGCCCGCGGCCAGCGCATTCGAGCGGTCCTACCCCCACTCCGCCCCCCTCAGTCACGCCGTCCGCACCCGACCACAACACGCCCCACACCCAGACGGAACACGAACTCAATCGATCAACAACCGATCACAGACCTGTACTTGAGCAGCCGTCAATCAGTAACAGAAGCGACGTAATCGACGATTTGAGCAACTGGGTGTAGCAGTGCCTGCACGAAGCGTTATTCTCCTCAAACGCAAACCGGTACCCCTCCGTCGCTACGACGGGTGAAAGGTTCCGCACTGCACGTGATGGAAGCTCTGCCTCTGGGAGTCCCGTGTACCCACACGTCGGGGTTGACGCCTCGGGCCTGGCTACGCTGCGCGCGACGGTCAACCAACTGTTGCGCGGCTTCGTCCCCACCGCGTACGCCGTCCCCGCCCTCGCCACCTCCGCCGCGCCCGTCGGCCCGTGCTACGCACTGGCCGACGGCAGCGCGGCGGTAGGCAGACGAGGCCGTTCGGGATCCACCGCCACGACCACCCGCCGTCCCGCCGCGGACAGCGACAGCGCCCGCATGATGGACCTCGTCGAACGCGCCCAGTCCGGCGAGGCCGACGCCTTCGGTCGCCTGTACGACCAGTACAGCGACACGGTCTACCGCTACATCTACTACCGCGTCGGCGGCAAGGCGACCGCCGAGGACCTCACCAGCGAGACGTTCCTGCGCGCCCTGCGGCGCATCGGCACGTTCACCTGGCAGGGCCGCGACTTCGGCGCCTGGCTGGTGACGATCGCCCGCAACCTGGTGGCCGACCACTTCAAGTCCAGCCGTTTCCGGCTGGAGGTCACCACCGGCGAGATGCTCGACGCCAACGAGGTCGAGCGCTCCCCCGAGGACTCCGTCCTGGAGTCCCTCTCCAACGCGGCCCTCCTCGAAGCCGTACGCCGCCTCAACCCCCAGCAGCAGGAATGCGTCACGCTCCGCTTCCTGCAGGGCCTCTCCGTCGCCGAGACCGCCCGGGTCATGGGCAAGAACGAGGGCGCGATCAAGACCCTCCAGTACCGCGCGGTCCGCACCCTCGCCCGCCTCCTCCCGGACGACGCCCGCTGACGCCGCCGACCCCGGTCGCGCGGATCATCGTGCCCGTCTCCCTCCAGCCCGGCGAGGACCGGGACGGCCACCCACTGAGCGACACCCGCGCCCGGCGCGCCGATTCGCACACGCTGCGCGATCCTCAACTCACCCACTGTCAAGGCCCGTTGACTTCCCCGCCCGATCATCCGCCGTCCGTAACCCAAGTGCCACGCCGCTCGTTGTGCGGGATACAGGCTCCCTGTGGTCGCGCCTGGCCGACACCGATCACTCGATCGTGTGGACCGGCCAGGGACGTGCAACCCTCAGGACCCCCTGGGGAGTCGACCGTCATGACGAGAGGAGGTGCCGCCAGTGATCGCGAACGTATCGGCGCACCGGCGGGCGAACGCCTTCGCCCAGGCCCTGGAGGAGCTGTCCGACCGGGGCACGGCGGCCGAGCGGCCCGAGGGATCGGCATCGGCCCCGGCAGCGCGACAGACCGAGCAGGACCACATGCTGGCCCTCACCACCGGTCTCGACGAGCTGCCCAAGCCAGTGCTCGACCCCGAGGTCAAGGTCGTCCATCGCGCGCAATTGGTGGCCGCGATGGAAGCCATGCTGCGGGACGGCACGCTGCCGGGGCGCGAGGCGTCGGACCCTTCGGTGCCCGAACAGCGATCGGGCAAAGCGCGGGGCGCGCACCGGGCAAGTCCGCTGGGCAAGCTGCGACCACGGTCCCGCCTGACGAAGGGGCTCGCCGCCGGCGGGCTCAGCGTCGGCGTGGCCGCGAGCGCCTTCGGCGGTGTGGCAGCCGCCAGCTCGGACGCCCTGCCCGGTGACTCGCTCTACGGCCTCAAGCGCGGCATCGAGGACGTGAAGCTCACCCTGGCCGACGACACCGACGACCGGGGCCGGCTCTATCTGGACCAGGCGTCGACCCGTCTCGGCGAGGCCCGCCGCCTCATGGAGCGGGGCCGGGGCGGACAGCTCGACCACGAATCCCTCGGCGAGATCCGCCGCGCCCTCACCGGGATGCGGCACGACGCCTCCGAGGGCCACCGCCTGCTCCACGAGGCCTACGAGCGAGATCCGGAGTCCCTGGGCCCCATCCGGGCCCTCTCGGCGTTCTCCCGGTCCCACCGCGAGGCCTGGGGCGCCCTGCGCGACCGGCTGCCCGTGCAGCTCGGAGACGTGAGCCAGCAGGTCTCCTCGGTCTTCGACGCCATAGACGACGAGGTCGCCCCGCACTCGTCGCTCCTGCCCCCGCCCCCCACGCCGGGCGGCGACGGCCGGCAGCGCTCCACGGGCTCCGGCACACCCGACACCACCGGCCCCGGCCACCCGGCCCCGAGCGCCAGCGGCGGTTCCGTCGGCGGCGACAGCGAGGACACCACCGGCAAACCGAAGCCGTCCACCTCGGACGGCGGCGGCGAAGGCCTCGTCGGCGGCACCACCGGCGGCCTCCTCGACCCGCCCCAGCAGGACACCGCCAGCACCTCCCCGTCCACCGGCAGGACCGCCGAGGCCGAACAGCCCGACGTCACCCTCCCGCCCCTCCTCCCGGGGCTCCTCCCGGGCCTGGGCATCGACGGCCAGAACAGCGACTGCCCCCGTACGACGGTGGGGCGCCCTTCGCGAAGAAGGGCGCCCCACCGTCGTGTCCACCATCGCGTGCAGCGCCGCGACAGCCAGGCGACGGCTAGAAGAACACCGACCGTCGCTGCACCAGCAGCTTGTACAGGGTGTGCTGGATCTGCTCCCGCACCTGGTCCGTCAGGTTGAACATCAGCATCGGGTCCTCGGCCGCCTCCGGCGGATACCCGTCCGTCGGGATCGGCTCGCCGAACTGGATCGTCCACTTCGTCGGCAGCGGCACCGCGCCCAGCGGACCGAGCAACGGGAACGTCGGCGTGATCGGGAAGTACGGGAAGCCCAGAAGCCGGGCGATCGTCTTCGAGTTCCCGATCATCGGGTAGATCTCCTCCGCGCCCACGATCGAGCACGGGATGATCGGCGTACCGGCGCGCAGGGCGGTGGAGACGAAGCCGCCGCGGCCGAAGCGCTGCAGCTTGTAGCGGTCGCCGAAGGGCTTGCCGAGGCCCTTGAAGCCCTCCGGCATGACCCCGACCAGCTCGCCCTGCTGCAGCAGCCGTGAGGCGTCCTCCGCACACGCGAGGGTGTGACCGAGCTTGCGGGCCAGTTGGTTGACCACTGGCAGCATGAAGACCAGGTCCGCCGCGAGCAGCCGCAGATGCCGCCCGGTGGGGTGGTTGTCGTGGACGGCGACCTGCATCATCAGGCCGTCCAGCGGCAGCGTCCCCGAGTGGTTGGAGACGATCAGGGCGCCGCCGTCCGTCGGGATGTTCTCGATGCCCTTCACCTCGACCCGGAAGTAATTCTCGTACACGGGCCGCAGCAGGGACATCAGCACCTGGTCGGTGAGTTCGGCGTCGTAGCCGAAGTCGTCGACCTCGTAGTCACCGGTGAGCCGCTTGCGCAGGAACGCGAGACCGCCCGCGATCCGGCGCTCCAGGCCGCCGCCGTCCTGTGCCTCGGCGGCCTCTTGAGGCGGCTCCGGCTTCTCCCGTGTCACAGGAACATCATCGGTGCTGGTCGGCCGTCCGGGGAGGGCCTGGACCTCGCCGGATTCACGAACATCCCGGACGACCGCGTTGTCGCCCTTGCGCCGGCTCCCCGTACTCCGCCGGCGCGGCGGGCGCTGCACGGCGCCCCCACGCGTCCGGTCGTCGTCGAACGGAATGACCTTGGCATCCGCCATCGTTGATGCGCTCCTCAGTTGGCGCTCTGCGTCGGGGGGTGGCCGCCGACCGGCGTGGGCACGGGCAGGGCGGCGATCCGGTCGATGGCCCCAGCAAGGGCCTCCGGGGGCAGGAGCCCGGGGCCCCTGCTGCGGGCGAAGTCGGCGAAGGTCTCCGCGGTCGTGTACCTGGCCCGGTAGCCGAGCGTCTCGCGCATCTGGTTCGTCGACACGACCCGCCCGTGGGTCAGCAGCCGCAGCTGCTCCGGCGAGAAGTCGGTGAAGCCCAGCGTGCGGACCATCGAACCGACCCAGCTGACCGCCGGCATCAGCAGCGGCACCGTCGGCCGACCGAGGCGCCGCGCGCACTGCGAGAGCAGCAGGACGCCGTCACCCGCGATGTTGAACGTGCCGCTGTTGAGCGTGCCCCGCGCCGGCTCGTGCGAGGCGATCCGCAGCACCTCGATGACGTCGTCCTCGTGCACGAACTGCAGCCGCGGGTCGTAGCCCAGCACGGTCGGCAGCACCGGCAGCGAGAAGTACGAGGCGAGCGGGGAATCCGCGCTCGGCCCGAGGATGTTCGCGAACCGCAGCACGCACACGGCCACATCGGGCCGCCGCCGGGCGAACCCGCGTACATACCCCTCGACCTCGACGGTGTCCTTGGCGAAGCCGCCGCTGGGCAGCGACTTGGGCGGCATCGTCTCGGTGAACACGGCCGGGTCGCGCGGCGCGGACCCGTACACGTTCGTACTGGACTTCACGACCAGCCGCTTGACCAGCGGGGACTTCTGGCAGGCACCGAGCAGCTGCATGGTGCCGATGACGTTGGTCTCCTTGAGTGTGGCCCGGCCGCCACTGCCCAGCGGCGTGCCCGTGACGTCCATGTGCACCACGGTGTCCACGTTGTGCTCGGCCAGCAGACGGGCTATGGCCGGCTGCCTGATGTCGGCCTGCACGAAGTCCGCGCCGCCCAGATGATGTCCCGGTGGTACCGCGTCGACCGCGATGACCCGGTCGACCTGCGGGTCACGCTGGATCCGCCGCACGAAACGGCCCCCCAGCTGACGGGCCACCCCGGTGACGAGCACGACCTTTCCCAAGATCAGCGCCTTCCTTCCAGACGTCCGCTCACATAGGCGTAACTCTGCTCGTACTCTGCCGCGTTCCCCGTGTGCGGCCACGTTAGCGGTTCGATGTTGCCGTGTGGTGACCGCGACCCCGTCAATGACCGGCAAAAACAATGGGCGGGCGAAAACACTGTGGCCCCCCACCGCATTCGGTGGAGGGCCACAGCAACGCGCTCTCAACAGCGCTCGCGCAAGAAAGCAAGGCGTGCGGCCCCCTTACGCGAGGGGGGCCGGCCAGGACCCCGTTTCCGGGGCCGGACCGCCTTACTTCTTGTTGCGACGCTGAACGCGGGTGCGCTTGAGCAGCTTGCGGTGCTTCTTCTTAGCCATCCGCTTGCGCCGCTTCTTGATAACAGAGCCCACGACTACCCTCGCTCACTTCTCATCACTCGGCGTTTGGGCGCCATGGGCCCATACGACCTACGAGGGGCCAGCCTACCGGTCCGAGCGCTGAGGTCGTAATCGAGGGGGAGCGGGGGGATCCCGGAGGTACCGCAGGTCCTCCGGAAGCCCCTCTGCCCCGGTGGCCGTCAGGCCGTCTCCACCCCCACATAACTCTCGCGGAGGTACTCATGTACCGCTTGCTCCGGCACCCGGAAGGACCTGCCCACCCGGATCGCCGGCAGATGACCGCTGTGCACCAAGCGGTACACGGTCATCTTCGACACTCGCATCACCGAGGCGACTTCCGCCACGGTCAGGAACTGAACCTCGTTCAGAGGCCTCTCGCCAGCTGCAGCCATGACACACCTGAACCTTCCGCACTCGACGGCCACCGGCTTCCCCTTCCGGTGACTCTTCGTCGTTGCGTGCTCACTCCCCAATGTAGGGGCGGGTGATGCGAGTGGGGAAGAGGGGATGCCATCGGCGCCCTACTGTGACAGACACGCCCGATTGAGTACGTAGCGGGTCAGTGGTCGGTAGTAAGCGGACCGCACACCGTCATCAAGTGGAACGGCGACGGACACCTGCCCCTCCCTCTCGCCCACGAAGAGAGCCGGATCGTCCGTGTCGGCGAGCCCGATCGCCTCGAACCCCAGCTGACCTGCCCCGCAGACCCATCCGTGGTCTCCCACGACGAGCTCCGGGAGCGGCCCGCCGGCCTCCGCCGCGGCCGCCAGAACGGTCCGAACCGGGAGCGGTGAATGGGTGTGCACGCCGGTCGCACAACCGGAGCGCAGGGCGGGCGCCTCACGGACCACGGCGACGCCTCGTACGTAGTCGAGATGGTGCGTGCGTAGACCGAACCGGGTCGTTATGTCGACACGTCTACCCGTCGCTGGGGTGAGAACCTCACATCCTGCCGCCGACATGGCGTCTGCCAACGCGCCGTAGAAACCCATCAGCCGATGTGGGTGCCCGGTCCCGAAGAGGACCGTCCCGCCACGGCGAGCGACCGCCGCGACGCGTTCCGCGAAGCGGTCCAGCGCACCCATCGTGCGCTCGGGGTCAATGACATCCTGCCCTGAGGTGCACCCCGGATCGGCCGAAACGCCACACTTCTCCGCCATCAGATCGAGCACATCCCGCTGCCGCCAGGACAGTTCGGGATCAAGTCCGATCAGAAACCGCGGGTCCCGGGCCGCGAACAACCGATAACTCCGCAGACTCGCCTCCCGGGTGGTGGCGACCCGCCCCGCGAGCCCGCAGGCCACCAGGTGCTCCCGCAACGCCGCGCCACTCACCACGCCCCGATGGTGACGCACAGCCCGTACCACCACCCCGAAAACCCCCGCCCCACCACACAGTTGGCCTAACTCCCGCCAGGGGCGCGGGGAACTGCGCGAACGGGGTCCGGGGCGGAGCCCCGAGTCTTGAGCGGGAGGCGAAAGGACGCCCGGCCCCTGGGACCGGGACGGGCAGGGGCAACGGGGACGGGCAACCGCCTACGGCAACAACCCCCGCAGCGGAAAAACGGCCTTCCGCGCGGCGAGCACCGCCTGGTCGAGCCGGTCCGCGGGGTCGTACCCCTCCTCCCAGTCCGCCCAGGACACCGGCCACCGCCCATCGGTCATCCGCGCCGGCGCCAGCTGCCGCGTCCGGGCGAACACCTGCTGCCGCCACTCCTCGGGGATCACACTCTCCGGCGCGATCTCCCGCCCCGCCGCGATCGCCACCAGATGCGTCCACGACCGCGGCACGACATCCACCACCGCGTAACCGCCTCCGCCGAGCGCGACCCACCGCCCGTCGGCATGCTCATGGGCCAGCTCGTGCAACGCCACCTGCACCGCCCGCTGCGCGTCCAGGGACACCGCCAGGTGCGCCAGCGGGTCCTCGAAGTGCGTGTCGGCCCCGTGCTGGGTCACCAGCACCTGGGGCCGGAAGTCCGCGATCAGCTCCGGCACCACCGCGTGGAACGCCCGCACCCACCCGGCGTCCCCGGTCCCCGCCGGCAGCGCCACGTTCACGGCCGACCCCTCCGCGCTCGGCGAGGCCCCCGTCTCCTCCGGCCACCCGGTCTGCGGGAACAGGGTCCGGGGATGCTCGTGCATCGAGATCGTCAGAACTCGCGGGTCCTCCCAGAACGCCGCCTGCACCCCGTCCCCGTGGTGCACGTCGACATCCACGTACGCGACCCGCTCCGCCCCCAGCTCCAGCAGCCGGGCGATGGCGATCGACGCGTCGTTGTAGATACAGAACCCCGACGCGCCACCGGGCATCGCGTGGTGCAGCCCGCCCGCGAAGTTCACCGCGTGCAGCGCGTCCCCGCGCCACACGGCCTCCGCCGCTCCGACCGACTGCCCCGCGATCAGCGCGGACACCTCGTGCATCCCGGCGAAGGCCGGATCGTCCATGGTCCCGAGCCCGTACGCCCCGTCCGCGCCCTGGGGATCGGCCGACGCGGCCCTGACCGCCGCCACGTAGTCCTCGCGATGCACGAGCCGCAGGGTCGACTCCCCCGCCGGCTTCGCCGAGACGACGTCCATCTCCCGGTCGAGCCCGAAGGCGCTCACCAGGCTCCGGGTCAGCGCCAGCCGGACCGGATCCATCGGATGGTCCGGACCGAAGTCATAGCCCGTTACTGCCTCGTCCCACATCAGCTGTGCGCGGCCGCTCATGCCCGCCACCGTATCGGTCCGGTTCGGTCTCGAACGAGCGGGCGTACACCAACGTCACCAGCACCAGAACCATCGGTACGAGCATCGCCCCGCGATAGCTCCAGAGGTCGCCCAGGGCCCCCACCAACGGAGAACCGATCAGGAAACCGACATAGTTGAAGATGTTCAGCCGCGCGACGGCCGCGTCCGAAGCTCCGGGGAACAGGCGCCCGGCCGCCGCGAACGTCTGCGGCACCAGCACACACAACCCGAGCCCCAGCAGTGTGAACCCGAGCATCCCCACCCAGGCCCCCGGCGCCCCCGCCACCACGGCGAATCCGGCCGCCGCCACCACCGCACCGGCCCGCACGACGGCCACGGCCCCGAACCTCCGCACCCCGAGGTCCCCGATGGACCGCCCGATCAGCGTGGTGATCATGTAGACGTTGTACGGAACGGTCGACAGCTGGTCGGAACTCCCGAGCACGTCCTGCAGATACTTCGCACTCCAGTTGGAGACGGTCGAGTCCCCGATGTACGCGAAGCACATCACCAGACAGAGCGGCAGCAGCAGCTTGAAGGCGACGTTCCCGCCCTCCGCGGCGGCTGTTGGGGCCTTGTCCTCCGGCCCACCCCCGTCGACGTACCACCGGCTCGCCGCCAGGGCGGCCGGCAGCAGCGCGATCACCACCGGCAGATACAGGGGCAGCAGCGCCACATCCCAGTGCGCCCCCATCCACGCCAGCGAGGCCCCGGCTATCCCACCCAGGCTGTACACGGCGTGGAAGCCGAGCATGATGCTCCGCCCGTACGACCGCTGCAGGCTCACCCCGAGCATGTTCATGGACGCGTCCAGCGCACCGACCGCCAGCCCGAAGGCCGCGAGCGACGCACCGAGGACGACCATCCGGTCGCCGGCCCCCACGCCGAGCAGCGCCAGGAGCACGACGGGCTGGGACCACCTGAGCACCCGGCTCGGCGGAATCCTCTTCACGAGGTGCTCCGTGCAGACACTGCCGACCCCGGCGAGGACCGGCACGGCGGCGAGGAAGGCGGGCAACAGCGCGTCGGAGACTCCGTACCGGTCCTGGATGGCCGGAATCCGCGTCACGAGCAGCGCGAAGGCGACACCCTGGGCGAAGAAGCTGAACGCCAACGCGGCCCTACCGCGCCGCAGCACATCTGTCATGGCGGCACAGTAGGGGGCACGGCCTACTCATGGGTAGAGGAAGTTGAATACTGCTCAACTAAGCAGGTCGAGCAGCTCTCCCATGTCCGAAAAGTACCCCCTGGCTCCGGCCAGCTTCCCGGCGGGCGTCATCGCCGTATACCCGTACACATCCATCCCGGCCGCGAGCCCCGCCCGCACCCCGAGAGGACTGTCCTCGACGACGGCACACCGGTCCGGGGCGACACCCATCCGCTCGGCCGCGTGCAGGAAGAGGTCCGGAGCCGGCTTGCCCCGCCCCACATCCTGCGAACTGAACACGAGCCCCTCCCCGAACCACCGGTCGAGCCCGGTCGTGCGATGCCCCACCCGGATCCGCTCGTGACTTCCGGACGACGCCACGCAGTACGGCACCCCGTCCGCGACCAGCTTCTCCAGTACCGCCACCACGCCGGGCACCGGCTCCAACTCCCGCTCGAACCCGGCGAACACCCGCTGATGGAAGACGTCGTCGAAGTCCCCCGGCAGGCTCTGCCCGGTCCGCTCCAGCACCACTTCGTGAACCCGGTGCATGGCCGACCCCATGTAGTCGCGGATGGAGTCCTCGAACGAGGTCGGGTGACCCAGTTCGGTGAGGTACTCGGCGAGGAGCCGGTTGGAGAGGGGCTCGCTGTCGACGAGAACGCCGTCATTGTCGAAGATCACGAGGTCATAGCGCATGCTCCGACCCTAAGCGAACCCCAAACGCAGAAAACCCCCGCCGGCTTCCCGGCGGGGGTTTTCGCAATATTTGTTCGGCGGCGTCCTACTCTCCCACAGGGTCCCCCCTGCAGTACCATCGGCGCTGTAAGGCTTAGCTTCCGGGTTCGGAATGTAACCGGGCGTTTCCCTCACGCTATGACCACCGAAACACTATGAAACACTCAACCGCACCACACCGTGACCATGGCATGGGGTTGTTCGTGGTTTCAGAACCAACACAGTGGACGCGAGCAACTGAGGACAAGCCCTCGGCCTATTAGTACCAGTCAACTCCACCCGTTACCAGGCTTCCATATCTGGCCTATCAACCCAGTCGTCTACTGGGAGCCTTACCCCATCAAGTGGGTGGGAATACTCATCTCGAAGCAGGCTTCCCGCTTAGATGCTTTCAGCGGTTATCCCTCCCGAACGTAGCCAACCAGCCATGCCCTTGGCAGGACAACTGGCACACCAGAGGTTCGTCCGTCCCGGTCCTCTCGTACTAGGGACAGCCCTTCTCAATATTCCTGCGCGCGCAGCGGATAGGGACCGAACTGTCTCACGACGTTCTAAACCCAGCTCGCGTACCGCTTTAATGGGCGAACAGCCCAACCCTTGGGACCGACTCCAGCCCCAGGATGCGACGAGCCGACATCGAGGTGCCAAACCATCCCGTCGATATGGACTCTTGGGGAAGATCAGCCTGTTATCCCCGGGGTACCTTTTATCCGTTGAGCGACGGCGCTTCCACAAGCCACCGCCGGATCACTAGTCCCGACTTTCGTCCCTGCTCGACCCGTCGGTCTCACAGTCAAGCTCCCTTGTGCACTTACACTCACCACCTGATTGCCAACCAGGCTGAGGGAACCTTTGGGCGCCTCCGTTACTCTTTAGGAGGCAACCGCCCCAGTTAAACTACCCATCAGACACTGTCCCTGATCCGGATCACGGACCCAGGTTAGACATCCAGCACGACCAGACTGGTATTTCAACGACGACTCCACCCGAACTGGCGTCCGAGCTTCAAAGTCTCCCAGCTATCCTACACAAGCCGAACCGAACACCAATATCAAACTGTAGTAAAGGTCCCGGGGTCTTTCCGTCCTGCTGCGCGAAACGAGCATCTTTACTCGTAGTGCAATTTCACCGGGCCTATGGTTGAGACAGTCGAGAAGTCGTTACGCCATTCGTGCAGGTCGGAACTTACCCGACAAGGAATTTCGCTACCTTAGGATGGTTATAGTTACCACCGCCGTTTACTGGCGCTTAAGTTCTCAGCTTCGCCACACCGAAATGTGACTAACCGGTCCCCTTAACGTTCCAGCACCGGGCAGGCGTCAGTCCGTATACATCGCCTTACGGCTTCGCACGGACCTGTGTTTTTAGTAAACAGTCGCTTCTCGCTGGTCTCTGCGGCCACCCCCAGCTCAAGCAGCAAGTGCTATCACCGGTGATGGCCCCCCTTCTCCCGAAGTTACGGGGGCATTTTGCCGAGTTCCTTAACCATAGTTCACCCGAACGCCTCGGTATTCTCTACCTGACCACCTGAGTCGGTTTAGGGTACGGGCCGCCATGAAACTCGCTAGAGGCTTTTCTCGACAGCATAGGATCATCCACTTCACCACAATCGGCTCGGCATCAGGTCTCAGCCACACGTGCGACGGATTTACCTATCGCACGGCCTACACCCTTACCCCGGGACAACCACCGCCCGGGATGGACTACCTTCCTGCGTCACCCCATCACTCACCTACTACAAGTCTGGTCCGTCGGCTCCACCACTTTCCTTTCCCCGAAGGGTCCGGAACGGCTTCACGGACTTAGCATCGCCTGGTTCAGTGTTTGACGCTTCACAGCGGGTACCGGAATATCAACCGGTTATCCATCGACTACGCCTGTCGGCCTCGCCTTAGGTCCCGACTTACCCTGGGCAGATCAGCTTGACCCAGGAACCCTTGGTCAATCGGCGCACACGTTTCTCACGTGTGTATCGCTACTCATGCCTGCATTCTCACTCGTGAACCGTCCACAACTCGCTTCCGCGGCTGCTTCACCCGGCACACGACGCTCCCCTACCCATCCCAGCAGGCGTTGGCCCTATATGCTGGAATGACACGACTTCGGCGGTACGCTTGAGCCCCGCTACATTGTCGGCGCGGAATCACTAGACCAGTGAGCTATTACGCACTCTTTCAAGGGTGGCTGCTTCTAAGCCAACCTCCTGGTTGTCTGTGCGACTCCACATCCTTTCCCACTTAGCGTACGCTTAGGGGCCTTAGTCGATGCTCTGGGCTGTTTCCCTCTCGACCATGGAGCTTATCCCCCACAGTCTCACTGCCGTGCTCTCACTTACCGGCATTCGGAGTTTGGCTAAGGTCAGTAACCCGGTAGGGCCCATCGCCTATCCAGTGCTCTACCTCCGGCAAGAAACACACGACGCTGCACCTAAATGCATTTCGGGGAGAACCAGCTATCACGGAGTTTGATTGGCCTTTCACCCCTAACCACAGGTCATCCCCCAGGTTTTCAACCCTGGTGGGTTCGGTCCTCCACGAAGTCTTACCTCCGCTTCAACCTGCCCATGGCTAGATCACTCCGCTTCGGGTCTTGAGCGTGCTACTAAAATCGCCCTGTTCGGACTCGCTTTCGCTACGGCTACCCCACTCGGGTTAACCTCGCAACACACCGCAAACTCGCAGGCTCATTCTTCAAAAGGCACGCAGTCACGACGCACCGAGTAAACTCGATGCGCGACGCTCCCACGGCTTGTAGGCACACGGTTTCAGGTACTATTTCACTCCGCTCCCGCGGTACTTTTCACCATTCCCTCACGGTACTATCCGCTATCGGTCACCAGGGAATATTTAGGCTTAGCGGGTGGTCCCGCCAGATTCACACGGGATTTCTCGGGCCCCGTGCTACTTGGGTGTCTCTCAAACGAGCCGTCAATGTTTCAGCTACGGGGGTCTTACCCTCTACGCCGGACCTTTCGCATGTCCTTCGCCTACATCAACGGTTTCTGACTCGTCTCACAGCCGGCAGACTGTAAAAGAGAGATCCCACAACCCCGTATACGCAACCCCTGCCGGGTCTCACACGCATACGGTTTGGCCTCATCCGGTTTCGCTCGCCACTACTCCCGGAATCACGGTTGTTTTCTCTTCCTGCGGGTACTGAGATGTTTCACTTCCCCGCGTTCCCTCCACTTGCCCTATGTGTTCAGGCAAGGGTGACAGCCCATGACGACTGCCGGGTTTCCCCATTCGGAAACCCCCGGATCAAAGCCTGGTTGACGACTCCCCGGGGACTATCGTGGCCTCCCACGTCCTTCATCGGTTCCTGGTGCCAAGGCATCCACCGTGCGCCCTTAAAAACTTGGCCACAGATGCTCGCGTCCACTGTGCAGTTCTCAAACAACGACCAACCACCCATCACCCCGAACCAGTAGTCCGAGTGCACTGGGGCCGGCACTGAAGGCAACCGTAAAGCACGGCCATTCCCTCAGACACCCAACAGCGTGCCCGGCACCCTCACCACTCAGATCAGCTTTCCACGCCCCCGAAAGGACAGTACTCACAGCCTGAGATGACTCAAGATGCCGAATAATCAACGTTCCACCCATGAGCTAACCAGCATCAGACGTTCGCTGATGATCTGGCCTCTGACCTCACCCCGTAGGGATCGGTAGAAGTGCTCCTTAGAAAGGAGGTGATCCAGCCGCACCTTCCGGTACGGCTACCTTGTTACGACTTCGTCCCAATCGCCAGTCCCACCTTCGACAGCTCCCTCCCACAAGGGGTTGGGCCACCGGCTTCGGGTGTTACCGACTTTCGTGACGTGACGGGCGGTGTGTACAAGGCCCGGGAACGTATTCACCGCAGCAATGCTGATCTGCGATTACTAGCAACTCCGACTTCATGGGGTCGAGTTGCAGACCCCAATCCGAACTGAGACAGGCTTTTTGAGATTCGCTCCGCCTCACGGCTTCGCAGCTCATTGTACCTGCCATTGTAGCACGTGTGCAGCCCAAGACATAAGGGGCATGATGACTTGACGTCGTCCCCACCTTCCTCCGAGTTGACCCCGGCAGTCTCCTGTGAGTCCCCATCACCCCGAAGGGCATGCTGGCAACACAGAACAAGGGTTGCGCTCGTTGCGGGACTTAACCCAACATCTCACGACACGAGCTGACGACAGCCATGCACCACCTGTCACCCGACCACAAGGGGGGCACCATCTCTGATGCTTTCCGGGCGATGTCAAGCCTTGGTAAGGTTCTTCGCGTTGCGTCGAATTAAGCCACATGCTCCGCTGCTTGTGCGGGCCCCCGTCAATTCCTTTGAGTTTTAGCCTTGCGGCCGTACTCCCCAGGCGGGGAACTTAATGCGTTAGCTGCGGCACCGACGACGTGGAATGTCGCCAACACCTAGTTCCCACCGTTTACGGCGTGGACTACCAGGGTATCTAATCCTGTTCGCTCCCCACGCTTTCGCTCCTCAGCGTCAGTAATGGCCCAGAGATCCGCCTTCGCCACCGGTGTTCCTCCTGATATCTGCGCATTTCACCGCTACACCAGGAATTCCGATCTCCCCTACCACACTCTAGTCTGCCCGTATCGAATGCAGACCCGGGGTTAAGCCCCGGGCTTTCACATCCGACGCGACAGACCGCCTACGAGCTCTTTACGCCCAATAATTCCGGACAACGCTCGCGCCCTACGTATTACCGCGGCTGCTGGCACGTAGTTAGCCGGCGCTTCTTCTGCAGGTACCGTCACTTTCGCTTCTTCCCTGCTGAAAGAGGTTTACAACCCGAAGGCCGTCATCCCTCACGCGGCGTCGCTGCATCAGGCTTTCGCCCATTGTGCAATATTCCCCACTGCTGCCTCCCGTAGGAGTCTGGGCCGTGTCTCAGTCCCAGTGTGGCCGGTCGCCCTCTCAGGCCGGCTACCCGTCGTCGCCTTGGTGAGCCGTTACCTCACCAACAAGCTGATAGGCCGCGGGCTCATCCTTCACCGCCGGAGCTTTCCACACTCATCGGATGCCCGAGAGTGTTGTATCCGGTATTAGACCCCGTTTCCAGGGCTTGTCCCAGAGTGAAGGGCAGATTGCCCACGTGTTACTCACCCGTTCGCCACTAATCCCCACCGAAGTGGTTCATCGTTCGACTTGCATGTGTTAAGCACGCCGCCAGCGTTCGTCCTGAGCCAGGATCAAACTCTCCGTGAATGTTTACCCGTAATCGGGTCGACACCACGAGAGCGGAACAGTCAGGCGGAATAAGCCCGACCGTTCACAGCGTCCTCGCTGTGTTTTACTTCAAAGGAACCTCGCCCCAACCGGAGATCCGGCCGGGAACGGGGTATCAACATATCTGGCGTTGATTTTTGGCACGCTGTTGAGTTCTCAAGGAACGGACGCTTCCTTTGTACTCACCCAAGCTACTCTCGGGCTTTCCTCCGGGCAGTTTCCCTTCGGTCTTGCGTTTCCGACTCTATCAGACCGTTTCCGGTTCCGATTTCCTCGGTGCTTTCCAGGTTCCCGCTTTCGCGTTTCCCTTTCCGGCGGTTCCGACTCTACCAGATCCTTTCGGTCCTGATTCCCAGTCAGCGGGTGTTGTCCTCGCGGCTGTTGGGCCGCTCCGACGAGTGAGACTTTAGCGGATTCCCTGCCTCCGAGCTAATCGGGGGCTGCGCCCTTTCGAACGCGGATTCCTCATTTCGCAAATACACATGCCAAGGACACGACGACAGGTCGTCGATTGTTGGTGGTTACCTGCGGAATGGCTGTCCGGGGACCGACCGAGGTCGGCGCTCACGTCGAACAACCCGGAGAACACTACGTACCGGCTCGGGGTGTGTCAACTCGCTGCCACGGGGTCCCATGAGGCGTAGCCTGACCCCCATGACTACGCGTACGTGTCACCAGCAGTGGTGGGCCGCCTGACGGCGGCCGTACGCACGTATGTACTCGACGGCCGCCGCCCCCGGCGGCCGTTTCTCGTATCTCCCTCCTGTGGGACGGCCGGCCGGGTGGTGGCGGTCCTGATCAGGAGGTGGAGAGATGACACGGGTGTTCAGCGGGATCAAGCCGACGGGGCATCTGACGCTGGGGAACTACCTGGGAGCCGTACGACGGTGGGCCGAGGTCGACCAGCACCGGACGGACGCGCTGTTCTGTGTGGTGGATCTGCACGCGCTCACCGTGGACCACGATCCGGCGCGGGTGCGACGGCTGACCCGGCAGGCGGCGACCCTGCTGCTGGCGTCGGGGCTTGATCCGGAACTGTGCACCGTCTTCGTCCAGAGTCACGTGGACGAGCACGCACGGCTGTCGTATCTGCTGGAGTGCGTGGCCACGGACGGCGAGATGCGTCGGATGATCCAGTACAAGGAGAAGTCGGCGCGGGAACGGGAGCGGGGCGGCAGTGTCCGGCTGTCGCTCCTGACCTATCCCGTCCTGATGGCGGCGGACATCCTGGCGTACGGGACCGACGAGGTGCCCGTGGGCGATGACCAGACGCAGCATGTGGAACTGACGCGGGACCTGGCCGTGCGCTTCAACCAGCGGTACGGGCGGACGTTCGTGGTACCGCGGGCCACGCGTCCGAAGGTCGCGGCCCGGGTGATGAACCTCCAGGATCCGACGTCGAAGATGGGGAAGACCGACGACGTCGGGCCGGGCATCGTCTATCTGCTGGACGAACCGGACGTGGCGCGGAAGAAGGTCATGCGGGCCGTGACCGACAGCGGGCGGGATGTCGTGTACGACCCGGAGAAACGGCCGGGGCTCGCGAACCTGCTGGAGATCCTCGCCGCCTGTGAGGGTGGGAACCCCGAGGACCTGAGCGGTGTATATGAATCGTACGGAGCACTGAAGAAGGACACCGCAGAGGCCGTGGTCGAGCTCCTCAGGCCCGTACAGGAGAGGCACAAGGAGTTGTGCGCGGATCCTTCGTATGTTGAGGGGGTGCTGCGGTTGGGTGCGGAGAAGGCCAGAGGGATGGCTCGGCCGAGGGTGGATGAGGCGTACCGGGCGATCGGTCTGCTGGCCGGCTGACCGCGCGGGGCGTCAGTCCTTCTTGCCGGAGGCCAGTTCGCGGCTGCGGTCGCGGGCGGCCTCCAGTGCGGCGATCAGCGCGGCGCGCACTCCGTGGTTCTCGAGTTCACGGATGGCGCTGATCGTCGTGCCGGCGGGAGAGGTGACGTTCTCGCGGAGCTTGACGGGGTGTTCGCCGCTGTCGCGGAGCATCGTGGCCGCGCCGATGGCGGACTGGACGATCAGATCGTGGGCCTTGTCCCGGGGCAGGCCGAGGAGGATGCCCGCGTCGGTCATGGCTTCGACCAGGTAGAAGAAGTACGCCGGGCCGGAGCCGGAGAGGGCGGTGCAGGCGTCCTGCTGGGACTCGGGGACGCGAAGGGTCTTGCCGACGGCGCCGAAGATCTCCTCGGCGTGCGCGAGATCGGCCTCGCTCGCGTGGCTGCCGGCGGAGATGACGGACATGGCCTCGTCGACGAGGGCGGGGGTGTTCGTCATGACACGTACGACGGGGGTGCCTGCGGCCAGGCGCTCCTCGAAGAAGGAGGTGGGGATACCCGCCGCGCCGCTGACGACCAGGCGGTCGGCGGGGGTGTGCGGGGCGAGTTCGTCGAGGAGGGTGGCCATGTCCTGAGGCTTGACCGTGAGGATGAGCGTGTCGGCGGTCTTCGCGGCCTCGGCGTTGGTGACCGGGGTGACGCCGTAGCGGGTGCGGAGTTCTTCGGCGCGTTCGGGACGGCGGGCGGTGACCAGGAGGTCCGCGGGTGCCCAGCCGGCTCGGATCATGCCGCTGAGCAGGGCCTCGCCGATCTTGCCGGTGCCGAGGACTGCGACTTTCTGGCTCATGGTGCGGGTGCCCTCCGGAGGTGCGTCGTCCTGGGGCCATCCTCGCACCGGGGACGCGGGTTCGGTCGGCGTGTCCGGTGGGCGGGACGTCGGCCGGGTGGCGTGTCGGGCGTCAGGTCGTCCGGCGCCGCAAGGTGGCCGCTCCCAGGGTGAGGACCAGGACGGCGCAGCCGGCGACGATCGCGATGTCGCGTACGAAGGTGGCGGTCATGTCGGTGTGGAGGAGCACTTCGTTCATGCCGTCGACGGCGTAGGACATGGGGAGGACGTTGGAGATGGCCTCCAGGGCGGGGTGCATGTTCGCGCGGGCGGTGAACAGGCCGCAGAGGAGGAGCTGGGGGAAGATCACGGCCGGCATGAACTGGACGGCCTGGTACTCGGAGGAGGCGAAGGCCGAGACGAAGAGGCCGAGGGCGGTGCCGAGCAGGGCGTCGAGGAGGGCGACGATCAGGAGGAGCCAGGGGGAGCCGGTGACGTCCAGGTCGAGGAACCAGACGGCCAGACCCGTGGCGAGGGCGGACTGGATGACCGCCAGGGTGCCGAAGGCGAGGGCGTAGCCGGCGATCAGGTCTCCCTTGCCGAGAGGCATGGAGAGGAGGCGTTCCAGGGTGCCCGAGGTGCGCTCGCGCAGGGTCGCGATCGAGGTCACCAGGAACATCGTGATCAGCGGAAAGATGCCGAGGAGTGAGGCGCCGATGGAGTCGAAGACGCGTGGGCTGCCGTCGAAGACGTAGCGCAGCAGGAACAGCATCACGCACGGGATGAGGATCAGCAGGGCGATCGTGCGGGGGTCGTGGCCGAGTTGGCGGAGGACTCGGGCGGCTGTGGCGGTCGTGCGGGAGTAACTGAGGGCCCTGGGGCGGAAGGCCACCGGGGGCGTGGATGTCGTCGTGGCGGTCATCGCGCCGGCTCCTTCTGGTGTGCGTCGGTCGTGGCTGTGGGCGCGGTCGCCGTGGCCTCGTCGACCAGGCGGAGGAAGGCCTCTTCGACCGTTTCGGTGCGGGTGCGGGTGCGGAGGGCCTCGGGGGTGTCGTCGGCGAGGATCCGGCCCTCGCGCATGAGGAGGAGGCGGTGGCAGCGCTCGGCCTCGTCCATGACGTGGGAGGAGATCAGGAGGGTGGCCCGGCGCTCGGCGGCGATGGTGTGGAAGAGGGCCCACAGTTCGCGGCGGAGGACGGGGTCCAGGCCGACGGTGGGCTCGTCGAGGACCACCAGTTCGGGGGCGCCGAGGAGGGCCACGGCCAGGGAGACGCGGCTGCGCTGACCGCCGGAGAGGTTGCCGGCGAGGGCGTCGGCGTGGGTGGTGAGGTCCACGTCGGCGATGGCCCGGGTGACGTTCTCGTGGCGGCGGTCGGCGGCCGCGCGGCCGGGGTCGAGGATCGCGGCGAAGTAGGCGAGGTTCTGGCTGACGGTCAGGTCGTCGTAGACGGAGGGGGCCTGGGTGACGTAGCCGATGCGGGAGCGGAGGGTGGCGTCGCCCGCGGGGCGGCCGAGGACGTCCAGAGTGCCGGTGACCTTGGCCTGGGTGCCGACGATCGCTCGCATCAGGGTGGATTTTCCGCAGCCGGAAGGGCCGAGGAGGCCGGTGATCTGGCCCTGGGGGACGGCGAAGTCGACGGCGCGGAGCACGGTGCGCGGTCCTCGGGCGACGGTGAGGTTCTGGGCGTGGATGGCGGGTGGGAGTGAGGGCCCGCTCCCGGATTTATTCATCATGTGATGAATATTGCGCAGGGCGAGGGGGACGTCAAGTGAGGGGGTGAGGTGGGTTCTGGGCGGGCCGGGTACCGGATGTGGGTTTCGGGCGGGTACCGGGTGGGGGCAGGCGGAAGCGCGAGCGGGCGCGTAGGCGGCGCGGGCGCTCGGCAGGGGTGATGGGGATGGGGGTGCGGGCCGGTCGGTGGGTCGGAGGGTGCCCACGGGTGGAGGGTGTTCCCGGGGCGGGACGGCGGGCGTTCAGGGGCGGATGGCCACCAATAGGTCTACGTCGTAGATCTCTTCGATGGTTTCGGTGGGGAAGAGTCCGCGAAGGTGGGCTCGTTCCTCGGTGAGGAACGTGGAGGTGGCCTCTTCGCCGAGGATCAGGAACCCCGAGTGGCTGGCGATGTTGGCCAGGTGGGTGTCCAGGGGGACCGTGCGGCTCCAGCGGATCTGGCAGCGGGTGAAGTCGAGCCGGTCGGTGGTGTCGGCGAGGGCCGCTGTGTCGGCGAGGGCGGCGGGTGCGCCGGAGCCGCTCCTCTCGACCGGGGTGCCGGGGTCCACGCCGAGGAAGCGGTGGATGCGGACGGTGGCGTCGGCGATCCAGGGGACGTCGACGGCGTCGGTGTTCCACCAGAGGGCCAGTGCGCCGCCGGGACGGAGTACGCGCAGTGCCTCCGGGACCGAGCGGGCGGGGTCGGTCCAGTGCCAGGACTGGGCGTAGGTGAGGAGGTCGGTGGAGGCGGTGGCGACGGGGAGCGCGTTGCCGTCGCCGCGGACCAGGGGGATGTGGGGGTGGCTGCGGCGGAACTGGGCGGCCATGCCCGCGCCGGGTTCCACGGCGAGGACGTCGGCGCCGCGGGTGTGGAGGAGGGTGGTGGATATGCCGGTGCCCGCGCCCACGTCCACGGCGCGTGCGCCGGGGAGGGGGCGACCGGCCAGGGCTTCGATGGTGTCGAAGAGGGTGGGTGGGTAGGAGGGGCGGTTCGCCGCGTACTGGGCTGCGGCGGCGTTGAAGGAGTGGGCTCGGGCGGTGTGGGAGAGGCGGGGGCGGGAGGTGGTCATGGGGACATCGTGGCTCGGTGGGGCGGCGTTGGGGAGGGGCTGTCGCCCGGGCCGCACCCACCCGTCCCGTTCCCGGGGGCTGCACCCTCCCGCGTCGCGGTTCGCCGCGTACCTGGCGGGGGCGGTGATGTGCCCGTCGGTCAGGGGCGGCGGCGCTTGGCCGGGTTCTTCGTGCGCTTGGCTGTGCGGCGGTCGTACTGCCGGCGGGCCTCGGTGTACTCCTCGCGGTGGAGGGACTCGCCCGGGGCCTCTTTCAGGGAGCGGAGGAAGTAGGCGGTCAGGGAGCCGAGGAAGCCGATGGTGAGGAGGCCCCGTAGGGAGGAGTGACGGGCCGGGTCCGGGCGTTTGGTGAAGGCACCCCAGGTGTGGCCGAAGGCCAGGGCGCTGCAGATGGCGAACATGACGACGACCAGGATGCTGACGAAACCGCCGACCGCGGCCAGTTGCAGGCCCTCGTAGGCCAGGCGCAGCACCAGGCAGGAGACGGCCAGGGCCGCGAGCGAGCCGGCGGTGACGGTCGCGCGGCGGGCCGTGTAGTTGCCGTCGTGGTTCAGCCAGGTGGTTCCGAAGAAGCGGATGGGTTCGGGGCGAGGGCCCGTAGGGGTCGCCGGGGAAACGGCCGAGGGCGCCTGCGGCCCTTGCGACCCCTGGCCCTGGCCCTGGCCCTGTGTCTGCCCCGCCTGGTCGTCCTTCGGCTTGTCGCTCACGGGTCGATTATGGCTCCGGCGTCGGAGCGGCTGCGCGGCGGTGCCCGGGCCCCCGGGGCGGCCGGACCGGCCTGGCCGCGGTACCCCGCGCGGGGTACCGCGGTGCTCTCCATGCCGCCGTGCCGTGTCGTCGGTCGGCCCCGGTTCCTGGGTCAGCCGCAGCGGCCCGCCACGTAGCCGTCGCTGCCGGTGTAGACGTAGGCGTCGGAGATGTACTGGCCGTCGTCGATGTTGTCCCAGACATTCGTGGTGCCGTAGGGGCCGGAGATGGTCTGGCCCGGGGTCTGGCAGTAGATCGGTACCGTGACGCCCTCGGAGAGGACGCGGACGATGCCATAGCTGGTGCTCGGGCCGCTGCGGACGTTGAGACGGACGCCGGGCGCCACCGCGTAGCGGCGGACGGCCGCCGTGACCGTCGCGGTGGTGGCCGAAACCTCGGCCGATGGCGTGACGGTCCGCTCCCCCTCGCCGCCCCCCGCGATCTCTTCGACATGGTCGACAGACATGGCTGAACTCCCCCCGTTTGAAACCCCGTTTGACCCCCATGCAGGGCATGGGGACCCTTTGATACCCCTGAATCAGGACACACACACCTGTGCGTTTTTCGCACGTGAAGGCTAGCAAGCCGCCTCTGTCCCGTACGTGTCATCGACTAGGCTCCGAGCGTCGCGCGAGCGGCCGAAACAGCACGGGGGTGGACCCATGGCACCGCAGCGCGGCACCGGGTCGGGAGAGGAAGCGGAACTTCCCGAGTACGCCGGCCACTACCGTCTGGAATCGTGTCTGGGTTCGGGTGGCATGGGCGTCGTCCATCTGGCCGCCTCCACGTCCGGCCTGCGGCTCGCGGTGAAGGTGGTGCACGCCGAGTTCGCCAAGGACCCCGAGTTCAGAGGGCGTTTCAAGCAGGAGGTCGCCGCCGCCCGACAGGTGAGCGGCGCCTTCACCGCCCCGGTCGTGGATGCCGACACCGACAGCGCGCGGCCCTGGATGGCCACCCTCTTCATCCCCGGCCCGACCCTCGCCGAGTACGTCAAGCGGAACGGGCCCATGCCGCCGGGGCAGTTGCGGCGGCTGATGGCCGGGCTCGCGGAGGCGCTGCGCGACATCCACCGCGCCGGCGTCGTGCACCGGGACCTCAAGCCCAGCAACGTACTGCTCGCCGAGGACGGTCCCAAGGTCATCGACTTCGGTATCTCGCGGCCGAAGGACAGCGAACTGCGCACCGAGACGGGGAAGTTGATCGGCACACCGCCGTTCATGGCCCCCGAGCAGTTCCGGCGGCCCCGGGAGGTCGGGCCCGCGGCCGACATCTTCGCGCTCGGCTCGGTCACGGTGCACGCGGCCACCGGGCGCGGGCCCTTCGACTCCGACAGTCCCTATGTCGTCGCCTACCAGGTCGTCCACGACGAGCCGGACCTCACCGACGTACCCGAGAACCTCGCTCCCCTCGTCCGCGCCTGCCTGGCCAAGGAGCCCGAGGACCGGCCCACGGCGGACGAGCTGATGCACGAACTCCGGTCCGTGGCCGCCTCGTACGACACCCAGACCTTCATGACGACCCGGCGGGAGCGAGAGGGGGCGGGCTGGGCGTCTCCGCCGGGCCGGGCCGCGGACGTGACGGAGGACGCCACCGGCACCGCAACCAGCACCGCCCGCGGCACCGGCACGGACTCGGACACAGGCACCGGCGCCGATTCGGGCGGCGGCCTCGTCGGGGCCGAGGGGCGAGGAGACTCCGGGCGGCGCACGGACCAGGGCAGCAGCCGGGCCGGTCGCCGGTCGCGCATGCGGGCCCTGCTCGTCGCCGTCTCGGTGGTGCTCGTCGCGGGCGGGGGGTTCGCCTCCGTGCGGGCGCTGGGAAGCGAGGGCGGGCGGACGGACGGTGGCGCGGCCTCTCCCCGGACCGGACGTGCGGCGGCCGACGCGCCCGCCCTCGACGCCTGGGCCACCAGGCCGGCGGCGAAGAACAGGAGCGCGCCGCACTGCTCGTACGGGTCGGGGAAGCTGTTGTGCGTGCAGCCGGGGCTGGTCTCCGCGCTGGATCCGGCGGACGGCAGTGTGCTGTGGCGGCACACCGTCGCCGGGGCGAGTGCGCTGGGCACCGGTGACCCGCCCGTCGTGTCGGGTGGACTGGTGCAGGTGCTGACGGACGAGAGCCGCCGGGCCCAGGCGCTGGACCCGGGCACCGGGAAGGTGCGGTGGGAGCTGGACGTCTCGGCGTACGGCGGCAGGCACTACGCCGGCGGCGCGCTGCTCCTGACCGCCGCCGACGGGACGGTCACCGGTGTGGACGGCGCCACCGGCGACACCCTGTGGAGCGGCCGCATTCCAGGGCAGCCGGAGGCGTACTTCACGTCGTTCGACGGGGACCGGTCGGCGTACCTGGCGAGTGTCATCGGCAAGGGGGCGGGTGCGCGCACGCGGATCACCGCGGTGGACCCGAGGACGGGGGACGTGCGCTGGGACGCCCCACTGGAGGGCCACCTGGAGCTGCTGGGGGTCCAGGACGGCGCCCTCGTCCTTGGCGAGATCGGTGGTGCCTACGACGACACGGTCGCCGTGGTCCGGTACGACCCCGGCACCGGGAGCACGGTCCGGGTCGCCCTGCCCGTGCGGCTCCAAGGGGCCCACGGGGTCGTGCGGGGCGATGTCGTGTACCTGTTGAGCGGCGAGCAGGGCGCTCTCACGGCCGTCGACCTGAAGACGCGTAAGCAGCTGTGGCGGACGGAGACGGGGGTCGCCCGGAGTTCGGCGCCGGTCGCCGACGACCGGCATGTGTACTTCACCGCGTCCGACGGACGGTTGCTCGCGGTGGACGTACGCAAGGGCGGGATCAGCGGGGACACGCCGTCGCGGCTCGGGGACCCGGGCCGGGTCACCGCCTCGCTGCCCGAGCCCGTGGTCATCGACGGCCGGGTCTGCGCGGGCACGCTCGACGGGACGGTGCTCGGGCTGGACGGGAACGATCCGGGGAGCTGGTGACCCTCCCCCGGTCACGGCCGGGCGAGTGCGCGTGCGAGTGACGTCGATTTCACGGCCGAGCGGCTGCACGGAGAGCGGCTGCACGAACGAGGGCCGTCCCGTAGGGGAACGGCCCTCGATGTACTGCTTCCGCGGGGCCCTCAGCCCAGCTTGCTGACGTCCCGCACCGCGCCCTTGTCGGCGCTGGTGGCCATCGCGGCATAGGCGCGCAGCGCGGCCGACACCTTGCGCTCCCGGTTCTTCGGGGCGTGGACGCCGTTCAGGGCCTGCTCGCGGCGGGCCAGCTCGGCGTCGTCGACCAGCAGCTCGATCGAACGGTTCGGGATGTCGATGCGGATACGGTCGCCGTCCTCGACGAGGGCGATCGTGCCGCCGGCGGCCGCCTCGGGCGAGGCGTGGCCGATGGAGAGGCCCGAGGTGCCGCCGGAGAAGCGGCCGTCGGTGACGAGCGCGCAGGCCTTGCCGAGGCCGCGGCCCTTCAGGTACGAGGTCGGGTAGAGCATCTCCTGCATGCCGGGGCCGCCCTTGGGGCCCTCGTAGCGGATGACGACGACGTCGCCCTCCTTGATCTCCTTCATGAGGATCTTCTGGACGGCCTCCTCCTGCGACTCGCAGACGACCGCCGGGCCCTCGAACGTCCAGATCGACTCGTCGACGCCCGCCGTCTTCACCACGCAGCCGTCGACCGCCAGGTTGCCCTTGAGGACCGCGAGGCCGCCGTCCTTGGAGTAGGCGTGCTCGGCGGAGCGGATGCAGCCGCCCTCGGCGTCCACGTCCAGGGCCTCCCAGCGCTCGGACTGGGAGAAGGCCTCGGCGGAGCGGACACATCCGGGTGCCGCGTGCCACAGTTCCAGTGCCTCCGGCGACGGGGAGCCGCCGCGCACGTCCCAGGTCTTCAGCCAGTCGGCGAGGGATGGGCTGTGAACCGAGTTGACGTCCTCGTTGAGCAGGCCCGCGCGGTGCAGTTCGCCGAGGAGGGCGGGGATGCCGCCGGCCCGGTGCACGTCCTCCATGTAGTACGTGCGGTCCTTGGCGACGTTCGGCGCGACCTTCGCCAGACACGGCACCCGGCGCGAGACCTCGTTGATGTCGTCCAGGTCGAACGGGACGCCCGCCTCCTGGGCGGCGGCCAGCAGGTGCAGGATCGTGTTGGTCGAGCCGCCCATCGCGATGTCGAGGGCCATGGCGTTCTGGAAGGCCGCGAAGGTGGCGACGTTGCGGGGCAGGACCGTCTCGTCGTCCTGCTCGTAGTAGCGGCGGGTGATGTCCATCACCGTGCGGCCCGCGTTCTCGTACAGCGCCCGGCGGGCCGTGTGCGTGGCCAGGACCGAGCCGTTGCCCGGGAGGGCGAGTCCGATGGCTTCCGCGAGGCAGTTCATCGAGTTGGCGGTGAACATGCCGGAGCAGGAGCCGCAGGTCGGACAGGCGTTCTCCTCGATACGGAGGATGTCCTCGTCCGAGATCTTGTCGTTGACCGCGTCGGAGATCGCGTCGACCAGGTCGAGCGTGCGGACCGTGCCGTCGACGAGGGTGGCCCGGCCGGACTCCATGGGGCCGCCGGAGACGAAGACGGTCGGGATGTTGAGCCGCAGGGCGGCGTTCAGCATGCCCGGGGTGATCTTGTCGCAGTTGGAGATGCAGATCAGGGCGTCGGCGCAGTGGGCCTCGACCATGTACTCCACGCTGTCCGCGATCAGGTCGCGGGAGGGGAGGCTGTACAGCATGCCGCCGTGGCCCATCGCGATGCCGTCGTCGACGGCGATGGTGTTGAACTCGCGCGGGATGCCGCCGGCCGCGGTGATCGCCTCGCTGACGATACGGCCCACCGGCTGGAGGTGGGTGTGGCCCGGCACGAACTCGGTGAAGCTGTTGGCGACCGCGATGATCGGCTTGCGGCCGATGTCCGCGCCCGGTACACCGGAGGCGCGCATAAGGGCGCGGGCGCCCGCCATGTTGCGGCCGTGGGTGACTGTGCGGGACCTCAGCTGGGGCATCGCGCTCGCTCCTTCAGAGACTGCGATCAGAGAGTTCTGACTGCATCGAGCGTACGCCCGTTGCGCCAAGGGTTGGACAGCTTGTCCGAAATGCGGGACGACTGTCTCGGTTCTCGGCCGCGGGCGCGTGGTGGTGGCGTGCGCCGTTCCGCGCGCCGCTAGAGAGGCGCGGTGAGGTGGGCCTGCACGACGGGCGCCACTCTTCTGATGATCTGCTCCGGGTCCGCCGACGCCAGTGGCTCGACCTTGATCACGTACCGCAGCATCGCGATGCCCACCAGCTGCGCGGCGGCCAGTTCGGCCCGCAGCTCCGCGTCCTGCACCTCCAGGCGGTCGGCGATGCGGCGAAGCACCTGCGTGGCGATGATGCGGCGGAAGACGGCGGCGGCGGCCTCGTTGTTCACGGCGGAGCGGACGATCGCGAGCAGGGGCGTACGGGTCGCCGGGTTCTCCCAGACGCCGAAGAAGAACCGGGCGAGCCGCTCGCCGACGCCGTCGAGGGGGCCCTCCTCGACGGCCCGGGGAGCCTGCATGGCCGGGCCGAAGGAGAGGGTGATGGCGGCCTCGAACACCTGCTCCTTGGTGCCGAAGTAGTGGTGCACGAGCGCCGAGTCCACCCCGGCGGCCTTGGCGATGCCGCGTACGGACGTCTTGTCGTAGCCGCGCTCGGAGAACTCCTCGCGGGCCGCGGCGAGGATGCGGTCGCGCGCGGCGGGCGTGTCTGCCGATTCCGTGCGGGAGGGCCGGCCCCGGCGGCGGGGGGTGGCCGAGGTCACGACCGGGGGACCCGCACGGCGGAGGCGAGGTGCAGCCGGGTGAAGGCGAGGGCCTCCGCCAGGTCGGCCTCGCGCTCGGCGGCGGACATGGCGCGGCGGGTGTTGACCTCGATCACGACGTGGCCGTCGAAACCGTTGTGCGCGAGACGTTCCAGCAGCTCGGCGCAGGGCTGGCTGCCGCGACCCGGGACGAGGTGCTCGTCCTTGGCCGATCCCCTGCCGTCGGCCATGTGCACGTGGCCGAGGCGGTCGCCCATGCGGTCGACCATCTCCAGGGCGTCGGTGCGGGAGGTCGCGGAGTGGCTGAGGTCGATCGTGAAGTGCCGGTAGTCGTCCTTCGTCACGTCCCAGTCGGGGGCGTACGCGAGCATCTCGCGGTCGCGGTAGCGCCAGGGGTACATGTTCTCGACGGCGAACCGGACGTCCGTCTCGCCCGCCATCCGCCAGATCCCGGTGACGAAGTCGCGCGCGTACTGGCGCTGCCAGCGGAAGGGGGGGTGTACGACGACCGTGCTCGCGCCGAGCTTCTCGGCGGCGGCCTGGGCGCGCTGGAGCTTGACCCACGGGTCGGTCGACCACACCCGCTGGGTGATCAGCAGACAGGGGGCGTGTACGGCGAGGATGGGGATCTGGTGGTAGTCGGAGAGACGGCGCAGAGCCTCCAGGTCCTGGCTGACCGGGTCGGTCCAGACCATGACCTCCACGCCGTCGTAGCCCAGGCGCGCGGCGATCTCGAAGGCCGTGGCCGTCGACTCCGGATACACGGAGGCCGTGGACAGCGCGACCTTCGCGTCCGGGATCCGTACGGGTTCTGCCACGCGCCACAGCCTACGGGGTGGGGCGGGCCGGGTGGGCCGGGGGGCATGAGGTCGGCCGGGGCTGGGTGGGCCCGCCCGTACGCCGTGGGGGTGCTCCGGGAAGGCGACCGCGGGCCGGTCGGGGCTGGTCGCGCCGGTCCCCGCGCCCCTGAAAGACACGGGTCGCGGGCCGGGGGTGGGGCCCGGACGGAGACATCCCCGTACGCCCCCGGTTCCCCTACGCCGTACCCATGTGGTCCAGGCGTCGCAGGATCACGCCCTCCCGCAGCGCCCAGGGGCAGATCTCCAGGGTCTGCACGTCGAAGAGGTCCATCGCGGCCTCGGCGACCAGCGCGCCCGCGAGGATCTGGTTCGCGCGGCCCTCGGAGACGCCGGGGAGCGCGGCGCGCTGGGCCGTGGTCATGTGGGCGAGCTTGGGGACCCAGGACTCCAGGGCCTCGCGCTTGAGGTCGCGGTGGACATAGAGGCCCTCCGTGGAGCGGGCCGCGCCGCCGATACGGGCGAGCTGCTTGAAGGTCTTGGAGGTGGCGACGACGTGGTCGGGGGCACCGAACCGGCTGAACTCGCCGACCGTCCGGGCTATCTGCGCCCGGACATGCCGGCGCAGGGCGCGGATGTCGTCGGGGGTGGCCGGGTCGCGGGGCAGCCAGCCGGCGGTGAGGCGCCCGGCGCCGAGCGGGAGCGAGACGGCGGTGTCGGGCTCCTCGTCTATGCCGTACGCGATCTCCAGGGAGCCCCCGCCGATGTCGAGGACGAGCAGCTTGCCCGCGGACCAGCCGAACCAGCGGCGGACGGCGAGGAAGGTCAGCCGGGCCTCCTCGGCGCCGGCGAGGACCTGCAGTTCGACCCCGGTCTCGTCCTGGACCCGGGCGAGGACCTCGTCGGCGTTGCTGGCCTCGCGCACGGCGGAGGTGGCGAAGGGCAGCAGTTCCTCCACGCCCTTGTCCTCGGCGGCCTGGAGCGCCTCGTGGACGACGGCTATGAGTTTCTCGACCCCTTCGGAACCGATGGCCCCGGCCTCGTCGAGGAGCTGGGCAAGGCGTAGTTCCACCTTGTGCGAGTGCGCGGGCAGGGGGCGTGCCCCCGGGTGTGCGTCCACCACCAGCAGATGCACCGTGTTCGATCCCACGTCGAGGACACCGAGTCTCATGGGCGGAACGCTACTGCCAGCGGAGCCGTGCAAGGTCCTCGATGCGGCCTCCGGCGCCGTACCCTGGACGGGTGCCAAAGACGAAAAAGGCAAAGGCCGACAAGTCGGCAGCGGGAGCGGCCGTGACCGGCGGCTCTTCGCGGGCGAAGGCGGCGACCAGGCCACCGAAGTCGGCGAAGGGCTCCGCGGAGTCCACGGCGCCGGACGAGAAGGGACTCGATTTCGCGCGCGCGTGGGTGGAGTTCCCTGATCCGGCGGACGACGAGCAGGTCTTCCGCTGCGATCTCACCTGGCTGACCTCGCGCTGGAACTGCGTCTTCGGCAGCGGCTGCCAAGGCATCCAGGCGGGCCGCGCGGCCGACGGGTGCTGCAGCCTGGGCGCCCACTTCTCGGACGAGGACGACGAGAAGCGCGTCGCCGAACATGTGGCGAGGCTCACTCCGGAGATCTGGCAGTTCCACGACGTGGGCACGGAGACCGGCTGGGTCTCCAAGGACGAGGACGGCGACCGCCAGACCCGTCCCTACAAGGGGTCGTGCATCTTCCAGAACCGCCCGGGCTTCGCCGGGGGCGCGGGCTGCTCGCTGCACATCCTGGCGCTGCGGGAGGGCCGCGAGCCGCTGGAGACCAAGCCGGACGTCTGCTGGCAGCTGCCGATCCGGCGCACGTACGACTGGATCGACCGGCCCGACGACACGCGGGTGCTGCAGGTGTCGATCGGCGAGTACGACCGCCGCGGCTGGGGCCCAGGCGGCCACGACCTGCACTGGTGGTGCACGTCGGCGACCTCCGCGCACGGCGCGGGCGACCCGGTGTACGTCTCGTACCGGCCCGAGCTGGTCGAGCTGATGGGCAAGGCGGGGTACGACCGCCTGGTCGAGCTGTGCGAGCAGCGACTGGCGTCGCGTCTGCCGCTGGTGGCGTCCCATCCGGCGGATCCGGTCACCCCGCCGGCCGAACCGGTGGATTCGGTCGGACCGTAGGCGAAGTCGTGGATTCGGTCGGACCGCAGGCGGAGTCGGTGGATTCGGTCGGACCGGAGACGGAGTCGGTGGATTCGGTCGGACCGGAGACGGAGTCGGTGGATTCGGTCGGACCGCAGGCGAAGTCGGTGGATTCGGTCGGACCGCAGGCGAAGTCGGTGGATTCGGTCGGACCGCACCGGCCCCTCCCTCCCGGCACGCACCCCGCGCTCCCTACGAAGCCGGCGGCGGGTCGCCTCCCCCGTCGCTCGGCGGTGAGGTCGGGCCGGGCGGGTCCGTGGGGGTCTCGTCGGTGGGCGCCGGGGTCGGGTCGGGCTGCGCCGGGCCCGTGGGTGTGGGGTCCGGGTCGGGTGCCGGGGGCGGGTCCGTGGGCCTCGGCGGGCCCGGGTCCGCATCCGGTGGGGTCGGCCGGGGGTCGACCGGCGGCGTCGGCACCGGACCGTAGCCCTCGATCGTCACCACGGCGCCCGAGGGAGCCAGTGAGACCTCCGCCGTCCAGTACCCGGCGGGCTCGCTCAGCTGGTCGACGTACACCTTGATCGTCGTGGACGCGCCGGGCTCCAGGGTGCCCGAGGACCGGCTGAGGTAGAGCCAGTCGGCGCCGGTGCGGGCGGACCAGCGGACGGGGGAGTCGCCCGTCGCCTTCAGGGTGATGAGGGTGGTGTCGCCGTCGTTCGCCGCGGTGACGGCGAGCGCGCCCCGCCCCTTCCCCTGGGTGACCTCCACGGACACGTCGTCCGCGGGTCCCTTGCCGGGGCGGGCGCCGGGCCCGGTCCGGGCGTTGCCGGCGTTCTCGTAGGCGTCGCCGCCGCCCTCGCCGACGGCGCCGTCGCCGTCGCCGTCGCCCTGTTCCTCGCCCGCGCTGACGGAACGGCCGTCGGCGCCCTCGCCGATGAGGGGGGCGCCCCGGTAGGCGGCCCACAGGGCGAAGACGGGCGCGGCGACCACGGTGGCCACGACGGTCGTCGTGACGGCACGCGCGCGCAGCCGGTCCCGGCGGGCGGCGCGGTCCCTCGGGTCCATGGGGAAGCCCCGGCGGTCGAAGCGCGGGGCGCCGCCACGCCCGCGCGTGAGGTGCGCCGTCGCGGACACGAGGGCCGCGCGCGGCGCTTCGAGCACGGGCAGCGCGGCGGGCGTGACGCTGGTGCCGGGCCAGTGGCCGGGGACGGCGTGCTCGGCGGCGCGGCGGCAGACGGGACAGTCGTCGACGTGCCGGACGAGTTCGCGGCGCAGGGCGGCGCTCAGGACGAACGGCTGGTCCCCCGCGAGGCGGGCGACGCCCGGACAGGCGCCGCTCTCCACGACGGCCAGGGCCGCCCTGGTGCGCTCCACCTCGCAGGCGGCGGAGGCGAGCAACTCCCGGGCGGCGGCCGGGTCCATCCCCAGCACGTCGGCGACCTCGGGGGCGGTGAGCTGGTGCCGCACCGCCAACTCCAGCGCCTCGCGCTGCTCGGGCGTGGTGCCGGCGGCCTCCGGCCAGGCGAGCCGGGCCAGTTCACGCCTGCGCCGCCGCTCCTCGTCCTCGGAGAGGACGGCGGATCCGACGGCGTTCTTCGCGGCGCGCGGCTTCTCGGTCCCGCCGGCGTGTGCGGGCGGGCGCGCGGAGGCGTGCGTGCCCGGCCGTTTCTGCCGGACCTCCGTGAGCCCGCGCAGACAGGCCCACCGGGCCAGCGCGTACAGCCGGGCCCGGCGGCCCCCGGCGTCGCCCGGACCCCGGCGGCGGTCGGCGAGCACGAGGACGTCCGCCAGGGCCGCGGTCGCCGCGTCGTGGTCGCACAGCACCGACATGCAGTAGGTGAACAGGCCGTCCAGGTACGGCTCGTAGTGCGCCGGCGTGCGCTGCGCCACCGCCCGCGCGGCCGCCCGATCGCGCGCCTCGCTGTACGCCCGGTGCGCGCCGGTGGTGCGGGTCGAGGTTTCCGGACTGATGCTCATCATTCATGGACGGTAGGCGCCCGGAAGCAGCACCTTCCCGCCCCTTCGACACATTTACTCCGTACGGGTGAAACGATCCCTCATAAGGGGACAGGAACCCCGGGTTCCGGCGACATCCCGCCAATGTTGTGCACTTTATTGACCACGGCCACTAATTCGCCCTACATTCCCGGAGTCCAAGTTACCTTCAGGTACGCCGAGTCAGGAGCCCCACTCTCATGACCGCACGCGCCTTCCGCTCGTCCCCCGGCCGCACGCTCACCGCCCTGGCCGCCGCCGTCGTCCTCTCGCTGACCGGCGCCTCCGCCTCGACGGCCACCGCGCGGACGGCCGCGCCCGCCGTCGAACGCCTCACCGGCACCCTCCCTGACGGGGCCGCCTGGATCGCGGACGTCCCGGAGAACTGGAACGGCACCCTGATCGTCTTCAGCCACGGCTTCGGCGGCACCGCGCCCCAGAACGCCCCCCGCGAGGCCGTACGCCTGCGGCTCCTCGAAGAGGGCTACGCGCTCACCGGATCCTCCTTCGACGTGAGCGAGACCCTCTGGGCCCTGGAGAGCGCCGAGCGCGACCAGGTCGCCACCATCGCGGCGGTCACCGAGAAGATCGGCGAACCCACCCGCACCCTCTCCGTCGGGCAGTCCATGGGCGGTCTGGTCAACGCCCGGCTCGCCCGCTCCGGCGCCGGCGGGATCGACGGCGCCCTCGGCCTCTGCGGTCTCGTGGCCGGCGCCAACGACCTGCACACCTACCAGCTCGACGCCGAGTACACGATCGCCCGGCTCCTGCTCCCGGACACGCCGGTGAAGCTGGTGGACTTCGCCTCCGAGGCCGACGGCGCCGCGACCGGCCGGCAGCTCACCGACGCCGTCGTCGCCGCGCAGCAGACCCCCGAGGGCCGCGCCCGTATCGCCCTCGCCGCCGCCTACCTCAACCTGCCCACCTGGGCACCCGGCAAGGACCGCCCCGCCGACGGGGACTGGGAGGCACAGCAGGCCCAGCAGTACGCGTGGCTCGCGCAGGGTGTCCTCAACCGCGTCGAACCCGCCCGCCACCACGTCGAGAAGGCCCTGGGCGGCAACAACTCCGGGAACAAGGGCGTCGACTACGCGCGCGTGCTCGCGAACTCGCAGCACGCGCCCCTGGTCAAGGCTCTGTACAAGAAGGCCGGCCTGAACCTGCGCGCCGATCTGCGGAACCTGACCTCCCACGCCGACATCACCGCCGACCCGGCCGCCGTCGCGGCCGGCGAGCGCACCTCCTCCGCCGGACAGGGCCTCGCGGTCCCGCTCCTGGACATCCACACCGTCGCCGACGACCTGGTCCCCGTGGAGCAGGAGTCCCGCTTCGCGACCCGCGTGCGCGCCTCCGGCGACGCCGCCCTCCTGCGCCAGGCCTACGTCGAACGCCAGGGCCACTGCGCCTTCACCACCGCCGAGACCGTCGCCGCCCTGCACGCCCTGGAGTCCCGCCTCGACTCCGGCCGCTGGGGCGCCTCCGCGACCCCGGGCGCCCTCCAGACCGCCGCCCTCGCCCTCGGCCTCGACGGCGCGGCGTACGTCCCGTACCGCCCGGCCGACCTGACGATCGGGCCCCGCCGATAGGACACGTTCGCGAGACACGGGGGCGCGCCGCCAGGCAACCGGTGGCGCGCGTCCCCGAGGGGCGCGGGAAACGGCGTGAGCAACCGCGTCCCCCTGGCGCCCGCCCCACGAGCACGCCCCCCACAGCGAACGGGCGCCCCCCACCGGGCCGGCACACCCACGGCCGCCGGCCCCGGCCCGAGCCGCCCGACCCCCGCCGCTGTCAGTGCCCTCCGTTACGGTTCGTGCATGGCTGCCCGTACGAAAACCGCGAAGGACCGGCCGTCCTACCGCTGCACGGAGTGCGGCTGGCAGACGGCCAAGTGGCTCGGCCGCTGCCCCGAATGCCAGGCGTGGGGCACGGTCGACGAGTACGGCACGCCCGCCGTCCGTACGACGGCCCCCGGCCGCGTCACCACCTCCGCCGTGCCCATCGGCCAGGTCGACGGCCGCCAGGCCACCGCCCGCACCACCGGGGTCCCGGAGCTGGACCGGGTCCTCGGCGGCGGCCTGGTCCCCGGAGCCGTGGTCCTCCTCGCGGGCGAGCCGGGCGTCGGCAAGTCCACCCTGCTCCTCGATGTCGCCGCCAAGGCCGCCGACGCCGAGCACCCGACCCTCTACGTCACGGGCGAGGAGTCCGCCAGCCAGGTCCGCCTGCGGGCCGACCGGATCAACGCCCTGCACGACCACCTCTACCTCGCCGCCGAGACCGACCTCTCCGCCGTGCTGGGCCACTTGGACGCGGTGAAGCCGTCCCTGCTGATCCTCGACTCGGTCCAGACGATCGCCTCCCCCGAGATCGACGGCGCCCCCGGCGGCATGGCCCAGGTCCGCGAGGTCGCCGGCGCCCTGATCCGCGCCTCCAAGGAACGCGGCATGTCGACCCTCCTGGTGGGACACGTCACGAAGGACGGCGCCATCGCGGGCCCCCGTCTCCTGGAGCACCTCGTCGACGTGGTCCTGCACTTCGAGGGCGACCGGCACGCGCGCCTGCGCCTGGTGCGCGGCGTCAAGAACCGCTACGGAGCGACGGACGAGGTCGGCTGCTTCGAGCTGCACGACGAGGGCATCACCGGCCTCACCGACCCCAGCGGTCTCTTCCTCACCCGCCGCGACGAACCCGTCCCCGGCACCTGCCTGACCGTCACCCTGGAGGGCCGCCGCCCCCTGGTCGCGGAAGTGCAGTCGCTCACAGTCGACTCGCAGCTCCCCTCCCCCCGGCGCACGACGTCCGGCCTGGAGACCTCGCGAGTCTCGATGATGCTCGCGGTCCTGGAGCAGCGCGGCCGTATCAGCGCCCTCGGCAAGCGGGACATCTACTCGGCGACGGTCGGCGGCGTGAAGCTCTCGGAGCCCGCCGCGGACCTCGCGATCGCCCTCGCCCTGGCGTCCGCGGCGACCGACACCCCGCTGCCCAAGAACCTCGTGGCGATCGGTGAGGTGGGCCTCGCGGGCGAGGTAAGACGGGTCACGGGCGTCCAGCGCCGGCTCTCCGAAGCGCACCGCCTGGGGTTCACCCACGCGCTCGTTCCGTCCGATCCCGGCAGGGTTCCTCCCGGTATGAAGGTCCTCGAAGTGGCCGACATGGGAGACGCCCTGCGGGTGCTGCCCCGATCCCGTCGGCGAGAGGCCCCACGGGACGAGGAGGACCGCCGGTAGACTTTGCCCAGGTCTCGCCCGTCCGTACGAACCAGGAGTGCGAAACGGGAGCGCCCCCAACCCGCGACCGGAGGAGTGCAGTGGCAGCCAACGACCGGGCAGCAGCTCCCGGAAAGTCCGGTGGGAGCTCCGGTGCCGATGGCCTGATGCGCGCCTCACTGAGCGCCGTGGCACCAGGTACGGCCCTTCGCGACGGGCTCGAGCGGATTCTCCGCGGCAACACCGGCGGGCTCATCGTGCTCGGCTTCGACAAGACCGTCGAGCCGATGTGTACCGGCGGTTTCGTCCTGGATGTGGAGTTCACGGCCACTCGCCTGCGGGAGCTGTGCAAGCTCGACGGCGGCATCGTGCTCTCCTCGGACCTCTCCAAGATCCTCCGGGCGGGTGTGCAACTGGTTCCCGACCCGACGATCCCCACCGAGGAGACCGGCACCCGGCACCGCACGGCCGACCGTGTCAGCAAGCAGGTCGGCTTCCCGGTCGTCTCGGTCTCCCAGTCGATGCGCCTGATCGCGCTGTACGTCGACGGCCACCGGCGCGTCCTGGAGGACTCGGCGGCGATCCTGTCGCGCGCGAACCAGGCCCTGGCGACGCTGGAGCGGTACAAGCTCCGCCTGGACGAGGTGGCCGGCACCCTCTCCGCGCTGGAGATCGAGGACCTGGTGACGGTCCGGGACGTCTCGGCGGTCGCGCAGCGGCTGGAGATGGTCCGCCGCATCGCCACCGAAATCGCCGAATACGTGGTCGAACTGGGCACCGACGGCCGCCTCCTGACCCTCCAGCTCGACGAACTGATCGCGGGTGTCGAGCCGGAGCGCGAACTGGTCGTCCGGGACTACGTCCCGGAGCCGACGGCCAAACGCTCCCGCACGGTCGACGAGGCCCTGCGCGAACTCGACGCCCTCGCCCACGCGGAGCTCCTCGAACTGCCCACCGTCGCCCGCGCCCTCGGCTACACCGGCTCCCCGGAGGGCATGGACTCCGCGGTCTCCCCGCGCGGCTACCGCCTCCTGGCCAAGGTCCCCCGCCTCCCCGGCGCCATCATCGACCGCCTCGTCGAACACTTCGGCGGCCTGCAGAAGCTGCTCGCCGCCAGCGTCGACGACCTCCAGACGGTCGACGGAGTGGGCGAAGCCCGCGCCCGCAGCGTCCGCGAGGGCCTGTCCCGCCTGGCGGAGTCCTCGATCCTGGAGCGGTACGTCTAGCAGCGCGGAGGCCGTCCGGCCGGGCAGAGACCATCCGGTAAGGCGGAGGTCGTCCGGTAAGCGGAGGTCGGTGCGGGGCCGTGAGGGCGGCCCCTGCGAGCACGGGACGGGTGGAGCGTCGGGGATGACCCCGGTCGCCGGTCCCGACCGTCAGTCCTTCTCCAGCACGAACGACGCCCGGGCCGTGGCCAGCCCCGGAGCCTTCGCCTCCACGAGGTAGGTCCCCGCACCGGCCGAACCCGCCGACGGGGTCGCGCAGTTGGGCGCGCTGGGGGCGCGGTTCCACTCCACCGTGTAGGTGACCCGGTCCCCGGCGGGCACCCGGAACAGCAGGCTCCCCGCGGTCTCGTGGCAGTCCTCGGACGCCCAGAACGCGTCGTCGCCGTCGGCCGCGGTGATCGTCACCACCGTGTTGTCCGGCCCGAGGTCGAGCTTGCAGTCACCGCCGGAGGAGTTGCGCGCGATCAGCTCGAACGTGGGGTTCACGCCGGGCTCGTAGTCGTTGCGCACACTGCGCACGGTCAACTTCACGGCCCCGGCGGTGCAGTTGGGCAGACTCGACCCCGCGTCGACCTGCTCCCCGGAACTGCTGCCGTTCTTGCCGCCGTCGTCCGACGTGCCCCCGCCCGCGGCACCGGACCCGTCCTCGGCGCCCCCGGAACCAGAACCAGAACCCGAACCCGAGCCGCCGGATCCGGAGCCCGAACCGTCGCCGCCCGCGCTCGACCCGTCGCCCGACTCGTCCCGTCCGCCCGGCGCTTGACTGATCGCGGGACCGGACTGCGAGGGCCCGGGGGTGATCGAGGTGACGGGGTTCTTGCCGTCGGGCTCGCCCGCGTCGTTCCCGTTGCCACCGCCACCGCCGGTGACGATCCATACGACCAGGATCGCCAGCAGACCGAGGACGGTCAGCAGAATGGCCCTCCGTCGCCAATAGATGGTGGAGGGAAGCGGCCCGATCGGATTGCGCAGAGATCCCACGGCGCAAACTGTACGAGAGATCGGGCCCGTCACCGGCCCCACCCGCCGCCCGAAACTCCAACTTTTCCGGATCATCATCCCGGTCGTTCCGGAAGGCGCCCCCGCCGGACGCCACATGATCGCGGTACGTGATCACAACGCCCGAACGGGCACCCTCCGTGACCGGATCGGCGTCGTGCCGCGCCCGGCCGTCCGGGCGAACTTACGGCCCTCGCACCGCCGTTCACCGTCTCCTCATCCACAACTGCCACAATCTCCCCATCACCGCGCAGTGCGTCGACGTGACGGGAGAAGACGATGGACGGATCCGTGGAGGGCGGCGTCACCGTGGCGACGCCGAGGCCATTGCGGAAGCTGGGGTTCCTGACCATCGGGCTGTTCGACGAGGCCGATCCGCGCCGGGGTCACGAGTCGACTCTGGAGATCATCGAGTTGGGTGAGCGGCTCGGCTTCGACAGCGCGTGGCTGCGCCACCGTCATCTGCAGTACGGCATCTCCTCCCCCGTCGCCGTGATGGCGGCGGCCTCGCAGCGCACGAGCCGCATCGAACTGGGCACCGCCGTCATCCCGTTGGGCTGGGAGAACCCGCTGCGGCTCGCCGAGGACCTGGCCACGGTCGACCTGCTCTCCGGCGGCCGGCTCAACCCGGGGATCAGCGTCGGACCCCCGATGCACTACGACACCGTCAAGGCCGCGCTCTACCCGGACACCGCCGACGCCGAGGACTTCGGCTTCGATCGGGTCCGGCGGCTCCTCGGCTTCGTCCGCGGTGAGCCGGCCAGCGACTTCAGCGGCACCGAGGGGTTCGAGGTCTTCTCCGAGCGGGTGCAGCCGCACTCCCCCGGGCTGGGGAGCCGTATGTGGTACGGCGGCGGCAGCCTCCGGTCGGCGCGGTGGGCCGGCGAGAACGGTATGAACTTCCTGACCAGCAGCGTCGTGAAGGCCGAGGGCGAGACGAGCGGGGCGGTGGACTTCGCCGGGGTCCAGCTCTCCCACATCCGGGAGTTCCGGGCGCACCACCCCGAGGGGGCGGGGGCCCGGGTCTCGCAGGGGCTCGTCGTCATCCCCACCGACTCGGCGACGGCGGAGCAGCGCGCCCGGTACGAGGCGTACGCGGCGAAGCGGCTGCCCCGGACCACCGCGCCGCAGGGGCCGGGGCGGCTGCTCTTCGCACCCGACCTGGTGGGTACGTCCGCGGAGATCGCCGAGCGGCTGCGGGCACAGGTCGCCTTCCGGGAGGTCGACGAGGTGGCGTTCGCCCTGCCGTTCACCTTCGAGCACGAGGACTATGTGCAGATCCTGACCGACATCGCGACGAAGCTGGGGCCGGAGCTGGGGTGGCGGGTCGGCGGTTGAGGCGGGCCTGGGGGGGGTGAGGCGGGCCTGTGGTTGAGGCGGGCCTGGGGGTGAGGCGGGCCGGTGGTTGAGGCGGGCGCGGCGTCAGGTGTCTGGGGTGCGTCGGCCCGCAGCCGGCCGACCCACCCCAGACACCCCCCGCCAGAACCCGCCCCCACCCACCCCCGCATGGCAGGATCGACCGTGCCATGACTGCACCCACGAAGCCTCAGAGCAGCCCTGCCGACGCAACCCCGACCGCACTGCACACCCCGGTGATCGCCTGGTTCGAGACGCACGCCCGTGACCTGCCCTGGCGGCGGCCGGAGGCCGGACCCTGGGGGGTGATGATCAGCGAGTTCATGCTGCAGCAGACGCCGGTCAACCGCGTACTGCCCGTCTACGAGCAGTGGTTGGCGCGCTGGCCCCGTCCTGCGGACCTCGCGAAGGAACCACCGGGCGAGGCGGTCCGCGCCTGGGGCCGGCTCGGATACCCGCGTCGCGCCCTGCGGCTGCACGGCGCCGCGGTGGCCATAACGGAACGGCACGGCGGGGACGTACCGCGGGAGCACGCGCAGTTGCTCGCGCTGCCGGGGATCGGCGAGTACACGGCCGCGGCGGTGGCGTCGTTCGCCTACGGCCAGCGGCATGCCGTGCTCGACACCAACGTGCGGCGCGTCTTCGCCCGCGCGGTCAGCGGCACGCAGTACCCGCCGAACGCGACCACGGCCGCCGAACGGAAGATGGCCCGTGCCCTGCTGCCGGAGGACGACGGTACGGCGTCCCGCTGGGCGGCCGCGTCGATGGAGCTGGGCGCGCTGGTGTGCACGGCGAGGAACGAGACGTGCGGAAGCTGTCCGATCGCCGGGCAGTGCGCGTGGCTGCTGGCCGGGAAGCCCGCGCACGAGGGCCCGGCGCGGCGCGGTCAGACGTACGCCGGTACCGACCGTCAGGTCCGCGGCAAGCTCCTCGCCGTACTGCGGGACGCGACCTCGCCCGTACCGCAGGCGGTCCTGGACCGGGTGTGGGACGAGCCGGTGCAGCGTGCCCGCGCGCTCGACGGGCTGGTCTCCGACGGCCTGGTGGAGCCCCTCCCCGGCGGCCTGTACCGCCTGCCCCTCACCTGACGGCCGGCCCGCCGTACGTCACAGGCCACGCATGGCCGAGGCTCGACCGCAACACGGACCGCATCCCTGCCCGACGGGGTGAACCGGCGCATTCCGGCCCCAAAGGGCAGGTTGCTCTACCCCGTTCCTCCTTCTGTTACACAACCGACGGACAGCCGAGCGTTCTCCGCAGGCTGGTTCGGACGTCCTCGTGACAACCCCTCCGTAGCTTCATTGGCGTACCGCAGGAACCCGCGAAACGAACCAGCGGACCAGGCGGCACGAGCGGATCGCACCAGCGAGACGAAGTGGCGGACAACCGGCGCCGCGCGACAGCGCGGACGCCGGAAACGGGGAACGGAGGCGGTTGATCATGGCGCACGGCGAGGTGCTCGAATTCGAGGAGTACGTCCGTACCCGGCAGGACGCGCTGCTGCGCAGCGCCCGTCGGCTCGTGCCGGACCCGGTCGACGCCCAGGATCTGCTGCAGACCGCGCTGGCCCGGACGTACGGCCGCTGGGACGGCATCGCGGACAAGCGGCTGGCGGACGCCTATCTGCGCCGGGTCATGATCAACACGCGGACGGAGTGGTGGCGGGCCCGGAAGCTGGAGGAGGTCCCGACCGAGCAGCTGCCGGACGCCCGTATCGAGGACTCCACCGAGCAGCACGCGGACCGCGCCCTCCTGATGGACATCCTCAAGGTTCTGGCACCCAAGCAGCGCAGTGTCGTGGTCCTGCGACACTGGGAGCAGATGTCCACGGAGGAGACGGCCGCCGCCCTCGGCATGTCGGCCGGCACCGTCAAGAGCACACTCCACCGTGCGCTGGCCCGGCTCCGCGAGGAGCTGGAGTCGCGGAACATCGACGAGCGTGCCGCCCGCGCGTTCGAAGCGAGCGAGGAGCAGGAGCGTTGCGCGGCCTGAGCACAGTGGCCGGCCCGGGGCCAGGAGCCCGGCAGGCCCCGAAGGCGGTGATCACGGCGGTGGCCGTGCTCGCCGCCCTCGGCCTTTCCGTCTCCGCCTGCGGCACGGGCGGCACCGGCGCCCGCGACGAGGGCCCGGCCGACAACGACTCCCTCGCGGCGGGCGCGGCCTCGCCGTCCGTCTCCGCGTCGGTGGACGGTGAAAGCGGCGGTGATCACCCGAGCGTCGACGAGGTCGTCCGCATGGTCCGCGCGGACCCGGAGGTCAGCCGGACCGTCAAGAGCGACCTCAAGCCGTGCGTGGCCGACGAGTACCCGGTGGACGTGACCTACGGGAACCTGACCGGAGGCGCCGGCGACGACCTCGTGGTCAACGTGATGACCTGCGCGGACGCCGTAGGGGTGGCGTCGTACGTGTACCGCTCGGAGAAGGGGGCGTACCGGAGCGTCTTCCTGTCCGAACAGCCCCCCGTCTACGCGGAGATCGACCGGGGCGACCTCATGGTCACCCGGCAGCTGTACGAGAATGGCGACCCGTCCTCCTACCCGTCCAGCGAGGAGGTCACGACCTACCGCTGGATCAAGGACAGCTTCGTACAGCGCTCCAGCACGCGCACCGAGTACAGCAGCGCGGTGGGCGGCACGGAGACGGCGACCCCCGAGCCGGGCTGACCCGGGCGCCGGGAGCCGCGCCGCGCGCGGCGACCCGACCGGTTCGTCCCACCCCCGACCGAGAGCGAGCGAGATCACCGGATGGCAGAGCAGACCCATGTCCTGTTCGTCGAGGACGACGACGTGATCCGCGAGGCCACCCAGCTCGCGCTGGAGCGCGACGGCTTCGCGGTCACGGCCATGCCCGACGGGCTGTCCGGGCTGGAGGCGTTCCGCGCGGACCGGCCGGACATCGCCCTCCTCGACGTCATGGTGCCGGGCCTGGACGGGGTCTCCCTGTGCCGCCGTATCCGTGACGAGTCGACCGTCCCCGTGATCATGCTCTCGGCACGCGCCGACTCCATCGACGTGGTGCTGGGCCTGGAGGCGGGCGCCGACGACTACGTGACGAAGCCGTTCGACGGTGCCGTCCTGGTCGCCCGGATCCGCGCGGTGCTGCGCCGCTTCGGGCACGCGAGCGGTGACGCCAAGGGCGAGGAGGCCGGGGCCGCGAGCACCGGCGGAGTGCTCACCTTCGGCGAACTGGTCATCGACACCGAGGGCATGGAGGTTCTGAAGTCCGGGGTGCCGGTGGCGCTGACGCCGACCGAGATGCGGCTGCTGCTGGAGTTCTCGTCGGCCCCCGGCACGGTCCTCTCCCGCGACAAGCTGCTCGAACGCGTGTGGGACTACGGCTGGGGCGGCGACACCCGGGTCGTCGACGTCCACGTCCAGCGACTCCGCGTGAAGATCGGCCAGGACCGCATCGAGACGGTCCGCGGCTTCGGCTACAAGCTCAAGGCCTGAGCGGGGCGGGGCAGATGAACACGAGGGCGGTACGAGGGGGGCGGCCGCCGGAGCCGTCGGGCGCCGGCGGCCGCCGGTCCCGCGCGGGGCTCGCCTCGGGCATCCGCACCGGCCTGCGGTGGCAGTTGAGCGCGGCGATCGCGCTGGTCGGCGCGCTGGTCGCGGTCGCGCTGAGCCTGGTCGTGCACAACGCGGCGCGGGTCTCGATGCTCGACAACTCGCGCGACCTCGCCGACGAGCGCATCCAGGTCGCCCAGCGCATGTACGAGTCGGGACGTCCGCTGAAGTCCGGTGCCTTCGGGGTGCGGCTCGACGACCCCGACATCCCCAAGGACCTCCTGGCCAAGGTCGCGGAGGGCCGCCGGGCCACCTATGTGTCCGAGGGCCGCAACGGGGTGCCCGACATCTGGGCGGCCGTCCCGCTGAAGGACAAGCGCGTCCTCTCCCTGCACACCGACTTCACCGACCACAGCTCCGCGGTGCTGCGCGACCTCGACCAGGCCCTGCTCATCGGTTCCATCGCGGTGGTCTTCGGCGGCTCGGCCCTCGGGGTGCTCATCGGCGGCCAGATGTCCCGCCGGCTGCGCAAGGCGGCCGCCGCCGCGCACGAGGTGGCCATGGGCGAGTCCGACGTACGGGTGCAGGACGCGATCGGCGGTGTCGTACGCGACGAGACCGCGGAGCTGGCGCGGGCCGTGGACGCCATGGCCGACACACTGCGCCAACGTATCGAGGCGGAGCGGCGGGTGACGGCCGACATCGCGCACGAGCTGCGTACGCCGGTGACCGGTCTGCTCACGGCGGCGGAACTGCTGCCGCCGGGCCGGCCCTCCGAGCTGGTCCGCGACCGGGCGCAGGCGATGCGGACGCTCGTGGAGGACGTGCTGGAGGTGGCGCGCCTGGACGGGGCGTCCGAGCGGGCCGAGTTGCAGGACATCATGCTGGGCGAGTTCGTGGCCCGGCGGGTGGCGGCGAAGGACGCGGAAGTGCGGGTGCGGATCGTGCACGAGTCGGAGGTGACGACGGATCCGCGCCGGCTCGAACGCGTCCTGCTCAACCTCCTGGCGAACGCGGCGAAGCACGGCAGGCCGCCGATCGAGGTGTCCGTCGAGGGCCGTGTCATCCGCGTCCGCGACCATGGGCCCGGCTTCCCCGAGGACCTGCTCGCGGACGGTCCGCGCCGTTTCCGCACCGGCGCCTCCGACCGCGCGGGCCAGGGGCACGGCCTCGGGCTCACGATCGCCGCCGGGCAGGCCCGCGTCCTGGGCGCCCGCCTCACCTTCCGCAACGTCCGCCCGCCCGGCTCCCCGGACAACGTCCCGTCCGAGGGCGCGGTCGCGGTCCTGTGGCTCCCGGAACACGCCCCCACGAACACGGGCAGCTATCCGATGCTGCCGATGTGACCCGGGGGTCGTGGGTCATCCGCGGGTGAGTGGGGCCCGGTCTTCTAGGGGCGCGGGGAACTGCGCGAGCAACCACGACGCACCCGCACCCGCCAACGCACCGAACCCCCCGAGCTCTCATGCGCGCTCAGGGGGTCAAAGGCACACGGCGTAATCAGATCGCCGCCGTCTCCCGAACCGCGGCCTCACCGGCGGAGCCCACCGCAGGCGTCCCCCCGGCCCCCCGCAACGGCACCTCCTTCACGAACACCGCGGCCACCAACGCCACCACGGACACGATCGCCCCCAGCAGGAACGCCGAGTGCGTCCCCGAAGAGACCGCGTACTGGTACGCCTCCCGCGCCGCCACCGGCAACTTCGCCAGGCTCGCCGCGTCCAGCTGTGCCGACCGCTCGGTCACCTGGGACCCCAGCGCCCCGGCCCGCTCGGCCATCACGTCCTGCACACGGCTGTTGAACAGCGCGCCCATGATCGCGACGCCGAAGGACGACCCGAGCGTCCGGGCCAGTGTGGTGGTCGAGGAGGCGACACCCATGTCCTTCATCTCGACGCTGTTCTGCGCGACCAGCATGGTGATCTGCATCAGGCAGCCCATACCGGCACCCAGCACCGCCATGTACACCCCGGACGTCACCCGGCTCGTCCCGGTGTCCATCTGCGCCAGCAGGAACAGGCCCACGATCATCAGGACGCTCCCGACGACCGGGAAGATCTTGTAGCGACCGCTTCCCGTGGTGACCCGTCCGGCCACCATCGACACCGCGAGCATCGCGCCCAGCATCGGCAGCAGCAACAGCCCGGAGTTGGTCGCGGACGCGCCCTGCACGGACTGCTGGAACAGCGGCAGGAACAGCACCGCGCCGAACATCACGAACCCGGTGAAGAAACCGATCAGGGACATCAGCGTGAAGTTCCGGCTGCGGAAGATGTGCAGCGGGATCACCGGATCCGCCACCCGCTTCTGCACGAAGAGGAAGCCGACCAGCGAGGCCACACCGAGCGCGATCAGCTCCATGACGACGGCCGACCCCCAGGCGTACTCGGTCCCGCCCCACGTCGTGACCAGCACGATCGCCGTGATGCCGACGGTGAGCAGGGCGGCGCCCAGATAGTCGATGTCCCGTGCCGACCGGCCGTCCCGCGACGGCTTCGGCAGATGCAGTACGGCACTGATGGCGACCAGCGCCACGACCCCGAGCGGCAGGTTGATGTAGAAGGACCAGCGCCAGCCCCAGTGGTCGGTGATGGACCCGCCCACCAGCGGCCCGGCGATCATGGCCAGGGCCATGACACCGGCCATCATCCCCTGGTACTTGCCCCGCTCACGCGGCGGAATCAGGTCGCCGATGATCGCCATGACGCCGACCATCAGGCCACCGGCACCGAGCCCCTGCACCGCGCGGAACGCGATCAGCTGGCCCATGTCCTGGGCCATCCCGCTCAGCGCCGACCCGATCAGGAAGATCACGATCGAGGTCATGAAGACCCGCTTGCGGCCGTAGAGGTCGCCGAGCTTGCCCCAGATCGGAGTGGAGGCCGCGGTCGCGAGCGTGTACGCGGTCACGACCCAGGAGAGGTGTTCCAGGCCCCCCAGCTCGCCCACGATCGTCGGCATCGCGGTGCCGATGATCATGTTGTCGAGCATCGCCAGCAGCATGGCGATCATGAGTGCGAGCAGTACCACCCGCACACTGCGCGGCTGCGGCCCGTCCTTCTCGGCCCCACCGCTCACTTCGTTCTTCGTCTCCGCGTCCATTGCGGTCCTCCACTCCCCCCGGAGCCACCGAGTACTTACTTGCCGACCGGCTAGTTGTCTACACTAAGGGAAGCTAGGTCCCTAACTAGCCGGGCGTCAAGTAAGTTCGACGGGCTTGGCCGAGCCTTGACCGGCCCAGGCCTTCCGCGACGGCGAGGAGTACGAGGATGAGCGACCCGACAGCGGACGCGACGGACGTGACACGGGTGACGGCGAAACGGCAGCGCCGCGGCGACACCCGTCAGCGCATCCAGGACGTCGCCCTCGAACTCTTCGCCGAACAGGGGTACGAGAAGACCTCGTTGCGGGAGATCGCCGAACGCCTCGACGTGACGAAGGCGGCGCTCTACTACCACTTCAAGACCAAGGAAGACATCCTCATCAGTCTCTTCCAGGATCTGCAGCGGCCGATCGACGAACTGATCGAGTGGGCCGGCACCCAGCCGCGCACCCTCGACACCAAGCGCGAGATCCTGCGCCGCTACAGCGTGGCCCTGGCCGACGTGGCGCCCCTGTTCCGCTTCATGCAGGAGAACCAGGCGACGGTACGCGAGCTGAGCGTCGGGGAGTCGTTCAAGGACCGGATGATCCGCCTGGTCGACACCATCAAGGAACCCGACGCCGCCCTGACCGACCAGGTCCGCTGCACGAGCGCCCTGTTCACCATGCACGCCGGCATGTTCGTCCTCCGGGACGTCGAAGGCGACCCCGAGGAGAAGCGCGAGGCGGTCCTGGAGGTCGCGATCGATCTGGTGACCCAGGCCCACGCGGGCACCCAAAGTCCCTGAAAACCTGAGCAACGCTCTTGAAGGGCCCTGTATCCGGGTAAACCCTCAGTGCCTTCGGGGACCTCCCGAGCATCCGCACGAGGAGGCCCCGTGAACGCCGAGGACTACGCCCGCATGACCGACGAGGAACGCGCGGAGTTCCTCCGTGGACGCCACCATGTCGCCCTCGCCGTCACGGCGGCGGTGACGGTCGTGATGCTCGTGCTCATGGTGTTCTTCATCGACTACTACGCGGACACCCCGATGTGCGGCACGGGCCAGGACTACGGCCCGTGCTGACCCGGCACGCTCACCCGCGGCCTCAGACGGTGACACCCTTGACGCGCAGGAAGGCGACGGGGTCGACGGCGGAACCGTAGTTGGCGGTCGTACGGATCTCGAAGTGCAGGTGCGGGCCGCTGGAGTTACCGGTGTTGCCGGAGAAGGCTATGCGCTGCCCGGTCTTGACGACCTGCCCGGCCTTCACGCCGACCTTCGAGAGGTGGGCGTATTGCGAGAACTGGCCGTTGGCGTGCTTGATGACGACGGCGTTGCCGTACGCGGGACCGTCACCGGCACCGTTGCCACCGGCCTTCACGACGGTGCCGCCGTGCGCGGCGAAGACCGACGTACCGCTCTTGACGGCGAAGTCCTGCCCGCTGTGCTTGGCGGACCACATGTTGCCGGCCTGCGCGAACCGCGCGCTCAGCTTGTAACCCTTGACCGGGCTGACCCAGGAGGCCGCCTTCTTGGCGGCGGCCTGGACGGTACCGGCGCTCGCGGCCGGAGCCCCGTCGGCGGCGGACGCGATCCCGGCCCCCAGCACACCCGAGACCCCCATCCCGACGGCCATCACGGCGGCACGGACACGGAGCTGGGACGTACGGGTACGGGGAGTGCGAACACGCTGCGACATGGAGTACCTCACGGGGAACGGAGACAGGGACTGTGCCTCGACGGACACGAATCCCACCCGGCGCACCTCGCGGCCGCCGAACGGGACACCCCTTGGTACCCCTAAGCCCCGAAAGCCCCCAAACGTGTGACCTACGACCGAACGTCGTACTCCATCAGAAATCCCCCCACTCCTTGACAGCCGCCCCCAAACACCTCCCCACCTGCACACCACCCCCCGAAACCCACACCCCTAGACCTAAAAGTCCGTTTTGCCCCACAGGCGCCATCCACTATTCCGCGTAGTACCGCCCGAACCCCGAGTGCGCCATGTCACCGCCCCCGGAATCGGAAAGCCGCGAAATGTGACCCCGCCAACGCGACCCGCATCACTCGAAACCCGCGGGAAATGCTCCCCTCCCGAACCACACCACCCCAGGGGAGAAGAGTGGAAGCGTCAGCGATAGGCCTTCGCCCGGCATCGAGCGCGGTGACACCGCTGACCAGAAACTACGCGTGGCCGCCGGCCCCGGCAGGACGGGCCCTCGCCTACATCGGCCGTCGGTGACGGCTGGACTGCCAGGCAGGCACAACTCAGCTCAGGGCGCTGCGTCGCCCGGGGATTCGCCGCAGGATCCAGATCGTCGGCGACATCGAATCCGCCGACATCCGTTCCGCTCTCCGTCCGGGCCAGGTCGGGAAATCGTCGTACGCGACAACCGTGTCCTCGGGAATCTCGATTTCCTGGCCGAGCAGGACACGCTCAATCACTCCCGCTCACCTGGCTCTCCATGAACTCCCTCGCGACGCTGGAAAGACCGGGCGCCCTTCATCCACCAGGAGCCTCGGCCACCCTGCGAGGCGCTCGCCACCGCTGTCCCGCTCTGCGCGGAATCCGTCGATGAGGCGCTTCCAACGGCACCTGCCGCTGGAGTACCTGCGATTCACCCGGGACGCGCCGCGGTTCACCGGGCCGCGCGGAGCGCGTCATATGCGCTCGGTGAAGCGGCTGAGCCTCAGGAATTGCGCCTGCACCGGAACGCCACGGGCTGGGCGGCGGGGCCGGTACTGCCGCCATGACCGGTCTCGCGCTCAACGCGGTCACGGGCGCGGAAGACCTTTCCGGAATCCCGGAATTTCCGGCCCGCGGACGGCGAGCATTGACCTGGCGCCGAACGTGTCCGACGCACCCGAACACCTGTTGGAACACCTTCCCGGCGCATAAAAAAGGGGCTGCCCCAGGACCGAAGTCCCGGGGCAGCCCCTTCGCGCGCTCAGGCCGAGCGCGGCGGTTACGCGTCCTTGCTCAGGTTCGGACCCGCACCGCCGGCCGCCTGCTCGATCGGCGGGACGTCCGGCAGCGCCGCCTTCTCCTCACCCCGGAAGGTGAAGGTGGCCGTCTCGCCCTCGCCCTCGGTGTCCACGACCACGATGTGGCCGGGGCGCAGCTCGCCGAAGAGGATCTTCTCGGAGAGGGTGTCCTCGACCTCACGCTGGATGGTCCGGCGCAGCGGCCGGGCGCCCAGCACGGGGTCGTACCCCTTCCTCGACAGCAGTTCCTTCGCGGCCTGGGAGAGCTCGATGCCCATGTCCCGGTCCTTGAGGCGCTCGTCGACCTTGCCGATCATCAGGTCGACGATCTTGAGGATGTCCTCCTGCGTCAGCTGCGGGAAGACGACGACGTCGTCGACGCGGTTGAGGAACTCGGGCCGGAAGTGCTGCTTCAGCTCGTCCGAGACCTTGTTCTTCATGCGCTCGTAGTTGGTCTTCTTGTCGCCCGAGGCCGCGAAGCCCAGGTTGAAGCCCTTGGAGATGTCCCGGGTGCCGAGGTTGGTCGTCATGATGATGACCGTGTTCTTGAAGTCCACGACCCGGCCCTGGGAGTCGGTCAGGCGACCGTCCTCCAGGATCTGCAGCAGCGAGTTGAAGATGTCCGGGTGGGCCTTCTCGACCTCGTCGAAGAGGACGACGGAGAACGGCTTGCGGCGGACCTTCTCGGTCAGCTGGCCGCCCTCTTCGTAGCCCACGTAGCCGGGGGGCGAACCGAAGAGACGGGAGACCGTGTGCTTCTCGCTGAACTCCGACATGTCGAGGGAGATCAGCGCGTCCTCGTCACCGAAGAGGAACTCGGCGAGCGCCTTGGACAGCTCGGTCTTACCGACACCGGACGGGCCGGCGAAGATGAACGAACCACCGGGACGCTTCGGGTCCTTGAGGCCCGCGCGCGTACGACGGATCGCCTTCGACAGCGCCTTGACGGCGTCGACCTGGCCGATGACCCGCTTGTGGAGCTCGTCCTCCATGCGCAGCAGACGCGAGGACTCCTCCTCGGTCAGCTTGAAGACCGGGATGCCGGTGGCGGTCGCGAGGACCTCGGCGATCAGCTCGCCGTCGACCTCGGCGACGACGTCCATGTCGCCGGCCTTCCACTCCTTCTCCCGCTTGGCCTTGGCGGCCAGGAGCTGCTTCTCCTTGTCGCGCAGGGAGGCGGCCTTCTCGAAGTCCTGCGAGTCGATCGCGGACTCCTTGTCACGGCGGACGCCGGCGATCTTCTCGTCGAACTCGCGGAGGTCCGGCGGGGCGGTCATCCGGCGGATGCGCATCCGGGAACCGGCCTCGTCGATCAGGTCGATCGCCTTGTCCGGCAGGAAGCGGTCCGAGATGTACCGGTCGGCGAGCGTCGCCGCCTGCACCAGGGCCTCGTCCGTGATGGAGACGCGGTGGTGCGCCTCGTACCGGTCACGGAGGCCCTTGAGGATCTCGATGGTGTGCGGGAGCGAGGGCTCGGCGACCTGGATGGGCTGGAAGCGGCGCTCCAGGGCCGCGTCCTTCTCCAGGTGCTTGCGGTACTCGTCCAGCGTGGTGGCACCGATGGTCTGCAGCTCACCGCGGGCCAGCATCGGCTTCAGGATGGAAGCGGCGTCGATGGCGCCCTCGGCGGCACCCGCACCGACCAGCGTGTGCAGCTCGTCGATGAACAGGATGATGTCGCCGCGGGTGCGGATCTCCTTGAGGACCTTCTTCAGGCGCTCCTCGAAGTCACCGCGGTAGCGGGAGCCGGCGACCAGCGCGCCGAGGTCGAGGGTGTAGAGGTGCTTGTCCTTGAGGGTCTCGGGCACCTCGCCCTTGACGATGGCCTGGGCGAGGCCTTCGACGACGGCGGTCTTGCCGACGCCGGGCTCACCGATGAGCACCGGGTTGTTCTTGGTACGGCGGGACAGCACCTGCATGACCCGCTCGATCTCCTTCTCGCGCCCGATGACCGGGTCGAGCTTGGACTCACGAGCGGCCTGGGTGAGGTTCCGGCCGAACTGGTCAAGGACCAGGGACGTCGAGGGGGTGCCCTCGGCGGGGCCGCCGGCGGTGGCGGTCTCCTTGCCCTGGTAGCCGGAGAGCAGCTGGATGACCTGCTGCCGCACCCGGTTGAGATCTGCGCCCAGCTTGACCAGGACCTGGGCGGCGACGCCCTCGCCCTCACGGATCAGGCCGAGCAGGATGTGCTCCGTGCCGATGTAGTTGTGGCCCAGCTGAAGGGCCTCGCGGAGCGACAGCTCCAGGACCTTCTTGGCACGGGGGGTGAAGGGGATGTGGCCGGACGGAGCCTGCTGCCCCTGCCCGATGATCTCCTCCACCTGCTGGCGGACCGCCTCGAGCGAAATCCCGAGGCTCTCCAGGGCCTTAGCGGCGACACCCTCACCCTCGTGGATCAGGCCCAGGAGGATGTGCTCGGTGCCGATGTAGTTGTGGTTGAGCATCCGGGCTTCTTCCTGAGCCAGGACGACAACCCGCCGCGCGCGGTCGGTGAACCTCTCGAACATCGTTAATCGCTCCTCAGAGCGGTCAGGCAGTGAGGGGACGCTCCCCTCGCTGTCCTTCCGCAGCTTAGTCCCGCAAGCGGGGACCGCTCATTCCAACTGCCGACACCGTCCTTGGCCTCCTGACCCCGAACGCCGACATCTGCTCCAACCCGATGGTGCGAGACGATGTTCCCGCAGGCCAGGCAGTTACCCTCACCATCAGTACGCCGATGGCGAACGTGAGACGGCCTTTTCTGCGTGTCGCCCCCTCCCACTAGGGATGTCTTACCCGTAGGGACTGACACTCCATGCCGGATGCACCGGTTCCCTCCGCTACGGGCGAACATCCTTGCGTCGTCACCCACCGCCGAACGCCCCCTTTCCCGGCACTCTTCGCACTCGCGCGAACACCCAGCGTAACTCCGGGCCTCTTCGCACGGTTGCTCCTGACATGGCCATCGTCCCCCTTCCCCGCCGACCGCTCGACCCGAGCGGTTTCCCGGGTGCCGTCGCGCGCGATGTTCCGGGTGACGTCGCCTGCGACGCGGTGCGGCAGTGGTACGAGAACGAGCTCGGCTGGGCGACCGTGCCCGGGGCGCCCGTACACCTCATTACGGGCCTGCGCTTCGATGTGCTCGACGTGCCGGCGGAGGCGGGGGTCGCGGCGCTCAGGCATCTGGGCCCGGTGCCGGGGCCGGGCTCACCGGTGGCGCTGTGCGAGGGGCGGATGCTGCTGCTGGTCGCGGCGGGCTGCGCGGAGGAGCTGCCGGGCCTGCTGGAGTGGCTGGACTGGGGCGGCCTCGACCTGGACCTCACTGCCGTCGGAACGGGCGGTCACCTGGCGGCGCCGGCGCCTCCGGGCGGGGCCGGAAGGCGGGTGGGCGGGCGCGGGGAGGCCGGTTCACAGGGGGCCGCCGAGTGGTTGCGGCCCCCCGAGCCGGGGTGCGAGGTGGAACCCTCGCTGCCGAACATGTCGGCGTTGGGGGGCGGTGGGGGCGCCCCCGACCTCGTGCGGGTGCTGGACACGGTGGCGACGCACTGCCACCGCGTCCGGCTGCGGCGCGCGAGCACCGGGCCGTCGGAATCTCAGCCGTTGGCCTTCTCGTAGGCCTCGCGGATGGAGGCGGGAACGCGACCGCGGTCGTTGACCTCGTAGCCGTTCTCCTTCGCCCAGGCGCGGATGGCCGCGGTGTCCTGGCTGCCGCCGACGGCCGCACGGGTCTTGCCGCGCCCGCCCGCAGCACGGCCCCCGGTACGCCGACCACCCTTGACGTAGGGGTCGAGAAGGCCGCGCAGCTTGTCCGCGTTGGCGGTCGTGAGGTCGATCTCGTAGGTCTTGCCGTCCAGCGCGAACGTCACGGTCTCGTCCGCCTCGCCGCCGTCGAGGTCATCGACAAGAAGGACCTGAACCTTCTGTGCCACCGGATTTCCTTTCATCGGTAACTTCAGGGTCGAGGGCCTGCGGCGTGCGCCGCTGTTTCGCGTCCCCTGTTATATGCAGTACTGCAGTACGTCGGAAAGCAAACCGCTTTTCCAGGAAAAACACAAACCCCTGGGAGAGACCGGGGAGAGACCGCGGAGAGGGCGGGCAGCCCTGGGAAGACCGGAAACATGCGCGTTTCGGACATAGGGCACCCGGGCAAGGCGAACCCCTGTTGAATAGGAGTCGAGGTTCCCCGATGAAGCCCGGCCTTCCTTGCGGATCGGCCGACGATCACAGATGCAGAAGCATCCGGCTGTTGCCCAAGGTGTTCGGTTTCACCCGTTCGAGACCGAGGAACTCCGCGACGCCCTCGTCATAGGAACGCAGCAGCTCGGCGTAGACATCGGTGTCCACCGGAGTCTCGCCGATCTCCACGAAGCCGTGCTTCGCGAAGAACTCGACTTCGAAGGTCAGACAGAAAACCCGGCGAACACCCAGCCAGCGAGCGGTGTGGAGCAACTTCTCCAGCAACTGGTGGCCGACGCCGAGACCCTTGGCTTCCGGGTGCACGGCGAGAGTGCGGACTTCCGCGAGGTCTTCCCACATCACGTGCAGCGCGCCGCAGCCGACGACCTCGGCGTTGTCGTCCCGTTCCGCGACCCAGAACTCCTGAAGGTCCTCGTAAAGCGTGACCGTCGCTTTGTCCAGCAGGATGCTGGACTGGACGTACGCGTCGAGCAGGCGGCGCACGTGCGGGACATCGCTGGTCCGAGCCCGCCGGACGGTGATGGCTTTTGAGGTGACTTCGGGACGCGATGCTGGCATGAGCGGACGCTATCGCCCGGGGAGATCCGGGGATTCGCCGGGGGTCCCCTGTGTTTCACCGGACGATTCGGCGGATTCGCCGGCGGTTTCAACAGGGGTTTCGACGACCGGGGCGGCGGTGTCGGCCGGTTCGGGTTTGACGGCGTCGGGGCCCTGCACGATGCGTACGGCGTCGGTGAGCGCCTGCCGCTGTTCCTCGCTCATCATCCCGAAGAAGGCGACGAGGGCCGCCGCCGGGTTGTCGCTCTGCGACCAGGCCTCGTTCATCAGTGCGGCCGCGTAGGCAGCGCGTGTGGAGACCGCCTCATATCGATAGGCCCGGCCTTCCGCCTCCCGGCGCACCCAGCCCTTCTGATGGAGATTGTCCAGAACGGTCATCACCGTGGTGTACGCGATGGACCGTTCCTTCTGGAGGTCTTCCAGGACTTCCCGAACGGTCACCGGGCGGTTCCACTTCCACACCCGCGTCATGACCGCGTCTTCGAGTTCTCCCAAGGGGCGAGGCACAGTTCCGCACAATATCCGAAGAGACCCCGACAGACAGAACAAAAAGGGCGTACGACTCGAAAAACACACGAGTCGTACGCCGAGGGAGGTGTCGCGTCAGGCGCTGGTGCCCTTCGGGCCGTCGCCGGCCTGGCGGGCGTTCTCCGCGCGGGCGAGGGCCGCGTCGACCACCGCGTCCTCCTTGGCCTTGTTGGGCCCGCCCTGGGTCTTCACGATCACCCTGATGACGGCGATGAACAGCACGGCCATCACGAAGGGGGGCAGCAGCGCGGAGACGTAGTCCATGGGTCCAGGGTAGCCAGCGTCAGACGGCGGCCAGCTGTTGGGGCGGGTTCGCGGGCGGGGCGGCCGGTCTGCGCTTGGGCGGGAAGACCTCGCCGGGGGTGGGGACGGGGCGGCGGGCCGGGCTCGGGGCGTCCGGGCGGGGCACGGGGCCCGGCTTCTCGGCGGGCCGGGCGGGACGGGACGGCCGGGCGGGCTTGGGCTCGGCGGGGTCCCCGGCGGCGGCGTACGCGCGCGTGGCGGATGCCGGCAGGCCGCCGGGGAGGGCGGTGAGCCGGAGCCGGGAGCGGCCGGAGCCGGAGCGGGAGGCGGGGACGATCATCGGGCGGCAACGCTCCAGGAGGGACGCGGCGGTGGGGTTGCCGCGCAGCGCGCGCAGGGCGGCGAGATCGTCCGGGCGGGGGTGGTACCCGGCGTCCAGGGCCTGCGCGAGGAGGGCCGCGTAGCCCGTGACGGTGCCGGGGAGGGCGGCCCGGTAGCGGGCGAGGTCGGCCAGCAGGAAGGCCCTCAGACGGGCTTCCTCACGGGTCGCCTCGTCGACGGACTCGGCGAGCCGGAGGCAGTCCTGCACCTCCTGCGCCGAGGCGGGGGTGGGGTTGAGGGCGAGGGCGAGGGCACGGCGGAGCACGCGAAGCTCCTCGGCGCCGAACGCCATGCCGCCGCGGGTTCCGTGGGGCGTGGGCATGCGGCGACGATACGCGCTAATCAGACAAAAGAGGGTTGATGGGGGCGTGTGGCGCGGGGGACCACCCGCCTGGGTGGACCGGGGGCGTGGTGAGGGGTGGGGGTGTGGGGTGTGTGGGGTGTGGGTGCGTCGGCGGGTGCGGGTCCGGTGGGGCGTCTCGCGCAGTTCCCACTCACCCGCACCCGCCGACGCGCCCCGCCCTCACCCCCCACCGCGCCCCTCAGAGACGCGACACGTTCCGCTCGTAGACCAGCCGCAACCCGATCAGCGTCAGCCACGGCTCGTGTTCGTCGATCACGGACGACTCGCCGAGCACCATCGGCGCGAGCCCACCCGTCGCGATGACCGTCACGTCCTCGGGATCGTCGGCCAGCTCACGGACCATCCGGCCCACCACCCCGTCGACCTGCCCGGCGAACCCGTAGACGATCCCGGACTGCATCGCCTCGACCGTGTTCTTGCCGATCACACTGCGCGGCCGGGCCACCTCGATCTTGCGGAGCTGGGCGCCCTTGACGCCGAGCGCCTCGACGGAGATCTCGATGCCGGGGGCGATGACGCCGCCCACGTACTCCCCGCGCGCGCTGACCGCGTCGAACGTCGTCGCCGTACCGAAGTCGACGACGACGGCCGGGCCGCCGTACAGCTCGACGGCGGCGACGGCGTTGATGATGCGGTCGGCGCCGACCTCCTTGGGGTTGTCCGTGAGGATCGGGACGCCCGTCTTGACCCCCGGCTCGACGAGGACCGCGGGGACGTCGCCGTAGTAGCGGCGGGTCACCTCGCGCAGCTCGTGCAGGACGGACGGGACGGTGGCGCAGATGGCGATGCCGTCGATGCCGTCGCCCAGTTCCTCGCCGAGGAGCGGGTGCATGCCCATGAGGCCCTGGAGGAGGACCGCCAGTTCGTCGGCGGTGCGGCGCGCGTCGGTGGAGATGCGCCAGTGTTCGACGATGTCCTCGCCGTCGAACAGACCGAGGACGGTGTGGGTGTTGCCCACGTCGATCGTCAGCAGCATGGCCGTCCCCGCTCTACTCGGCCGCGCGCAGGTCGAGGCCGATGTCCAGGATCGGGGACGAGTGCGTCAGGGCCCCGACGGCCAGGAAGTCGACGCCGGTGTCCGCGTACGCCTTCGCGTTGGTGAGGGTCAGGCGGCCCGACGCCTCCAGGAGGGCGCGGCCGTCGACGAGCGCCACGGCCTCCTCGCACTCGATCGGCGTGAAGTTGTCGAGGAGGATCAGGTCGGCGCCCGCGTCGATGACCTCGCGCAACTGGTGGAGGGTGTCCACCTCGACCTCGATGGGCACCTCGGGGAACATCGCGCGCACGGCCTCGAAGGCCTGGGCGACACCACCGGCGGCGACCACGTGGTTGTCCTTGACGAGGGCCGCGTCCGAGAGGGACATGCGGTGGTTGACCCCGCCGCCGCAGCGGACCGCGAACTTCTCCAGGGAGCGCAGACCCGGCGTCGTCTTACGGGTGTCGCGCACCTTCGCCTTCGTGCCCTCCAGGGTGTCCGCCCACGCGCGCGTGGCGGTGGCGATGCCGGAGAGGCGGCACAGCAGGTTCAGGGCGCTGCGCTCGGCGGTGAGGAGGTCGCGGGTGGCGCCGGTGACGCTGAGGAGCTTCTGGCCGGCCTCGACGCGGTCGCCGTCGTCGACGTGCCGCTCGACCTCGAACTCGTCCGTGCAGGCGACCGAGAGAACCGCCTCGGCGATCCTGAGGCCCGCCACGACGCCGCCCTCGCGGGCGGTGAAGTCGGCGGTGGCGCGGGCGTCCTCGGGGATGGTCGCGACCGTGGTGACGTCCACACCGTGGTCGAGGTCCTCCTGGATCGCGACGTTGGCGATGTCCTCGACCTCCACGGGATCGAGCCCGGCGTCGGCCAGGAGCTGGGCGAGCGCGGGGTCGAGCCCGCACTCCAGGTACTCCTCTTCGGCCGGCCCGTCGGCTGCGCCACAGGCGCAGCCGTCGCCGCAGCCGCCGCCGGAGGCGAGGGGAAGTTCGGGGGTGCTCACGTCTGTCACTGCTCCTGGTGATGCGGCCGGGTCGGGGGGAAGTCTGCGGTATCGGTGGTGTGTACGGCGAGGGTCCGGTCCGGATTCAGCCGTACGACGATGTGGCGGCGCCAGGCGGCGTCGTCGCGGTCGGCGCGGTCCTCGCGCCAGTGGCAGCCGCGCGTCTCCTCACGCAGCCGGGCGGCGGCGACCAGGACGCGGGCCACGCACAGGAGGTTGGTGGTCTCCCAGGTGTCGACGCCGGGCTCGGCCGTCTTGCCGTTCTCGGCGAGGGTGTCGCGGGCCTGCGCGTGCAGCCGGTCCAGGGCCGCCGCGGCGGTCGCGAGGGAGGTCGCGGAGCGCAGGACGCCGGCGCCCTCGGTCATGGTCCGCTGGATCGCGAAGCGGATCTCCGGTTCGAGCAGCGGGTGCGCGGGCTTCTCGGCGTACGGGACGGGCTGGGGCACGCGCGCGTGGAGGTCGTCGCCCGCGTGGGCGGCGGCGATGTCGGCGACGATGCGCTCGGCGTAGACCAGGCCCTCCAGGAGGGAGTTCGAGGCCAGCCGGTTGGCGCCGTGGACGCCGGTGCAGGCGACCTCGCCGCAGGCGTAGAGGCCGGGGACGGTGGTGCGGCCGTGGGAGTCGGTGCGCACCCCGCCGGAGGCGTAGTGGGCGGCCGGGGCGACCGGGATGGGTTCGGTGACGGGGTCGAGGCCGTGGGCGCGGCAGGCGGCGAGGATCGTCGGGAAGCGGTGCTCCCACATGTGGGCGCCGAAGTGCCGGGCGTCGAGGTACATGTGCTCGGCGCCCTGTTCCTGCATGCGGCGCATGATGCCCTTGGCGACGATGTCGCGGGGCGCCAGTTCGGCCAGCTCGTGCTGCCCGAGCATGAAGCGGACACCGCCGGCGTCGACCAGGTGGGCGCCCTCGCCGCGTACGGCCTCGGAGACGAGGGGCTGCTGGCCCTCCGCGTCGGCGCCCAGGAACAGCACGGTCGGGTGGAACTGGACGAATTCGAGGTCGGAGACCTCGGCGCCGGCCCGGAGCGCGAGCGCGACGCCGTCGCCGGTGGACACCGACGGGTTGGTCGTCGCCGAGAAGACCTGGCCCATGCCGCCCGTCGCGAGGACGACCGCCGGGGCGTGGACGGCTCCCACGCCGTCGTGCTGGCCCTCGCCCATGACGTGCAGGGTGACACCGGCGGTGCGGCCGTCGGCGTCCAGCAGGAGGTCCAGGACGAGCGCGTTCTCCACCGTGCGCAGTCCCCGCGCGCGGACCGCCTCGACGAGTGCCCGGGAGATCTCGGCGCCGGTCGCGTCGCCGCCCGCGTGGGCGATGCGGCGGCGGTGGTGGCCGCCCTCGCGGGTCAGCTCCAGGCCGCCCTCCTCCGACTCGTCGAAGTGGGCGCCGGTCGCGATCAGGCGGCGTACGGCGTCGGGGCCCTCGGTGACGAGGAGCCGTACCGCCTCCTCGTCGCACAGGCCCGCGCCGGCCACCAGGGTGTCGTCCTGGTGCTGCTCGGGGGTGTCGCCCTCGCCGAGAGCGGCGGCGATGCCGCCCTGGGCCCAGCGGGTGGAGCCGTCGTCGAGGCGGGCCTTGGTGACGACGACCGTGCTGAGGCCGGCGGCCTCGCAGCGCAGCGCGGCGGTGAGGCCGGCGACGCCCGAGCCGACGACCACGACGTCGGCGTCGACGGACCAGCCCGGGGCCGGCGCGTGCAGTCGTATGCCTGTGCTGGTCACGAGGCGGCTCCGAAGGTCAGGGGGATGTTGTCGATCAGCCGTGTCGTCCCCACCCGGGCCGCGACGGCGAGGACGGCCTCGCCGGTGAAGTCGTCGGGGATGTCGGTGAAGTCGGACGGGTCGACCAGGGCCAGGTAGTCCAGGGCGAGCGGCGGCTTCATGCGCAGGGCCTCGTCGAGGACCAGGCGGGCGGCGGCGCGGACGGCGGCCGGGCCGCCGGGGGCGGACTTGGCCATGGCGTGCGCGTCGGCGGCCGCGCGGGACTCGCCGATCGCGCTCAGGGCCTCGGCACGCGCGCGCGTGGCGGGCACCTCGCGGGCCCGCGCGCGCAGCGCCTCCTGCGCGGCGTGCCGGTCACGGCCCGCGAACAGCGCCTGGGAGAGGGCGAGGGCGGTGCGGCGCTCCTCGGTGGACAGATACCGGTTGCGGCTGGACAGGGCCAGGCCGTCGTCCTCCCGGACGGTCGGCACGCCCACGATGTCCATCCGGAAGTTCAGGTCGCGGACCATGCGGCGGATCAGGGCGAGCTGCTGGGCGTCCTTCTGGCCGTAGAGCGCCACGTCGGGGCGGGTGAGGTGCAGCAGCTTGGCGACGACGGTGAGCATGCCGTCGAAGTGGCCGGGGCGGGCGGCGCCCTCCAGGCGCTCCCCCATGGGACCCGCGGTGATCCGGACCTGGGGTTCGCCGCCCGGGTAGACCTCGTCCACGGCCGGGGCGAACACCACGTCGGCGCCCGCGGCCTCGGCGAGCTCGACGTCGGCGTCCAGGGTGCGCGGATAGCGGTCGAGGTCCTCGCCGGCGCCGAACTGGAGGGGGTTGACGAAGACCGTCACCACGACCTCGCCCGTGCCGCCCGCGATCTCCCGCGCGGTGCGGATCAGGGTGGCGTGGCCCTCGTGCAGGGCGCCCATGGTCATCACGACGGCCCGGCGTCCCGCACCCGCGCGTGCGTGCAGTTCGTCGGCGGTGCGCAGCACGGTGGTGGTCATCGGGTGTCCCCTTCGGTCCCGTCGGTCCCGTCGGTGCCGCCCGCACCTGCGGTGCCTTCCGTCGTGCCCGCGAGCACGCCGAGGAGGTCCTCGGCCAGTTCCGGCTTGAGCAGGCCGTGGGCGAGGGCGCGGTCGGCGGTCGCGCGGGCCATCGCCAGATACCCGGCGACGGTGGCCGGTGCGTGCGCGCGCAGCTCGGCGACGTGCGCGGCGACCGTGCCGGCGTCCCCGCGCGCGACGGGGCCGGTGAGCGCCGCGTCGCCCGACCTGAGCGCGTTGTCCAGGGCGGCGCCGAGCAGGGGGCCGAGCATGCGGTCGGGGGCGGTGACACCGGCCGTGCGCAACAGCTCCATGGACTGGGCGACCAGGGTGACCAGGTGGTTGGCGCCCAGGGCGAGGGCCGCGTGGTAGAGCGGGCGACTCTCCTCGGCGATCCACTCGGGCTCGCCGCCCATCTCGATCACCAGCGCCTCGGCGGCCATCCGCAGCTCGTGCGGGGCCGTGACCCCGAAGGAGCACCCCGCGAGCCGCTGCACGTCCACCGCGGTCCCCGTGAACGTCATCGCGGGGTGCAGCGCCAGCGGCAGCGCGCCGGCCCTGAGAGCGGGGTCCAGGACCTTCGCGCCGTACCGGCCGGAGGTGTGCACGAGGAGCTGCCCCGGGCGTACGGAACCGGTCTCGGCGAGGCCCTCGACCAGCCCCGGCAGGGCGTCGTCGGGGACGGTCAGCAGGACCAGGTCCGCGTGGCGCAGCACGTCGGCGGGGGGCATCAGCGGGACGTCGGGCAGCAGTTCGGCGGCGCGGCGGCGGGAGGCTTCGGAGACGCCGGAGACGGCCACCGGGCGGTGACCCGCCAGCTGGAGCGACGCCGCCAGCGCGGGACCGACGCGGCCGGCGCCGACCACCCCGACGGCGAGCCGCGCGGGGCGGTTCCTCGGCTCTGGTTGCTCGAATGTACTCACGCGGTGGTGGCCTTCCCGTTCCAGTCCGCTCCGGGTACCGGACGATTTCTCGTCATGTTAACGCGATTGGTTCGAGAGGCGTTCGGTCGTCCACAGGCTGTGGGTGGCCGCCGGACGTTTCCGCAGGTCGTGTCCGAGGGTCCGGATGCGCGGGAAGCGGCGTGAAAAACCGGTGCCGTCGGGGCCGGGCCCGGGGGATGATCCCGGGATGAGCGACACGGCGGACACCACAGGGCAGGAGGCGGCCGCCGAGGAGTCCCCGGCCGCGCGGCGGTACCGGCGGCGGCAGGTGGCCCACCGGGCGGCCGGGCGGGTGCTGGCGCGCCCGAGCGCGCTGGCGACGCTTCGGGAGCGGCTCGCGCTGCTGGACGCGGCCGGCGACGTGTACGACCTGGACGAGACGGCCGACATGTACGGCAACGGGGTCGTCGAGGCCCTGGAGAGGCGGACCGCCGCGCTGCTCGGCACGGAGGCCGCCGCGTTCTTCCCGACCGGCACGATGGCCCAGCAGGTGGCGCTGCGCTGCTGGGCGGCCCGCACCGGGAACCCGGCCGTCGCCCTGCACGGCCTCGCCCACCCCGAGATGTACGAGCGGCATGCGTTCAGCCAGCTCAGCGGGTTGCGCCCGGTGCGGCTGACGAGCGAGTCGCGGCTGCCGACCGCCGACGACGTACGCGGTCTCGACGAGCCCTTCGGGGCGCTGATGCTCGAACTCCCGCTCAGGGAGGCCGGTTTCGTGCTCCCCTCCTGGGAGGAGCTGGAGGAGGTCACCGAGGCCGCCCGCGAACGGGACGCGGTGGTCCACTTCGACGGGGCGCGCCTGTGGGAGTCGGCGACCCACTTCGGCCGCCCGGTGGCCGAGATCGCGGCCCTCGCCGACAGCGTCTACGTGTCGTACTACAAGTCCCTCGGCGCCTACGGCGGTGCCGCGATCGCCGGCCCCCGGACCCTGGTCGACGAGGCGAAGGCCTGGCGGCACCGGTACGGCGGCCAGGTCTTCCAGCAGTTCCCCACCGCGCTGTCGGCCCTCGTCGGTCTGGAGCGCGAGCTGCCCCGGCTGCCGGAGTACGTCCGTCACGCGCGCGTGGTCGCCGCCGCGCTGCGAGAGGGGTTCGCGGCGGCGGGCGTGCCCTGGGCCCGGGTGCACCCCGAGGAGCCCCACACCAACGAGTTCCAGGTCTGGCTGCCGTACGAGGTCGACGTCGTCGCGGAGGCCGCCGTCCGGCAGGGCGAGCAGACGGGCGCGCTGCTCTTCGCCCGGCCATGGGACCAGGGCGGGCCGGGGCTGGCGGTCACCGAGATCGAGGTGCGCGCGGCCGCCCTGGAGTGGACGGCGGCGGACGTGAGCAGGGCCGTGGCGGACTTCGTGGCGCTGGTGGGGAAGGTCGCGGGCGAGTAGCCCGGCGTTACCGGAAACCGTCGGTACCGGGACCGTCGGTCGAACCGGATGTGCCGTGCGCCGACCGCCGCCTGTCGCAGCCGGGGCCGCAGGGCGCTGTCGTGGTTCGGTGTGAGCCGGAGGCCGGCCGAGGCGGCGATGCGGTCGGCGCCCTCCGGGACGGTCGTGCCGTCGGTCCACAGGTGCTCGGCGAACTCCGGTTCCCCCAGCCGCTCCAGGCAGTGGTCGAGCCGCCCGACCGCCCGACTCTCCCCGCGCAGCGGGGCGCCCTTCCCGGCGACATACCGGTTGCCCGGCAGCCGTCGCCGGATCTCGTACGCGGTCTGGGTCTTCCCGCCTCCGAGCGGGCCGTTGACCGACAGCGGCGCGCGCGTGCCCCGGCGCCGGTCAGCCCTGGCCGCCCGCTCGCACCAGCCCCGTCTCGTAGGCCAGGACGACCACCTGGACGCGGTCGCGGAGGCCGAGCTTGGTGAGGATGCGGCCGACATGGGTCTTGACCGTGGCCTCGGACAGGACGAGGCGGGCGGCGATCTCGCCGTTGGACAGGCCCTGGGCGACGAGGATCATGACCTCGCGTTCCCGCTCGGTGAGCCGCTCCAGCTCCTTGTGCCGGGGTTCCGAGCCGGTGCTCGGCAGCATCGGGGCGAACCGGTCGAGCAGGCGCCGCGTGGTGGAGGGCGCGACGACCGCGTCGCCGCTGTGCACGGCACGGATCGCGGCGAGCAGCTCGCCGGGCGGCACGTCCTTGAGCATGAAGCCGGAGGCACCCGCCTTCAGCCCGGAGAAGGCGTACTCGTCGAGGTCGAAGGTGGTCAGGATGAGCACCTTCGGCGGGTTCGGCTCGGCGCAGATGCGGTGGGTGGCCTCGACGCCGTCCAGCTTCGGCATACGGACGTCCATCAGGACGACGTCCACCTCGGTCGCCCGGACGACCTGCAGGGCCTCGACGCCGTCGCCCGCCTCCGCCACGACCTCCATGTCCGGCTGGGCCGCCAGCACCATCCGGAAACCGGTGCGCAGCAGCACCTGGTCGTCGACGAGCATCACGCGGATCGCCATCGGGTCCTCTTCCGTGTCTCTACAAGGGGTCTGTCTCTACAGGGGGTCTGAAGGAGCGGGTGTGCGTCGGCGGGCGTGCGGGTCACCGGTGTCGGCGGGTGGCACGGCCGGGTCAGTGTGCGGGCTTCAGGGGCAGCAGGGCGCTGATCCGGAAGCCGCCGCCGGGGCGGGGGCCCGCGTCCAGCGTGCCGCCGACCATACCGACGCGCTCACGCATCCCGATGAGGCCGTGCCCCTGTCCGTCGGCGCCCCCCTCCTCGTACAGCTCGTGGGGCGCTCCCTTGCCGTCGTCCTCGACGAGCAGCCCGAGGCCGTCGTCGAAGTAGACCAGCCGGACACTCGCGCCGGTGTTCGGGCCACCGTGCTTGCGGGTGTTGGTGAGAGCCTCCTGGACGATGCGGTACGCCGTCAGCTCCACCCCGCTGGGCAGCGGGCGCGGGGTGCCCTCGATCTTGAAGTCGACGGGCAGCCCGGCCACCCTGCACTGCTCGACCAGGTCGTCGATCTGCTCGACGTCGGGCTGCGGGACGTACTCGCCGACCTCCTTGTGCTCGCCGGTGCGCAGCACGCCGAGCAGTCGGCGCATCTCGGCGAGGGCCTGGCGGCCGGTGGAGGAGATGGTCTCCAGGGCCTTCTTCGCCTGGTCGGGGGCCGCGTCGAGGACGTACGCGGCGCCGTCGGCCTGCACGACCATGACGGAGACGTTGTGCGCGACGACGTCGTGCAGTTCGCGGGCGATCCGGGCGCGCTCGGCGGCGACCGCGACCTTGGCCTGGGCCTCGCGTTCCTTCTCCAGCCGGGCGGCGCGCTCCTCCAGCTGCGCGAAGTACGCGCGACGGGTGCGCAGGGAGTCGCCGAGCACCCAGGCCAGGGCGAACGGCACGGTCAGGACCACCGCGAGCACCGCGTTCCCCAGCGTGCTCGTCTGCTGCTCGGTCCAGCGCAGCTGCGCCAGGGACGCCGCGCAGAGGCCCCCGCCCAGGGCGAACCAGGAGGCCCAGCGGGCGCCGTCCGCCGCGACCGTGTAGATGACCACGAGCATCGCGAAGTCGGCCGGGATTCTGGGCACCCCGACGATCAGCTGTGCGATGCCCGCCGCGGCGGCCAGCACGAGCATCTTCTCGGGCATGCGGCGTCGCAGGGCGATCGAGAGGCAGAGCGCGCACGTGATCACCGCGAACGCGGGCCCGTTCGCGTCGTTCGCGTAGACCGGATCGATCGGTCCGCTCACCAGGCTCATCCCGAGCAGGACGACGGCCCAGAAGGTGTCGACCCATGTCGGGTGCCGGCGGAGGAAGTCATAGAGGCGCTGCACGTAACCCAGCGTAGGGAAGGGGGCGGTGTGCAAGGGTCAACCGGAGGACCGATCCGTGACCGGGGCACGTACTCCCCAAGGTGGAGGCCGTGTTACCCGTTCCGCTTAGCCTGACGTGATGAGCGATCGTCCCGCGCGACCGGACACGTCTCGGCCCCGCGCCCCGGAAGGGGCGGGGCCCTGGCGCGGCTGGCGCGCCGCGGCCGAGGAGGCCCTGTACGGCCCCAGCGGCTTCTACCGGCGTCCGGAAGGGCCCGCCGGGCACTTCCGGACCTCCGTGCACGCCTCCCCGCTCTACGCCGCCGCCGTGGCGCGGCTGCTGTGCCGGGTGGACGAGGCGCTGGGGCGCCCCGGCGAGCTGGGGTTCGTGGACATGGGGGCGGGGCGGGGGGAGCTGGTGGGCGGGGTGCTGGCCGCGCTGCCCGCCGAGGTGGCGTCCCGCACGCGCGCGTACGCCGTGGAACTGGCCGGGCGGCCGCGCGGTCTCGATCACCGCATCGAGTGGCTCGCGCAGCCGCCGGCGGGGATCGCCGGGCTGCTGTTCGCCAACGAGTGGCTGGACAACGTTCCCGTGGACGTGGTCGAGGTGGACGCGGCCGGAACGGCCCGGCTGGTGCTCGTACGGGAGGACGGGAGCGAGCTGCTCGGGGAGCCCGTGGGCGGGGAGGCGGCGCGGTGGCTGGAGCGGTGGTGGCCGCTGGAGCCGGAGGAGGGGCTGCGGGCGGAGGTCGGGCTGCCGAGGGACCGGGCGTGGGCCGCCGCCGTGGCGGGTGTCGGGCGGGGGCTGGCCGTCGCCGTCGACTACGCGCACCTCGCCGGCTCCCGGCCGCCCTTCGGGACGTTCACGGGGTTCCGGGAGGGGCGGGAGACCGCGCCGGTCCCGGACGGGTCGTGCGACCTCACCGCGCACGTGGCGCTGGACGCGTGCGCGCTGCCGGGGGCCCGCCTGCTCACCCAACGGGAGGCCCTGGGCGGCCTCGGGGTCACCGCCGGGCGCCCGCCGCTCTCCCTCGCGACCACCGATCCGGCCGCGTACGTACGGGCCCTCGCGGGCGCGGGTGAGGCCGCCGAGCTGACCGCTCACGGCGGACTGGGCGACTTCGGCTGGCTGGTGCAGCCGGTGGGAATTCCGGACCCTTTCCGTCGCGACCAGTCCGGCTGACCCGCCTGCCTGCCCGCCTGCCCGCCCGCCTGCCGGTCCGTCCTACTTGTCGATGTCCCCGACCACGAAGAACAGCGACCCCAGGATGGCCACCATGTCGGCCACCAGGGTGCCCGGCAGCAGTTCGGTGAGCGCCTGGATGTTGTTGTACGAGGCGGAGCGCAGCTTGAGGCGGTACGGGGTCTTCTCGCCCCTGCTGACGAGGTAGTAGCCGTTGATGCCGAGGGGGTTCTCGGTCCACGCGTAGGTGTGGCCCTCGGGGGCCTTGAGGACCTTCGGCAGGCGCTGGTTGATCGGGCCCGGCGGCAGTTCGGCGAGCCGGTCGAGGCAGGCGTCGGCGAGGGCGAGGGCGTTGTGGGTCTGCTCCAGGAGGCACTCGAAGCGGGCGAGACAGTCGCCCTCCTCCCGGGTGACGACCTTCAGGACGTCCTGGAGTTCGCCGTACGCCAGGTAGGGCTCGTCGCGCCGCAGGTCGAGGTCGACACCGGAGGCACGGGCGATCGGGCCGCTGACGCCGTACGCGTGCACGGCCTCCGGGGACAGGACGCCCACGTCGCGGGTACGGCCCCGGAAGATCTCGTTGCCGAGGACCAGGTCGTCGAAGACGCCCATCCGGGAGCGGACGTCCGCGACCGCCGTGCGCGCGCGGGCGGTCCAGCCCGCCGGCAGGTCCTCCTTGAGGCCTCCGACGCGGTTGAACATGTAGTGCATGCGCCCGCCGGAGATCTCCTCCATCACGTTCTGGAGCTCCTCGCGCTCCCGGAACGCGTAGAAGACCGGGGTGATGCCGCCCAGCTCCAGCGGGTAGGACCCGAGGAACATCAGGTGGTTCAGGACCCGGTTCAGCTCGGCGAGGAGCGTGCGCATCCAGACCGCGCGCTCGGGCACCTCCATGCCGAGCATGCGTTCGACGCCGAGGACGACGCCGAGTTCGTTGGAGAAGGCGGAGAGCCAGTCGTGGCGGTTGGCGAGCATGATGATCTGGCGGTAGTCGCGCGCCTCGAACAGCTTCTCCGCGCCCCGGTGCATGTAGCCGATGACCGGCTCGGCGTGCTGGATCCGCTCGCCGTCGAGGACGAGCCGCAGCCGCAGCACTCCGTGGGTGGACGGGTGCTGCGGGCCGATGTTGAGCACCATGTCCGTGCTCTCGGCGGCACCGCCGATACCGACCGTCGTCTCTCGGGTCTCCGTCGGGGGAGTCATGGACACAGTCTGTCGTACGTACGCTGGCGGAATGGAGACGGGGAGCGTGGGGACCTTCGAAGACGGCGCCGGGCGCGCGGAGGCCGAACCGGTCTGGACGGCACTGCCGCGCCGACTGTTGCGGATGAGACGGCTGTTGCTGGTGGTGTGGCTGGTACCGCTCACGATCGCCACGGCCGTGTTGCCGGGCTGGCTCGCGGGCCCGCCCTGGGCGGCGTTCGCGCTGCTGCCGCTGGGCGTGCTGCTGTGGGGCTGGCCGGTGCTGGGCCGCAACTGGCGGTCCTGGCGGTACGCCGAACGGGCCGACGACCTGCTGATCAGCCGGGGCGTGCTCTGGCGTGAGGAGACCGTGGTGCCGTACGGGCGCATGCAGCTGGTCGAGGTGACCTCCGGGCCCGTGGAGCGGCACTTCGGCCTGGCGAGCGTCCAGCTCCACACGGCCGCGGCGGCCTCCGACGCCCGCATCCCGGGCCTCGACCCGGCCGAGGCCGAACGCCTGCGCGACCACCTCACCCAACTGGGCGAGGCCCGATCGGCAGGGCTGTGACGGTGCCGGCCCAGGACGCGGACGACACGGCACGGACGGAACGGCGGGTGGACACGGCGAAGGCCACTGACGAGCGCGGCGGGGCGGCCGGGACCGGCGGCGCGGACGGGCGGGGCGGGGTGGCGCGGGCGGAGGATGCCGGCGAGGTGCCGGGGGCGAGAGCCGAAGGCACCGGTGGCTTCGGGCCGGGGGCGACGGCCCGGGCGCGGACCGAGGCCGCCGAACGACGCGGCGGGACGCGACGGATCGCAGGCACGGACGGACCGGGCGAGGCCGCGGGAACCCAGGACGGGCCGGGCGGGGCCGCGCGGGCCGACGCCGGGACGGGCAGGGCGGAGGAGGCGCAGGCCGAGGCCACTGGTGAGGCCCCGAAGGCAAGCGCCGACATCGCCGGGGCGGGCGTGGCGGCGACGGCACAGGCCGCTGACCGGCGCGCGACACCACCGGCCGGGGACGCCGGCGACGGCACCGCCGGGGACGGCACCGCCGGGGACCAGGGCGAGCCCGGTGAGGTGGCGGGCGTGAGGGCCCAAGGCATCGGTGCGGCCGTGGTGGTGAGCGGTGGCGGCGACGTGGGTGGGGCGGTGGTCGTCGAGCAGCGGCTGCATCCGGTGACGCCGCTGCGCCGGGCCTGGGCGCCGGTCGCGGTGCTGATCGGCTGGGCGGTGCACGATCCGGACGGGGCGCAGCGGAACCTGATGCGGCTCGACACCTCGACCCTGCTGATCGCGCTCGCCGTGTTCCTCCCGGCCGCCGCCCTGTACGGCTTCCTGACCTGGTGGTTCACCCACTTCGCGGTGACCGACAGCGAACTGCGCATCCGTACCGGCCTGTTGTTCCGCCGCACGGCCCACATCCGTCTCGAACGCATTCAGGCCATCGATGTCACCCGCCCGCTGCTGGCCCGGATCGCGGGCGTAGCCAAACTCAAACTCGACGTCGTCGGCGCCGACAAGAAGGACGAGCTGGCCTACCTCGGCGAGGCGCACGCCGGCGCGCTGCGGGCCGAACTCCTCGCCCGCGCCGCCGGTTTCGCGCCGGAGACCGCGCAGGAGGTCGGCGAGGCTCCCGTACGGCAGCTGCTCAAGGTCCCGGCGGGCGTGCTGGCCATGTCCCTCGTGCTGACCGGCGCCACCTGGGGATCCCTGGTGGCCGCGGTCGTCGTGCCGTCCGTGCTGTGGTTCGCCACGGAGAGCGTGTGGAGCGTCCTCGCGACCGCGCTGCCCCTGCTCGGTGCGGCCGGGGCGAGCAGCGTGGGACGGTTCGTCGGGGAGTACGACTGGACGGTCGGCGACTCCCCCGACGGGCTCCGCATCGACCACGGACTCCTCGACCGGGCCCACGAGACGGTCCCGCCCGGCCGGGTGCAGACCGTACGCATCGTCGAGCCGCTGCTGTGGCGGCGGCGCGGATGGGTCCGGGTCGAGCTGGACGTGGCCGGTTCCTCGAACTCCGTCCTCGTGCCGGTCGCGCCGCGTGAGGTGGCCGAGGCCGTGATCGCGCACGTGCTGCCCGGGGCGGCGGTGCCGGACACGGCGGCGCTCGTACGCCCGCCCGCCCGCGCCCGGTGGTGCGTGCCGTTCTGGTGGCGGGGGTACGGAATCGCCGTCGACGACTCGGTGTTCGCCGCGCGGCACGGACTGCTGCGGCGCCGGCTCGACCTCGTACCGCACGCGAAGGTGCAGAGCGTACGGCTGTCACAGGGGCCCTGGCAGCGGTACAAGAAGCTCGCCGACGTCCATGTCGACACCGGCGCCAACAAGACCGTCACCGCGCGACTGCGGGACGCCGGCGAGGCGGCGGAGCTGCTGCGGGCCCAGGCGGAACGATCCCGCACAGGAAGGCGGGAGGCCCTGCCGGACCGGTGGATGGCATGACGCCGGGGCGGGGGCGGGGGACGCGTGGGGCGCCCGACCGTCGAGGTCGGGCGCCCGGTGACTGGTGGCTGGTGACTGGTGACTGGTGACTGGTGGCTGGTGGCTGGTGACTAGGACGCCGCTGTGCGCAGGCCCTGGATGTCGATCTGCTCCGTCTCGTCGTGGGCCGTGAGGTCGATGACCTGGCCGACACCGCGGGACGCCTCGTCGGCCTGCTTGAACCGGGCCTCGGACTCGGCCTTGTGGAGCGCGAGGGCCTCCTGGCCGACCACGTCGGCGAGGTCCTCGTTCTGCACGGCCTCCAGGGCGTCCGCGCCCTTCTCGGTACCGAAGAAGTCGAACCCGCCCTCGACGGCCGCCCGCCGCTGCGGCGCGGCCGGCACGACGGCCACGGCGGTGGGCACCGTGAAGTGACCGGTCGGCGGAAGCACGGGCAGCGCACGCCCCGACGGCTCCACCCGCGTCAGCTCGCCCACCCCCGTCGACCGTGGCGGAGCGGAGACCGCGGGTGCGGGATCGGCGGTCGCGCGCTCGTGTCCGCGGACCGCCACGGACTTCCCCGCGGCGTCGTCCTCCTCGGCGGTGAGCACCGGGACGGGCTCCTGCGCCGGCTCGGCGGAACGTCCCTGCCGAGTCCCCCCATCGGTAGGTCCGTCCGGATCACCCTTGGGCGAAGGCCCCTTGGGGCCCTTCTGCTCCTGCCCCTTGGCGGTCACGTCGGCGGACCGGGCGGGGGCGGAGCGCTCCGCGGACACCTCGGCCGCGACCGGCTCGACGGGCTCGACGGGCTGTTCGTCGGCGGAAGCGGCTTCCGCGTCGGCGCCGGCTGCGGGCTCGGGCTCGTACGCCGGCTCGGCGGTGTTCTCGCCTTCGGTACCGGCGCCTTCGGCCTTCACGTCGGCAGCCGCGTCGGGCTCGACCCCGGTGTCGATAACGCCGGCGTCGGTTTCGGCTTCGGCTTCGGCTTCGGCTTCAGGCAGGGGCACGGGGTTGATGGTCGTGGCGGAGGCGGTCTCAGTCTCGGCCTCGGGCACGAGCGCAACCACGATCTCGCCGTCGGCCTCGGGCACGGTCGCGCTCTCGGCCACGGCTTCGCCGCCGACCCCGATCCCCGTCTCGGCCTCGGCCTCGGCCTCGGCCGCGCCATCGCCTCCCGCCGAGCCCTGCTCCGAGCCCCGCTGGGTGATGATCCGCTCCAGCGCCGAGTTGGCACGCAGGAAGAGCCCGGACCCGGACGGTGAGAACACCGCGGGGTTCGCCTCCTTCTCCCCGCCCTCCGCGAAGCCCTGCCCGTCCTCCGCGAAGTCCTCCCCGTCCTCCGCGAAGCCCTCCCCGACGTCTTCCCCGAACTCGTCCCCGGCGTCCTCCCCGGCGTCCTCCTCGTCGGCGTCCGCGTCCCCGTCCACCGCCGAACCACCCGCAGCCACCCCGGCCGGGGCAGCCACAGCCCCGCCCTCCGGTGCGGCCACCGACTTCGCCGACTTCGCCGCCTCCACCGCTTCCGCGGCCTTCGCCGCGGCCTTGGAGGCCGTCTCCCACGAGGCCCAGGGCACGCCCGCCGCCGGAACCCCCTGCGGCGGCACCGGTGAGGCCTGGGACGCCGCGCTCACCTCGTCGTCCTTGCCCGCGTCCTCGTCCGCCCCGGCCGCCGGCAACTCCCGTGCCTCCTCCGGCACGGTCGTCTCGATCTCCAGCAGGCGCCGGCCCTCCAGCGCACTGGCCCGCTCGGTCTCGGCGGTGGCGTATCGGCGCAGCAGCGCGGCGTGTTCGTTGCGCAGGCCCGCGAGTTCGGTGCGCTTGGCGCGGAGTTTGTGCTCCAGCTTGGTGCGCAGCTCGCGTGACTCGTCGAGGTCGGTCTCCAGCTCGGCGACCCGCTCCTCGTGTCGCCACTCGTCGCTCGCCCGCGCGCGCGTGAGGTCGGCGACGCGTTTGCCCGCCTCGACGTCCCAACGGCGCATGACCGCCGCGCCCACGGCCGCGGTCGCCGCCGCGACGGCTGCGGTGACCCGGAGCACGGACTGCCCGGAGAACACCCAGGGCCCGAGGGCGCAGACGAGCGAGACGCCTGCGATCGCCGTGGGGGGCAG